>NZ_JAGIOS010000001.1:2770000-3370000 GCF_017876815.1 Sinorhizobium meliloti | reverse complement strand
AAACAGTCACGCGGATGCGAAACGATCCCGAGGAACCGCACCTCATGAATCGAAGCGATTAGATCGTTTCTGCAGCGCGCGGGCAAGCCCGGCTTCTAACGGGGCGCGCACCAATCGCGCGCCTGAAGTTGGGTCAGCCGCTCGACGTGCTCAAAGCTCGCCATCGGTCACCTTTGGAGGAACGCGGCCGGTGTGATGGGTCGGATTGTCCGATCCTGCGCCTTCGGCCGGTTTCTCTTTCTTTGTGGTTTGGCCACTTCTGGCCGGCGGCTCGTCGGTGCCGGATTCCGCCGCCTGATCCGGGAGCGGCTGTGGCTCCATGTCCATTTCTTTCGGTTCCGGTTTCCATGTGGGAGACGGCATCGGCTGGTCCGTCAGATCGTCATATTTGGGATTGCTCATGGCTCGCTCCTTTCGGTCTCGCCAGATCAACCCCGGACATTTCTGAAGGTTCCTCATGGCCCTGCCGGCCCGTTCGAGGATCGGGGAATGGCATCTGCCCAAGAAATTTTGCAACCCCTGATTCGCCAGGGGTTCAATCGCGGCATGTCAATGGCAAGATAATGCAGGGCTCAAGGGCATCCTTGATGATGATTACGGAGGGTGGGGCGTGCGTTCACTGCAAGCGTTCGGCGGCATAGCCTTGCTTTCCGAAGACCTCGACACGCTGCAGCGCGTGTTCGACAAGCTGTGCCGCGAACATCGATGGCCGCGCGAGAGCGCGCAGGCTCGGCGGTTCGGGAGGATGCTGATCCGGGAATATCAGTCCGGCACGAGAGATGAGGGACTTCTTCTGCGAGCGGGACAAGCCTTCGTCAGTCAGGCCAACGCACAAAAGAAACTGGCCTGAACAGAGGCCCGGCTGTGCGGCGAGGGCGCCGGCAATGACCGGCTCAATGATAGTAGAAACAGTCGCAGTCGGCTCGCGTGGCGTCCTCTCCTCTCCACACCCTGACGGCCAGCTTTGACGACTCGCCGGTCTCGTCAAGCCGCAATCCCAACAGCGAAATCGCCGCCGCCTTGGGATTCGGCGCGTCTATTTCGATGACTGATCCGACCTGGTGAACGCCCAGGCGTGCAGTCCAGGTAAAGATCTGAACATTGTAATGCATGGAAATTCTCCATTTTCGGTCGCCGCCTGCGCGGGTCGCATAACCAAGGACAACGGCTTCGCGTCAATTGCCCTCCAACGCAGCATCGTCAGCCATCCTCTACGGTTGCTTCCGGTCGATCTCCGCCGTCGGCATGTTCGAAATGCCAGTTTCCCTTCTCATCCTGGAAGCTGATCTCCTCGTCGTCGCCGCCGACCTGCTGTTCGGCTGCTGCAGCTTTGGCGGCCGCCAGCGCCATCTCGCGACTGGGAAAGGGCTCTGAATATGCATCGGCTGCCTTGTAGGCCCAGCCTCCATCGTGTGGAACGATGAAATAAGTGATCTGCACCATCCTTCACTCCCATGGATGTTCAAGGACAGTCCCTGCCCTCGACGGGCCGCGCCGCGCGGGCCCTTTAGTTCCTCCTTGCTGCCGCATGCTTCCCTGAATCGGAGCCGGTCTGAGAAAAACACGCAGCCATTCAAAGTGCTGTAGCGACCTTGCCTGCTAAAAAAAGCACGTCGCCGTCGGGCATTTCTGATGCCGAATGCGGCGATGTTAACACAAAATTGCCCCATTGGGCCACATTTGCGAAGGCTTGCGGGCCGATATTCCGCGACCCGGCCGAGGGGCGGACTGTGATCCGAATCGCCCGCAAAAAAGGGCGCGGCTCGATCGGGAGCCGCGCACGAAGGTTGAAGGTCGTCAGTCCGCGAGCTTTGCGGCAATCCGCGCGACATGCGCACCCTGAAAGCGGGCGGCTTCGAGTTCGACCGCGGAGGGCTGGCGCGAACCGTCGCCGCCGGTGATCGTCGAGGCGCCATAGGGCGATCCGCCCTTGACTTCCTCAACGCCCATCTGACCCTGGAAGGCATAGGGAAGTCCGACGACCACCATGCCGTGATGCATCATCGTGGGAATGAGGCCGAGAATCGTTGATTCCTGGCCGCCGTGCTGGGTCGCCGACGAGGTGAAGGCGGAGCCCACCTTGCCGACGAGCTTCCCTTTTGCCCAGAGGCCGCCGGTCTGGTCGATAAAGTTACGCAATTGCGAAGCGACGGTCCCGTAGCGGGTGCCCGCGCCGAAGATGATTGCATCGTAATCCGCCAGCTCCTCGACGGTCGCGACCGGTGCCGGCTGGTCGAGCTTGAAATGCGAAGCTTTCGCCACGTCCTCCGGCACGAGTTCCGGAACGCGCTTGACGGCTACTTCGGCACCGGCCGATCTTGCACCTTCCGCGACCGCATGGGCCATCGTCTCGATATGCCCATAGGCCGAATAGTAAAGAACCAGTACTCTAGCCAAAACGATACTCCTTGTTGTCCGGCAATTCCGCTTGATCGCCGCGGCCGGCAGGATTTATCAAAACGCATACCACTGCCAGTGCAGGGATGGTCGACAGACTGTTCAGCTTTTTTCAACACTGACGAGATCGCGTTCGCGATCCGAATACGCCTGGAGCGCCAATGACCAGCCCCACGATCGTCACCGCCGCCATGCTCGCCATCGGCGACGAGCTTCTCTCCGGCCGGACCAAGGACAAGAACATCGGCCACCTCGCCGATATGCTCACGATGGTCGGCATCGATCTGCGCGAGGTGCGCATCGTCGCCGACGACCAGGACGCGATCGTGGAGGCGCTCAATGCCCTGCGCAGCCGCTACCGCCACGTGTTTACTTCCGGCGGCATCGGTCCGACCCATGACGACATCACTGCCGATGCGATTTCGAAGGCCTTCGGGGTCGAGTGCATTCACGAGCCGAAGGCAATGGAGCTGCTTGCCGCGATGTACGAGCGCCGCGGCATGGAGTTCACCGAGGCGCGCAAGCGGATGGCCCGCATGCCTGAAGGCGCGACCCACATTCCCAATCCGGTATCGACCGCACCCGGCTTCGCCATCGAGAACGTCTATGTCATGGCCGGCGTGCCCCAGGTGTTCCAGGCGATGCTCGACGCGCTGCTGCCGAGCCTTGAGACCGGCACGCCCGTCCTTTCCCGTACGGTTCGCTCGCCCTATGGCGAGGGCGACATCGGAGCGCCGCTGACCGAGGTGCAGAAGAACCATCCCGAAACGAGCATCGGCTCCTATCCGAGATTCGACGGCAAGAGCTTCTCGACGGATATCGTGATCCGGGCCCGCGATGCCACGGTGCTTGGCGCCGCCGAAACCGAGGTGATCGCGATGATCGAGGCGATCGGCCGATCACGCGAGAAACACCAGCCCTGAACTCCGCGTCGGCGAAATCATTGCAGATCGCGGTGCTCGCGGCTGGACTGGCTCTTGCACTTTCGGCTTCATTGCCGCTATTGCATCAGGCATGAACTAGTGTCGGCGGCGTGGCCGTCGAACTGCAGCAACGCTTATCGCCGACAGCGCAAAGAAGCCGGAGTCCGTCATGTCTCTTCCCGAGAAAGCCTTTCCTGTATCCTGGGATCAATTCCACCGTGACGCCCGTGCCCTGGCCTGGCGGCTGGCCGACAACGGGCAGGAATGGCGCGCGATGGTCTGCATCACGCGCGGCGGCCTTGTTCCGGCCGCTATCGTCAGCCGGGAACTCAACATCCGGATGATCGAAACGGTCTGCATCGCCTCCTATCACGACTACGACACGCAGGGCCAGATGAAGGTGCTCAAGAGCATCTCGCCTGAGATCGCAAAGGATGGGGGCGAAGGCGTTCTCATCGTCGACGATCTGACCGACACCGGCAAGACTGCCGCCGAGGTTCGCGCGATGCTGCCGAGGGCGCATTTCGCTGCGGTTTACGCAAAGCCGAAGGGTCGCCCCCTCGTCGACACTTTCGTGACCGAAGTCAGCCAGGATACCTGGATCTACTTCCCCTGGGACCTCGGTTTCACCTACCAGGAACCGATTGCCAAGGGCACGCGCGGCTAGCGTGTTTCACTGTTTCATCGACAAAGTGAAACACCCCAACACTTTGCTGGAAGTGCTCTCCTGACAGGACGCTCGGCGTTCTAAGCATTCCCTCGAAGCGGCGCTATGCTCTCGACAAGGCTCTCGGCCGTTGCCGTGCGGCCGGCCACGACACCGGCCTCGCCGTGGCGCCAGACCGCGGACGCTGCCGCCTGGAAAGCAGGCATCCCCTGTGCCAGGTGGGCGCCGATGATCCCCGCAAGTACGTCGCCCGAACCTGCCGTCGCGAGCCAGGGCGGCGCGTTGACATTGACGGCGGCCCGGCCGGACGGCGCGGCAACGACCGTATCCGGCCCCTTATAGACGATCACGGCATGGCTGAGCCTTGCTGCGGCCTGAGCCTTTTCGATCTTGGACAGCGCCGCATCCTCGGCGATATCCGGAAAGAGCCGGGCGAACTCCCCTTCGTGCGGCGTCATCACCACCTCACCGCCCTCTGCCGCGATCCTGTCGAAGAGTTGCTCCCTGCCCTCTCGGAACGAACTTATCCCGTCGGCATCGAGCACCAGTGCGCGGCCGCAGAGCATGAGCACGAAATCCCGCGCCTTTTTGCCGACGCCGAAGCCGGGTCCGAGAACGAAGGCATTCAGGCGTCTGTCCTTGAGCCAGGCGGCAAGGCCGGCAGCGTTGTTGATTTCCTTGAGCATGACGGCGGTGAGGTGCGCCGCATTGACGGCGAGCGCTTCCGCCGGAGAGGCAAGCGTCACCAGCCCCGCGCCGGCGCGCAGGCCGGCCGCCGCCGACAGCCGCGCGGCCCCGGTCGAAACCGGTCCGCCGCAAAGCACGGCGAGATGGCCGCGTTTGTATTTGTGGGTCGCGGGATCGAGCGCGCCGAGGTGTTGCTCCCACATCGCGGGTGTGTTGACGTGAAGATCGCCGGCTCTATCCGCAACGAGCCTTGCCGGAATGCCGATATCGAAAATTTCAAGCGTGCCGCAGCGGGCGCGACCCGGCATCAGCAGATGGCCGGGTTTGGCCGCCATGAACGTCACCGTGTGGGCCGCAACGAAACTCAAGCCCCGGATTTCGCCCGTCCGCCCGTCTATGCCGGATGGCAGGTCCACGGCGAGGACCGGTACTCCGCTCGCATTCACTTGCTCGATGACTGTTCTCGCCTCGTCCGGCACATCGCGCGCAAGCCCTGCCCCGAAAAGTGCGTCGATGACGACATCACCCGATTGCGGCCCGTAGGCGTCGAGGGGTCGCGGTACAAGCGCAAAGGCATCGCGCGCCCGCGCGGCGTCGCCCTTCAGCATCGCCGCGTCGCCGAGCGCAAAGACGGCGACGCTTGCGCCGGTATCGGCGAGCGCGGCAGCGGCGATATAGCCATCGCCGCCGTTGTTGCCCGGGCCGCAAAGCACCACAAAGCGCAATGCTTCCGGGTAAAGCCGCAAGGCGGCGGCTGATACGGCCGTTCCCGCCGAACGCATGAGCGAGAAGCTATCGATCCCCGAACGCGCGGCATCCTTGTCGACCGCTGTCATTTCCGCCGGGGTCACGAGGACATTCGAAAGCGCCTGAAGCATGGAAGCGATCTAATCCCGACCGAAAGCGCAAGACAAGAGCAGCGTTGACGGAAAGCGACGTGACTAAGAAATGTGCATTTGCACACTATAAGTGCTCAAATAACATGCTTCGAGCACGAAACGCAGCGATCCTCCGTCGCGCGCCGGCGTCGAACACTCAAAACCTCATAAAAAATAGGCAGAATGCCATTGCAGAAGCCACTGCCCCATCGGCACCTATCGCGTTACCACTGGAAATTTCGCAATCTGCGCGTCATTCCTCTACAAAAGTGGCACGCTACGTGCATAGTGTGAGGCCAAGCGGGCAGAACCTGCTTTAAAGGGAGAAGCGGAGAGACATTTTCTCATGAAAAAGATCGAAGCGATCATTAAGCCTTTCAAGCTCGACGAAGTGAAGGAAGCCCTTCAGGAGGTCGGCCTGCAGGGGATCACCGTCACGGAAGCCAAGGGCTTCGGGCGGCAGAAGGGACATACGGAGCTCTACCGCGGCGCAGAATACGTCGTCGACTTCCTGCCGAAGGTGAAGGTCGAAGTGGTGCTGGCGGACGAAAATGCGGAGGCCGTGATCGAAGCCATCCGCAATGCCGCGCAAACCGGCCGCATCGGCGATGGCAAGATTTTCGTATCTAATGTGGAAGAAGTGATCCGCATCCGTACCGGCGAAACCGGCCTCGACGCCATCTGATCGCGTCTGGCGATCTCACCTATCCGGGGGCCGTCCGGCCCCGTCTTTCCAATCCTCGTCATCACACAGGGAATTGCAACAAATGACGACTGCGAATGAAGTTCTGAAGCAGATCAAGGAAAACGACGTCAAGTTCGTAGACCTGCGCTTTACCGACCCCAAGGGCAAGCTGCAGCACGTGACGATGGATGTCGTCTGCGTCGACGAAGACATGTTCGCCGACGGCGTCATGTTCGACGGTTCCTCGATCGGCGGCTGGAAGGCTATCAACGAATCCGACATGGTGCTGATGCCCGATCCGGAAACGGCGCATATGGACCCGTTCTTCGCCCAGTCCACGATGGTCATCTTCTGCGACATTCTCGATCCGGTTTCGGGCGAAGCCTATAACCGCGACCCGCGCGGCACGGCCAAGAAGGCAGAAGCCTACCTCAAGGCCTCCGGCATCGGCGACACGGTCTTCGTAGGTCCGGAAGCGGAATTCTTCGTCTTCGACGACGTCAAGTACAAGGCCGATCCGTACAACACCGGTTTCAAGCTCGACAGCTCCGAACTGCCCTCCAACGACGACACGGACTACGAGACCGGCAACCTCGGTCACCGCCCCCGTGTCAAGGGCGGCTATTTCCCGGTTCCGCCGGTTGACAGCAGCCAGGACATGCGCTCCGAAATGCTGACCGTGCTGTCCGAAATGGGCGTGACGGTTGAAAAGCATCACCACGAAGTGGCAGCGGCGCAGCACGAGCTGGGCGTCAAGTTCGATGCCCTCGTGCGCAATGCCGACAAGATGCAGATCTACAAGTATGTCGTGCACCAGGTCGCCAATGCCTATGGCAAGACCGCGACCTTCATGCCGAAGCCGATCTTCGGCGACAACGGCTCGGGCATGCACGTGCATTTGTCGATCTGGAAGGACGGCAAGCCGACCTTTGCCGGCGACGAGTATGCCGGGCTTTCCGAATCCTGCCTCTACTTCATCGGTGGCATCATCAAGCATGCCAAGGCGCTGAATGCCTTCACCAACCCGTCGACGAACTCCTACAAGCGCCTCGTCCCGGGTTATGAAGCACCGGTCCTGCTCGCCTATTCGGCCCGCAACCGCTCGGCCTCCTGCCGCATCCCCTTCGGCACCAACCCGAAGGCGAAGCGCGTCGAAGTCCGCTTCCCCGATCCGACGGCGAACCCCTACCTCGCCTTCGCCGCGATGCTGATGGCCGGTCTCGACGGCATCAAGAACAAGCTCCACCCCGGCAAGGCCATGGACAAGGACCTCTACGACCTGCCGCCGAAGGAACTGAAGAAGATCCCGACCGTCTGCGGCAGCCTGCGCGAAGCGCTCGAAAGCCTCGACAAGGACCGCAAGTTCCTGACCGCTGGCGGCGTTTTCGACGACGACCAGATCGACTCCTTCATCGAACTGAAGATGCAGGAAGTCATGCGCTTCGAAATGACGCCGCACCCGGTCGAGTTCGACATGTACTATTCCGTCTGATGGCGGAGCGGACGGCCCTCACAGGTTCTGTCCATGCAAGATGAAACGAGGGAAGGCGGGCTTCATCCGAAACCCGCCTTTTCAGTTCGACGCCGATGGAAGGCTCGCCCCCGGAGGCGCGCGCCTCTTGATGTTCCATATGCGACAACCCAGATAACTGTCTGAAAGGATGTGTTGCGTCATGAAACAAAGAAACGCCAAGTTTGAGATCGGACAGGTGGTTCGCCATCGGATGTTCCCGTTCCGCGGCGTCGTCTTCGACGTCGACCCGGAATATGCGAACACCGAGGAATGGTGGAATGCGATTCCGCAGGAGATCCGGCCCGAAAAGGACCAGCCCTTCTATCACCTGTTTGCGGAGAACGACGAAAGCGAATACGTCGCCTATGTTTCGGAACAGAACCTCGTTTCCGATGACAGCGACAGGCCGATCCGCCATCCCCAGGTGGACGCTCTGTTCGAAAAGGCCGACGCCGGACACTACAAGCCCAAGGCCACTTATCAGCATTAGAGCGGGATGAGGAAAGGGTGCGTGCGGATAGCTGCCGCGTCCGCTCAGGCGCCGGGCTGAAAACGTGGAGTCGCCGCAATTGTCGGCGGATGCAGGTACAAAAATACGCCCGGATCGTTGACCCGGGCGTCTTTCTTTACTCAGAGAAGCTAATGATTACTGCTGCTTGGCAGCCTTTTGCGCCTCTTCCAGCTTCTTGCGGGCATCTTCTGCCTTCTTCTGCATCTCTTCCTGCAGGAGGCGCTGACGCTCTTCAAGCTGAGACTGCTCGATCGGTTCGCCGTCGAATACGCCGGTGAAGCCTTCGAGCGACATCTTGATTGGGTTCGGAGCGCGCTGGAAATTGACCGAGGTGAAGACGACCTCGTTGCCCTTCTTCAGCTGCGCAATAAGCGCGTCGGAGAGCGGCGCTTCGGCAACGCACTTGTCCGGCATGCAGATCGCGTAATCGAGCTTGACGCCCTTGCCACCGTCGATCTGCATTTGAACGCCGGGCGGGATCATGCGCGCGGACGGTACGGAAACCTGCATGACCTTGCGATTGACCTTGCCGGAGACGGTAATGAGGCCGACGGCCGTCACAAGCTGGCCGTTATTGGCGGTGAGCAGGTTCTGGACGATGCAGACATCGTTGTCTTCCTGCTTGGTGCAGACCTTGAACCAACCCTGCGGCGGCTTGCCTCCCGCCTGCTGCGCGGATGCGACGCTCGGCGCACCGGCTGCTGCGAAAGAAAGCGCCAGCGCTGCCAATCCCGCGCGTGTGGTGAAGTTCGACTTGAAGATCATTGTGATTCCGTCTCCTGAAATCCGGTCACGGAACAGAGTTCCGCAGAGTGAGTATCGTCAGCCGCCGTTGTCCTGTTGGCCAAATGAGGCATTTGAATGGCCCCGATTCCGGAAACACCTGTTACATTGGCTTGTGCGGTTTATCCAGTGTTTGTTGCGATTTTGTGCAATCATTTGCTTTGAGCGGCCCTTTCGAACCGGTGCGGGATGTGGCAGGAGCCTGCTTTGTTCTTTTCCCGACCCGGCGCCGGTTGGAAATGCGCTCCCGCATTGATACCTTGCGCGGAATCGGCCTGTTGAATCCCCACGGGAGGTGAAGTTGCGCGCAGTTGTTTCCGGCCTGGTGATGCTCCTGGCAGCCAGCAGTTTTGCCACTGGTGCTCTGGCCGCGCCCGTGCATGCGATCGCCATGCATGGCGACCCCGCCTTGCCTGCCGATTTCAAGCACTTCCCTTACGTCAATCCGCAGGTGAAGAAGGGCGGGAAGATCGCCTACGGGGTCGTCGGTACGTTCGACAGCCTCAATCCGTTCATCTTGAAGAGCATGCGCACGACCGCGCGCGGCATGTGGGACCCTGGCTTTGGCAACCTGGTCTATGAATCCCTCATGCAGCGCTCACAGGACGAGCCCTTCACGATGTACGGCCTGCTCGCCGAAACCGTCGAATGGGACGATGACCGCACCTTCATCCAGTTCAACCTCAATCCCAAGGCGCGCTGGGCCGATGGCCGGCCGGTGACCGCCGAAGACGTGATCTTCACCTTCGAATTGTTGCGCGACAAAGGGCGTGCGCCTTTCAGCAACCGCCTCTCGAAGGTTGCGAAGATGGAGAAGGTCGGGGAACGTAGCGTGCGCTTCACCTTCACCGAGGAGGCCGATCGCGAGATTCCGCTTCTGCTGGGGCTTTCGCCCGTGCTGCCGAAGCATGCGATCAACGTCGAGACGTTCGATCGGACGAGTCTGGAGCCGCCGCTCGGCTCCGGCCCCTACCGGGTCGCGGAAGTCAGGCCTGGCGAGCGGATCGTCTATCGCCGAAACCCCGACTATTGGGCCAAGGATCTGCCCTCGAAGGTGGGCCTCGACAATTACGATGAGATCTCCGTCGAATATTTCCTGCAGGAGAACACCCTTTTTGAAGCCTTCAAGAAGGGTGTGGTGGACATCTACGCCGAAGGCAGCGCGACGAAATGGGCCCGGGCCTACGATTTTCCCGCCGTTCGCAGCGGCAATGTGATCAAGGAAACGTTCAAGCCGAAGACACCGTCCGGCATGCTCGGCTTCGTCTTCAATACGCGCAGACCGATGTTCGACAACATCAAGCTCAGGCAGGGGCTCGCTCTCGTTTTCGACTTCGAATGGGTCAACAAGAATCTCTTCGACGGCGCCTATACGCGTACGCAGAGTTATTGGCAGAATTCGTCGCTTTCCTTCCTCGGCGTGGCAGCCGACAATCGTGAACTGGACCTCATGGGCGACGTGAGGGAGCGCATCAATCCGGCGATCCTCGACGGAAGCTATCGACTCCCCGTGACGGACGGCTCGGGCCGCGATCGCAATGTGCTCCGGGAAGCGGTGACCCTTCTTCGCGAAGCGGGCTACTCCATCAAGGACGGCAAGATGGTCGACGCCAAGGGGACGCCGCTGGCCTTCGAGATCATGAGCCAGAATGCCGGCCAGGAGAAGGTTGCGCTTGCCTATCAGCGCTTTCTCGCGCCGCTCGGCATCGCAGCGCGGGTTCGGACCGTCGACGATTCACAATATCAGTTGCGCAGCCAGTCCTTCGATTACGACGTCATCATCAAGTCCTTCCCCTCGTCGCTCTCTCCCGGTCTCGAGCAGATCAACCGCTGGAGTTCGCAAACTCGGGACAGGCAAGGCAGCGACAACTTCGCAGGCGTCGCCGACAAGGACGTCGACAAGCTGATCAACAACATCCTGCAGGCGCGCAACCCCGAGGACTTCACCGCCGCCGTTCGCGCGCACGACCGGCTCCTCGTCAACAATTCCTATCTGGTTCCGCTTTACCATCTCGACGCGCAATGGATTGCCCGCTGGAAGCATATCGGCCGGCCGACGACGGTACCGCTTTACGGTTATCAGTTGCCGAGTTGGTGGGACGAGCGCGTTCAGTAAGCTGGCATCCGTTCGCTAACGCATTGAAAGATGTTTCCGGCCGGCCTATGTCGCAGTTTTGGTAAACCGAAAGGCCGGCACCATGGAAACCGTCAATATCGATATCGTCTCGGACGTCGTATGCCCCTGGTGCTATCTCGGCAAGAATCGCCTCGACCAGGCGATCGCCAATGTCGCCGGCGAGATCAACGTCGCTATCCAATGGCGTCCCTACCAGCTCAATCCCGATCTGCCGCCGGAAGGCATCGACCATAAAGAGCACCTGGCGGCCAAGCTCGGCGGACAGGCCGCGGTCGACGAGGCGCACCGGACGCTCGAAGGCCTCGGTGTGGAAGACGGCATCGCCTTCGATTTCGATGCCGTCAAGGTCAGCCCGAATACGCTCGATGCGCACCGGCTGATCCGCTGGGCCGCGACCGGCGGCGAAGCGGCGCAGGACGCGGTGGTGAGCCTGCTGTTCAAGGCGAACTTCGAGGAGGGTCGCAACCTCGGCGACCAAGCCGTACTCCTCGACATCGCCGAACAGGCCGGCCTCGAAAGGCCGGTGATCGCGGCTCTCCTTGCTTCAGACGCCGACAGGGACGCCGTAAGGCAGGAAATCGACATGGCCCGGGAAATCGGCGTGACCGGCGTTCCCTGCTTCATCATCGAGCAGCAGTATGCGGTCATGGGGGCGCAATCGGTCGAAGTGCTGACCAGCGCTTTGCGCGAGATCGCGCAGATGAAGGCCGAGCATCCGGCTCACTGACGCCCGACAGCAGAGCAAATGCCGCCTGGAACGACGGCGTTTCACTGCATCGGGTGAAAAGCTTCTTTCCGCGGGGATAACCACCGCCGGTCATATCCGGTCGGTCCGGAAGCGGGATGGCGCTACTCCCGTCCAGCGTTTGAAAGCGCGGGTGAAATGCGCGGAATCACTGTAGCCCAGCCTTAAGGCAATGTCGGTCATGCTATGAACACCTTCACAGATCAGCCGGATTGCCTCGTTGCGGCGCGTGTCGTCGAGTAACTCTTCAAAATCGACGCCGCAAAACTTCAGCCGCCGCTGCAGTGTGCGAACCGACATGCCGAGGCTTTTCGCTACGGTCTGTAGTCCAAGCTTATGACCATCGGACAGCCTTTCGCTGAGCATCTTTGCCGCCTCTATCGTCGAGGCCAGTGACTCTGTGACGTTCGATGGCCGATTTCCAGGGGTTTTCAGAGAAAGATCGAGCAAATCTCGATCGAACTCGATCGCATCGTAGTCGCACCCTGTTTCTATCTTGGGACCGAAACACTCCTCCAGTGCCGTGCTTCCATGCGTCCTCGAAGCCGTCAACCGAACCCTTATTGCAGCGGGTTCACCCGCCAGAAGCGGCACCTTCCGCAGGACAGCGAGGCTGCCCAGGATGAATTGCCGGGGATCGAACTCGAAACGATCGACGAAACGGAAGATGATGCGAGCGGTTCCGCCCTCCACCACGAAGCGTATATCCGATCCCTGATGGATCGACGACACGTTCGCTACCGCGAGCACGCATGCTTCAGCCACGCTCTCCGCTGCCAGAAGCGACTGGCCCCATGGGCCGAGATCATGCAGTTCGGTCAAGCGCCCGACATGCGCACCCGCGAATGGATCTCCCAGGAGGGCAGCCACTTCGTTGGCCATGTGGAAGCATTGGGCGCGCGGAAGCCAGCCGTCGGCGTTCCGGAACACGTTCGGTGAGATGCCGAGGCGCGCACAGAACTCTATGGCCGAAACATCGTGCTTGGCGAGATAGGGCGCCATCGGCAGGAAGGCCCTAACCCTGATGGAGGGTGCAGAATGTGACATCCGAGCAGCAAACTTGGCATGAAAAGGCAAGAAATAAGTTGAGCACTATAGCAGTATGCAACCGTTTGGGAAGGCTCGCCAGCAATATACGACGGGCGGAGCGTGGCCGTTTACATTCGCCAATTCAGTACATCGCGTTGGACTTAATCTTTTGCTGGAGGGAAGAATGGACATTACGCGTCGTGAACTCACGGCGGCCGGTGTTTGCGCCGGCGGCTGGGTCCGTCGGCACGCCGGTGTGCGGCATGCCGACCCGATAGACACGTCGACATATCACGCAGGGTTCAGATGCGTTGTCGGCACCAGGAGGGTCGCATGAAGTCACCTAAGCTCGCGAGAATACGTTTGTTGGCGCTAAGCACGGCAATCCTGCTTTTGGGAGCGCCCGCAACGGCTCAGGAATCGCTGCCTTTTCCGCCGAAGCCCTCAGGGAGCAAGGCCGGCCCGACAATAGCTCAGTCCACTTACAGTCCATTGCCCGCGCAGCCGCATCTCCCCGCGAATGCTCCGAACATCGTCGTCATCATGCTCGACGACGTTGGTCCGGCCTTGCCGGACACCTTCGGCGGAGTGATCGAAACGCCGACATTGAGCCGGCTTGCGCAAGACGGACTGTCCTACAATCGCTTCCACAATGCCGCCATGTGTTCTCCCTCGCGGGCGGCATTGCTGACCGGGCGCAATCACCATCGGGTCGGGAACGGCCAGATCGCCGAGTTGGCGAACGACTGGGACGGATACACCGGCAGGATACCACGCACCTCCGCCACCGTCGCGAAAGTCCTTGGCTATTATGGCTACGCGACCGCAGCATTCGGCAAGTGGCACAACACCCCGGCCAATGAAACGACAGCCGTCGGGCCATATACGGACTGGCCCGCGGGCGAAGGTATCGGGTTCGATTATTTCTATGGTTTCCTTGCTGGAGAGTCCTCGCAGTGGGAGCCCGCAGTGGTCGAAAACACCGTTCGCGTCGACCCGTCTCACGGGAAGGAAGGCTACCACTTCACCGAGGATATGACCAACAAGGCGGTCATATGGATGAAGCAGGTGCACGCGCTGACGCCGGACCGGCCCTTCTTCATGTACTGGGCGCCCGGCGCCGCGCATGGTCCGCATCACATCTTCAAGGACTGGGCGGACAAGTACAAAGGCAAATTCGATGACGGCTGGGATGCCATGCGAGAACGCATCTATGCCCGCCAAAAACAACTCGGATGGATACCGCAGAACACGCAACTGACGCCCCGTCCGGATACGCTGTCAGGATGGGAGGATATTCCGGAAGACGAGAAGCCGTTCCAGCGCCGGCTCATGGAAGTCTTTGCCGGCTATACGGAGCATGCGGACGTTCAGGCCGGGCGCCTGCTCGAGGCCCTCGACGAACTTGGAATTCGCGACAACACCCTGATCTTCTATGTCTGGGGCGACAACGGGTCCAGCGCGGAGGGCCAGAATGGCACCATCAGCGAACTTCTGGCGCAGAACGGCATCCGCACCGAGATCAAGGACCACATTCGTGCGATGAACGAGTTGGGCGGGATGGACGTACTCGGATCACCCAAGGCCGATAACATGTATCATGCGGGTTGGGCATGGGCCGGTTCCACGCCGCACCGGTCGACCAAACTGGTCGCGGCCCATTTCGGCGGCACGCGAACGCCGCTCGTGGTCTCCTGGCCAGGTAAAATCAAACCCGACCAGACCCCGCGCTCCCAGTTCCATCATCTCAACGACATCGTACCCACGATCTACGACGTCCTGGACATCCAGCCGCCGAAGCTCGTGGACGGCATCAGCCAGGATCCCCTCGATGGTGTCAGCATGACCTACACCTTCGACTCTCCCGAGGCGTCGGGCCAAAAGAAGGAGCAGTACTTCGAAATCATGGGCAGCCGTGCCATCTATCAGGACGAGTGGATCGCATCCGTCTTCGGACCCCGGATACCATGGAAGGCCGGCCTCGATCCCGCCATCTTCAAATGGTCGCCGGATAATGACCTATGGGAACTCCATGATCTCAGCCAGGACTACTCCCAGGCAAAGAACGTCGCGGCCGATCATCCGGAAAAGGTCGAGGCGCTGAAGAGGGCGTTTGGCGTGCAGGCCGAAGCCAATAAGGTGTTCCCGGTCGGGGGAGGATTGTGGTCTGCCGTCTTCCATCCTGAAGATGCGCCGTCCAATCCCGCGACCGAGTTCCAATTCACCCAAGACGTGGTCGGTGTTCCCGAGTTCACGGCACCGAAAGTCGGAGCCCGCAGCAACCTTGTGACCATCGAGGCGGAATTGCGGCCGGACTCCGAAGGCGTGTTGTATGCTCTGGGGGCTTTTTCGGGCGGGGTCGCTTTGTGGGTCGAGAACGGCAAGCTCACCTACGAGTACAACCTGTTCGAGATAGAGCGGACGCGTCTCGAATCCTCCGATCCGTTGCCGAGCGGCAAGGTCAACATCGAGGTCGAAACACGTAAGGTCAGCAGCGATCACGCTGCACCGCTAGACGTCGTTATCCGCATCGATGGCAAAGAGGTGGCCAAAGGACACGTGCCGCGTTCCGCTCCACTTGCCTTTACCGCCAACGACGCCTTCGACGTGGGCAAAGACAGTTATTCTCCAGTCGCCCTTGCGTATTTCGACCGCAAGCCGTTTGCTTTCAACGGCAAGATCGAAAGCCTGAAAGTCGAATATCTGAAGTAAGCATCGGTCTCGCTGGTCGCTCGGAGGAGCGGCGAACTCCCAGTTCGCCGCTCCACTTTCCGCCGGCGTACACACGGCATTCAACAGGAGTGATTGGATTGAAGCGGCACCTCGCCCGGAACGCCAAAGCCGGCGTACCACCAATACGGCCGCTTTTGGCGTGCGCCGCCTGGAGTTTTGTGCTGCTCTACGGATGTGCGGGCCGCCCGACAGGGGTCCTCGAGCCGGTAGCGGCCAATCCGTCAGCCGCCCAAGTCGAGATGCTGGTCACGACCACCCGAAGCCGGGCGGAAAAACCGGGCGAGATGTTCAGCGGCGAGCGTGCGCTCAGCCCGACATTTGCGGAAATGACGGTGTCGATTCCGCCCGATACCGTTCGCAAGGCCGGTGAAGTCGCTTGGCCGAGCAAGCTTCCACCCAATCCCGAGACGGATTTCGCAACACTGAAGGCGGTGGAAGTCGATCGCGGTGCGGCGGAGAAATGGTTGAACACGCATGTGCGCAAGAGCCCGGACGGCAGCGTCCTCGTATTCATCCATGGGTTCAACAACCACTTCGAGGATGCGGTCTTCCGCTTCGCGCAGATCATCCACGACTCGGGCGCGCGCAGCGTTCCGGTGCTCGCGACGTGGCCGTCGCGCGGGAGCCTGCTGGCCTATGGCTACGATCGCGAAAGCACCAACTACACCCGCAACGCAGTAGAACGCCTTTTCCAGTATCTGGCGCGTGATCCCGAGGTCAAGGAAGTATCGATCCTGGCACATTCGATGGGCAATTGGTTGGCGCTCGAGTCCCTGCGCCAGATGGCCATTCGCAACGACGGCCTGCCGGCGAAGTTCAGGAATGTCATGTTGGCGGCGCCGGACGTCGACGTCGACGTCTTCGGATCGCAGATCGCCGACATGGGCAAGCAACGGCCGCGCTTTACACTCTTCGTCTCGCGCGACGACCGTGCACTCGCCGTTTCCCGCCGCGTCTGGGGAAATGTCTCCCGGTTGGGAGCGATCGATCCGGAGCAGTCGCCCTACAAGGAGGAGTTGGCGGCGAATGGGATCACCGTCGTCGACCTCACCAAAATCAAGGCAGGCGACAATCTGCATCACACCAAGTTTGCGGAGTCGCCGGAAATCGTACGACTGATCGGCAGCCGCCTGTCCAGCGGCCAGACCTTGACCGACAGTCGCCTGGGACTCGGCGACCATATCGTCGCTGCGACCGCCGGGGCCGCCCATACCGTCGGAACAGCGGCGGGACTGGTCGTTGCCGCTCCCGCTGCCATTGTCGATCAGAACACGCGGCGGAATTACGTCCACCACGTCGAGGCACTCGCCGAGCCATCCGGCGCAACGAGATGAAACACGGCCGACATTGCGTGCAGGGAGGAGAGCCTGGCAAGGTCCGTGCACTGCAACCTCTAGCCCGGCAGCGCCGCCTTCGCTCCCTTATCGATAGAGATGGCCCGAGCGCTTTGCGGGGAGTCTTGATTAGGGTAGGCTTTGCAGATCGGCTGCGACAAGAAGGTGGACTGCTATGAGGTCCACCGCCAGACCAATGGGATCATATGAGCGACGACAACATCATTAAGTTTGAACGACCGAAACCGAAGCAGGAGCCAAGGTCGGTCGGCCCGATGCAACGGAAAGCACTCACCTGGCTCGCGTTGATAGCGGGTTTGTTTCTGGTATGGGCGTATTACCATTTCGTCGCGCCGCCGAACTTGCCTTGAAAGGCTCTGTTCACGCTCCTGGTGGGAAGCTCATCTCGCGCGCCGCGGCCAGCGGTTTGTAACTTTTCGGCTTTCCGTGCGTTCTGTCGGGCGACCTGACGAATGGAGGCAGTGATGTCGAAGCGCGAACTCATCGATACCGGGACCGACAAGCGCTACGTGCGGCGCGACGAAAGCGGGAAGTTCAAACATTCGGTGGATGTCGGCCGTTCCCTGTCGTCGGACAAGAAACAGAAGGCGAAGCACGATGCCAAGCCCGGCCAGGGCGACAAGGGCGATCGCAAGAACTAGGCCGTGAAGATCGCCACCTATAACGTCAACGGGGTGAATGGCCGTCTGGGTGTCCTGCTGCGGTGGCTGGAGGAGGCGTCACCCGACGTCGTCTGCCTTCAGGAACTCAAGGCACCAGACCCGAAATTCCCCGTGAAAGCCATCGAGGCTGCCGGATACGGGGCGATTTGGCACGGCCAGAAGAGTTGGAACGGCGTGGCGATCCTCGCCAGAGACAGGGAGCCGACGCTGACGCGCAAGGGCCTTCCCGGTGATCCGGACGATACCCATAGCCGCTATATCGAGGCAGCGGTCGAGGGCATGGTGATCGGCTGTCTCTATCTGCCCAACGGGAATCCCTATCCGGGCCCGAAGTTCGAATACAAGCTGGCATGGTTCCACAGGCTGACGGCTTACGCGGCAGAGCTGCTGGAACTCGACGTGCCGGTGATCCTCGCTGGCGACTACAACGTCATGCCGACAGAACTCGATGTCTACAAACCGGAGCGTTGGGTGAACGACGCGCTGTTCCGCATCGAGGTCAGAGACGCTTATCATCGCCTGCTTGAACAGGGCTGGACGGATGCCCTCCGGCAGCTTCACCCCGGGGAACGCGTCTACACCTTTTGGGACTACTTCCGAAATGCCTTCGCGCGGGATGCCGGCCTTCGCATCGATCACCTCCTGCTCAGCCCGCATGTCACCTTGAGGCTTTCGGCTGCGGGGGTCGACAGGCATGTCCGGGGATGGGAGCACACGAGCGATCACGCACCGGCCTGGATCGAACTGTCGGATGGACCTGCGGAGGAAGATCAATGACGATGAATGATTGGCGCGCCGAGCTGCGCCTCGAACTGGAAAAACTGGTCGACGCCGCTGTCGTTGCCGGCGCGCGCCAACGGGATGTCTACGCCGCCATTCTTGACGAGATTGGACAGCTTCGGCTCGCCTACGAACGAGACCCTGATCCCGCCGACGACATCAGCGAGCAGGTCATCGAAGAACCGTCCAACAATTGGCCCGCCGCCGACTAAGGGTGAACGAGACTTCGAGAATGGTCCGGCACGGTGTCGCCGGTCAGCACGGGTTTATGAAGTTGGTGATCGCGATCTGACGCAGCAGCACGCGGCGGATTCTGTTGAAATTCGGGATACCCGCCGCGGCTTGTTTGATCTCCTCATTCCTGTGCTCGTCACAGGAATCCAGCCAGCCCAAGTTATTGGGCTGGAAGAACTCTTCCCCGCGCCACGGACGCGGCGCTGCTCTCATCTCTGGGACAAGCACAGAGATGAGAAGGAGAGATTGCAGTCCTCCCCGCTCTGACCGACGCGCTCGGCAACCTTGTCCGCACCGACCTCCGCGCCGACAAAACCGGCCAGAGCTTCAACGCCATCAGCGATCTCGCAGCTGCCGCCAGAAACTCAAGATGTATCTCAACCGGCCTTTGCGAGCGCTGCAAGCTGCGTCATCACCATCGCGGCGCCGGAAAGGCGTTTTTCCGGAGTTGCGAGCTCGCGCTGGAAGAAAATGCTCTGGTCCGGGCGGATCTTGGCGACTGTTCCCTGTTTCGCGATGTAGCCCACGAGCGCGGCGGGATTGGGAAATTCCTTGTTGCGGAACTGGACCACGACGCCCTTCGGCCCCGCATCGAGCTTTTCGACATTCGCCGTGCGGCAGAGCGACTTGACGTAGACGATTTTCAGGAGGTGCTGCACCTCCGTCGGCAGCGGCCCGAAACGGTCGATCAGCTCCGCACCGAAGCCGTCGATCTCCTTGAGGTCGGTCAGTTCACCCAGGCGCCGATAAAGGCCGAGCCGCAGATTGAGGTCCGGCACATACTCTTCGGGGATCATCACCGGCGTTCCGACCGATATCTGCGGCGACCAGCCGGTATCGTGGATCTCCTCTTCGCCCTTGAGCTCGGCGACCGCCTCCTCCAGCATCTGCTGGTAGAGCTCGAAGCCGACCTCCTTGATGTGACCGGACTGCTCCTCGCCGAGCAGGTTGCCCGCTCCGCGGATGTCGAGGTCGTGGCTGGCGAGCTGGAACCCGGCTCCAAGCGTATCAAGCGACTGGAGAACCTTGAGGCGCCGTTCCGCCGGCCCGGTCAACGTCTTGTTGACGGGAAGGGTGAAGAGCGCGAAGGCGCGGACCTTGGAGCGCCCTACCCGACCGCGCAGCTGATAGAGCTGGGCGAGGCCGAACATATCGGCACGATGCACGATCAGGGTGTTGGCGGTCGGCACGTCGAGACCGGACTCTACGATCGTCGTCGAGAGGAGCACATCGTAGCGCCCCTCGTAGAAGGCGTTCATGATATCTTCGAGCTCGGTCGCCGGCATTTGCCCGTGCGCCACGGCAACCTTCAGTTCCGGCACGTCGGATTTCAGGAAATCGTGGATTTCCGGAAGATCGCTCACGCGCGGACAGACATAGAAGCTCTGGCCGCCGCGGTAGTGCTCGCGCATCAGCGTCTCTCGGATCACCAAAGCATCGAAGGGCGAAATGAAGGTTCGCACCGCCATGCGGTCGACCGGCGGCGTCGTGATCAGCGACAATTCGCGCACTCCGGTGAGGGCAAGCTGCAGCGTCCGCGGAATGGGCGTCGCCGAGAGCGTGAGGACGTGCACATCGGTCTTCAGCTCTTTCAGGCGTTCCTTGTGCTTGACACCGAAATGCTGCTCCTCATCGATGATGAGCAGGCCGAGATTGGCGAATTTGATCGACGAGCCGAGCAGCGCGTGCGTGCCCACTACGATGTCCGTCTTGCCTTCGGCGACCTCTTTCTTCGTGAGCGCCAGATCCTTCGAGCCGACCAGCCGTGAGGCCTGCTGTATCCGTATCGGCAAGCCGCGGAAACGATCGGAGAAGGTCTTGAAGTGCTGCCTCGCAAGCAGGGTCGTCGGCACCACCACGGCGACCTGCACGCCGTTCATCGCCGCGATGAAGGCGGCACGCAGCGCCACCTCTGTCTTGCCGAAGCCGACATCGCCGCACACGAGGCGGTCCATGGGCCGGCCGCGGCCGAGATCGTCGCGGACGGCATCGATCGAGTTCAATTGGTCCTCGGTCTCGTCATAGGGGAAGCGGGCGGCGAACTCGTCATAGACCCCGTCCTGCGCCGCAAGGACCGGCGCATGGCGCGTATGTCTTTCGGCAGCGATGCGGATGAGGCCGCCGGCCATGTCGAGCAGCCGTTTCTTGAGCTTGGCCTTGCGCGCCTGCCAGGCGACGCCGCCGAGCTTGTCGAGGACAGCATCGGTTCCTTCCGAGCCGTAGCGCGACAGAAGCTCGATATTTTCCACCGGCAGGAACAGCTTGGCATCGTCCGCATAGACGAGCTCGAGGCAGTCATGCGGTGCGCCGGCGGCCTCGATCGTCCTGAGGCCGACGAAGCGCCCGATACCGTGCTCGGCGTGTACGACATAACTGCCCTCGTCGAGGCCGGTCACTTCGGCGATGAAATCCGCGCCGCGCTTGCGCCGCTTGGAGCGGCGAACCAGACGGTCGCCGAGAATGTCCTGCTCGCCGATGACGACGAGGTCGCCGGTCTCGAATCCCGCTTCGAGGCTGAGAACCGCGGATGCGGCCTCCCCCGGCTTGAGCGAACCGATATCCGAGAGCGCCTTGACCGGACGGATATTGGCGAGACCATGCTCGGCCAGAACCTGAAGCAGCCGGTCGAGCGAGCCCTCCGTCCAGCCGGACACGATGACCTTTGCGCCTTTTGCCCGCTTCTCGGCGATATGCTTCACGGCCTGATCGAAAACATTGGTGCGCGTGCCGTCGTTGTCGGCCTCGCCCGCCGGTTTGGCCCAACGCAGGCCCTGACGCGCTTCGATGTTCACGACCTGGCGGGCTTCGCCCTCGTGTTCGGTAAAGGGCGAAAGGCGGACCGCATTGAGATCATTCAGGGCTTCGCCGAAGCCTTTCGCAGTGAGATAGAGCATGTCCGGCGGCACGGGCTTGTAGGGCGTGCCCTGGGTGACCTGAGACTTGCCCGGCGAAGCCGAGGCGAGGCGTGCGTCGTAATAGTCGAGAACGAGCTTCGAGCGCTCTGCCGCGGCCTCGCGCGCCAGATGGTCGGTGACGATGCGAAAGCCGTCGAGATAGTCGAAGACCGTTTCGAGCCGATCGTAGAAAAGCGGCAGCCAATGCTCCATGCCGGCATAGCGCCGTCCCTCCGACACGGCCTGATAAAGCGCATCGTCGCGCGTCGCCGCTCCGAAGAGAGAAAGATACTGCTTTCGGAAGTGGCTGATCGTCTCGGGCGTCAGGGATACCTCGCTCATCGGATTGAGGTCGAGGGACCGGACCTGCCCGATCGTGCGCTGGCTTGCGGGATCGAAGGAGCGGATCGCCTCGAGCGTGTCGCCGAAGAAGTCGAGGCGCAAAGGCTCGCCGCTGCCGGGTACATAGACATCGAGGATGCCTCCCCGTACGGCGAATTCGCCCATCTCGCGCACGGTCGGGACCCGTTCGAAGCCGTTTCGCTCCAGCCGGGCGGCAAGGTCGTCCATGCGGATCTGGTTGCCGGGCCGTGCCGTGAAGGCGAGGCTTTCGATCACATCCTGCGGCGAGATCCTTTGCAGCGCTGCATTGATGGTGACGAGCACGATCGCCGGATGCGGTTTCCTGCGGTGGGCGATCAACGCGCTCAGCGCGGCAAGCCTGCGCGCCGAGGTGTCGGCGCTCGGCGAGACCCGGTCGTAAGGCAGGCAGTCCCAACCCGGCAGCGTCAGGACCGGGATATCGGGAGCGACGAAACCGAGCACCTGTTCGAGGTCAGCGACCTTCTGGCCATCGGAGAGGATATAGGCGACGGGGGCCCCGGCCCGGGCCAGTTCGGCGAGAACGAGCGCCTCGGCACCCGTGGGCACCGGGCCGATCGTAATTTCCCGCGTCGCCGCAAGAATCTTCCTAGGGTCGAAGCCA
The DNA here is from genome assembly GCF_017876815.1 of Sinorhizobium meliloti. Taxonomy (NCBI): domain Bacteria; kingdom Pseudomonadati; phylum Pseudomonadota; class Alphaproteobacteria; order Hyphomicrobiales; family Rhizobiaceae; genus Ensifer; species Ensifer meliloti. Next base: position 3,347,402 of record NZ_JAGIOS010000001.1, on the reverse strand, counting down.
GGTATCATCGTCATGTCTACTTCGTTTCGTGGCGAACCGGGTCGAAATCCGGGCGATAGGCAGCGATGCGGAAGAAGAGTTCCGTCGCATAACGCTCGGGCAGCGGTTTTTCTCCGGTGATCCAGCGGACGAGGTCGTTGTCCTCCTCCCCCATGATCGCTTCGAGTTCGTCGAGCTCCGCTTCGGACAAGGTGGCGAGCTCCGCCTCGGCGAACTGGCCGAGGATCAGGTCCATCTCCCGAATGCCGCGGTGCCACGCGCGGAAGAGAATCCTGCGCCGACGCGGGTCGAGATCGGCGCTCGTGCGCGAAATGCCGGTCATGGGATGTCCTTCCTGCTCTCCGCCGCTCTGCGGATCGAGATCATGGGCTCTATAAACGCTGGAAAGCAGGTTGTCAGCCTTGCCAAAGCCGGAATTATCGTCGCAATTTCATTGCTATGCGCCCTGCCCTGCTCGATCCGCTGTTTTCGCCCCTCGACACATTGCCCGGCATCGGCCCGAAGACCGGCGAACTTTACGCGCGCCTGCTCGGGCGCGAGACGGTTGAAGACTGCCGCGTCGTCGATCTCCTGTTCCATATCCCTCATTCGCTGATCGATCGTCGCCGCCAGCCCGGCATTGCCCATGCTCCAAACGGTGCGATCGTTACCATCACGGGCCGGGTAGACCGGCACCAGCCGGCACCCAGTGGCAGATCGAACGTGCCCTATCGCGTCTTTCTCCACGACGAGACCGGCGAACTGGCGCTCACCTTCTTCCGCGTCAGGGGGAACTGGCTCGAGAAGGCCCTGCCCATCGATGAGACGGTGATCGTCAGCGGCAAGGTGGACTGGTTCAACCGGCGGGCTTCCATGGTCCACCCCGACTACATGGTCCGTGCGGCCGAATCGGAGAACATGCCGCTCGTCGAGCCTGTCTACGGGCTGACGGCAGGCCTGACCTCGAGGCCCCTTCGCAAGTCGATCGAGGCGGCAGTGGCGCGCGTCCCGGACCTGCCGGAGTGGCTGGATGAGGCACTTCTGCGCCAACAGGGCTTCAAGAGCGCCAAAGAAAGCTTCCAGCGCCTGCACGAACCGCGGGACGAAACCGATATAGATGCGCAGGCGCCGGCGCGCCGCCGGATCGCCTATGACGAGTTCCTGGCGGGGCAGCTTTCGCTCTCCCTCGTTCGCCAGCGATTGCGCAAGGTCGCCGGTACGCCGATTCATCCGACCGGCCGGTTGAGCGGTCCGGTAATCGCAGCCCTGCCCTTCTCCTTGACGAACAGCCAGTCGGCGGCCGTCGACGAGATCCTTGCCGACATGTCCGGAGCCGACCGCATGCTGCGGCTGCTGCAGGGGGACGTCGGCTCCGGCAAGACGGCCGTGGCCTTGATGGCGATGCTGGCGGCGGTGGAATCCGGCGGCCAGGCGGTGCTGATGGCGCCGACGGAAATTCTCGCGCGGCAGCACCACGCCACGCTTTCGAGGATGGCCGCGCCGGCGGGCATCACGATCGATATCCTGACCGGCAGGACGAAGGGCAAGGAACGGGACGCGATACTGGAACGCATTGCCTCCGGCGAGACGCAGCTGGTCATCGGCACGCACGCACTCTTCCAGGACGCTGTGATCTATCGCCAACTCGTCCTCGCCGTGGTCGACGAGCAGCATCGTTTCGGCGTGCATCAGAGGCTGCGGCTGACGGCCAAGGGTATCTCGCCGCACATGCTCGTGATGACCGCGACGCCGATTCCGAGAACACTCGTGCTCGCCGCCTTCGGCGACATGGACGTATCGAAGCTCACGGAGAAGCCGGCGGGCCGCAAACCGATCCAGACCGTCACGATTCCGAACGAACGGACGGACGAGATCGTGGAGAGGCTCGACGCAGCGCTCCGGCAGGGCAAGAAGGCCTATTGGATCTGCCCGCTCGTCGAGGAATCCGAGGAGACCGACGCCATGTCCGCCGATGAGCGCTACCAGAGCCTTGCTCGACGGTTCGGCAAGGATGTCGGCCTGGTGCACGGGCGCATGGCAGGACCGGAAAAAGACGCCGTCATGCTCGCCTTCAAGAACGGTGAAATCCGTTTGCTCGTGGCTACGACGGTCGTCGAGGTCGGCGTTGACGTGCCGGATGCCACGATCATGGTCATCGAGCACGCCGAACGCTTCGGCCTTGCGCAACTGCACCAGCTACGCGGCCGCGTGGGGCGCGGCGACGAAGCCTCGACCTGCATCCTTTTGTACAAGAGCCCGCTCAGCGAAGCAGGGCGCGCGCGTCTTTCGGTCCTCCGTGAAAGCGAAGACGGGTTCCTGATCGCCGAGGAGGATCTGAAGCTGCGCGGCGAAGGCGAGCTTCTCGGCACGCGGCAGTCCGGCACGCCGGGTTTCCTCATCGCAAGCCTCGAGGCGCATGCCGACCTCCTGGAGATGGCGCGCAAGGACGCCGCCTATGTCATAGACAGGGATCCGGAACTGACGTCGGAACGCGGCCAGGCGCTCAGGACGCTGCTCTACCTCTTCCGGCGCGACGAGGCGATCCGGTTCCTGCGGGCCGGCTGATCATCCCCGGGACCTCAAACGCTCTCCTGCTGCTTGATCGCACGCGGGGGCGCATTGGCCAGCGGGTTGTAATCCGGCGCGACGAGGCCTCCGGAAATCAGCAGCTTCGCAGCATCCTCGGCGCTCATCTGCAGGGGAATGATCTTGTCGCGGGGCACGAAGAGCAGGAAGCCGGCGGTGGGGATCGGTGTCGGAGGCAGGAAGACCGTCACCATGTCCATGCCGCGCTCGTCGAACCTGGCAGCAATCTCGCCCTTCACGTCCGTGGCGATAAAGACCAGCGACCACAGCCCCGGACTTGGATATTCGATCAGCCCTGCCCTCTTGAAAGAGGACGACTGGTCCTGCAGCACGGTCTGGAAGATCTGTTTCAGCGACTTGTAGATGGAGCGGACGAGCGGCGTCCGGTTGAGGAGCGACTCGCCGAAATTGATAATCGAGCGTCCGACGAGGTTCGCGGTCAGGAAACCGACCAGGGTGATGACCACGACGGCGACGAGCAGCCCGAAACCCGGGATCGCGATCGGCAGATAATTATCGGGATTATAGAAGCTCGGCAGATACGGTTTCACCCAACCGTCGGCCCACTCGATGAAGGAGCGGACCAGCCACACCGTAATCGCCAGGGGCGCGCAGATGATAAGCCCGGTAAGAAAGTAGTTGCGCAGCCGGGCCGCGATGATGCCGCTTTTGGAACTTTCCGTCATGCCGTTGCCATCGATCCGTCAGTCCGCTCCGAAGGCGGGATGATAAGTGACGGTGCCGGAAACCAGCCCTCCCGACAAGGGTAAAGCCATGAAATATTGCGGCGCACAACCCGGAAAAACAAGAGCAGGCTCGTTGCGGAACCCGAATCTCTCATAGAAGGCCGGATTGCCCGCCAGGACGCAGCCTGAAGCCCCCGCCTTGCGCAGCATGTCGAGCCCGCGGCGCACAAGTGCGCTCCCCGTGCCGCGTCCTTGCCAGTCCGGCCGCACCGACACGGGACCGAGCCCGTACCAGCCGACCGCGAACGGGGTGATCGTGACAGGCGAAAAAGCGATGTGGCCGATCACCTCACCCTCTTCCTCGGCAACGAGGGACAGCGTCATCGCGTCCTCGGAGCGCAGCCGGTCGATGATCCGGGCCTCCGTCTGGTCGCTATAGGGCTGCCCGGCGAAAGCCGCCTCGGTAATCTGCCGGATCGCCTCGGCGTCGCCCGCGGTTTCCGGTCGGATGATCATTCGACCGTCACCGATTTGGCGAGGTTGCGCGGCTGGTCCACGTCGGTCCCCATGAAGACGGCCGTATGATAGGCGAGAAGCTGGACCGGCAAGGAGAAGATCATCGGCGCGATGATCTCGTCGACTTCCGGCAGCACGATCGTGTGCATCGTATCGAGCTTCGACGCGGCCGCACCTTTCTCGTCGGTTATCAGGATGATACGGCCGCCGCGTGCGGCCACCTCCTGCATGTTCGATACCGTCTTGTCGAAGAAGCGGTCATGCGGCGCGATGACGATGACGGGCATGTTTTCGTCGATCAGGGCGATCGGTCCGTGCTTCAGTTCGCCCGCGGCGTAACCTTCGGCGTGGATATACGAAATCTCCTTGAGCTTCAGCGCCCCTTCCATTGCCAGCGGGAAGCTGGTGCCGCGGCCGAGATAAAGGACGTCGTGGCATTTGGACAGTTCGCGCGACAGACTCTCGATCTTCGGCTGGATGCTGTTCAGCACCTGGCCCATGATGCGCGGCATTTCGGCAAGGCTCTTTACGAGCGCTTGCTCCTCTTCGCCGCTGATCGTTCCGCGGGCCTTGCCCGCGCCGACCGCAAGGGCGGCCAAGACGGCAAGCTGGCAGGTGAAAGCCTTGGTCGAGGCGACGCCGATCTCCGGGCCCGCAAGAATCGGAAAGACCGCATCGGATTCCCGTGCGATGGTCGACTCGCGGGCATTGACCACCGCGCCGATCTTGAGGCCGTGCTCCTTGCAATATCTCAGCGAGGCCAGTGTGTCGGCGGTCTCGCCCGACTGCGAGATGAAAAGAGCCGCCGACTGCGGCGACAGCGGTATCTCGCGGTAGCGGAATTCGGACGCAACGTCGATTTCGACCGGCAGGCGGGCATAGCGCTCGAACCAGTATTTGCCGATCAGGCCGGCGAGATAAGCTGTGCCGCAGGCAGAGATCGCCAGGCTCGGGACTTTGCCGAAATCGATGGCGTCGGAAATCGGAACGACACGGTTTTCTATGAAATTCACATAATGCCCGAGAGCATGGGCGATGACCTCCGGCTGCTCATAGATCTCCTTCTCCATGAAATGGCGATGGTTGCCCTTGTCCACCAGAAAGGCAGCAGCCGTCGAAATCTGGCGCGGACGTTCGACGACATTGCCGTCGAAATCGAAGATATGGACGCCGGTCTTGCCGATGACGGCCCAGTCACCATCGATGAGATAGGTGATTTCATTGGTGAAGGGAGCAAGCGCGATCGCGTCCGAACCCAGGAACATCTCGCCGCTGCCGTGGCCGATCGCCAGCGGCGGTCCGTTGCGTGCCGCCATGATGGTCGACGGATCGTCCTCGAAGAGAACGGCCAGTGCGTAGGCGCCCTTGACGCGCTTCAGCATGGCATGCATCGCCTCGCGCCGCCCCAGTCCATCGCGCCGGTATTTCGCCAGAAGATGCGCGACGACCTCGGTGTCCGTCTCCGTCTGGAATTCCGCTCCTCCTGCCGCCAGCTCGTCCTTGAGCTCGGCGAAATTCTCGATGATGCCGTTGTGAACCACGGCGACGCCTTCAGTGAAATGCGGGTGGGCGTTGCGTTCCGTGGGTGCTCCATGGGTTGCCCAGCGCGTGTGGGCGATGCCGATGGTGCCGGCCAGAGGCTCCTCTCTCAACCTGCTCTCGAGGTTGACCAGCTTGCCCTCGGCCCGCCGGCGCTGCAGCGTTCCCGCGTCGATCGTCGCGACGCCGGCCGAATCATAGCCGCGATACTCCAGGCGCTTCAATGCTTCGACCAGCCGCTCCGATACCGGCTGATTCCCCACGATGCCAACAATCCCGCACATATCCCTCTCCGCGTCTCTTCACGCCCTGCGGCGTATCAGCTCAAATGTAACGACCACTGCATGTTTCCCCGAATCGTACCGGCTCGAGGACAGGAATATGCAGCAAATCTAAAATGCTGCAGCGACCATTGCGCGTCCGACAAACGCGCGGCGCCGCAGGTGCCTGTTGAAAGCCTTGGTAGCGAAATTGCGTCGCGACGCAATCCGTTTCGATTTCACTTTCAGTTTCAATATTTAATGCATCTACTCCGCAGCCTTGGCCCGCTTCCTGGCTGCCTTTTCCGCCTCGTAGCGCTCGCGCAATATCGGCGCCCTGCCGGGCTTCACGTCCTGGCGCGCACGGCCGAAAGCGACCGCATCCGCCGGCACGTCTTCCGTGATCACGCTTCCGGACGCCACGAGCGCCCCGTCGCCGATCGAAACCGGAGCGACGAGCGACGAATTGGAGCCTACGAAGGCGTTCGCGCCGATGCGGGTGACATGCTTGTTCACGCCATCATAGTTGCAGGTAATGGTTCCGGCCCCGATATTGGATCCGGCGCCGACAAAGGCGTCGCCGATATAGGTGAGGTGATTGACCTTGGCTCCGGCACCGATCTCTGCGTTCTTCACCTCGCAGAAATTGCCGACCTTCGATTTCGCTCCGAGGTCGGCACCCGGGCGCAGGCGCGCGAAAGGTCCGACCGTAGCGCCGGCACGGACGTGAGCGCCTTCCAGATGGGAGAAGGCGTGGATGACCGCACCGCTTTCCACGCGCACGCCGGGCCCGAAGACGACGTTCGGCTCCAGGAGAACGTCCTGGGCAAGTGCGGTGTCCCATGAGAGGAAGACGGTCTCGGGTGCGATCATCGACACGCCCGCCAGCATCAGTTCGTGACGACGGCGCTGCTGCCAGAGGCGCTCGATATAGGCAAGCTCGGCGCGGGTATTGCAGCCGGTAAGTTCCTCCTCGGGCGCTTCGACAGCGATTGCACGGCCATCGAGGGAGCGCGCGATCTCGACGAGATCGGTCAGGTAGTATTCGCCTTTCGCATTGGCGTTGCCGATCCGGTTAAGCAGATCGAGCGCCTTGCGGCCGTCGATCGCCATCAGCCCGCCATTGCAATAGGTGATGCGGCGCTCCTCGTCGGAGGCGTCCCGGTGTTCACGGATGGCGACCAGCGCTCCATCCTTCACGATGAGACGCCCGTACCCGGTCGGATCCGTCGCCTGGAAGCCGATCACCACGACGTCGTTTCCGGCCGCGAGACCGTCGCGCGCTGCCTTCAGAGGTGCGGCGGTGATAAGCGGCGTGTCTCCGAAAACAACGAGAACGTCGTCATAGCCTTTCGCGATCGCTTCGCGGGCAGCAAGCACCGCGTGGGCGGTGCCAAGTCGCTCCTTCTGCAGAAAGGAGGTGACGGCCACTTCGTCGGTTGCCGCGGCGGCAGATACGGCGTCCGCATCGCGCCCGACGACCAGCGCCACATCCGAGATCGATGCACTCGCCAGGGCGTCGACGACATGGGCGATCATCGGCCGCCCCGCGACCGGATGCAGCACCTTCGACATGGCCGATTTCATCCGCGTGCTCTCGCCAGCTGCCAGGATGATCGCCAGGCAAGTCCGTTCCATACTCTGATCTCCTTGATACCCTCTCGGGACATTTCTTCGACGCGGCGTCTCGCGCCTCTGCCCGCGCGCTTTTTGCGCGTTCCTATCAGCAACATATTGCGAGAACCATAATTCGCACAATCACGTCGCGTTAATCCGGTTCAAACCGTATGATATCAGCCCGGCGGCCGCAGCCGGCTTTCGGTGAGCAGGCCGCTCTCCTCCAGAATGGGATAGGCGACGGAGGCGATGTGCGCGTTGATGCGCTTCAGGTCCCGCAGCATATCGAGGTGCAGCGAACTGGTTTGCAGGCTTTCGAGAAGGCCATCGCGCAACCGCTCCAGGTGGCGCTCCGCGGAGCGTTTTTCCATATGCCGCACGTCCACCTTGACCTCGATGAGATGACGCGCCAGGTCGGCGTTGCGCGTGACGAAGATGGTCTGTGCGATGCGCAGATTATCGATGGTGAGGTTGAAAAGCCCCTTCAGCTCCTGATAGCCGTCCTCCGAGAACCGCAAGCCGCCCCTCACCTTCTTGGCGATCTGTTCACAGAGACCTTTTTCGATGATGTCGCCCATGTGCTCGAGATTGATGGCATAGTCGATGATCACGATCGAGCGGCGCCCGTCCTCCTCGTTCAGGCCATCGCGCCCCAGCCGCGAAAGGAAGATTTTCACCTCCTGCTGCAGGAGGTCGACCTGCCGTTCGATGTTCTCGATGTCGCCCAGTTCGTTGACGTCATTCTTGCTGAACGCTTCGGAGGCCCGCATCAGCATGACCTCGATCAGGTCGCCCACCCTCAGGACCTCTCGCGTGGCTCCGGAAAGGGCCATGACCGGTGTATCGAGCGCCGCCTCATCGAGGTAGCGCGGCCCGGTCTCCGTCGCTTCGTCGTCGGGGAAGAAGCGGTTCATGGTGCGGGCGAGCAACCCCGCGAACGGCCAGGCAACCATCGCCAGGAGCAGATTGAAAAGCAGGTGCACGTCGACGGGCAGGTTCTGGCGCGGCAGCGGCAGGCTCTGCAGGAAGTCGGCGCTGGCGCCAACCGCCGGAAGGGCGATGAGACAGCCGATGCCGCGCACCACGAGGTTGCCCAGCGTGACCCGGCGGGCGGCGGGCGGCGAGCCGAGCGTGGTGATGACCGGCGGGATTGCGCCACCGAGATTGGCACCGAGCACGAGCGCGACCGTCAATACGGGAGAAAGCACGCCCGCGGATGAAAGCGACAGCACCAGCATGACGACGGCGAGGCTGGACGATGACGCAAAGGCAAGACCGGCCGCAATGATCATCGCCACGGGCAAGGCGTTGTCGAGCATTCCGAGAAATGCTCCCAGAGCCTGGGATTGGCGCATCGGCTCGGTCGCTGCGCCGAGCAGCTCTAGCGACAAAAGCATCAGACCGATGCCCACGAGCGCATAGCCGGCGCCCTGGCGCGCGCTCGACCGGCTCAGGCGGTGCGTGGCCACGCCTGCGAGGATGAGCAGCGGCGAAAGCCATCCGATGCCGAGTGCGACGATCCAGGCCGTCATCGCGGTGCCGACATTGGCGCCCAGCAGCACGATCTGCGCCATCTGCGAACGGATCAGCCCCTTCTCGACGAAAGAGGCCGTCATGAGTGCCGTGGCCGTCGAACTCTGGAGCCCGAGCGTTGCGACGAGCCCCGTCAAAAAAGCCCGGAAGGGACCGTTCGTTCCGCGCGCAAGAGCTGCCCGCAGCCGCGCCCCGAAGGCACGCGTCACCCCGTCCTTGACCAGCGAAAGGCCGAAGAGCAGCAGCGCCACTGCACCGAAGAGATTGACCATCACGATCGTGGACTGCATGGAGGTGATTTCCCGTAATGGCCGGCGGATCGAAAGTCCCGGTCGAGTATCGAAGAAACGATTCCCATCAGTTTGCCACAGCGGGACGCGCTTCCAACGCTTAATTTGCAGCGCGCTTTAAGTTGCCGGCTAACGAATTCCGACATTGCCTTCGTCGTTAGCGCCTTTTGCGGCCTTTGCTCTTGAATGCCCCGGGAGCCCTGAGGCGCGCGGCCATGGCGACGGGTTGGCAAGTTCAACTCCGCCGGCCGCAATTTGCGACGAACCGGCCTTCAATTCCTCTCTGGTTTGTTCTAAGGAACGAATTCATTCGGCGTAATGCCAGCGCATCCCAACGAGGTTTTCTGCCCCCATGCTCGACTCCCTGAGAAACGCTGCCCAGACGCGGGTCGTCAAAGGCCTGCTGGCCCTTCTCATCCTCTCATTCATGGTGTGGGGCGGTCAGACATTGATGGTGCCAAACACGCCCAACGCGGTGGTCACCGTCGGCGACGTCAAGGTGTCGGCGAGCGACTTTCGCCTGGCTTACGAACGGCAGGTCGCCCTGCTCTCGCGCCAGCTCGGTACGCCTTTGTCGCGCCAGCAGGCCCAAGCCTTCGGGGTCGAGAACCAGGTCTACGCCCAGCTCGTCGCGGGTGCTGCACTCGACCAGCTCGCTACCGACATGAATCTCGGTCTTTCGGAAGACAGGCTTGCGCGGCTGATCGGCGAAGACCCGGCCTTCCACGGCGCCAACGGGCAGTTCGACCGTCTGACATTTTCGAGCGTGCTGCGCAATGCCGGTCTGACCGAGCAGGATTACATCAACAACCGCAGCCAGGTCGCGGTTCGATCGCAGATCGTCGATGCGCTCACGGACGGTTACACGGCGCCCAAGGTACTCGTCGACGCCATTGGCAAGTACCGCCACGAGACGCGCACGATTGACTATCTTCTGCTCTCCAACGCAAATATCGACGCGGTCAAAACGCCGGGCGACGACGTTCTCGCGCCTTGGTTCGAAAGCCGCAAGGCGAACTATCGCGCTCCGGAATACCGCAAGATCAGCTACATCAAGCTGGAGCCCGAGGACCTGGCCGCACCGGACGCCGTGACCTCGGAAGAGCTTCGCGCCGATTATGAGAAGCGCAAGGAGAGCTACCGCACGCCGGCAACCAGAACGGTCGAGCAGCTCACCTTCCCGTCGCGCGAGGCCGCCGACGCCGCGGCCGCCAAGCTTGCCGCCGGCACCTCCTTCGACGATCTGGTCAAGGCCGAGGGCAAGACGTCGGCAGATGTACTCCTCGGCGACTTCACCAAGGAGCGCATGCCGGACGCAAAGATTGCCGACGCAGCCTTTGCCGTTGCCCAGGATGGCGGCACCACGCCCGTCGTCGAAGGTGCATTCGGCCCGGTCATCCTGCGCGTAACCAACATCCGGCCCGATGCCGTTCGCAGCTTTGACGAAGTCAAGGAAGAATTGCGCAAGGAAATCGCCCTCGACGCCGCGCGCGAGCAGCTCGTCGGTCTTCATGACAAGATCGAAGACGAACGCGCCGGCGGCGTGTCCGTAAAGGAGATCGCCGAACAGCTGAAGCTCAAGCTCGTCACGGTCGACGCCGTCGACGCTTCCGGCAAGGATCAGAACGGCGACGAAGTGAAGGATCTTCCGGAACCGCGCGCCCTTCTCCAGGAAGTCTTCAAGGCCGATGTCGGAACGGATACGCTTGCCGTCAATATCGGGCGGGACGGCTCCGCATGGTTCGACGTCGAGGAGATCATTCCGGCCCGGGACCGGACGCTTGACGAAGTTCGCGACGAAGTGGCCGCCGACTGGACCGCGGAACAGCAGCGCGCGGCACTGGCCGCCAAGGCCAAGGAACTCAAGGAACGTATCGAAAAGGGCGCCAAGCTCGCCGATATCGCAAGCGAACTCGGCCTTGTCGTCGAGAGCAAGACCGGGCTGACCCGCGCGACCAACGATGCGACCCTGAGCCCTGCCGCGGTGATCGCGGCCTTCGCCGGTCCGAACGGCCACGTCGCCAACGCCCCGGGGATCGGCGGCGACGGCCAGGTGCTCATGCAGGTTACGGCGGTCGAAGAGAAGGCGCCTGCGGACGCCCTCGACAACGACAGCAGCCAGATCGAAGCGATTGCGCGCGCGAGCGGCGACGACATCCTGGATCAGATGGTCTCCACATTGCAAACTGCCTATGGCGTTTCGATCAACCAGTCGCTTGCCGAAACGGCACTGGCGCAACGGTGACGACGGAGAAGCGAACTCATGAGTGATTTGAAGCCGTTCGTCGCCAAAGTCGCAGCGCGCGAGGCACTGAGTCGCGAAGATGCGCGCGCGGCCTTCGAGATCATCATGTCCGGAGCCGCCACGCCATCGCAGATCGGCGGTTTTCTGATGGCGCTTCGGGTGCGCGGCGAAACGGTCGACGAGATCGTGGGTGCGGTCGGCGCGATGCGCGCACGCATGTTGCCCGTGGAAGCGCCCGACGGTGCGATCGACATCGTCGGCACCGGCGGCGACGGTGCCGGTACCTACAACATTTCGACGCTGGCCGCGCTGATTGTCGCGGGTGCCGGTGTACCGGTCGCCAAGCATGGCAACCGTGCGCTCAGCTCGAAGTCCGGAACGGCCGATGCGCTCTCGTGCCTCGGGGTCAATCTCGATATCGGGCCTGCGGTGATCTCGCGCTGCATTGCCGAGGCCGGTCTCGGCTTCATGTTCGCCCAGCAGCACCATTCGGCCATGCGCCACGTCGGTCCGACGCGGGTGGAACTCGGAACGAGGACCATCTTCAATCTGCTCGGCCCCCTCGCCAACCCGGCCGGCGTCAGGCAGCAACTCGTCGGTGTCTACGCGCCGCAATGGGTCGACCCGCTCGCGGAAGTGCTCCGCGATCTGGGTTCGGAAAGCGTCTGGGTCGTGCATGGCGAAGGGCTCGACGAGATCACCACGACCGGCGTGACCAAAGTGGCCGCGCTCAAGGACGGCACGATCACCAACTTCGAGCTGACGCCCGCCGATTTCGGCCTCGAACGGGTGTCGCTCGATGCCTTGAAGGGCGGAGACGGAGCCCATAATGCCGCTGCGTTGCAGGCCGTTCTCGACGGTGCGGAAAATGCCTACCGGGACATTTCCCTTGCGAATGCCGCCGCTTCGTTGATGATAGCAGGGCGCGCCGGCGACCTGTCCGAAGGCATGGCGCTGGCCCGGCAATCGCTTTCGAGCGGCGGCGCCAAGGTCGCCTTGCAGCGGTTGATCACCGTCTCGAACGCGGCTTGAGGAGAAGACATGACGGATATCCTGCGCCGCATCGAAGCCTATAAGCGAGAGGAGATCGCCGCCGCGAAAGCGCGCGTTCCGCTCGAAGAGTTGAAGGCGCGGGCCGCCGATCAGTCCGCGCCGCGCGGTTTCCACGCCGCGCTTGCGGCCCGGCGGGACAAAGGCGAGTTCGGGCTGATCGCCGAAATCAAGAAGGCGAGCCCCTCGAAGGGTTTGATCCGCCCGGATTTCGATCCTCCGGAACTGGCGAAGGCCTATGCCGCGGGCGGCGCCGCCTGCCTCTCCGTCCTTACCGACGCGCCGAGCTTCCAGGGTGCGCCGGAGTTCCTGACGAAGGCACGCGAGGCCTGCCCGCTCCCGGCTCTGCGCAAGGACTTCATGTTCGACACCTATCAGGTTTTCGAAGCGCGCGCCTGGGGCGCCGATTGCATTCTGCTGATCATGGCCTCGCTTGGCGACAATGATGCGCGCCGGCTGGAAGAAGCCGCATTTGCACTCGGCATGGATGTCCTCGTCGAAGTACACGACGCGGAAGAGATGGAACGAGCACTTCGCCTGTCATCTCCGCTCGTCGGGATCAACAACCGCAATCTCAGGACGTTCGAGGTCGATCTCGCCGTCTCCGAAAGGCTCGCGGCAATGGTTTCCGCAGACCGTCTCCTGGTCGGCGAAAGCGGCGTATTCACGCACGAAGACTGCCGGCGCCTAGAGAAGAGCGGGATTACCACCTTCCTGGTCGGTGAAAGCCTGATGAGGAAGGACGACGTAGAGGCGGCGACGCGTGCGCTGCTGACCGGCTCGGCAAGCATCATGGCGGCAGAGTGATGAGCGGGCCGGCCCTCACCCATATCGACAGCGCCGGCGAAGCCAGCATGGTCGATGTCGGCGACAAGGCCGAGACGGTCCGTGTCGCTGTCGCGGAGGGCTTCGTCAGGATGAAGCCGGAGACGCTGGCTCTGATTCGCCAAGGCAATGCCAAGAAGGGCGACGTTATCGCGACCGCACGGCTCGCAGGCATCATGGCCGCCAAGCAGACATCCAGCCTCATTCCGCTCTGCCATCCCTTGATGCTGACGAAAGTGTCCGTCGATATCACGCCGGACGACGCCCTTCCCGGTTTGCGCGTCGAGGCAATGGCGAAGCTGACCGGACGGACGGGTGTCGAAATGGAGGCGTTGACTGCCGTCAGCGTCGCCTGCCTGACGATATACGACATGGCCAAGGCCGCTGACCGGGAAATGGAAATCGGCGGCGTGCGGCTGGTCAGCAAGTCGGGCGGGCGCTCCGGCGATTATCACCGCGCGGGAGAGATGCGCTGATGTCGCTTCTTTCGGTCGAGGAAGCACTACAGAGAATTTTGGCCAGGGCCAATCCGCTGCGACGGACGGAGCGCCTTGCGCTGCATGAATGCCTCGGACGGGTGCTTGCCGAGAACGTAGCGGCCAAGCTGACCCACCCCCCTTTCGACAATTCCGCGATGGATGGTTATGCCGTCCGCCACGAGGATATCGCCGAAGTCGGAGCGGAGCTCTCCGTTGTCGGCGAGTCCGCCGCAGGACGCCGTTTTCGCGGCGGCGTGAAGGGCGGGGAGGCCGTACGCATCTTCACCGGCGCGCCGGTACCTGCAGGCGCCGATACCGTCATCATTCAGGAAGACACGGAAAAACTGCCGGACGGACGCATCCGCACCCTGTTTGCGCCGGCAAAGGGCCGCCACATCCGTTTGGCGGGCCAGGATTTCCTGGCGGGTGACGTCGCGCTTTCCGCCGGCAGCGCACTCGACGCCGGCCGCCTGACGCTCGCGGCCGGCATGAATCATCGGGAGCTGCCGGTTTTCGCGCGACCGAAAATCGCAATCATCGCCACGGGCGACGAATTGTTGCCGCCGGGAAGTTCCCTTGGCCCCGACCAGATCATCGCTTCGAACAGTTTCGGGATCGCTGCGGTTGCCCGCGACAACGGGGCCGAAGTTCTTGATCTCGGCATCGTCGGCGACGATCGGACAGCGATCGCCGGCGCCGTCGCCAAGGCACAGGCAGCCCAGGTGGACGTGCTCGTCACCCTCGGAGGAGCTTCGGTCGGCGATCACGATCTCGTCCAGTCGACGCTTCTCGGCTGCGGCATGACGCTTGATTTCTGGCGCATCGCCATGCGACCGGGAAAACCGCTGATGGTCGGGGATCTCGACGGCGTCACGGTGCTCGGCCTTCCGGGAAACCCCGTTTCGAGCCTCGTCTGCGCCCTGCTCTTCCTCGAACCTCTGACGCGCAAGCTTGCGCATCTGCCGCCCCGTTCGAGACTGGTCGATGCACGGCTCGCCGCAACGCTGCCGGCCAATGACCGGCGCCAGGATTATATACGTGCCCGCCTCACGCTCGAGGCGGACGGTTCGCTCGTAGCGCATCCCTTCCCGCGCCAGGATTCGTCCATGGTCAGCATTTTCGCGCAATCCGATGGGCTGATCGTGCGGCGACCGGGTGCTCCCGAAGCCGCGAGCGGAGAGGCATGCAGCGTTTTCAGGCTCAGAGATCCCGCCTGACTTGACGTCGCGGTGGCGAAAACGATCAGCGATCGGCGAAAAAGGCTGGAGAGCTGAGCTACGGCGCCCTGCCGGCGGGAGTTTTTTCCCGCGCCGCTTTCCGAAACAACGAAGCCGATGCGAGCCAGAGCATTGCGAACAAGGCATTGACGGCAAGGATCTCCAGCGGCGGACTTGCCGGGTAACCCATTCCTGCGGCCACCGCGACCGCGGCGACCAGCGCCTGCGCGAGCGCCGTTGCGAAGAAAGCACGTGCCATTCCGGCCGGCCGGAAGCGCGCAATGAAGGCGCTGATGATGCCGACCGCCAGCACGCCGCCACAGAGGAGATTGGCGGGGTCATCCTCGGTCCCGACGATGCCGACCGCGAGATTCACCCACGTCAGGAGGAATGCTGTCGCGAGCGCAAGGCCGATGGCGGCGCGGTATGCGCTGCTGGCCGAGAACCTCGCTGACAACTCGTAGACGCCGCCTGCGGAGATCAGCATGGCTGCGAAGATAGCGAAATCGGCGACATCCCAGGCCACTTCCTCCGTGACTTGCATCGCCAGCAAGGGCAGCAGCATAAGCGCTGCGGCCGCGCCCCACGCCGCTCTCCTCCAGAGTCTCCCGCGTCCGTTACGATTCTCCGCCTTCGCTGCCATCTGCATCGCCTGCGCGCATCCATCCTGGACTACTTCCAGGCGGATCACGGTGATTTTAGGTCGGATCGACCTGAAATCATGAATGTGATCGATTCTGATGAGTTGAGAGGCGGAATGTCGCGGAAACCCGCGTCATGAGAGTGCCTCACCGGCCCGGCTGACGAGGATCTTGTCGATGCGTCGGCCGTCCATGTCGATCACCTCGAAGCGATAGCCGTGCGCCTCGGCGGTGTCGCCCTCCTCCGGAGTCTTGCGCAACTGCTGCACCAGGAAGCCGGCTATGGTTTCGAAATCGCCGTCCGCGTCGATTCCATCGATGCCGATCTGGAGGTGGATTTCATCGATCGGCGTCCGTCCGTCTACGAGATAGCTGCCATCGTCGCGCTGGCGAATGAGGGCGTGCTCCGAATTATCATAATTCGAAGGGATGACGCCGACGATCGCCTCAAGGATGTCGGCGGTGGTGATGATCCCCTCCGTGCTCCCGTACTCGTCGACGATCATCGCCATATTGATACTGGACGACTTGAAGGCTTCGAGCGCCTTCAGACAGGAGGCCGTCTCCGGCAGGGTAAGAATTTCGCGGACATAATCGCGGATGTTGAAAGGCGCGGCCGGCGCAACATTCAATATCTCCTTGGCAAGGACCGCGCCAATGACATCACCCGACGGGCCGTCGATCACCGGATAACGCGAGTGGCCGAACTGCCGGATCTTCTGCCCGATCGTCTCCAGGCTGTCGTGAACGTCGATGAAACTCACCTCTGTACGGTGTGTCATGATCGATTTGACGTTGCGGTCGCCGAGGCGGATGATTCGCCGCAGCATCTCGTGCTCGCTCTTCTCGATGGCGCCGCTTTCGACGCCTTCCGCCATGATGGCCTGCACTTCCTCTTCGGTGACCCGATCGGAATCTTCCGGCCTCATGCCCATGAGCCGCATCGCGATAGAGGCCGCCGTTTCGAAAATATAGACGACCGGCGCCACGATACGCGAAAGCAGCGCCATCGGACCGGCGACGAACATGGCCAGCCCTTCGGGATTTCGGAGCGCCAGCTGCTTGGGGATGAGCTCGCCGATGACCACCGACAGAAATGTAATCAGCGTGACGACCAGTGCGACCGCGATCGTGTCGCCGTAAGGGCTGATCCAGCCGATGTCGTTCAGGAACGGCGCAATCTTGGCAGCGATCGTCGCGCCGCCATAGGCGCCGGCGAGGATGCCGACAAGGGTGATGCCGACCTGTACCGTCGACAGGAACTTGCCCGGGTCCTCGGCGAGCTTGAGCGCGGCCTCCGCGCGCCGGTTGCCCTGCTTCACCATCTGACGAAGCAGCGGTTTGCTTGCCGAGACGATTGCCATTTCCGACAACGCGAAGAAAGCGTTGATCAAAAGCAGAAGGAAAATGACAAGAAGCTCGAACATAGTCTCCGGTTCACCGTTGAAAAAGGGGCGGCCTCGCGACTGCCCCCATCCCAGATAGGCTAAGCCGCAAGTTCGGGCAAGGTCACCTGCAGGATTTCACGGCAGGAGCTAAGGTGCGCGACGAGGTTCCGGTCAAGCCTTCGCCTTGCCTCCGCTCAGCGCCTGACGGATACGCGCACGCCCCACCTTGATCACGTGCTCCATCGCCAGGCGTGCAGCCGCCTCGTCCCTTTTGCCGATCGCCTCGACGATGCGGATATGGTTGCGCGCAACCTCGTCGATACCGCCTTTCTCGGCGGTCGGCGAACTGAGCTTGAAGACGCCCACAAGGGCTGCCTCGATCAAGCCGCCGACGGTACGCAGAAAGGGATTGCCGGACGCTTCGATGACGGAGAGATGAAACTTGAGGTCCGCTACGGCGAGACTCTCGGGGGTGTGACTCGCCTCGCCCATGGCGACGGCGAGCCGCATCATCCCCGCGATTTCCGCGTCCGATGCGTTTCTTGCGGCCAGTGCCGCGGCATGCGTCTCGAAGGCCAGCCGCACCTCGCTCAGATGATAGAGAAAATCCTCGTCGACGCCGCAGGCGAAGTGCCAGGTGAGAATGTCGCTGTCGAAGAGGTTCCACTCCTTGCGGGGCGTGACGCGTGTGCCGATCCGGGCGCGCGGTACGATCATGCCCTTGGCGGCAAGCGTCTTCATCGCTTCGCGCAGTACCGTCCGCGAGACGCGGAAACGCAGCGCCAATTCAGGATCTCCGGGGAGAATGCTGCCGACCGGGAACTCGCCCGAAACGATCGCCTTGCCGAGCTGATCCACGACCTGTGCATGGCTCGTCCGCTTCGGCGTGCCGGATATCACGGTCTCAAGCACGCTCTTCAACCAATCCTCCCCAGGAAACTCCTCATCGTCAGCGTGATTCTTGCCGGCGACGATCAACACTAGATCGAATAGACGATTCCTGAAAGGCCTGCAGAGAGCTGCAGGTAGGCCGGGTCGGACTATAGAAAACCCCGCGCGCGAGGCGCGGGGTTGCCGTGTTTCGGACGTTCGACTATTGCGGCAGCTTGTCGTCGACGCCTTCGACATAGAAGTTCATGCCGAGCAGCGTCGCGTCGTCGGCAGTTTCGCCCTCTTTCAGCCACGGGCTGCCGTCCTGCTTGTTGAGCGGACCGGTAAACGGCTTCAGCTCGCCGGATTTGATTTTCGCCTCCGTCGCTTCCGCCATCGCCTTCACGTCATCAGGCATGTTCGTGTAGCGCGCCATGGTCAGGATGCCGTCCTTCAGACCATCCCAGCTCGAAGTCGTCGACCACGTTCCATCGAGGAAGGCCTTGGTGCGCTTCACGTAATAGGCGCCCCAGGTATCGACGATCGCAGTCAATTGCGTCTGCGGGCCGGCGGCAATCATGTCGGATGCCTGACCGAAGGCCTTGATACCGCGCTCGGCGGCGACCTGCATCGGCGCGGTCGTGTCGGTATGCTGCGTGATGATATCGACACCCTGATCGATGAGCGCCTTGGCGGCGTCCGCTTCCTTGCCCGGATCGAACCAGGTGTTCGCCCATACGACCTTGATCTTGAAATCCGGATTGACCGCCCGGGCACCGATGACGAAGGCGTTGATGCCCATCACCACCTCGGGAATCGGGAAGGAGGCGATATAGCCGGCAACGCCCTTTTCGGACATTTTCGCGGCGATCTGGCCCTGGATGTAACGGCCTTCGTAAAAACGGCTGTTATAGGTGGCGACGTTCGGCGCGGTCTTGTAGCCGGTCGCGTGCTCGAACTTCACATCCGGGAATTTGCCCGCGATCTTGATCGTTGCATCCATGAAGCCGAAGGAGGTGGTGAAGATCAGGCCGCAGCCGGAACGCGCCAGGCGCTCGATCGCGCGTTCGGCGTCCGGACCTTCCGGCACGTTTTCCAGGAACTGCGTTTCGATCTTGTCGGCGAGTTCCTTTTCTAGCTCCTGGCGGCCGATGTCGTGGGCCTGGGTCCAGCCGCCGTCTGTCTTCGAGCCGACATAGATGAAGCAGATCTTTGCCTTTTCCTGAGCGCTTGCGGCCGGCGCGATGCCGAGCACGGCGACGGTGGTTGCGAGGGCGACGAGTAGTTTTTTCATTTTTGACCTCTGTCGGTTTGAGAAATGTCCGTCTGGCTGTTGTTCTTCACCGGTCCGGCACAAACGGCTTGCCGAGCGATGCCGGCGTGTTGATCAGGGTCATGCGCCGGTTATGCGATATGAGAATGAGTACGACAATCGTCGCGAGATAGGGAAGCGCAGTGAGAAACTGCGAGGGAATGCCGATGCCGAAGGCCTGGGCATGAAGCTGACTGATCGATACGGCTCCGAAGAGATATCCTCCGGCGACGACTCGCCAGGGCCGCCACGAGGCGAAAACCACCAATGCCAGCGCGATCCAGCCCCGGCCGGCCGACATGTTCTCCACCCATTGAGGCGTGTAGACGAGCGACAGTTGCGCGCCGGCAAGTCCGGCGCAGGCGCCGCCGAAAAGAACGGCCAGGTAGCGGGTGAGAATGACGTTCACGCCGAGGGCGTGGGCCGAGGCGTGGCTGTCGCCCACCGCCCGCAACTTCAATCCCGCACGGCTCCTGAACAGAAACAGATGGACGCCCACCACGATCGCGACCGACGCATAGAATATGGCGTCCTGCCGAAACAAAAGCGGTCCGACCACGGGTATCTTCGACAGGAGCGGGATCGCGATCGGCTGCAGCTTGATCCCCTGCATGCCGAGGAAACTTTCTCCGAGCATCCCGGAAACGCCGAGCCCGAGGAGAGTCAGCGCCAGGCCGGTCGCTACCTGGTTGGCAACAAGCGTCAGCGTCAGGAAGCCGAACAGCAGCGAAAACACGGCGCCGGCAGCAATGCCGGCAAGAATTCCGACATAGGGCGAGCCGCTGAGCTGCGTCGCCGCGAAGGCGCAGACAGCTCCCATGATCATCATGCCTTCGACGCCGAGATTGAGCACGCCGGACCGCTCGGCGACGAGTTCGCCCAGGGCGGCGAGGACCAGCGGCGTCGCAGCCGTGATGACGCTGAAGAGGATTGCTTCGACTATGCCCATCAGTGCGCCTCCTCCGTCCTGACCGCTGCGAAGCGGTCCCACACCAGCCGGATGCGGTAGTGAATGAGCGCGTCGCAAGACAGCACGAAGAACAGCAGCAGCCCCTGGAAGACGCGCGTCACCTTTTCGGATACGCCGATCGAAAGCTGCGCGGCCTCGCCGCCGAGATAAGTCAACGCCAGGACGAGACCGGCGGCCACGATTCCGAGCGGATTGAGCCGGCCGAGGAACGCGACGATGATAGCCGTGAATCCGTAACCGGGCGAGATCACCGGACGCAGCTGCTGCATGGCGCCGCTCACTTCCGAAATACCGGCGAGCCCCGCCAGCGCGCCGGAAAACAGCATCGAGAACCAGATCATCCTGCGCGAGGAAAAGCCGGCAAAGCGCCCTGCCCGCTCGGACTGGCCGAGAACGGTGATTTCGAAGCCCTTCAACGTATAGCGCATCATGAACCACACCAGCACCGCCGCGATGATCGCGAAGGCAAAACCCCAATGCGTACGCCCCGAGGCGAGCATTTCGGGAAGGATCGCATCCGCGCCGAACGTTCGCGTTTCCGGGAAGTTCATGCCCTGCGGGTTGCGCCAAGGGCCACGTACGAGCCAGTCGAGAAAGAGCTGGGCCACATAGACCAGCATCAGGCTCGTCAATATCTCGTTCGTATTCATATGCGCCTTCAGGAAGGCCGGTATCGCCGCGAAGAGCGCTCCGCCAAGCATGCCGAGAAGCATCATCAGCGGCAATATCAACGGTGACTGCCAATCGTAGAAGAGTACCGGCAGGGCCGAGCCGGCGATTGCGCCCATGATGAACTGACCCTCTGCGCCGATGTTCCAGTTGTTGGAGCGGAAGCAGACGGAGAGCCCGACGCCGATCAGGATCAGCGGCGCCGCCTTGATCGCGAGTTCGTGCAGCGACCAGACCTCGCTCAGCGGCTCCACGAAAAAGCTGTAGAGCGCGGTTACCGGATTCTTGCCGAGAAGTGCGAACATCACGCCGCCGAAGACGATGGTCAGCGCAAATGCGATGAACGGCGAAAGGATGGAAAACAGCGTCGAGGCCTTCGCGCGCTTTTCGAGTTCAATGCGCATGCGCCGCTCCCTCGCCTTCGGCCTGGCCTTGCGCCTGGCCATGCATGCCGCCCATCAGGAGGCCGATCTTTTCGCGCGAAAGTTCGCGGGCAGGATAGGGATCGGAAAGACGCCCGTCGCTGATCACTGCGATCTCCGTCGCCACCTCGAATATCTCGTCGAGGTCCTGGCTGATCACCAGCACGGCGGAACCGGCCTTTGCGAGATCCACGAGGGCCTGGCGTATGCGGCTCGCCGCCCCGGCGTCCACGCCCCAGGTCGGCTGGTTGACGACGAGCACGGCCGGCTGCCGGTCGAGTTCCCGTCCGACGATGAATTTCTGCAGATTGCCGCCCGACAGCGAACCGGCCGGCGGGTCCTCGCCGCTCTTGCGCACGTCCATCGCCTCGGCAATCCGCTTCGTCGCCGCCTTGACGGCGCCGTGGCGGATGATCTTCAGTGCGCCGCCGCCGAGGAAAGCCCGGCGATCCGATTGGCTGCGCGCGAGCACAAGGTTGTCGGAGAGCGACAGCGCCGAGACCGCGGCGTGCCCATGGCGTTCCTCCGGCACGAATCCGGCGCCCATCAGACGGCGCGCATTGATGTTCCTGGTCCCGACCGGCCGCTGGCGGATCTGGATGGCATCGTCGTCGGCCAACGGATATTCGCCCGAAAGCGCGTCGAAAAGCTCGCTCTGCCCGTTGCCGGCCACTCCCGCGATCGCCAGTACCTCGCCCGCCCTGACCTTCAGGCAGATGTCCTTCAGCGAGACCGCAAAGGGCGTGCGCGCCGCGACCGTAAGATGCCGCGCCTCCAATTGCACGTCGCCTCTGGTGCTCGTGCCCTCCGGTGTGACGACCGCGACATCGCTGCCGACCATCATTCTTGCCAAAGAGGCGGGCGTTTCCGCGCGCGGATCGCAGGCGCCGGTTACCTTACCGTGTCTCAGCACCGTCGCGCGGTCGCAGATGCGCTGCACTTCCTCGAGACGATGGCTGATATAAAGGACGGAACGCCCCTCCGATCGCAGTTTCTGCAGCGTCTCGAAAAGGCGGTCCGCTTCCTGCGGCGTCAGCACCGAAGTCGGTTCGTCGAGAATGATGAGCTGCGGGTTCTGCAGGAGAGCCCGGACGATTTCGATCCGCTGCCTTTCGCCGACGGAGAGATCGGCGACATGTGCCTTCGGATCGAGCGGCAGGCCATAGATGCGCGACAGCCGTGACGCCTCCTCGGCGACGCGGGCGAGCGAAACGGCCCGGTCCATGGAAAGGGCGATGTTCTCGGCGACCGTCAGGGCCTCGAACAGGGAGAAATGCTGGAAGACCATGCCGATGCCGAGCCGGCGGGCGTCGCTCGGGCTGGCGATGCGGACATTCGCCCCCTGCCACATGATCTCGCCGGCGCTCGGCGCGAGCACGCCGAACAGCATCTTCACCAGCGTCGACTTTCCCGCGCCGTTCTCGCCGAGCAGCGCGTGGATTTCTCCGGGTTCTATCTGCAGATCGATTGCATTGCAGGCCGCGAACGAGCCGAACAATTTCGTAAGGTTGCGAACGGCCAGCAGCGGGCCGCTCGCGGTTTGTCCCTTTTCAGGCACGCTGCCCTCTTTCCCCTCTTCGATCCCCGCCCGCCTTACTGCACGCTTGCTTTGATCGTACCCGATCAATCGACAGGAACCTGCAGCAACGTGAAGACTACAGCGACCTTCGCGTCCGATAAGACGCCGGCGCCGTAAGGCTTCGGTCAGGGAATCAGCAATGTCGTTCCACTTGTTTTTCTTGTTTCGAGATCCGTATGCGCCCGACCGGCTTCGGCGAGCGGATAGGTCTGGTTGATATTGATACGCACTTTGTTGCTTTGCACAACATCAAACAGGGAATTTGCACATGCCTCCAGGGCCGGCCGGGTCGCGACGTAAGTGAAGAGCGTCGGGCGCGTCGCATAGAGCGCACCCTTCTGCGCCAGGATGCCGATGTTGAAAGCATCCACCGGCCCGGAGGAATTGCCGAAGCTGGCCCAGAGACCGCGCGGCTTCAGGCAGTCGAGCGAGGCCGGATAGGTGTCGCGCCCAACGGAATCATAGACGACGTCGACGCCGCGCCCTCCGGTCAAGTCCTTGACGCGCTCGACGAAATTGTCCGTGCGGTAGTTGATGACGTGGTCGTAGCCATGGGCAAGAGCCAGATCGATCTTCTCCTGCGATCCGGCCGTTCCGATCACCGTCGCACCAAGTGCCTTGGCCCACTGCCCCGCAATGAGCCCGACGCCGCCGGCGGCGGCGTGAAAGAGCAAGGTCGTCTCCGGGCCCACCTTGAAGGTCTGGTTGAGAAGGTATTGCGCGGTCATGCCCTTGAGCATCATCGCAGCCGCCGTCTCGAGGCTGATTCCCTCCGGCACCTTCAAGAGTTGCGAGGCGTCTACGTTGCGCTCGCTGGCATAGGCGCCATCAGCGGATGCGTAGGCGACGCGGTCGCCGACCGAGAACATGCTCACCCCGTCACCCACTGCAGTCACTACTCCGGCGCCTTCCTTGCCCGGAATGAAGGGAAGCCCGGTCGCCGACTTGTAAAGGCCGGTGCGAAAGTAGACGTCGATGAAATTGAGGCCGATCGCCACCTGCCGGATCTGCACTTCGCCGGGTCCGGGCGCCGCCAGCGTAACGCCCTCCATCTTCAGAACTTCCGGTCCGCCAAGTTCGCGAACGACGATCGCCTGTGCCATGTCCAACTCCTAACCGATTGCAATGATTTCGCGCCGAGCCTATCGATCGCGCTCAGGCACGCCCGAGTTTCGGGAAGATCTGCAGTATGAAACCGATGACGTAGAGGTAAAGCCCGGTTGCCACGACGCCCACCACTACCCAGGGCGGGGTCTCGAAATGCAGGAGCAACGCATACATTCCGAGCACCGACCAGACGAGAAAGATGCCGAGATTGAGCGGCCTCAGCCTTTTCACACGCACCGGATGCAGGAAGTTGATCGGCAGGAACGTCAATATCACCGATAGGAAAACGACAATCGATGCAGTGACTTCGCTCGCCTGGATCACAAAAAGGGTGAAGACGACCATATTCCAGACGACCGGAAATCCGGAAAAGAAATACTCGTCCGTCTTCATTCCCATGTCCGCATAGTAGATAGCGCTGGAAACCACGATCGCGCCGGCGGCCACGAACGACCAGGGTTCGCCGATCATGCCGCTCTGGTAGAGCGCGAAGGCCGGCAGCAGCACATAGGTCACGTAGTCGATGACGTTGTCGAGCGTATCGCCGGACCAGTTGGGCAGCACCTCCTTGACCTGGACCTTGCGGGCGATCGGCCCGTCGATGCCGTCGACGAGCAAGGCCAGACCGAGCCACCAGAACATGTCGACGAAGCGGTGCTCTGCCGCAGCGACGACACCGAGAAAGGCCAGGAACGATCCGGACGCTGTGAGGATATGCACGGAAAAGGCGCGTATTTCCGCGTAAGGAACGCGTCTGTAATTGAAGAACTTCATGTGCGAAGCCGCCCTGTCCCTTGTCCCGTCCCTCTGCGCCGCCGGTCAGCCGCTATTTCAGCACCGGCACCGCTTTGGCCGTAATATGCACCGTTTGCCGAGCATCGCCAGCAAATTCCAAACGTTCGTCGCCTTGGGGCGGCATTGTCCTGTGGACATGCGGCGCGTGCCCCTGCGCTGAATCTGCCCATTTATTTCAATGAGCTAAGCGGCTAGAACTAATGCATGTCGCCCGAAGATGCGGGCACGAAGCAACACGCTGAAGGGCTTCGGATGAATGCGGGCACTTCAGGCTGTGATATCGAGACGAAAGCGGGCAACCGCATGGGAGGTCCTGTCGACCATGGATCACTATGACATCGCAATTATCGGCGCGGGGCTTGCCGGCTCTCTGGCGGCGATCGCTCTTGCCCGCGAAGGTCACCGCGTGGCGCTCGTCGGCCCGCGGCCTGCCATCGCCGACGGCCGCACCACCGCGCTCATGGACCAGTCGATCGAATATCTGAAGAAGCTCGATCTTTGGGGTGAGGTCGAGCCGCTGACTGCGCCGCTCGTCGCCATTCGCATCCTCGACGGGACCTCGCGGCTTTTTCGGGCGCCTCCGGTCAATTTCCGCGCCTCCGAAGTAGGCCTCGATGCTTTCGGCTACAACATTCCGAACGCGCCCTTCCTGGAGATTCTGGAACGGCACGAAGCGGGACTGCCGACGCTCGAGCGTGCGACCGCCGCGGCAACGAGATTCGACATCGACGGCGCAGAGGTTCGGATCGGTCTTGGCGATGACCGCTCGATTACTGCCGACCTGGTGGTCGGCGCAGACGGGCGACGCTCGGCGGTGCGCGAGGCCGCCGGGATCGGCGTTCGCACTTGGTCCTATCCGCAGGCCGCTATCGTCCTGAATTTCAGCCACGAACTGCCGCACCAGGACGTTTCGACCGAGTTCCATACGGAGGGCGGTCCGTTCACGCAGGTGCCTCTTCCCGGCAACCGCTCGAGCCTGGTCTGGGTTCGCAAGCCCCGGGACGCCGAGGAGACGCTGACGCTTGCACCGGACGTCCTCTCGCGCACCATCGAGGACCGAATGCAGTCGATTCTCGGCAAAGTCACGACGGAGGGAATGCCGCAATCATTTCCGCTTTCCGGCCTTTCCGCCCGTCGTTTCGGCAAGGGCCGCACCCTGCTCGTCGGCGAAGCCGCCCATGCCTTTCCACCAATCGGGGCCCAAGGGCTGAACCTCAGTCTTCGCGACATCATGACCCTTGTCGATCTCATCGGCCGGCCAACCGGCAGCCGCCTGCCGGCAGACACAGGCGACCGCTTCGATGGCCGGCGGCGCGCCGACATTCTCAGCCGAACGGCGAGCGTCGACCTGCTCAACCGTTCGCTGCTCTCCAATTTCCTGCCGGTGCAGGCCCTGCGTGCGGCCGGCCTGCATCTCCTCTCCTCTGCGGGGCCGTTGCGCGGACTTTTGATGCGCGAGGGAATACATCCCGGCAGCGCGCTGCAGGCGTTCAAGGAGGGTTTACGGGAACAGATCCGCCGGAAGAGCGCCTGAGCGTATCAGATAAAGCAGGCCGGTCACCGTCGCGACCGAAAGCAACGTCGTGATGAGGATCGTCGCCGATGCCCGCTCCTGCCAGACGCCGTATTGCTGGCCGATCACGAAGACATTGGTTGCGGTCGGCAAGGAGGCGAGCAGCACGGCTGTCTGTACCCAGATGGGATCGTAGGCACCGCCAAGGCTGAGCGCCAGGTACATGAGCACCGGATGAAGCACGAGCTTCGCCGGAACGATGTAGCCGATCTCTGCAGGAATACGCTTGAGCGGGCGCAGCGCAAGCGTGACCCCCATCGCAAAAAGGGCGCAAGGCGCCGCCGCTTGCGCCAGATAGTCGATAAGCCGCTGCAGCGGCAGCGGGGGTTCGAAAGAGAGAAAAGCCGCGGCGACGCCGGCAAAGGTCGACAGGATGAATGGATGAAACGCTATTCGGCGCGCAATGCCGAGTGCGACGACTGCCGGCTTCTGCTTGCTGCCGCCCGCAGCCGCCATCATCGCCGGAGCGACGGTGAAATGCGCTGCATTCTCGAAGCAGAAGATCAGCGCTACCGGAACGGCCGCCGTCTCCCCGAGGGCCAGCAGCGCCAGACCGGGGCCCATGTAGCCGATATTGCCATAAGCACCGGCGAAGCCCTGCATCGTCGCCTCGGCAACCGTATTGCGGCGCAGGAACAGCCCTATGGCGAAGATCAGCGCAAAGACGACATAGGTCGTGCCCACGCTGGTCAGGATGAAATCGGCACGGGTAAGCTCTTCCACCGGCGTGCGCGATACCAGCTTGAAGAAGAGCGCCGGCAGCGCCAGGTAGACGATGAACGTGTTCAGCCAGCCCATCGCCTCGCCCGGATGGTCGACGAGTCGCGCCGTCAGGTAGCCGAGAAAGATGAGGCCGAAGAACGGCAGCACCAGACCCGTGATTTCCGCCATGATCTCCCTCGCCGCTGCAGAAGCGCTTCCAGGAAAAATGCGTAGCGGTTTTCCGTCTGGAAGTGCGTTGTTCAAAAACTCAGCGCTTCCCGGAAAAGTGGGTAAGGTTTCCCCGTCCGGAAGCTGTAGCTGGGCGTGCTTAGCCGATTTGGGAGAGAATTGGGAAGGTCTGCTGGAACCAGATCGCGACGGAACTGACGAAACCGAAGAGGAAAGCAAGGCCGGCGGCGACAAGCAGAGCGCCCATCAGCTTTTCGATGAGCCCCAGATGGCGGCGGAAACGCGAAAGAAAACGCATGAAGGCACTGGAAAAGCCCGCCGCGATCCAGAACGGTACTGCGAGTCCGAGCGAATAGATCGCCAGCAGAGCAGCGCCGTCGGCGACCGTATCGCGCGCGGCGGCAACACCCAGGATGGTGCCGAGTACCGGGCCGATACACGGTGTCCAGCCGAAGGCGAAGGCAAGGCCCATCACATAGGCTCCCGACAGGGTCGCCGGCTTGCCGCCCTGGAAACGTGCCTCGCGGGCAAGCAGTCCGATCCGGAAGACCCCGAGGAAATGCAGCCCCATGATGATGATGATGATCCCGCCGATGCGCGAAAGAAGATCGAGATGCTGCCTGAGCAAAAGACCGATCGAAGAGGCGCCTGCTCCGAGCGCCACGAAGACCGTCGCAAAGCCGAGCGTGAAGAACAACGCCGCCGGCAGCACGGCCCTGCGCGTGCTTGCGGTTGCCACTGCATTTCCGTCCCGGAACTGATCGACGGAAACGCCTGCCATGTAGCACAGGTAAGGCGGCACCAGAGGCAGGACGCAGGGCGAGAGAAAGGACAGAGCACCTGCAAGAACGGCGGTCCAGATGGAAATATCTGCAATCGACAAGGTATCAGAACTCCGGCACTCGACTTGCCGCCTTCTTACCCGCATGTATGGAGCGAAACCAATCACCTTTTGGCGATCATTTTGACGCACGGAGCCATAGCCGCGCCGAAGACGAGCGGTCCGCCGCGCAGCCGCTCGCTCCGAATCCATAATCATGGTCTAGGCCTCTTGAGATTCGGGATACCCGCCGCGACTTGTTTGATTTCCTCCTCCCTGTGCTCGTCACAGGGATCCAGCCAGACCAAGTCCTTGGTCTGAAAGAACTCTTCCCGCGCCCGCCGCCGCGGCGCTGCTGGATCTCTGTGACAAGCACAGAGATGAGGGTGAGGAGACATTGCAGTCCTCCGAAAGCTTTCCTAGGCCAGGCAGTCGGTACTCAAGGAATTCAAGTGCATCGCGCCAGGCGTACCCAACAAAACCGACCAGAGCTTCAACGCCATTACCCATCTCGCAGCAGCCGTTATAAACTCGGGCCTCAATGCAATTTTTGGGTTGACCGGCGCAAAGCCTGCGTGCATATGTCCGGCCACTCCGCCGGGCCTCAAGGCCCGGTATGGGAGCGCGTAGCTCAGCCGGTAGAGCAACTGACTTTTAATCAGTAGGTCCAGGGTTCGAATCCCTGCGCGCTCACCACTGCGCCCTTGCCGACGCCATACTCGCGCGCTCTATTGCCTCCCAGTCAGCGCGGTGCCTGTCGGCCCTCACCTATCATAGTGATCTCTTGCGTTTGCCGGCGGCCTGGGCGAATCTCTGATTCCCATTTCTTGAACTGGCATGTGAAACCGATGAGCAGCAAAATTTTTGAGACCTTGACCGGCATGTACT
Source organism: Sinorhizobium meliloti (assembly GCF_017876815.1). Lineage (NCBI taxonomy): Bacteria > Pseudomonadati > Pseudomonadota > Alphaproteobacteria > Hyphomicrobiales > Rhizobiaceae > Ensifer > Ensifer meliloti. The sequence goes on along the minus strand of NZ_JAGIOS010000001.1, from coordinate 3,318,655 downwards.
TCACGATGGACGCCCCCGATGGGAGTTACTCCACTGGTCAAGTGATCCGTCTTGCTGCCGAGGGACTCTATTTCGTTCGGTTCGACGGCAACGAGGTTACATTGCCCCTGGAACTCGTGACAGTCGGCGAGATGCTGGACACCACCGAAGAAGAGTACAAGCTCTGGCGGTTTTTCGACACGATCGAGGAACGGGACACGTGGATCGAATGGCTGGACGCGCCGTCTAAGCCGCGGGTCATCTCGCTTGTGAAGCCGACCAAGTAACACGTTCGAACCTGTGACGAATGGCCAATATCGATCAAATAATCATGTTTGGCGCCGGTCTCTGGATGACAGCGTCAGGCTTTGGCTTCGTTCAGACGAACACTCAAATGCCGTGGCTCGTTCAACTTACAAGGCACTTTCTCTGGATGGGGCCGCTGTTGATCGTTATCGCTGTGGTTCTGCTGTTTGCCCCAAGTTAGCGACATAATTTCCGAATGGCCGTAGATGATGGGACGAAGAGGTGAATTGATTGCGGTGGCAGTGATCATCATCTCCGCCTTTGTGCTCGTGTGGCTGCCATTTGCCTTCGGTTGAACGCTGAAAAGATCAGCATGGCGCTTGGACAGGAGCCACGTCTAAGTTGGTGAGCGCGTGTCCGTAAACGCGGCTCCGTTTGACGCCGTTATGCCAGTCCGCCGATTCGAGTTAGTCTTTATGCCTTGGTAGCACTACATCCGTGCTGCGGGCTTCGTATAAAAAGCAATAAATCAAATCGCCCTGCACAACCAGAATTGAGCAAATCACTCGCATCAACACGTGGTCTGGAGTAAGCGATATTGAAGCGTAACGTGCGCGCCATGAGACTGCTCGCCCTGGCGGCCATTCTGATCGCAGTGCTGCTGTTGTTCCTGCTCGTATCCGGATTTGCCGATGTCCCCTGTCAGGACGGCACCTGGGACCCGAACAGATATACCTGCGTACATACAGGGGTGACGTCATGAAGGCTGCCCCTCGGCACTCTCGCATGCTATAAGAGATCGATGACCGAAAACGAACAGCAGTACGAGTTTTCCGAGTTCTCCGGCGAATTCGTCGACGACGACATCATGGTCACTATCGGCATATACCGCCCGGCCGGCAGCAACGCAGACTGGACGCTCGAGGTCGTCGATCAAGAGGGATATTCGACCGTCTGGGATGATCAGTTCGCTACCGACCGCGATGCTTTCCAGGAATTTCTGGCGACCGTCCATCGCGACGGGATACGCAGCTTTCTCGATCAGTCGATCCGCACCGTCCATTGACGCTGCTGATCTGCGCCGATTTGCCCCGTCGCCTTCACGACGGCAGGCTCGTTCCGCCCGCAATGCCGCTGATGTGATCAGGACACGGAAAATCGCGCTTGATGTAAATGTGCAAAAGCGCTTTACCTGCCCATGTATTTTTGAAGAGGCGTACCGGAATCGCGGAATCAGACCTTTCTCGCTGATGAAACCGCAGATAGCGTCTCTGCGCAGCTGCATTCTGGCTGCGTCCCCGAATCCAATGAAGGCAACTGGATGAGGGCTTGCCCCGCCATTGTGCGGGGCTTTTTCGTGGCCGATGGTACAGCTCGGGCAACCAATTCGAGGCACCCGACACGGAATCGTCCGCTCTCCCTCATGCCCATAAGGATGCGGTCGCGACGTCCGTTTGTAGCCCATTTTAGTCAGAGAGTAAGCATTGCGCCTCGAAATAGGTTGTGCTGCAATTCGCACTCAACCGGAGTGCTGCCATGTTCGATAATGAAGAGATCGGCATCCCCTGCCCCGAATGCGGCCATGAGACCAGCAGGCCTGTCGCTTGGGTGAAGGCGAACGACGAACTCCCCTGCAGGAGATGTGGGACCGCCATCGTGTTGGCGAACGAAAAGCACTTGATCACGATAGAGCAAGTCGCCCGGAACATGACGAAACTCAGACGATCGCTGGCAAAGTTCCGCAGGAATGCTCGTGGTGCGCGTTGGCACCGGTGACATCCATCCGCCGCAAAAAGAAATCCCTCCCCGAATAGCGCTTCGAGGAAGGACTGGCGCCCGTGTGAACCGTCGCTAGAAGTTAAAATAGATCGTCACGCCCGGGCGCCGGTGGTAGCGGTGATAGTCACGATAGCTGTAGTGCCTGTAATGGCGGGGATAGCACCTGCCGTAGTAGCGGCAGGAACGCGAAGCGTACCGTCTGTTCCAGTGGCGCTCCGCGCGCCAATGGCGATGGCGCCGGTGATTGACCTGCTCGACGGCGTCGGTCTTCACTTGTTCCGGCATAGGCACGAATATCGGTGCAGCGCTCACCGGAAGGGAAAAAGACGCAGCCAAGACTACGGCTGTGAGGGCGGATAAGAGCTATTTCATGGTCTACTCCTTCTCGCTGCCTATCAGCTTGAGCCATCATGCCTGAACCGCTGATGAACAACGCAACGCCCTCGAAACGGCGCGTATCCAAGGAAAATCGACTATCAACGAAATATATCCTCGAAGTTCGCACGCTTAATCGGGCAATCGTCTGACATTGAGTCGGACTAAAGTCCAAAGAGTGGAACCGCTTGCTTATTTCCCCGTTGAGTGACGAGTTCAACGAGAGGAAATGCTATGAAGAAGCTCGTATTTATTACCGCGACTGTCGCGCTCATCGCCAGCGGTGCTGTCGCGCAGCAAGCCGATGGTACCAATGCGGCAACCGGCATGGTCGGCGGCGCCGCAACCGGCGCCATTATCGGCGGCCCGATCGGGGCCGGGGTCGGCGCCGTGGTAGGCGCCACGCTCGGCGGCGCACTCACGCCGCCTCCACCCGAAGTGGTCACGTATGTTCAGCAGCAGCCGGCACCGCCATCGGTGGTCGTTCAGCAGCCGATTGCTGTCGGCAAGCCCGTTCCCGAAACTGTTATGCTGACTCCGGTCCCGGATAATCCCACCTATGCATACGCGGTGGTCAATGAGCAGCGTCTCATTGTGGAGCCGAAGTCGCGCACAGTCGTTCAGGTCATCAACTGACCTCACGGTGGTCAGAACGGCCACCCACGCTTCGCATAGGGCGCCAGGCCGGCCCGCGTTTACCGCCGGCCTGGAACTTACCCGCGGCGTGCCCGTTCACCCGTGATGAAAGGAGTTGAGCGATGAACCAGATTATCTACCTCGTCGGCCTCGTCGTGATCGTGATAGCCATCTTGTCGTTCTTCGGCTTGAGCTGAATTGAGACGATCGGCTCATCGTCGCGGCCAAGCCGACCCGGCTTTTCCGCAGCTTCCCTCACGGACGCCGTGGATTTATTCGCTGCGGCGTACCGGAAATCGGGATTCGGACCTTCCCACCAGTTCGGCTCGGAGATAGCGTCCGCGTCGTAGTTCCGTTGGAGCTACATCTTTCCCCGCATTTCGTTTGCCAAGCGGATGCGTGCCTGCCCCGCCATCGAGCGGGGCTTTTTTATCGCCATAGCTCCACGTCCCGCCGCGGCCTTGATGCATGCGCGTTTGCGGCGGATGCGGGAGTCGACGCGGAGATATCACTGATCTGCCGGACTTTGGTCCCGGTGTCATAAGGCTCTTGGCTGGCCAAAGGTCCGATACGCTGCGCTGCCGGCTGCGATATTGTTCGCATGGAAGGCTGCAGCAAAGCCATCGGCGATTGTTGCAGAGAGATCGCGAGGTCCGAAGCCAGCCGCCGCTGGACGGCGGACCCCGCGAGTGGCCCCGGAGCGGCGTCCCAGTAGTCCCTTCGGGCAGCGCCGCTCTGGGGCTTCGCCGAACCGCTGGGTCGCGCCGGCAACTCGCCTGCCGTCACGGTATATTTCACTCAGGTAACGTAACGTTACTGTATCCGATTGATAGTCCTACAGTAAAAACAGGAACAAATCACGAAGTACATCGTTCTTCCATCGTATATCAAGGGAGTACGACAGATGAACGCCAAGATCTTCATTGTTACTGCGATCGCAACGGGCATCTTTGCCGCGCCCGCTATTGCAAACGACACCAACCAGGGTGCGGTGACGGGTGCCGCGGGTGGAGCCGTTACCGGCGCTATCGTTGGCGGTCCCGTGGGCGCTGCCATCGGCGGCGCGGTCGGGCTCGTCGCCGGCGCGGTTATCGCTCCTCCGCCGCAGCAGGTCGTAACCTATGTGCGACAGCAGCCGGTTCCCGCCGATACCGTCGTGCTGCAGGAGCGGATCGCCGTCGGTCGTCCGCTGCCGCGGACCGTGGCTCTGACGCCCGTTCCTGAGAATCCCTCCTACGCGTTCGCCGTGGTGAACAACCAACGCGTGATCGTCGACCCAAGAACCTACACGGTCGTCCAGGTCGTTCAGTAAGAGGCATTGGAGCGGGGTGCGGAAAAAGTCTATGCGCTTTTCCGACCTCATCCCGCTCAACCTTATAGATCATGTTCATGATCTTGGTCGACCCGACCTGAGATCATCGTGGTCCAGAGCATTTCCGCGCTTCTTCGAATCGCGGAAATGCTCACGCCCTTCGTTTCCGCGCATTTCCCGATGGTGTGGCACATACACATCGCTTTTCAGCAAAAACTCATTCATGTAAAATTGCCGCTTCCTTCCAAGTCGGAATCGCCCTCTATCGAGGGGAACCAAGGAACCATCCCGCCGTTTCCCCCTAGGTTCGCTTCCGGAGGGCTGCCACCATGTTTACCGCCTTGTTGATTGCCTCACTCGCGGCGCCTTCGAGTCTCGTCTCGGCCACCGCTACGGTCGATGATCTCCAGTCCGATTTCGAAACTGCCGTGGCCTGCCGGCAGATAGACGGCAGGAATGTATGGAAGGGCGAGCTGGCCTACTACATCCAGTCCTATGTCTATGAAGGCGATGCAGCCGCTTCGGCGGACCGCGCCGACATGGCTGATGCCGTGCTGCCGGAGGACAACGAGCCGGAGACGGTCAAGGAATTCGAAGAGGCCTGCGCCGGGTCGGCCGGACACGCACGAAGGTAACCGTTTGAAGCGCAAGTCGCTGCGGCACGTTGCTCCCGCTTGTTGCAGGTCATCGTAAGCGCAGCGCAATTACCCCTTGTCTGACGCGTCCGGTGTAACGCCTGCGCCACGTGCGCTGCGCATTTTCAAAGCGCTCGTCCGGTATTCGCGCCGATAGGCGCGCGAAAAGGCCGAGAGACTGTCGAATCCGCAACGCAGGGCGATGTCACGCATCGGAATTCCGGTATCACGCACGAGGCGGTGGGCGACCTGCAGCCTGAGGCGCAGGTAATAGGCGCCGGGGCTCGTCGAGAGGCCTTTGGCGAAGAGCGTTTCGAGCTTGCGCTGGGAGACGGAAAGCCGGCGCGCCAGCGCCGCGACGGTCATCGGACGCTCGAGCGTGCGCTCCATGAGCCTGATGGCCGCGGCAAGCTCCGGGTCGCGTGCCTCGATACGGCCGAGCGAAACGAAAGGCTGGACATCCGTCGGGCCGTGCATCTGGTCGTAGACGAAAATGCTCGCAACATCCAGCGCCAATGCAGGCCCCAGCCTCTCGGCGACGAGATGCAGCATCATGTCGAAGGTCGGCGACGCGCCGCCTGAGGTCCAGTATTTACCGTCGATCACGAAACGGTCGCCGATCACCTCCAATTCCGGAAAAGCCTGGCTGAAATCTTCGAGCTCCTCCCAATGGGCGGTAGCCTTGCGGCCATTGATGAGCCCCGAACGGCCGAGCAGCCAGCACCCCGATTCGACGCCTGCAACGATGTCGAAATGTCGCGCACATTCCTGCAGGGTCGCGAGAAACCGCTTGCCGGCGTGCCTGTGAAGATTGAACCCGCCGATGATGAGGAGAAGATCTCCCACGACAGGCAGGGTGAAACTTCCGTCCACGGCAATCGGCACACCGCAGGTCAGCATCACCGCCTGGCCGTCGGCAGACAGCAGCCGCCAGCGGAAGACCTCGTGCCCGGCCACTCGATTTGCCGCGCGCATCGGATCGAGGACCGAGGCAAAGGACATGATCGATGATTCGGGCAGGACGACCACCACGACTTCAATCGACGATTGTGGAGAACGGTTCGCAATCATGCGCATAACGTCAAATTTTATGCGTGATATGTCAAATCTCAAACGCGCGTTAGGGCATTATCGACCGGCAATCGATCTCTTTTGCGGGCATTTGCAGGCCCGCTCGGAGATGATGTTCCCCTTTTCCGCTACTTTCGGAAGGGCCGGCCGGAACAACCGCCGGCCCTCTTTCTTTCCCTCGGAACGGGCGGCTCGAAGGCGTTGTTTTTCGCAGACTCGCACCCGATATGTTGCTAATCTCTGCCGCAACAACAGGAGGCATCTGTGATGATCAGAAATGTGCTTGTTGCAGTCTTCGGGGCTTCGCTGCTCGGGGGAGCGGCCCATGCAGCCGATTTGGCACAGGCACCGGAGCCGGCGCCGACGGTCGAGACGATATCCAGCTTCGTATGGACGGGCGGTTATCTCGGCTTGCAGGGCGGAGGCGGCTGGTTGAACAGCGACCTCAGCGTTCCGGGCGGCAGCGCCTCCGAAAAATTCAGCGGCGGCCTCTTCGGCGCCTTCGCCGGCTACAACTATCAGCATGGCGACTGGGTCGTCGGCGTCGAGGGCGATGTCAGCTACAACTGGAACGATGAGACCGTCACCGTCTTCGGATCCGACACCGAAGCCGGGACGGATGTTTCCGGATCCGTGCGCGCCCGCCTCGGCTACACCGTAAACGACCGGACGCTGATTTACGCCACCGGCGGTTGGGCAGTAACGCGCGGCTTCGTCGATGTCGCCGGCGCGCCCAAGGAAAAGGAAACCTTCAACGGCTGGACTATCGGCGGAGGCGTCGACTACGGCTTCACCGACAGCGTCTTCGGACGCGCAGAATATCGTTACAACGATTTCGGAGACAAGGATGTGGGCGGCGTCAACGTCGACCTCGACCAACACCAGTTTACCGTCGGCGTCGGCGTGAAATTCTGATCGCCGCAGGAGTTTCGATCAAGGACCCGGCAATCGCCGGGTTTTTTCTGAAGGCCATATCGGCTCCGACATGAGAAAGCAGCAGGCATCAGGAGACGGGTTGCGGAAGCGGGACGGGATGTAACCGCAGCACGTCGAAACACTACGGGGAGGAAGGATGGGAAGATTTCTGGAGTTCTTGGGCGGTGCGATCGTCATCGGAACGCTGGTTTTGCTGGCGATGACACTGGTCCCCTCTCCCGACGTGAAAAGCCTTGTCGCTGTCCTCCCCTGGGCCTTTCCGGCGGTTGCCGGCGGCCTTCTCCTCGTCGCCTTCGGCGCGATGCTCGACCACCTTGCCGCCATACGCTCGGCGGCAGACCGGCAAGCCGATATTTTCCAGCAATTGCTCGAGCGGCGAAACTCAGCGAAGAAGGAGTGAGGCTTGCCATCGACCGTCACTCTTCGACGATCAGCACCTCGAACGTTATGCAAACGGCATCAACGCCGTAGGCTATCTCACCCTCGAATATGGTGCATTCCGTATCGACGATCGCGATATCGAGTTTCGCTTTAGCCTGTCCGCTTCGATCGGGTGAAAGCGTCCCCTTGCGAATAAGCAATTCCGAAGCGGCCGATTCCATGACCTGGCCGTCGGCGAAAGTGCAGCCGACGAGACTGCCGATGCCGTGCAAAGTCGCCCGCTCGATGCCGTGCTCGGCTGCGGTGCGCTCGATCGCCGGATGGATCGGTTCGTTCGGTTTCAACCGGCAGAGAACGGCGCGCCGCGTCGTGATGGGCGGTGCGGCGGTATGAGGCACAGGCGTGAACAGACGGAACCGGGTCTCGCTGTCCTCCAGTTGGTCCATGATGGCGCCCGACATGAGCCAGGCTTCCGCCTCCACCAGTTCGGCGAATTGCGAGTCCTTCGGCATTACGTGCCCGGCTGCGCGCAACCCGTCCTCGTGCCGCCAGACACCATGGCCGTGCAGGAACGGCTCCCCGTCGCGCCGGCCGAACGTCATGACCAGATCTTCGATGGGTGCGCGGCCATCAGGCGCATGTATGTCGCTGTACCAGGCGGCATGAATGCCGTCATCCGAGAGAGTCGGTGTGACATAGGCAAGCGGCGCAAACGCACCGCCCCTGACCTCTATCATCGCGCTGTCGCAGCCTGTTTCCGCGAGCGCCTCATGGACGGCTTCGAGCACGCTCCGGCCCGGTTTGAAGGTCAATCGCGCCTTCTCGGCGTGGCACCCGAGAGAGATTACCCTCGGCGTGAACGGTGCACCAGGTTGGCGGAGACTCCGCATCATCGTCCTTTCAAAGCCAGACCGGCGTTGACGAACCCTCCATCGACCGCCAGGATCTGGCCGTTGATATAGCTCGCCTCCTCCGAGATCAGGAACGCCGCACTGGCCGCGATTTCCCGCGATGAACCGTAGCGGCGCTGGGGGATGCGCTCGTGCCATTGCGCACGCACGTCATCCGTATGGACGGCGCGCGACAAAGGCGTGTCGATTGCACCGGGAGCGATGGCGTTGACGCGAATTCCATCCTGTCCGAGCTCGGTCGCGAGAATGTAAGTGAGCAGGTTGACCGCGCCTTTGGAGGCGCCATAGGCGGCGCGTCCCTTGTTGCCGACAAGGCCGGATACGGAGGAGATGTTGACGATTGCACCGGGGGTGGCCGTCGCCAGCCAATGACGCGCCGCCTCGCGGCAGACGATGAACGTGCCGGTCAGATTGACGTCCAGAATGCGGCGGAAATCGTCGACGCTGGTCTCGACGGCAGGCCTGTCCATTGCGATGCCGGCCGAATTGATGACCGCCCGCAGCGGTGCGCCCGCCGCCGCGGCCGTCGCGATGGCCGATTCGACCTCCTTTTCATCCGTCACGCTGCAGGCGATTGCCTGGGCGGGATCGATCGGGATCGCGCGGCATGCGTCCGCCAGCGCATCGGCATTGCGATCCATCAGGTAGACCCTCCAGCCGCGCTCGTGCAGAAGCCTCGCTATTTCGAGGCCGATACCGGAGGCGCCTCCCGTGATGAGCACGGATTTCATTCCATCGCTCACGGGGCAGCACTCCTGCGCTCTCCGATGCCAGCGGAACCGATATCCAGTTCGCCACGCCGTTCGAGTTCCTCGCGGATCAACTTCTTGGTGATCTTGCCATAGGCCGATTTTGGCATTTCGGACCAGAACACGATCTTCTTCGGAAGCTTGTAGCGGGCAATCTTCCCGTCCAGCCATTCCCTCAGAGCCGCCGCGCCGACCGTCGCACCGCCACGTGCGACGCAAACCGCGATGCCGACCTCTCCCCAGACCGGATCGGGAACGCCGACGATCGCCGCCTCGCTGATATCCGGATGCATCAAGAGCTTTTCCTCGATCTCGCGCGGATAGACGTTGGACCCGCCGGAGATGTACATATCGGAGGCGCGGCCGGTGATGTAGAGGAAGCCCTGCGCATCGACATGGCCAAGGTCGCCTGTACGAAACCAGCCGTTGCGGAACGCTTTCGCGTTGGCCTCCGGGTTCCGGTAATAGCCGGCAAACACCGCCGGGCCGATCACGCAGATCTCGCCGGTTGCGCCCGCCGGGACTTCGTTGCCGTCTTCGTCCTGGATCTGCAGCTGCATGCCCGTCCGTTCGAAGCCGCATGTGCCGATACGCGCATCCGGGCCGTCCTCCGAGCTGTGGAAGGCGGGCGGCAGGACGGTGATCGCTCCCGTCACTTCGCCGAGACCGAAATACTGCACCAGCACGGCGCCGAGCTTTTCCAGCGCCTTTTTCTGGTCGGCACGGTACATCGGTGCGCCGGCATAGATGACATAGCGCAGCGACGAGTGGTCGTATCGATCGACCGACGGGTCCTCGATGAGCAGCTTTACGATAGTCGGTACGGCGAAGAGGTTGTTGACCCTCCATTTTTCGACTAGGGCCCAGAACTGCGGTATGTCGAGCTTCTCGGATGGCAAGAGGATGGTGGTTGCGCCCCTTGCGACCTGGCACAGCTGATGGATCCCGGCGCCGTGCGACAGCGGCGCAACGACGATCGACCGGTCGCGATGGGTCGTAGCCGGAAAGAGATCGCCGATATGGTTGTTGATGACGAAGGCCATTTGCCCGTGCGTCAGCACGGCAGCCTTGGGTCGGCCGGTGGTACCGGACGTATAGAAATACCAGCATGGATCATCGCGATCGACGGCAACAGGCGAAACCGACCTTCCAAGATTGCGCGCAACGATCGCGTCATAGTCTTCGCCGACCCGTGACGAGCCGATCGGGATGCATGATCCGATCTGCTCGCCCGCCGCCCGACATGCTTCGGCATGAGCCTCGAAGGCGGCCTGGAATATCACCAGCCTGGCACCGCTCGATTCGGCAAGATAGGCTACCTCCTCCGGCAATTGCCGGAAATTCGTGGGAACCCAGACCGCACCTGCTCTGAAAGCCGCGAACATGGACTCGAACATCTGGTTGCAATTGGCGGAGTGGACGAGAATCCGATCTCCCTTACGCACGCCGAACTCATGAACGAGCGCATATGCCATGGCGTCGACCCGCGCCTCCATCTCGCTCCAGCGCCACCGGCGGTCGCCGTGAACGAGGGCGATTTCGTCCGGATTGCGTCTCGCTGCCTGCGAAAGGAAATTGGCAAGGTTCATGACCCGCGTCGAAACAGGGGTGACGCCGCCCTTGGGTTCGTTGTTCGTCATTTCGCCCGTTCCAGGATGGAGACATAGTTTGCGACGGCAGCGCCGCCCATGTTGAAGATACCGGCGAGACCGGCGCCGGGGATCTGCATTTCGCCCGCCTCCTCCATAAGCTGCATGGCGGAGATGACATGCATCGAGACCCCCGTCGCACCGATCGGATGACCCTTCGATTTCAAGCCGCCGGAGGGATTGACCGGCAAGCTTCCGCTTCTGGTGGTGGTGCCGTCGCGGATCGCACGGTAGCCTTCGCCGGGTGCGGTCAGGCCCATCGCCTCGTATTCGATCATCTCGGCTATGGTGAAGCAGTCATGCGTCTCGACGAAGGAGAGATCGCCCAGCGTGGCGCCGGCCATGGAAAGGGCCGCTTTCCATGCCCGCCGTGGCCCGTCGAATTCCAGCATGTCCCGGCGGCTGAGCGCAAACACGTCGTTGACGTGGCTGCGGGCCCGGAAGGCGATTGCCCGCTGCAGCGTCGCAGCCGTGTCCGCGTCGGCGAGCACGAGGGCTGCCGCCCCGTCCGATACGAGCGAGCAGTCGGTGCGGCGCAAGGGAGCCGCGACGATCGGATTCTTCTCGGAAACGGTGTTGCAGAACGCAAAACCGAAATCCCTGCGCATATGCGCGTAAGGGTTGGCTACGCCGTTCGCGTGGTTCTTGGCCGCGATCATCGCAAGTTCCTCGGAACGATCGCCGTAACGCTGGAAGTAATGCTGTGCAATGCGGCCGAAGACGCCCGCAAAACCGCCTTCGACGTCGGCCTCCTCTTTCCTGTAGCTGCCGCCCAGAAGGATGTCGCCGACCTCTGCCGTCGGAACGGCGGTCATTTTTTCGGCGCCGATGACGAGCGCGATGCGGCCGCGGCCGGCCTCGATGAAATCCATCGCGGTATAGATCGCCGCCGAGCCTGTCGCGCAGGCGTTTTCGAGGCGCACGGACGGGACATGAGCGAGCGCCTCGTCGGTCATGCCGACAAGTGCGCCCTGAAACTCCTGCTTGGAGAAGCCGCCATTCATGACTCCGACAAAGATGCCGTCGACATCCGAGGCGGCAAGACCGGCATGGGCAAGTGCCGGCGCCGCAACCGCGGCCATCAGCGCCTCTGTGTCCGCGTGGTCGGTCTTGCCGAACTGGGAGTGGGCCCAGCCTACGATCTGCGCCTTGGTCATCTGGACAATCTCCTTTTGAGAGGTCTTGCAATGGAGGCTATGTGTCGCGTCCCGCGGTCGCGGAACTGCTCGGCGAGCTTGCTTTCGATGCGTGACGCTTCCTGCCTGAGAAGAGCTGCCAGCTCGCTCTGCCGCGGCTCCTGCATGCGGCTGTCGATGGCGGCAATGCTGATGGCCCCGGCGACGCCGCCGTCGGGATAGCGGATTGCGACGCCCACACCCCAGGAGTTGGTGAGGATAAGGCCGGGATTGACCGCATGGCCCTGAGCGCGGGTGAGTTCGACGCGCCGGCGCAGCTCGTCCGGCGCAAGCATCGGAAACTGCTCCTCGAGCACGGCGGCATTCTGCTCCAGCACGGACGAAACCTCCTCGTCCGGCAAGGCGGCCAGCATGGCCAGAGAGCCGGCGCCGACGCCCAGCGGATGCACGAAGCCCGCCTGGAGCGCGTGGGTGCGGATCGGAAAGCTCCCCTCCTCGCGGTGGAGACAGACCGACGACGCTCCGCGGCGCACGGAGAGAAAACAGGAGTCGCTGGTCTTCTGCGCCAGGCGATGCAGGCTTTCCGTCGCGAGGCGCAGGAGCCCGTGCCGGGTCGATGCGAGGGTTCCGAGCACATAGGCTTCTTCGCCGATATAGTAGCGCCGGTCGCGGTCGTCCTGCTCCAGGAGACCGGCCCTGATCAGGGCGAGCAGGAGGCGGCGAACCGTAGGTTTGTTGAGACCGCTCTTCTCGACGACGGCGCTCAGGGACATGCCGTCCAACTGCCGGCCAACCAGCGACAGGAGCTTCGCCGCACGATCGACGCTCTGCGAACCGGTCATGTCCCTGTCGGCCGGGTCGCCCATGTTTCAGTGTACCCCCATGATCGTGCAGCTCTGGCCGCCATCGACCGGCAGACAAACGCCGGTAATGAATTTCGCTTCGTCGGAGGCAAGGAAAAGCGCTGCATTGGCGACATCCCAGGCATCACCCATGCGCCCGCCCGGAAGCGCCGCGTTGCGGGCTGCCACCATTTCCTCGGCAGAGGCGTATTGCGAGGAGATCTGCTTGTAGATCAGAGGCGTGTCGATCAAGCCGGGGACGACACAGTTCGCGCGGATCCCGTGCGGCGCATATTGAGCCGCGATCGCGACCGTCGCCTGGTTGACCGCCGCTTTTGTCGCGTAATAGGCGAAATAGGGATAGCCGGTCCACCGGATGCCGGCGAGCGACGAGATGTTGACGACGGCGCCACCGCCGGCTTCGATCATGTGCGGGATGACAGCCTTGGCGGTGCGGAACACCGAGCCGAGATTGAGATCCACGGATTGTTGGAACTGCGCTTCCGACAACTCGACCGGTCCGCCCATATGCGTGACGCCCACATTGTTGTGCAGAATGGAAATGATGCCGAATGCCTGCCGTGCGGCCGCGACGGCCGCCTCGACAGATGCGAGAGCGGTGACGTCTGCAGCGATGGCTACGGCTTGCCCACCTTCCGACGCGATGATTGCCGCCGTTTCCTCGGCCGCCTCCATGTCGACGTCGACACAGGCGACCCTGGCGCCCTCACGCGCATAAAGCACGGCGGCAGCCTTGCCGTTGCCCCAGCCGGGGCCTGAGGAACCTGCGCCGAAGACGATTGCCGATTTTCCCTTGAGACGGTCTGCCACTTCGAAACCTCGGAAGGCGCCACACGCTCGTACGCGCCGCGTCGCTGCATCGGTCGGCGAACGGCCGGGTGAACGGCCGCCCGCCTCGTCATGCTCAGGTGGTCAGCCGAGGCTGGTGCCTACGGCCTTCTCGAGAATGGCCCAGGCCTCGTCGCCGAACTTGCCCTTCCACTCGGCGTAGAAACCCGCCGACCGCAACGTCTCGCGGAAGGCTGCCTTGTCCGGGTCGGTGAACGTCATGCCGCTCTGGGTGAGCTGCTCGCGCACCGTGTCGTTCACCTTGGCGGTATCGGTGCGCTGGGCGATGGCCGACTCGTTGAGATGCTTGGCGGCAATCTCCCTTATGTCTTCCGGCAGGGTTTCCCAGGCCTGCTTGTTCGCCAGCATCCAGAACCCGTCCCACATATGGTTGGTCATGGCGCAATGCTTCTGCACCTCATAGAGTTTGGCGGTCGAGGCGATGGCCAGCGGGTTTTCCTGGCCGTCGACGGTGCCGGTGCTGAGCGCCGTGTAGACTTCCGCGAAATTGATCGTGGTCGGTGCAGCGCCGAAGGCGGTGAACATGGATTGCCAGAGCGGGCTCGGCGGAACGCGGATCTTGAACCCCTTGAGGTCCTCCGGCGTGTTGATCGGCTTGTTCGAACTGGTGATCTGGCGAAAGCCGTTGTCCCAGATCTTCTCCATGGGCACGAGACCCTTCTTCTCGATCTCGCCGCGCGCATAGGCGCCGAGCTCGCCGTCCATTGCCTTCCAGACGGTGTCGTAGTCGGGGAAGGCAAAGCCGATGCCGCTGATCGCGGCGTTGGGCACCAGGGTCGAAAGGATCAGCGGTGAAAGCGAGAAGAACTCGGTTGCGCCGTTGCGAAGCTGCGAAAGCGTTTCGGTGTCGTTGCCGAGTTGGCTGCTCGGGAAGATGTTGATCTTCAGGCGGCCGCCCGTCTCCTCCAGGATCTTGTCGGCGGCTTCCTTCAGGCGAATGTTCAGCGGATGGGTGACTGGCAGGTTGTTTGCCAGCTTATAGGTGAAGTCCGCTGCATGGGCCTTGGTGCGGATCGAAGCCCCAAGCGCCACTGCTCCGGTGCCGAGCAGCATCGTCCTACGGGTCATTTTCATCGCTCTGTTCTCCTCCTGATCGTCGATGATGAATGTGGGTGGCGGGCTCACAGCAATGCGAGCGAGAACCAGGGCACGGCGGCGATCAGCAAGAGGCCGAGCACCATCGCGCCGATATAGGGCCAGATCGCTCCCATGGCCTCGTCGGGCGAAACGTTGCCGATCTTGCAGGCGATGTAGAAGCCGATGCCGATCGGCGGTGCCATCAGTCCGACGTTCATCGCGGTGACGATGACCATGGAATAGTGGACGTCATGGATCCCCATCGCACGCGCGATCGGAAACATGATCGGCGCCAGGAGCACGATCGCAGGGAGGCCTTCGAGCACGCAGCCGAGCAGCATGAACAGGGCGATCGAGACCAGCATGAAGGTGAACCATCCACCCGGCAGGCCGCTCATCATGTCGGTGAGCTCGAAGGCGAATCCGGTCTGGGTGAGCGCCCAGGCCATCGCCGCGGCGGTACCGAGGATCAGGAGGATCGCACCGCTCATCGCGGCGGTCTCGACCAGCATCCTGTAGGTTCGCCGCATGCCGATGCCGCCATAAAGGACAGTGCCGATGATGAAGGCGTAGACGACCGCGATGGTCGAGACCTCGGTCGCGGTCGCCGCACCGCTCGCGACGGCGCTGCGGATGATGAACGGCAGCACCAGGGCCGGCGCCGCGATCAGCGCCGTGCCGCCGATGCGTTTCAGCGACGGGCGCACGACGCCGTCGACATTTTCGCGGGCTGCCTTGATGCGTGCAAGCGCGGCAAGCGCGACCAGCAGCACGAGTGCGATGGCAAATCCGCTGGTGAACAGCGCCGCGATCGACACGCCGGCCACCGAGCCGAGAACGATCAGCACGATGCTCGGCGGTACGGTGTCGGCCATGGCGGCCCCGGTCGCCAGGAGCGCTATCATCTCCTTCGGCTTGTGACCACGGCGCTTCATTTCCGGAAACAGCGCCGGGGCAACCGTTGCCATGTCCGAGACTTTCGACCCGGAAATTCCGGACACGAGAAAGAGCGAGCCCAACAGAACGTAGGACATGCCGGCCTTGACGTGGCCGAGCATGGAGGCAAGGAAATCGACGATCGCCTTGCCCATCCCGGTCGCGTCCAGAATGCAGCCGAGAAGCACGAAGACCGGGACCGAAAGCAGAATGAGGCTGGACATGCCCTCATCCATGCGGCCGATCATGACCACCAGCGGCATCGATGTCGTGAAGGCGAGAAACAGAAGCGTCGCAATGCCGAAGCAGAAGGCGATCGGAACGCCCATCGCGAGGCAGACGGCGGCACCGCCGACGAGAAAGATAAGAATGTTGCCGTTGCCGAACGCGCTGAGCGCAGGCGTCAGCAACCAGAGCACCAAAGCGACCGCGAGCACGAACGCCACTGAAACCACCACGTCGAGCGGCTTGGCGGTTCTGAGCAATTGAGCGACGGCCAGCAGCACCATGAGGACCATGCCGACTGCAATGGCCGCGGCGCGATAACCCGCCGGGATGTTCAATGCCGACGAAGTGATGTCCATTTCGCCGGCGGCATAGGTGTAAGCTGCCGGCAGCAGGACGAGAAGGAACGACATGATGGCGACCATGCCGAGCGTTTCGGTGAACTGCCGCGCCCTTTCGCCGAGAGCATTGAGAAGGATTGTCAGACGCAGATGCTCGCAACGGTCGATCGCGATGGCCGAACCCAGCATGGCCAGCCACAGGAAAGCGATCGACGCCGCTTCATCGATCCAGACGATCGGTCTCGACAGGCCATAGCGAAAAGCCACGCCGGAGAGCAGCATGGCGATGATCGCCACAAGCAGAACGGCGGATAGCGCTTCGACGGGGCGCATCAGCCGCGAACCCGGCCGGGCCTCCATCGTCTCTGCGAGCACGGCGAATTCGGAAACGCCCTCCGTCGTGGTGGTCATCGGCTTTCCTCCCTTTTGAACCGTCCGATTGCGTTGCGCGCGCAATTCGTGCGCATCACGGCGGATCGAACAGCGTCAAAGCTCCTCCCCAGAGGCGTCGACCGAAACCAATGGCGGCATCGGATCGACATTCCAGATCGTCCGTCGCCCTCCGCAGCGACTTTCGATCAGGTCCATTTTGTAGGTGAAAGAAAAACACCAAGCAACACGTTCATACAAGACACTGAAACCACGAGGTAATTCTTGTTAAGACGGGTCCATAATATGAACCTTGGCCTCATCTTCGAGCCTAGGCCCTATGGTCACCGGGTATCAGTCGCCTGGCAGCCGCAACGGTCCGGCCGAGCCACTCGTGCTCCAGCCTGCGGGTTGCCTCCATGTCCTCCGTCTGCGGCAGCCAGTGCTCGAGAATGCAACTCATGTCGTCCGGGCAATGCGACAGGCACGCGAGGATTTCCTCGATCTCCGCCCGGCCCTCGCCAAGCGGCGTGCCATGGATACGGAAGCCGACGCCATAGGGATCGGGGGTAATCCGGTAGTCCTTCAGATGCAGGTTGATCGTGTAGGGCGCCAGCATCCGGATCGTCGTCATGGGCCACTCGCCGGCACAGATCGAATTTGCCACGTCCAGACAGACCCCGAGTGATTCGTCCGCAACAGCCTCCAGCAAGTCCACCATTCGCGGAGAGGGATAGTTGAAGTGGTTCTCGATGGCGAAGCGCAGGCCTGACCGTTTCCCGTCCGGGAGTATCTCCCGGATCTGGGCAGCCAGTTCGTGCACGGGAATCTGCGCATCGGCGGCATCAAGCGCGACGCGCAGGATTCCGGAACCGATCCGCTCGCCGATCGGGATATAGCGGCCGAGTTCCTCCGCGTCGAAGCTCTGCGTACCAAGCTCCAGCGCCATACCGTAGCTGTCGGCGCGCTCCCTGAGCGCCAGTTGCTGGGCGGGAGTCAGGCGGTCGAGCGGCAGATTGTCGGCATACTGAACCACGCTCAGGCCGTGAGCGTGGGCGATCTCCAGCACCTCCATCGCGGTCATCGGCCGGACAGGCTGCAGATCCTTGATGCCTATCGACCAGCGGAAGGCATAACTCCCCAGTCCGAGCTTCATGGGCTCCTCCAAAATTTAAAAGGTGCCTGCCGAGGCGCCGCTTCCCGATCAATGGATCAGCGAGCCGCCGTTCACGTCGACTTCCGAGCCGGTGACGTAAGCCGAAAGGTCGGAGGCGAGGAAGAGCGCGCAACCGGCCACATCATCCGCGGTTCCCGGGCGCCCCATGGGAATGCCCGCCTTGATTTCCTCCAGTTTCTCCGGCGTCAGCAGGCCGCCCGTGATGTCGGTCGCGATGAAACCGGGGCAGATCGCGTTGACCCTCACATTGTCGGGTGCCAACTCGCGGGCCATCGCTTTCGTCAGGCCGAGGACGCCCGCCTTGGCGGCGGAATAGTGTGGACCGCCGAATATACCGCCGCCGCGCTGCGCGGAGACCGAGGAAAGGTTGACGATCTTGCCCTGTTTGCGCGATCGCATATGAGGGATCACCGCCTGGCTGCAGTAAAGCGTGCCGCGCAGGTTCACGTCGAGCACGGCATCGTAGTTCTCCGGCGCGATCTCCATGATCTTCAGCGGCTGGGTGATCCCCGCATTGTTCACGAGGATGTCGATCCGGCCCCATTGCGAAACCAAGGCATCCATGACGGTGCGAACGCTCGCGAGGTCGGTCACATTACATGCCATGCCGACATGCCGGGGACCGAGGCTGGCGGCCGCCTCCCTGGCATCGGCCTCGTCAAGGTCGAGAATGGCGACCGTGGCGCCATGTTCGGCGAAAAGCCTGGCGGTGGCCTTGCCCAGGCCGCGCCTGGATGCAGCACCGGTGATCACGGCAAAATTCCCCTCGAGTAGAGCGGTTCCCATTGAAATTCTCCTGTTTTCCGGAAGGTCCGGCGCAGATCGCCGGAGCGAAGGGGTTAATGCGCCGAAACGGCGCGTCAAAGCCAGCTGCGGATTTTCTGCACCATCGACTTGGTCGAGATTCCGTAGCGCTCATGAAGCGTCGGCAGCGCTCCGGCATCCAGGAACTGGTCCGGCAGACTGATCATTCGGAATGCCGGCGTCGCGCCGTTCGAAAGGAGCGTCGCCGCCACGGCCTCGCCCAGTCCGCCAACGCATGTGTGGTTCTCCGCAGTGACGACCAGCCGGCCCGCCCGCCGAGCCTCGGCAAGGATCGTCCCGGTATCGAGCGGCTTGATCGTCGGGCAATGGAGGACCGCAGCCGAGATACCCTGCTCGTCGAGTTCGACCGCCGCATCGAGCGCCCGCATCGTCATGAAGCCCGAAGCGATGATCAGCGCATCGGTGCCGTCGCGCAGAAGCTTCGCCTTGCCCAGCTCGAACTTGTAATCCGGGCAATGCCGGCGGATCACCGACGGCACCTTGCCGCGCAAGAGCCGCATATAGACGGGACCCTCATGGGCTGCGATGGCGGGTATCGCCTCGGCCACGTCGATGGCATCGCATGGATCGACGATCGTCAGGTTGGGCAGGCCGCGGAAGATCGCCATATCCTCGGTTGCCTGATGGCTCGGCCCATAGCCGGTGGTCAGGCCCGGCAGGGCGCAGACGATCTTGACGGGCAGATACTCCTCCGCAATCGCCATGGCGATGAAGTCATAGGCCCGGCGCGAGGCGAAGACCGCATAGGTGGTGGCAAAAGGCATGAACCCCTCGCGCGCCAGCCCGGCCGCCGCCGAGATCATTACCTGTTCGGCCATGCCCATCTGGTAGAATCGCTCCGGGAAGGCCTCCGCGAAGACATGCAGGTCGGTGTATTTCGCGAGATCGGCCGTGAGGCCCACGATCCGATCATTGCGGCGAGCTTCCGCGACCAGGGCATGGCCGAACGGGGCAGAAACCGTCTCATAGCCCTCCGCCGCCAGCGAGGCGATCATCGCGGAGGTGCGCCCTCCCTCGCCGCTCTTCGGCGGCGGGCGCGGTTCCCATTTGCGGTGCGGGTCGTAGTTGCGGTTGACGCTCATGGTCTGTTCTCCTCAATCCGGCCGGTTCGCGTCGAGGGCGGCCAGCGCCTTCTGCCATTCGTCTGCGTCGACCCGGACGAAATGCGTCACCTCGCGTTGTTCGAGGAACGGCACGCCCTTGCACATCAAGGTGTCGCAGATGATGACGCGAGGCATGGCCTCTTCGAGCGCACGTGCCGCATCGAAGGCGGCTACGAGGGCGGGAATGTCATTGCCGTCGACCCGTTGAACATGCCAGCCGAAGGCGGCCCACTTTGCGCCGAGCGGCTCCGAACACAGCATCTCGGTCGACTTGCCGTCCGCCTGCTGGTCATTGAAGTCGACGAGACAGATCAGATTGCCGAGTTTGTGATGAGCGGCCGACATCGCCGCTTCCCAGGTCGAGCCTTCGCCCAGTTCTCCATCCGACATCAGGTTATAGACGAAGGCCGGATTTTTCTTGGCCTTCAACCCGAGCGCCATGCCGACGCCGATGCCAAGTCCCTGGCCCAGCGAACCGCCGGTGATTTCCATTCCCGGCGTATAGGCTGCCATGCCGGACATCGGCAGACGGCTGTCATCTGTGCCATAGGTCTCGAGTTCCTGTTCAGGAAGGATTCCCGCTTCGATAAGCGCCGCGTAAAGCGCAATGGCATAGTGTCCGATCGACAGCAAAAATCGGTCGCGCCCCTCCCATTCCGGGTCCTGCCTTCGATAGGTCAACGCATGAAAATACGAAACCGCGAGGACATCGGCGATGCCGAGCGCCTGGCCCACATATCCTTGTCCCTGAACCTCGCCCATCCGAACGGCCTTGCGCCGGATTTCCCAGGCGCGACGCGCAAGGCTCGTGTTCGACAGCTGAACTGCCGGGCTTTGGCTGGTCATGGTTCCTCCCCTCACCTGTCGGCGCAAAAGACGTCCGCGCTGTAATTACTGAACGCGGCAGGGGCCGCCGGCAATTAAGCAGATCGAACAAGTTGTTAAGCAAAACTTAGGTGACGCCCCAGCCAAGATCGGCGATGGTCAAGCCCAGGCGGAGCGAGGAGGACGCTCAACTGCATGCAGTGCGCCGCTAAAGCGAGTTGCCTCTGAACGATTTCCCAGGGATGTCGAGCACAGGGCCGGCTTCGTGCAGCAGCGGACGATTCTCTTCGCCGATCGGGACAGAAAATTCTCAGGGAGGAGAAAAAATGAACCTTCGTCATCTGCTGACCGCTGCCGTGCTGTCGCTTTGCGCAGGCCCCGCCGCCGCCCAGACCTATCAGCTTTCGCACAATGCCGCCGCGGGCAACCCCAAGGACGTTGCATCGCTGAAATTCGCCGAGCTCGTCGAACAGAAATCGGAAGGACGTCTCAAGATCGACGTCGGCGGCAGCGCTCAGTTCGGCGACGACGCCGAGACGATTACCAACATGCGGCTCGGCACCATTGCCTTCTCCGCCAACTCCCAGGGCACGACATCGGCCGTGGTGCCGGAAATCGCGCTCCTTGGCCTGCCGTTCCTGTTCCAGGATCTGAAACAGGCCGAGGCCGTGATGGACGGACCCGTCGGCGACAAGATCGCCGCCGCCGCCGAACAGCAGGGCCTGGTCGTGCTTGCCTGGTGGAACAACGGCATTCGCGAAACCTCCAACTCGAAGAGGCAGATCACGGCACCGTCGGATCTCGCCGGAATGAAGATCCGCACACCGCCGGATCAGATGACCGTCGACATCTTCACCGCGCTCGGCGCCTCGCCGACGCCGATGGCCTTCTCGGAGCTCTACATCGCATTGCAGCAGGGTGTCGTCGACGGACAGGAAAACCCGCTGATCAACATACACTCGTCGAAGCTGCACGAGGTGCAGCCCTATATCTCCATGACCAACCACAAATATGAATCGACGCCGTTCCTGGCCTCGAAGATCGTGTTCGACGCGCTGCTGCCGGAAGATCAGCAGATCATCCGCGACGCCGCCCGGGAAGCCGGCCAACTGAACCGGCAGATGGTCGGCGAACAGACCACCCGCCTGCGCGGCGAGCTGGAAGCCGCCGGCGTGAAGATCAACGACGTCGACCCGGCGCCGTTCGTCCAGGCGACGCAGTCGGTCTATGACAAATGGCGGGCACAGTATCCCGACCTCGTCGACGAACTCGTCGGGGCCGCCAAAGCAGCGGCCGTCCAGTGATGGCGATGGACAACGTCCGCAATAGCGGCGCAAGTGCGGACCTGCCCGCCTTGCGCATCGCCAATCGGGTCGGCCTCGTTCTGGACATGGCCGCGATCGTCGTTGCCGTCGCCTCGATAGTCGCAATCTTCCTCGCCCTCATGACCGAGGTCGTCGTGCGCTATCTCACCCATGCGAGCCTCGGTTGGCCCAACGAAGTGCCGAACCTGCTGTTCCCATGGCTCATCATGGGAGGCATCGTACTCGGCGCGCATCGGGGATCTCATATCGCCGCCGAAGCATTCCGAAGCCTGCTCACCACCGAGCAGCTGCGCATCCTGCTGATGCTGATCCATCTCCTGGTCGCCGTGGCCTTTGCCTATCTCGGTTACCTGTCGCTTCAGGTGATCTCGATCACCAGGGCGCAGGTCTTTCCGATGACCGGACTGGGGCAGGCCTGGGCTTATAGTTCCTTGCTGTTCGGCTTCGGCGGCATCGCGCTCGCCTCCCTGGTCAACCTCATACGCGTCGCATTTTGCGACGACCCGAGGACGCTGGATAAACCGGAAACGGAGCATATGACATGACCGCGATCATGACCGGCCTCTTCGCCGCATTGCTGGCCATCTCGGTTCCAGTCGGTTACGCGCTGATCATCGCTGCGGGCGCAGCGATCCTATGGCAGGGCGGAACGCCAACCGTGCTGGCGGTGGTGAAGCTGTTCCAGCCGACCCAGAGCTTTCCGCTGCTCGCGATACCCTTTTTCATCCTGTCCGGCTCACTCATGATGTCAGGCACGCTTGGCCAGAAACTCGTGCAGTTCGCGGCAGCACTCGTCGGGCGGTTCCACGGCGGAATGGGTCAGGTCACGGTCGTCGGATCCACGATCTTCGGCGGTGTCTCCGGCTCGGCAGTCGCCGAAGCCTCCGCGCTCGGATCGATGCTGATCCCCTGGCAGAAGAAAGAGGGGTATCCGGCAGGCTTTGCGGCGGCCGTTACCGCCTCTTCCTCGACCATCGCCGGCCTGATCCCGCCGTCCATTCCCCTGATCCTCTTTTCGACGGTGGCAAATTCCTCGATCGCATCGCTGTTTTCGGCTGCAGTCCTGCCGGGATTGATGCTCGCCGGCGGGATGATGATCGTTTGCTACCTGTCCGGGCGCATTCGGAACTTCCCCCGCCTGACGGATGCCGGGCAGTTGAAGTCCTTCGGCCGATCTATGCTGTCGGCACTGCCGGCACTGGCCATGCCGTTCTTCATCATCCTGTTGCTGCGGGCGGGGATTGCAACGCCGACCGAAGTCAGCGTGATCGCCGTCTTCTATGCGCTGCTGGTGAGCCTGCTGCTCTATCGGGACCTGACCTGGGAGCGGATCTACGCAGCCCTGGTCGGAACCGTGATCACCACCGGCGTCGTCATGCTGGTCATCGCCGCATCGAGCCTCGTCGGCCACGTCCTCATTACCGAGCGTGTGCCCACCATCGTGGCCAACTGGGCACTGGAAACGCTCGGAAGCGCCATCCTGATCATCCTCATGATGAATCTCATCATGCTGGTGGTGGGGATGTTTCTCGACCTGCCCGCGGCAATCCTGCTGCTCGGGCCCACCTTCGTCGCCATCGGTCATGCAATCGGCATGGACCCAATCCAGCTCGGCGTGATGATCTGCATCAATCTTTCGATCGGACTGTTTACGCCGCCGATCGGAACCACGCTTTTCATTGGCGCCGTGATCGCCCGCGTGCCGATCGGGGCTGTGGTCAAGGAGTTGTGGCCCTTCTACATCGTTGCAGCAGCCGTCCTGGTGCTGATGTCATATGTTCCCGCTCTGACGATCTACTGAGGACCGATCATGAATGATAAGAAGAGAGTTGCATTCGTAGGCCTCGGCTCCATGGGACTGCCAATGGCCGAGAATCTGATCAGGGCGGGTCATGCGGTGCGCGGCTTCGACGTTAGGGCCGCGGCTATGGAGACACTCGCTGCTACTGGCGGGATCAGGTCTGCAAACCCCGCAGAAGCCTGCTCGGGAGCAGACGTTCTGGTGCTGATGGTCGTGAATGCGGAACAGGCGCGTTCGGTGCTCCTCGAATCCGGCGCTCTTTCCTCTCTGCCCCAAGGTGCTCATATCTGCCTCATGGCAACCTGCCCGCCCGATGAGGTCAAGCGACTGGCTGACGAAGTGGAAGCGAGCGGCAGGGTCCTCGTCGATTGCCCGGTCTCCGGCGGCGTGGTCGGGGCAAAGGCGGGCGCGCTCACCATCATGGTAGGGGCTCCCGAAAAGGCGTACCACGCGGTTGTGCCTGTGCTTCAGGCGATGGGCGACAAGGTCTTCCATTGCGGACCGGAGCAAGGCCAGGGCGCCGTCGTCAAGGCGATCAACCAACTTCTCTGCGGCGTGCACCTCGCCACCGCGGCTGAGGCCCTGGCGCTCGGCGAAAAGGCAGGTGTCGACGCCGCGACCCTGCTCGAAATCGTCTCCAACTCCGCTGCCTCGAGCTGGATGCTGAAGGACCGTGGACCTCGCATGATCACGAAAACGCCGCCCGTAACCAGTGCCGTTGATATTTTCGTCAAGGATCTCGGCATCGCACTTGCAACAGGGCGGTCGGTCAGCATGGCGCTCCCGCTTGCGGCGGCCGCCCATCAGATGTTCCTGGCCGAAAGCGGCAGCGGGAATGGCCTGGAGGACGACAGCCAGGTGATTGCCGCCTATCGACGCCTGAACGGCATCACTTGACATAAACGGCGCGCGTGCAGCAATTGACGGATGGCTGCGCATCATCCTTCCGTCAGCGCGGCGGAACTCCGCCCCGGAGGCAAGCTTGCCGATCAACCCCAACCTCAACTCGCTCGCCTATTTCGAGGCGGTCGCCCGTACAGGCCGCGTTTCCCTTGCCGCCGCGGAACTGGGGGTCTCGGCAGCGGCCGTCAGCCAGCAGTTGAAGCAGCTGGAAGAACAATGGGGCGTACGGCTGTTCCGCCGAAAGGACCGGCGGCTCAGCCTGACGATCGACGGCGAGCTGCTTTTCCAGACGACGACGAGTGCTTTCCGGATGATTCGCGACGCCCGCTCGGCAGTTCTGCGCCAGCGCAACAGCCGTCAGCTGACGATGCGCTCCAGCCCCAGTTTCGCGGTCCGCTGGCTTACACCGCGCCTCAAGAGCTTCCTTGATGCCAATCCCGACTGGGGCGTTCGTGTCGATGCAACGCCGGATTTTTCCGATTTCGAGACCGAAGTGATCGACCTCGACTTGCGTTACGGTTCCGGCGCCTGGGAGGGGCTGCGTACCGAGTGCATCATCAGCGATTTCGTCCTGCCGATGTGCAGCCCCGACTATCGCGACCGGCTGCGTTCGGTCAGCGACGATCCGG
The DNA here is from genome assembly GCF_017876815.1 of Sinorhizobium meliloti. NCBI lineage: Bacteria > Pseudomonadati > Pseudomonadota > Alphaproteobacteria > Hyphomicrobiales > Rhizobiaceae > Ensifer > Ensifer meliloti. The sequence goes on along the minus strand of NZ_JAGIOS010000001.1, from coordinate 3,293,612 downwards.
TGCTGCAGTTTGCCCAGGCGCGGCTCATCCATTCGGTGAAGGCGCTTTACCAATGGGACGTCTGGCTTGTCGTCCATAACATCGACCCGCCGACGGAGCAGGCCCCGTTACGCTTCGATCGTTCCTCGATGGCGATCCAGCTTGCGCGCGACGGCGCCGGGATCGTGCTGGATTCGGCAACGCTGGCGCAAGAGGAACTGGAGCGCGGCAGCCTTGTGCCGCTGTCCACCGCGTTCGAGGTCGTCGAATTTCCCGCCTACTGGATCGTCTGTCCGAGCCGGCACATCAACCGCCGCCCGGTCCGCCTGTTTACCGATTGGATCCGGATGGAAGGAACGAAGTTCGACCAATCGGCACGCGCCCTTCTCGAAAAGCTCGGCTGCCGGCTGCGTCTCGCCAAGGACGGCGAACCCGGTCTCCGCTAACTCAGAGGCCAATGGACAGCATTGGATTGGAGCCGCCCCTCATCCGCCTGCCGGCACCTTCTCCATTTTCGATGCTACGGCATGCACATATCTCTTGCGCGCCGGTGCGGCGGATACTGCTCATGAAAGGATCCCTCGGGAACCCAACCGCCTCAACCCCGCTCGGTCGGGGTTGCCCCTCAACCGGCTGCCGCCACCTTCTCCCCGCAGGCGGGGAGAAGGGATATGCCGCGCCCGCTCGCTCCCTCGGGCGGACGGTGAATGCGGGGTTCGGTTGGCGCCGCTTGTCCCTTCTCCCCGCCTGCGGGGAGAAGGTGGCGGCAGCCGGATGAGGGGCGAACGCTCCCCGGCGATGCGGGGACAATACGTGCCCCTCTAGTGATCCATGGAATCCATACGAAGATCGTCCCTGCCCTCGTCATTCCCAGACGGCACCGGGAAAGGCGTCCAGCGGTATCTTGAGGTAGCGGCGGCCATTGGCCTCGACGGCAGGCAGTTCTCCGCCGCGAATGTTTACCTGCAGGGCATGGAGGATAAGCTTGGGCATCGGCAAGGTCTTGTCGCGCGCCTCCCGCAGATTGACGAAATCCGTCCGTGATTTTCCGGCAACATGCGCATTCTTTGCTTTCTGTTCCGCCACCGTACTTTGCCACAAAGCGTCACGGCCGCCTGGCCGATAGTCATGTCCGGTGAAGAGGCGGGTCTCGCCCGGAAGGGCAAGAATGGCCTGAATCGAGTTCCACAGGCTCTCGGCGCTGCCGCCGGGAAAGTCGGCCCGGGCGGAACCGCTGTCAGGCATGAACAACGTGTCGTGAATGAAGGCCGCATCGCCGACGATGTAGCTGATCGACGCGAGTGTATGCCCCGGCGAGTGCAGTACACGGACTGCGAGATTCCCGATATTGAAGATATCGCCGTCGCGAAACAGCCGATCCCACTGCGAACCGTCACACACGAAATCCGGCCAATTGTAGATCTGTTTCCAGATATGCTGCACGCCTTTCACGTGCTCGCCGATGGCCGTCGGCGCCCCCGTTCGATCCCTGAGGTAGCGTGCCGCCGAGAAATGATCCGCATGCGGATGGGTGTCCAGTATCCATTCGACACTCAAACCCTGCTTGGCCACATGATCGAGGATGGCGTCGGCGTTCGTCGTCGCGGTAGAACCCGACTTCTGATCGAAGTCGAGCACCGGATCGATGATCGCGCATTTTCCCGTTTCCGGGTCGGCCACGACATACTGAATGCTGCCCGTGGCCGCGTCGTAAAAGGCAGCTACATCAGGCCTGTGCATGTGCCCCTCCGTTCTCGGCCGCTACACGAGGGAAGAAGATCGCACGTGCCGGATCGAAGTCGTAATCCGGTTCGAACGCCGGAGCGTCGGCAGCCAGTTTCGCGACGGAATCGAGGATGAATTTCACCTTTTCGTCCGAGAGCAGAACGCTGAAATTCAGCCGGGTGAAGCCCGGCTTTTTTATTTCGTCGCCGGCGAGAATGGCTTGGCGCATCTGCTCCGACTGCTGCGCATCGATCGACAGCAGCCTGTGAACATAGGGCCCGGCGCAGGCGCAACCGCCACGGGCCTGAATGCCGAACCGGTCGCTCAGCATGCGAGTAACGAGTTGCTGGTGCATATATCCCCCCTTGCCGTTGCGGATGCGGAAGGAAAAAATCGGTAGCCGGTCCAGCGCAGGAAGTCCAAGTATCTCCAATTGTGGGACATCCTTCCATGCGGAAAAGGCACGAACGGTAAGTTGGCGATTGCGCCGCGCCATTTCCTTCAATCCGATTGCGTGCTTGACGACAAAGGCGAGCGCCGCCCGGATGTCGCCGACGACGTTCGGTGTCCCCGCCTCTTCGCGGGCTTCGAGGCTGTCGCTGTAGTCATGCGTCTCCGGCGAGACGAATTTCACCGTCCCCCCACCCGGCCAGGAGGGCTTGTTCGTTGCCGGGCCGTCGCGCCGGACGATCAAAATGCCGGAAGCGCCCGGGCCGCCAATGAACTTGTGTGGCGAGAGAACGATGGCGTCGATCTCCGCAGAACCGCTCGGCGACATGGAAATCGGTACATAGGGACCGGCCCCTGCATAATCCCAGATCATCTTGGCCCCGGCCGATTTCACCAAGTCGGTAATCGCCGCGACGTCGCTGGTGATTCCCGTAATGTTCGAGGCCGCGGACAATGTACAGATGGTCAGGTCGGGAGATCCGGTTCGCAGCGCCTGATCCAGAAGGAAAAGGTCCGGCCCGCCCATGGGCGACTCGGTCAGCTCTACGATTTCCGCCCCGCTTTCGCGCCAGGGAAGTATGTTGGAGTGGTGCTCGTACGGACCAATGATGACCCGCACGGTCTTCCCTGCCGCGATCGCTTCGGTGACGCCGAACAGTTTGACGAGGCGGTTCAGCCCTGAAGTCGCGCCGGATCCGGTAAAGATGACCGCATGTCTCTCATCCGCTCCGCAGCATTCGGCGATCAACGCCCGCGCCTCCCGCCGCATGCGGGTCATGAAACCGCCGCAGTAGGAAGCCTCGGTATGGCTGTTGGCGTAAAATGGCAGAACGTCTTCCAGGATGAAACGTTCAACTGTTAGAAGCGCCCGGCCGGATGCAACATAGTCGGCATAGACCAGGTTCCTGATGCCGTAGGGCCCCTCGATCTGCGAAGTGGCCCCGACGAGATCATCCCGCAGGAATTCTATAACACCGCTGCGGTCCAGCCCTCGGCGAAACCGCTCAAGAGGCGTGACGTTGTCTTTTGGCTCATAGCGGACAGCTTGCACGATCACCTCCGAGGCTTGGATGTTGACATCGATTGTATTCTGCCGCACCGTCGAAATGTTCACCTATTTTCTGCAGTTCATCCCGGATTTTGTGTCACATGATCGAATCTCAAGCTAAAGTCGATGGAGTCGATCTGAAGATCCTGGCGGCGCTGCAGAAGGATTCGAACCTCTCGCAGCGCGAACTGGCCGAGAAGGTAGGGTTGTCGCAAAATGCCTGCTGGCGCCGTCTCCAGCGGCTTCACTCGATCGGAATGATCCGCGGGTCCCATAGCGATATAGATATCGGCGCGTTGGGCCTCGATCTCATCGTGTTCGTGATGATTCGCACCCGTCACCACTCCAAGGAGTGGAGCGACGGCTTCAGGGCGCATGTCGAGAAACTTCCAGAAGTCATTGATTTTTACCGCATCGGCGGGGAATGGGACTACCTGATCAAAGTCGTCACCAGGGGCATGTCCGGCTATGACGCCTTTTATCAGAAGCTCATCACAAATTTCGACCTCGCCACCGTGACGGGCTTCTTTTCGATGGAAGCGATCATTGACAACCGCCCTGTGGATTTGACGCGTCTCCGGTGAGCCTCTCGAATTGCGCACTTTCAGGGCCATTGTCGATCGCTTGCGGCTCGAAACGGCCGCGGTGCGCGTCGTTCACGATTAGCGCCGCGTCGCTCATGGGCGTTTGAAATCGGCACGCTTATGGCCTCATGCCGCTCCCGTCCGATCGGATGCGGCGGGACGACAAGAGGGGGAGATCTGCCGTGAGCTATATCATCAGCACCGCCTATGCGGCGGTCCTTCTCAGCGCCGTCTTCGTCATCGTCCGCTGGGGCAGTGTCCACTGTCGCGGGCAAACTCCTGTCGGCATATACACCTTCGTGGCGCTGCTGTTCACGGCTGGCCTGGATATGGGCCTGGTCATGCTCCCCTTGACCGAGTTCCCGGCCTATGCGGCTGATGACGCCTACGGCTTCACTAATCCCCTCGCAATCGAGTTCGGCATGTGGGGACCATTGGTCTGGATGATGTACTTCCTCTCGGCCTTCTACTTCGTGGTGCTCGAGCCTCGGCTCAGGATCTTCGAGATCGCCCTCGTCAAATGGGTCTACAATCTCACGGTCATCGCGACATGCGCGTTCACCTGCTATCTCTTCCTCACGGCATTGCCGAGCTACATCGAGGGAATCTCGATGCCGGCGCGCTGGGCTATCGTCGTCGCCGTCATCGCGGCGTCCGTCTATTCCAGCAGCAACGTCAGCTTCATGAAATGGCTGGCCGTCACCTCGACATGGATGTTCGTGACCCTGGCTGTCGTGGCGCTTTTGGCAGCCGCCTATTATTACAGTGATATAGGCATCAGCGGCCTTGCGTCGAATATGGGCCTGCTGTCGGACTATTTTGCCAATCTGCACCGCTTCGTCAGCCCGATCACCGAATATCACGAGTTCTACCTTTTCTGGTGGTTCTCCTGGAGCATCATGATCGGCCAGTTCGTTTCCATGTTCGCCGGAGGGCTGAGGACATGGCGGCTGGCGGTCGCCATGATCCTCCTGCCTTCGATCCCCTTGGCAGTGTGGTTCGCGGTGCTTTACATCTATTTCCAGCAGCAGATCGTTTTTCCGACATGGCTGAACTGGTTCATGGTCACGGTCGGCATCATCTTCGTCGTGAATTCGCTCGACTCCCTGATCCGTCTCTACGGCCTCAATCTCGGCTGGACGAAGTCGCGGCTCGGAGCGAGAGCATACTATCCGCTGCACTTCCTTCTTCAGCTCGGCCTGGTCATGGCCTACCAGTTCACGCCGTTCAGGATCGAATGGGTGGGCGTGATCGTGATCGGCATTTACGCGGCGATCTATGTGCTCATTCTGCGCCACCACGTCCATGTTCGGGCGGCAGTGACCGAGGCGCGGTGCGCCGCAGCTTAAGGCCAGAGCGGGATGAGGAAAAGTGTGTGCGGTTTTCCGCCCGCATCCCGCGTCTCAACTTTTTGGAATCGATCACGTTCATGTTTTGAGGTCGACCCGACGTGATCTAGGGGCTGAATTTGCGCGGCTCGGCCTTGTCGATATCCTTTGCAACCGCCGAGGCGTCGCCAATTGCGCAAATGAGCGTAGGCTTCACGATCATCGGCATGTGGCACGGGCGCCGATGGCCGGGAGATCATAGCGCTTTCGCCCCAAGCCGAGGAGTTGCGCGCTGTGTCGGCATCCCGGAACTACTCTCCCCAAGCCTTTCATCCCGGCGAAATCGATTTACTCGGCCGTGTGTTCGAGCAACTGCTGGAAGAGCGTCAGGTACCCAACTGCGGCGACCAGGCGGAGGCGCTGGCCGCAAGATTGATCTCGATCTATCAATCGGGCGAGCGAAGGATCGAGATACTGAAAAAACTGACGCTGCATTCCTGACGCGGGCGTGGCAAACGATCGGCCGGAACGGATCGCAGCCGTCCGGAGCATTCGCGGGAAAACTGTGTGCCGTCCGGCGTCGAGATGCCCGGTTGCGGCAGGAGCAGGTTGATTCAGATAAAATTAACCGTGACAGGCGTCGGTGACCTTCTTCGTCGATGTTTGCCCCGGTTTGCTCGCATTCACCTTGCCATGATGGGGGATGGATAAAGCGGGACTCGCCTTTCTGGTGCTCATACTCGTGCTCATCTCTATCGTGATGAGCATACTTGCGGTCGAGCGAGAACCGGAGGCGCCGCCCACCGGGTCGATCATCGCCCCAGCCGTCCGAACCCGTCATGGCTGTCGGCGGCTCCAAAGAAGCCGAAGGCCATTTGCAAGATAGTACACTGTCGCACTTGGCTTCGCGGGACGCGTGGATCTCAGTTGAACGTGTGCACTCTGAGTTTCAGGCTGCCGTCTGCCTGTTTCTCAAAGACATGGGTTGCCACTCCAGCCCATGGCTGATCGGCACCTTTGGCGTCTTTGCCCTTGGCCGACCATTTCGCTGTGCCGATCAGCAGGTTGCCCTCGCCTTGCGCCTCGATCAATTCAAGCTTGTGGCCTGTCACGCCCATGCCGAAGATCCCGCCAAAGAATTTCTCAACCCCGGCAGGTCCCTTGATCACGTCATGGGTGGCAGGCAAGAAAATAGCGTCGTCCGTGTAGAACGCCGCGATGGCTTTTGCGTCCGCATTGTTGAATGCTGCGTCCCACGCCGAGTAGGCGGCCTTTACGTCGTCGCCCGGGTCGGCCCTGGCAGAGGCGAGCGAGAAGAGGCAAATACCGAACACGGCGAACATGGCAGTCAGAAGTCTGGCCATGGCATCCTCCCCAAAAGGATGGCGGCATGGAAAGATGCCGTCTTACAAAGCATACGCTCCGATTGCCGGGGAGTTAACTCACCCATTCGGGTAGCAGTGTTCCGATGATTGGGCCTGTTGAGATTCGGGATTCCCGCCGCCGCTTGTTTGATCTCCTCATCCCTGTGCTCGTCACAGGGATGAGAGTGAGAGAGATTGCAGTCCTCCGGGAGGTATCTGGAGGCACCCGTCGCGCATGGCCCTGCACTTCCTTTCCATGCTCGCCTGGATTTATGGATCCTCCACAAGTCCGTCACGGCACCTATACCTCAGCCCGCAAACCCGCCCTCGTCCAGGAACCGCTGCTCATCCTCCGTCATTGCTCTTGCGAGTATCCAGTTCCGGTGCGGGAAGCGGCCGAAGCGGCGGATGATGTCGCGGTGGCCTTTGGCGTGCGAAAGGCTCGGCTCGCCGAGGCGGCGCGCAAGCTCGACCGATTGTTCCTGATCGGCGAGCCTTTCCGAGTGGGCGAAGGGAAGATAGAAGAAGAGCTTCAGGTCGGCCGGTCCCTTGAGATCGTAACCCGCGTTGATCGCCGCCCGTGCAACGCCGAGCGCCAGTGCGTCGGTCTCGTACACGCGTGGCGTGCCGCGAAAAGCGTTGCGGGGGAATTGATCAAGAAGAAGAATGAGTGCCAGAGTCTTCTCCGGCGAAACCGTCCAATCCAGGAGCTCACCGCGCGCCGCCGCCTTATGGCTTGTGAGGAAGCGCTCGCGAAAGGCGCGGTCGAATTCGGCCTCCTTGGCGAACCACCGCGTCGGCCCCGCTTCGCGCCAGAAGCGAATGATGGCCGCTGCCTCGTCGCTCCCCGCAAGCGCCTCGCGCAGCCGCATGTTGAAGGCCCGATCAGCAAGTGCTGGCGCGCGGCTTTGCTCCTCTGCAGGCTGCGAGTTGCGCAGCGCCAGGGCTTCGATGTAGCCGATGAAATCGCTCATTTGTTCCTCCGCTTGGTTGGAGACCGCAAGGCCTCGCCACGCCGAAGGACTACGCCTTTGCCGATGCTGAATGAACTGATATGATTTCACCATTATGCTGAACGAAATCGATCTCTCTCGCGCCGACCTCAACCTGCTGGTGCTCTTCGAAACGGTATTCGACGAGAGGAATGTCGGTCGCGCCGCGGAAAGGCTGAACCTCTCCGCGTCCGCCGTCAGCCACGGTCTCGGCCGCTTGCGGCGCCTGCTCAACGATCCGCTATTCCTAAAGACGCCGAAGGGTGTGGTGCCGACCGAGCGGGCAAAGGAACTGGAGGCGCCGATCCGCGATGTCCTCGCGCGAGTGAGAACTGTCATCTCCACCGCCGAACCCTTCGATCCGGCGCGCTCCCGCCGCCGCTTCACGATCGGCACGGCCGACGGCTTTTCGGTTTTCCTGCCGCCGTTGCTCGACGAGATCGCCCGCACTGCGCCGGGCATCGATCTCGTCGTCCGGCACATGCAGATGGAGACGGCGCTTTCCGATCTCGACGGGCGGCTGATCGATGTGGCGATCGCACCTTTTTACGAGCTGCCGGCCCGATTCGCCGCCCAACGGCTGTACGAGGACGACTTCGTGATCGCCGCGCAGAGCCGTCATCCCTTCCTGAAAAACCCGACGCTCGAGAACTACTGCCGCATGCAGCACCTGCTCGTCGCGCCGAGAGGCGACCCATCGGGCATCGTCGACGAGTTGCTCGAAAGCCGTGGCCTTTCCCGTCGCGTGGCCTTGGCCGTGCCGAATTTCATGCTGGCGCTCGATCTCCTCACCAAGACGCAGCTCGTCTGCGTCCTGCCGAAACGGTTCGTCGAGATGCATGCGGAGCGTTTCGCAGTCGCTACTGCAAAGCTGCCGCTGGATCTCGGCGCGCCCACCATTCAGGCGGTGGCTCCGAAGGCAGCGCTCATGGACGGCGGCCTCGTTTGGCTCCTCGATGTGCTTGGGCGAACCCACTGACGTGCAGTTTCGCAATGCCTGCTACACGATCGATGATCCAGAGAGATTCGGAACACGAGCTGGTGATGATGCTCATCGCCCGTCTGGACGGACGTCAAGCGAAGGAAGCGCCGGGAGACGATTGGAAGGGCTGGTGGCCTGACGATGACGGCGGGGACGACGACGGCGGCAGCCCCGCTCCTCAAGATCGCGAGATGGCCTGACGCAAACAGAGCTGCAGTTGGATTGGCCGGATCCGCTGCAGCTCCGATTACGACGTTGTCATCAACTAGCTGGGCCCATTCGCCCCGTTCCATCCAAGGGAACCGCTTCGAACGTCGCTTCTGCTATGGAGATAGTGAGGGCGAAAGCGGGTTCAAGAGGCAGTATCGGACCTTTGTCTGGTTGATCAATGACAAAGGTCTGAGGCACGCCGCCGAGCGAAACCTTTCACGCATATTGGAGTTGTCACCCTCGAGCGGCGACCCAGCCGCTTGGGTGAGTGATGGCCTCAGAGCTGTAAAGATTGTCCCTTCTCCGCAGCTCTGAGGCTCCACCAACTACAGCGCATTGGGGAATTGATTGATGCAAGACAGAGACGACCACGCGTTGCCGGAGCAAAGTGCATCATCCGAAGAGAATACGGGACTAGAAACTGGAAAGAAAACGATTGCGAAGCGGCGGAAGTCGGTTGGCGTCATCCGCGATGCCGATCCCGGACGCCTGAAGGCGCTGGAATATCTCGGCAGAAGGTGGCTGTCACTTCGATAAGCCGGACGCGGCGTCACCCTCCCCGAAGAAGTATCGCCAGGCCGCGCTTGACGACATCAGCAAAGTCACGCCAAGCGCACTTTGCCCTTTGCGGCAGAGCGAACCTGCTGAGCGGTGATGGCGCTCATTGGTATCTCCTGATTACGACCATGAGGTGTGGGATTACGACGGATGGGCTAATGACCCTCAGCAGGCGTGAGGCGCTAGGTTCTTTCAGCCGTCTCGCACGGGGAGGAGGCGGTTAGAGGTCGGGCGCTTCTGGCAGCTGGCCTCGTCCTGGGGCTGACACGAAGGCGGTCAGAGGCCTGCCGCCGCCGAGGCGGCCAACCTCGCTGGCACGGTGACCACGATGGATTACGACTGGAGCGGCAAAAGAACACGCAGAATGAAAGCTTTAAAGCTGGCCGTCATGACTGTCCTTGGAACCGCGTTGGCGGTCTTCCTATGGGAGGCATCGACCTAATCAAAGCCGGCGAAGCTACAGAGGTGCCGCGTGGAACCTTTCCTAACAGTATCTGTTGCAACGGTTAGCTCGACGAAGTTTGCGAGCGCCGACATGGATGTGCAAAAGGCAGGAATGGCACGGCTGTTTTTGGCAGCCCCAGATCTCCGCGGCAGCGCGTGGATGATGCAAAGCCCGGCATTTCGGAAGCTCTGCGAGGCTTACGAGCATGCGTGTTTACGGCGCGACCTCCTTCGCTGCTCAGCCCTGAAAGACGAAGGGGCCCTGCTCAGGTCCGAAACGGAGTGCAAAAGCCTTGAAGCAGCCGCAATCGCTTACATTCGCAAGCAGCGGCAATTGTCGGGGCTTGCTTGAAAGACGCCCTCAAGGCAGCACCGCCACAAGAAGCGCGGCGATATAAGCGACTGCGGCGAAAGCTGCGACCCATTCTATAACCTTGACGCGTTCGGAAGGACGCATCGCATTCCTCCTTTGGTGCGCCCCTAGCTAAGAAACGCTCCTGCTTAAGGAACGTTTCAGCCCAGCCACGGCCCCGAATATCGGGGGCGACGGGAAGAGTATCCCGAGCAATTTTGCCACCTTACCGTTCGGGAGGAATTGCCTGCCCTATGGACGATAAAATCACGAAAGCGCCGCAATCAGTTCACCGGCCATTCAGCTATGCTGATCGATGATCAGCCTGAGATTTCAATGGTTTTGCCGAAAGGTCGAGCAATGGCTACGCGCATCTACGGAACGAACTACGCCGACATCATCAAGCAGAACGGCTATATCGCGATCGAGATCTACGCCTACGATGGCGACGACGACATCTACCTGAACCGGACTGACAGCTACGGCGGATACAATTTCGTCGATGCGGGCTACGGCAACGATCTCGTGGTGAACTCCTACGAAGGAGGCAACGACATCTACCTTGGTGGCGGCAACGACATCTATGTCGCCGACATTCGCGTACGCGATGCCAGCTCCTACGACATTGTCTATGGCGGCAGCGGCAATGACCGTTTCGAGATCGAAGGCTATGCGAGCGATTATTACGGCGAAAGCGGTAACGACACCTTCTTCTCAGTCGGCTTCAACAACTACTTCAACGGCGGCACGGGCACCGACACTATCAGCTACCAGTTCCAGGATGATTGGAGCGCGGAGCGCGGCATGGGCGTGACGATCGACCTCGGCTATAACTATGCGACCACCGGCAGCGGTCGGCGTGAGGACCTCATTAGCATTGAAAACGCCACCGGCACGAATTACGGCCATGATGATATTACCGGCAGCGCCGTAGCCAACACCCTGCGCGGGCTCGGCGGCCACGACATTATCGAGGGCCTCGGCGGTAATGATGTTCTCGACGGCGGCAGCGGCGACGACGACCTTTATGGTGGTTCCGGCGCCGACATCCTGCGCGGCGGCACCGGCTTCGACTACCTGGTCGGCGGAACCGGCACCGACAGTTTCGATTTCAACTCAATCAGCGAATCGGCCGTAGGCAGCCGGCGCGATGTGATCACCGATTTCCATCGGTCGGAATTCGACGTCATCGATCTTTCCACAATCGATGCGGACACGACCTGGAGCGGAAACCAGAGCTTCACCTATATCGGCGGGAATGCCTTCTCGGGCGAGGCTGGAGAGCTCAACTTCCGCTCCGGAATCATCTCTGGCGACGTCAATGGCGATGGCTACGCTGATTTCCAGGTAAGGGTGAACGGCGCCACGAGCCTCAGGGTCGACGATTTCTTCCTTTAACTGCGATCAAGTCTATCAGCCTCGAGCAGTCAACAGCAGGTTCATAGGCGGTACTTTCGTAAACATGGCCGCAGCTAGACCCGCGATCTGATCGCGGGTCCGAGCCATGTTTCGCCCTACTGTTCGGGAGGGAGTGTCTGCCCTATAGGCAATAAAAAGACCCGCCCGAATGAACCGACCCCCGAAGGTTGGACATCCACCGCTCGCAATGGCCGAGATCTACACGAAGGAAGCCGATAAGAAGCGCCTCGCAAAGGCGGCTTCGGAACGCCTAGCGAACAGAATGTAGGTCGCACCTTAAAATAAGATCAATAACTTAGATGGTGGTTGGCGACCCCTGCAGGACTCGAACCTGCGACAACCTGCTTAGAAGGCAGGTGCTCTATCCAGCTGAGCTAAGGGGCCGTCTCAGCACGTGAGCCTCAATGGGTCCAGGGCTGCATCCGGTTGAAACGGAAATTGTCCGAATAGGAAACATTCTTGCGAGCCGCATCCTTGGGCGCGATCACACGATACTCGATGCCGTTGCGCTCGGCATAGGCGATCGCCTGCTCAGCACTTTCGAAGGTCAGGCGAACCTGCTGCCGCGTGTCGGCGGAACTCGTATAGCCCATGATCGGGTCGATCGTGCGCGGTCTCTCCTGATCGAACTCCAGCACCCACAGATGCGTCTTGGCCTTGCCGGACTGCATTGCTGTCTTTGCGGGACGATAGATCTTCGCGGACATTGTTTCGAACGGCTCCCGTTGACCAAGAGATCAATGTTTTCACGTGATTGGATGGTCGGAGTGGAGAGATTCGAACTCCCGACCCTCTGGTCCCAAACCAGATGCGCTACCAGACTGCGCTACACTCCGCACCACGAAGGCGGAGATACACGCTTCGCCCTGCTGCTGCAACAGCAAATTTCGCGGCTGGCGCGGAGCCGGCGGATGCTTCAGTTCGCCCGCTTCGTCGCCGGAAGTCCCGCGCCTTCGAGCCTGTCCCCGGGGCTGACGCCGAGCCGCTTCACGGTTCCGGCGTTAAGCTCGAGCACATAGGCCACGGGCTCCCTGGAATCGATAATCGCTTCGGAATGCGGAACCGCGTTCTCGTGGATGGTGCGGATCGTGCCGTCACTTGCGATGAAAAGCATGTCGAGCGGCAGATAGGTGTTCTTCATCCACATCATCACCGGCCGCGTCTCGCCGAAATCGAACAGCATGCCGTGATCCGGCGCCATCTGCCGGCGATACATCAGCCCCTGCTCGCGCTGACTCGGGTCGACCGCGAGCTCCACCGTCAGATCATGCGTGCGTCCGCTCGCCGTTATCAGCCGCACCCGCTCCTTCGCATAGGAAACCTCGGCCATGGCTGAGGCAACGAGCAGCAACAACAAAAAAAGCGCCGTCAGGGCGCTTCTTGCAGCTATGCCGACGACTCCGGACATCAGTGCGACCGCGTGGTCGGCGTCGGTCCGTCGGGATGAATCTCCGCAGCCATCAGACCCTTCTCTCCGTCCCCGAAACGGCAGAGCACCACCTGGCCGGGCCTCAGCTCCGTCAGGCCGAAGCGGCGCAGCGTTTCCATATGCACGAAAATGTCTTCGGTGCCCTCCCCCCGCGTCAGGAAGCCGAATCCCTTGGTTCGGTTGAACCACTTCACGAGCACGCGCTCGAGGCCGCTCGTCGGGGTGACTTGAACATGTGTTCTGACCGGTGGCAGCTGGGAGGGGTGAACGGCCGTCGATTGGTCCATCGAGAGTATGCGGAAGGCCTGGTAGCCACGATCCCGCTTCTGAATGAGAGCGACGACCCGGGCACCTTCCAGAACGGTCTGATATCCGTCGCGCCGGAGGCAAGTCACATGCAGCAAAACGTCCTGCATGCCGTTGTCCGGAACGATGAAGCCGAAACCCTTGGCAACGTCGAACCACTTGATAACGCCGGTAATTTCGATGAGATCAAGGGCGTCGTTGCCAAATTCGCCATTATGGATGACGTCTTTCGAAGATGTCCTGTCAGCCATTCTCGCAGCCCCTCGTTACGCGCAACACTTCGATACGGTTAACTGATTCTTATGGGCCAGAATAACATCGTCCCGCTGCGCGTGTGCAAGCCCCTCGACATATTTTGGCCTGAGACGTTTATAGGCACGCAGCCTTGCGTCTGGCTTGCCGTCGCCTCACTATACGCCATCTTCCACGAAACAGGGACATTCTCCAATGCGGTATCTGCATACAATGGTTCGCGTCAAAGACCTCGACCAGGCTCTTCATTTCTATTGCAAGCTTTTCGGGCTCCAAGAGATTCGCCGGTACGAGAACGAGAAAGGCCGCTTCACGCTCGTCTTTCTCGCTGCCCCCGGCGATGTCGACCGCGCCAAGGATGAAGCCGCGCCCTGCCTGGAACTCACCTATAATTGGGATCCCGAGGAATATGCCGGCGGGCGGAACTTCGGCCACCTCGCCTACGAGGTCGACGATATCTACGCATTCTGCAAGCATCTGATGGACAACGGCGTGACGATCAATCGTCCGCCGCGCGACGGCCACATGGCCTTCGTCCGCTCGCCGGACGGCATCTCGATCGAGATCCTGCAGAAAGGCGAACACCTGGCGGCCCAGGAACCCTGGGCTTCGATGGCCAATACGGGGGTCTGGTAAGCCTCGCACAACTGCCACCGGCTAATCGTCAGCCGTCGCCGGCTCTGCCGAGCGGCGCGGCACTGGCCGGAGCAAGAGGATCAATAGAACAGCGGATGATCTTCAGGCCCGGCTATTGCCGGGCCTTCGCTTATATTTTGCGAAGCTGAAATAGGTTGGTGCAGGTTTACAAAACACGCGGCGTTCATTACCTTGCCGCGCAGACGTTGAAACGGGGCTCTGCTTCGTCGTCACTTGCGGGGATAGCCCTATACTTGCCTGACCTTTCCCGTGGGGAGCCTAGCGCCCTCCGCGTGAAATTGTTGTGCCGTTCCGGACAGTATTCGGAACCGGGACGTGTTGTGTGCGCGGTGCAAGGCCACCCGCATGCACGGAGAGCGGGGAAAAGGCGTTGCAACATCTGGAACCAGGATACAGGCTCCTGACGATCGGACGCGCCGCGGCACTATCCGTATCGCTGCTGGCACTGGCCGGCTGTGTGTCGGCCGTCGCCGACAACGAGACAATCGGCCAGCTCAAATCCCAACAGGTGGCGGAAGCAGCGCCGGCGGCATCCCAGGAGACGATGCAAGACGGGCAAGAGGCTGCGCCTGGTGCCGGCACGACGGCGCAGGCGTCCGACGGCGCACCGGGCCAAAGCAGCGCCGCCATGCAGCCCGGCCTGGCCATGCAGGGCACTGCGCTGCGCGCGACATCATCGAGCATCTACGGGCAATCGCCAGCAGGCCCGTCCGGGGCAGCGCAGCCGGACCCAAGCAGCCAGCCGACGGCAACGCCGCCGGCCGGCGCATCACCGACTATGAATGCCAAGGCCAATAGCCTCTTCAGCAACGGGCAATCCGAGGCCCAACCGGTTATTCAACCGCAACAGGGCGCGGCAGGCGACGTTCCAGCGGCAAACGAAGCGATCGCTGGTGCAACTCCGGCAGCCACCGGCGAAAGCGATACGCCCGCGGCCGTTCCGTTGCCTTTGAGCGCGCAGGCCGCATTATCAGGCGCGACGGCGGCCGCCCTGCAGCCGGTCGAAGTCGCCTCGGGGACGCCGGCGGATGCCACCCAACCGGCGGGCCCCACCCAAGGCGAGAAAGAGACTCAAGAGACGAAGAAGACCTGGACCCTCGCAAGCCTGTTTGCGCCGAAACGCAGGGAAAAGCCGCGGGCCGACTCGATACGCGCTGTGCCGGCAGGCGAGAAGAAAACGATTACCGCAAACAATGCGGGACAGCCGCAGGTGGCTTCCCTCGCCTATACCTCACTGCCCGGCGTCAATATGAACCCGCTTTTCAGCATGGAACACGAAGCGCACGAGGCTGACGAGGACGACGCGCCCCTGGAAGTGGCGAACCTCTCCGGCCTTGCCCGACTCACGCCGAGCGGCCTCATCCTGCAAACGGAGAAGGTGGAAACAGGCTGTTTCAAACCGGAGCTTCTCGACATCCTGAAGACGGTGGAGGGTCACTACGGCCGCAAAGTCATGGTCACCTCGGGCCTGCGCGCCATCAAGGTCAACCGCAAGCGCCAGTCTCTCCACACACGCTGCGAGGCGGCGGATATCCAGGTGGCGGGCGTCAGCAAATGGGAGCTAGCGAATTTCCTGCGCAACGTTCCCGGCCGCGGCGGCGTCGGCACCTACTGCCATACCAACTCCGTCCATATCGACATCGGCCCCCAGCGCGACTGGAACTGGCGCTGTCGCCGTCGCAAAGGCTGATCGGCGATCGCTACATTCAAACAAGGCCCGTCGTGATCAGAGGCGATTTTTCCGAGAAAAAATGAAAACTGCCACTTGCGGGAATCCGAAGCCCTCTCTATAAGCCGCCTCGTCTTACAGCGACTTGCGTCTTATCGGAGGCACAAAGGTTGCTGCAGCAGGCGCCCATCGTCTAGCGGTCTAGGACGCCGCCCTTTCACGGCGGAAACACGGGTTCGATTCCCGTTGGGCGTGCCACTTCCCCCTCTTATACTTGTGGATACTTCGCCTTGCGCGCGAATGAGACGCCTATGCTTTCCGTCACCATAGGAACGAGGTGACCTGCGCGAATCTCTTGCCGAAAAAACAAAATAATCGCCTCTCATCACTTGCATGAACCCGATGCCCTCTCTATAAGCCGCCTTGTCTTACAGCGGCTTGCGCCTTTTCAGAGGTACAAAGGTTGCTGCAGCAGGCGCCCATCGTCTAGCGGTCTAGGACGCCGCCCTTTCACGGCGGAAACACGGGTTCGATTCCCGTTGGGCGTGCCATTCCACCTCTTTTCCATTTCATGTTTTTCATAGTATGGTGCTGATCGTCACCAGCAGGCGCCCATCGTCTAGCGGTTAGGACGCCGCCCTCTCACGGCGGTAACACGGGTTCGAGTCCCGTTGGGCGTACCAATTTCTTACCCTGAAAGCGCACCATTTCGCTTCCGAATAGCGCCTGCGTTTGCTCCCGATCTTTTTCCAAGGAAAATCGAAATTTACCGCTCGCGGTCTCTTGCGAGAATCCGAAGCGCTCTCTATAAGCCGCCTTGTCTTACAGCGCGTGCGCCTTTCGGAGCACAAAACGCTGCAGCAGGCGCCCATCGTCTAGCGGTCTAGGACGCCGCCCTTTCACGGCGGAAACACGGGTTCGATTCCCGTTGGGCGTGCCATTCCTCTTCAAAGTCTTTAAGAGAATTTCATAAGAGGCTGATTCGGCTGGGAACCGCCGCGTCGGATCACGCCTCAGTTAGCCTTCGCCGCGTCCGTCACACGCAGTTGAACCTTGCGTGTCCCCTGCCACAGATCCGCTGACACGGAACCCGCAACATGAACGGTGGCGCCGCGGTTGCCGAGCAGGAAATCGCCGAGCGGCGTCTCCGCCGCGCGGAAGGCGATGCCTTCCATGCGGCTGCCGTCCTGCCCCTCGAGCGTCACCTTCACGTGGTTGGCCCCGACTTGGCGGCTATCCCGCAGCCGATGCTGCGGGAAGGCAAAGAGCGGTTGCGGATGGCCGGAGCCATATGGGCCCGCCTGGTCGAGAAGATCGACGAGGTCGAGCGTCGCCCCGGCGGCGGCCAGCGCGCCATCGACCTTCAGCGTTTGGACGGCGACGAGATCGCGAATGGCAGTTTCGGCGCGCTCTTCGAAGAATTGCCGAAGCTGGCCGAGCTTACCGCGCTCGACCGTCAGCCCGGCAGCCATTGCGTGCCCACCGCCTTTGACCAGCAGGCCGTTGTCGACGGCCGCACGGACGAGCCGCCCCATGTCGAAACCGTTGATCGAACGGCCGGATCCGGTTCCACGGCCGTTCGGATCGAACGCAATTGCAAAGGCCGGCCGGCGGAATTTCTCCTTAATGCGCGCCGCAATGAGACCGACGATGCCGGGGTGCCAGTTCTGCCTGGCTGTGACGATCACCGACGCGCCCTCGCCCGTTCCGTATTCCGCCAGCACCTCGGCTTCCGCCTCCGCAAGCATCGCCGCCTCCATCGCCTGGCGATCGCGATTGAGTTCATCGAGCTGGCTGGCGATGGCTTCCGCCGCCGCGGCAACGTCGAGGGTCAGCAGACGGCTGCCGAGCGCAGCGTCGCCGATACGCCCGCCGGCATTGATCCGCGGGCCAAGCAGGAAGCCGAGATGATAGGGGGTCACGGGTCCGCCGATCGCCGCCTTGCGCAAGAGTGCGGCAAGGCCCGCATTGCCCATGTGCCGTGCGGCAAGCAGTCCCTTGACGACATAGGCCCGGTTGAGACCCTTGAGCGGCACCACGTCGCAGACGGTCGCAAGCGCCACCAGATCGAGCAACGACAGAAGGTCGAAGGATGCCGCGCGCGGGTCGCCCCTGAGGCGGAGCACGCGCAATGTATTGACGAGTACCAGATAGACGACGCCCGCGGCGCAGAGATGCCCCTGCCCCGACAGATCGTCCTCCCGGTTCGGATTCACCAGGGCGTGACACGGCGGCAGCACTGAGCCGACCTGATGGTGGTCGATGACCACGACATCGGTCCTGCGCTCAGCCGCCACCGCCAGCGCTTCATGGCTCGTCGAGCCGCAGTCGACCGTGACGATCAGTTCGGAGCCCCGATCGATCAATTGATCGATCGCCTGCGGGTTCGGTCCGTAGCCCTCGAAGATGCGGTCGGGAATATAGATCTCGGCCGTGATATCGAAATGCCGCAGGAAACGCGCCATGAGCGCGGATGAGGCCGCACCATCGACATCGTAGTCCCCGAAGATCACCACCTTCTCGCGGCGACGAATAGCATCCGCGAGTCGCTCGGCCGCCTTGCGGCCGTCGGTCAGGGTGTCGGGATCGGGCATCAGTGCGCGCAACGTGGGCTCGAGGAATGCCGCCGCGTCGTCCAGTCCGACGCCGCGTCCGGCAAGCACGCGGGCGATGAGTTCGGAATAGCCGTGGACCTGACTGATGGCCAGCGCACGGTTCTGGCCCGCCTGATCGAGGCGCGACACCCAGCGCTGACCGCTGACCGAGCGTTCAACGCCGAGAAATGCCCGCTGGATCGGATCCGCCAAAACGTCCATCTGTCTACCCGCCCGAAGTCCCTCCGTTCTTAACGAAGATTTCGGCACTGAAAAACCGGCGGGGGCGCAGTTCGGCCTGCAAGTCGCGAGTTGACGCGGCTTCTCAACAGATTTGATGGGGACGCGCGGTCACCAGGCCTTCGGACGCTCGATCCGGATGACCTGCGGCTCGCCGACGAGATAGCCCTCGCCCTTGATCGAGACGATCGCCTTGCGCACGGAGGCCTCTGATGTCGCATGCGTGACGAGGATGATCGTCTTCGGCTCGGCCGGGTCGGCATAGTGCTTGGAATGCTGCATGATGGATTCCAGCGAGATGTCGTTCTCCGCCATGTGCTTCGCCACATTGGCGAAGACGCCGGTGCGGTCGACCACTTTCAACCGGATGAAGTAGCCGCCCTCATGGCTCTGCATCCGGGCGCGCTTATAGGGCAGCAGCGCCTTCGCCGGACGGCCGAATGCCGGCACGTGCTGCGCGCCGGGCCGGCTCTTGGCAATGTCGGCGATATCGCCAAGCACGGCCGATGCGGTCGCGTCCCCGCCGGCGCCCGGGCCCACCATCAGGAGCTCGCCAAGAATGTCGGATTCGATCGCAACCGCATTTGTCACCCCGTCGACCTGCGCGATGACGGTGTCGTGGGGTACCATGGTCGGATGGACGCGCTGCTCTATGCCGCTATCGGTTCGCTGGGCCACTCCGAGAAGCTTGATGCGGTAACCGAGGTCGGAAGCCGCCTGAATATCTTCGATCGAGATGTTGGTGATGCCCTCGAGATAGATGTCGTCGGCAGCAATCGCGGTGCCGAAGGCAAGGCTCGTCAGGATCGAGAGCTTGTGCGCGGTGTCGTTGCCCTCGATGTCGAAGGCCGGATCGGCCTCGGCATAGCCGAGACGCTGAGCCTCCTTGAGGCACTCCTCGAAGGAGAGCCCCTCCTTCTCCATTTTCGTCAGGATGTAGTTGCACGTGCCGTTCATGATCCCGTAGACGCGCGAGATCGTGTTGCCGGTCATCGACTCGCGAAGCGCCTTGATGACGGGAATGCCGCCGGCGACCGCAGCTTCGTAATTCAGAAGCGCGCCATGCTGCTCGGCAATTTCCGCCAGTTCAATACCATGTGCTGCCAGAAGTGCCTTATTGGCGGTCACCACATGAACGCCGCGCGTGAGCGCCGCCTTCACGCAGGAATAGGCCGGATCTCCGGCACCGCCCATCAGTTCGACAAAGACGTCGATGTCTGCTTCCGACGCCAGCGAAACAGCGTCCTCGAACCAGGCAATTCCCGTAAGCTTCACTCCCCGATCTTTCGACCGGTCCCTTGCCGCTACGGCCGTAATTTCGATCGCCCTGCCGCATGTGGTCGCCATCGTCTCATGACGATCCTGGAGAATCCGCACGAGCGAGGCACCGACGGTCCCCAAGCCCGCAATGCCGATTTTGAGGGCATCTGCCATAGCAAGTTCCTAACACGTAGAGGCGCCCCGCCAGACCGGGCGGGGCAAATTGGGTGCGGAAACGGGCACAGCCCGGCTCCTTACCGATGTGCGTTGAGCGAGATGACGTTGTGCATCGTCTCGTCCGCCGAAGAAAGGAAGCGCTTGATATTGCGCGCGGCCTGGCGGATGCGGTGTTCGTTCTCCACCAGCGCGAGACGAACATAGTCGTCCCCCTGCTCGCCGAAGCCGATACCCGGAGCAACGGCGACATCCGCTTTCTCGACGAGAAGCTTGGAGAATTCCAGCGAGCCGAGATGGCGGAACTTCTCGGGGATCTTCGCCCAGGCGAACATCGTCGCCGGCGGCGGCGGCACCTCGAAACCGGCCTTGCCGAAGCTTTCCACCATGACGTCGCGGCGCCGCTTGTAGATGGCGCGCACCTCGGCGATGTCGCTGCCGTCACCGTTCAGTGCCTGCGTCGCCGCCACCTGGATCGGGGTGAATGCGCCGTAGTCCAGATAGGACTTCACGCGCGTCAGCGCCGCGATCAGTCGTTCGTTGCCGACGGCGAAGCCCATGCGCCAGCCGGGCATGGAGAAGGTCTTCGACATCGACGTGAATTCGACGGTCACATCGGTCGCACCCGGCACTTCCAGAACCGAAGGCGGCGGTGCGTCGTCGAAGTAGATCTCCGAATAGGCGAGATCCGACAGCACGATGATGTCGTGCTTCTTCGCAAAGGCGATGACATCCTTGTAGAAATCGAGCGTGGCGACCTGCGCCGTCGGATTGGACGGGTAATTGAGGATCAGCGCCAGCGGCTTCGGGATCGAGTGCCGGACCGCACGTTCGAGCGGCGGGAAAAAGCTCTCGTCCGGCTCGACCGAAATCGAGCGGATGACACCGCCTGCCATCAGGAATCCGAAGGCGTGGATCGGATAGGTCGGATTTGGGCAAAGGACCACGTCGCCGGGTGCGGTGATGGCCTGCGCCATGTTGGCGAAGCCTTCCTTGGAGCCGAGGGTCGCGACGACCTGCGTCTCGGGATTGAGCTTGACGCCGAAGCGGCGTGCATAATAGGCGGCCTGCGCACGGCGCAGCCCGGGAATGCCCTTCGATGACGAATAACGATGCGTCCGCGGGTCCTGGACGACTTCGCACAGCTTGTCCACGATGGACTGCGGGGTCGGAAGATCCGGATTGCCCATGCCGAGGTCGATGATGTCAGCACCGGCCGCTCGCGCGCTAGCTTTCAAACGGTTGACCTGTTC
This sequence comes from Sinorhizobium meliloti, assembly GCF_017876815.1. Taxonomy (NCBI): domain Bacteria; kingdom Pseudomonadati; phylum Pseudomonadota; class Alphaproteobacteria; order Hyphomicrobiales; family Rhizobiaceae; genus Ensifer; species Ensifer meliloti. The sequence goes on along the minus strand of NZ_JAGIOS010000001.1, from coordinate 3,272,343 downwards.
GAAAACGTAGGGCGGCAAACGCCGGACTTTATGAAACTCTTCCATCTCCAGACCTCATTTGGCGCGCGTCTTTGCCAGCCCTTGGGCTCTTCGCTCGACATGCGCGGGGTGAACGGCCGCCATCGCGGCCATTCAACGCTTTGCGGCCAAATCACGAGAAAGGCAAGCGCTAATTCTCGATCTGTTTCAGCGTGTCGGCACCGTGCTGCTCGGCCAGAAGCTGCAATTCCTTAAGGCGACGCTGATACTCGGCTTCGGAGATCGCGCCGGACCGGCGCTGTCCGGCAAGTGCGGTCAGCTGGCCCTGCATGTTCAGCGCCTCCTCACTGGTCATCTGCTGCATGGCGGCGGGCTTCTGACCGTAAACAGAGGGATAGGTGGCAAGGTCCGCCGTCGAGTTGCAGCCCGCGAGCACGCCTGCGAGAATCAGTGCGGACATCCAAGAAAGCGAACGCTGTTTTCCGACGGCAAGCATGCTGGCGATGACCTCTGTTTCTGCGGCGCGACGATGCGCTACAGCGCCGCGCGTCTCCTGGGACGCGCAAAGGTCGCTGTAGCACTTTGATCTGCTGCATGTTTTTGTCCTTCGACCGGCTACGATCAAGGGAACATGCCGTAGCCCTTGTAATCATTTTCGGGCAGAATGTAAAAATACAAAACAAACAAGATGCTGTGGAGGACGCCGGGTGACAGCAGAGAAGGCTGAGGGCGCTACGGGCTTTGCCGGCTTCGACCCGAAATCGGTCGAGCCTTACATCGTCAAGGATCCCGAAAGCCTGGCCATCAACATGGCTCGCGCGGCAGAGCAGCTCGGAAAAGCCGCTTCCGCATGGCTCGCCCCCCGCGAAGCGGGCGAGAAGACGGATAGTTTCGCCGAGCCGGTCTCCGACATGGTCAAGACCCTCTCCAAGGTCTCGGAATACTGGCTCTCCGACCCCCGGCGGACACTCGAAGCCCAGACCCATCTTCTCGGCAGCTTCTTCGATATGTGGTCGCGGACACTCCAGCGCATGGCAGGCGACGCCGTGGAGGACCCGGCCAACCTTCAGCGCAACGACAAGCGCTTCGCCGACGAAGACTGGGTGAAGAACCCGTTTTTCGATTTCATCCGCCAAGCCTACTTCGTCACCTCCGACTGGGCGGAGCGCATGGTGAGGGACGCCGAGGGCCTTGATGATCATACCCGTCACAAGGCGGCCTTCTACGTTCGCCAGATTGCCAGCGCTCTTTCCCCGACCAACTTCATCACGACGAATCCGCAGCTCTATCGCGAGACCGTGGCGTCGAGCGGCGCCAATCTCGTGAAAGGCATGCAGATGCTGGCGGAAGACATAGCCGCCGGGCGCGGCGAGCTTCGGCTCCGCCAGACGGACACCAGCAAGTTCGCCATCGGAGAGAACATCGCGATCACTCCGGGCAAGGTGATCGCCCAGAACGATGTCTGCCAGGTGCTGCAATACGAGGCGAGTACCGAGACCGTGCTGAAGAGGCCGTTGCTCATTTGCCCGCCCTGGATCAACAAATTCTACGTGCTGGACCTCAACCCGGAGAAGTCCTTCATCAAATGGGCTGTCGACCAGGGTCAGACGGTCTTCGTCATCTCCTGGGTAAACCCGGACGAACGCCATGCCTCCAAGGACTGGGAAGCTTATGCACGCGAAGGCATAGGCTTCGCGCTTGATATCATCGAGCAGGCAACCGGCGAGCGCGAAGTCAATTCCATCGGCTATTGCGTCGGCGGGACGCTGCTTGCCGCCACCCTGGCGCTCCATGCCGCCGAAGGCGACGAACGCATTCGCTCCGCGACGCTCTTCACCACGCAGGTGGATTTCACCCACGCCGGCGATCTCAAGGTTTTCGTGGACTACGACCAGATCCGCCACCTCGAGGCCAATATGAGCGCCACCGGCTACCTCGAAGGCTCGAAGATGGCGTCGGCCTTCAACATGCTCCGGGCTTCGGAACTGATCTGGCCCTATTTCGTCAACAATTACCTCAAGGGCCAGGATCCCCTGCCCTTCGACCTGCTTTACTGGAACTCCGATTCGACGCGGATGCCCGCGGCCAACCACTCTTTCTACCTGCGCAACTGCTATCTGGAGAACAGGCTCTCCAAGGGCGAGATGGTGCTGGCCGGCCGCCGCGTATCCCTCGGCGACGTAAAGATTCCCATCTACAATCTCGCGACGAAGGAGGACCACATCGCGCCGGCAAAGTCGGTTTTCCTCGGCAGCAGCAGCTTCGGCGGCAAGGTGACCTTCGTGCTCTCCGGCTCCGGGCACATCGCCGGTGTCGTCAACCCTCCGGCCCGAAGCAAGTATCAATACTGGACGGGAGGGGCGCCGAAGGGCGACATCGAGACCTGGATGGGTAAAGCGAAGGAGACGGCCGGGTCCTGGTGGCCGCATTGGCAGGGTTGGGTCGAACGGCTCGACAAACGCAGGGTTCCGGCGCGGAAGGCCGGAGGTCCGCTCAATTCCATCGAGGAAGCGCCCGGCTCCTACGTGCGCGTGCGCGCCTGACCGCAACGACTGACCGCAGAGAGTTCAATCCCCTTGAATTTCCCTCGCCCGCTCGTACCTGCGACGCTTGTGCAGCGTTACAAGCGCTTCCTGTTCGACGCTATTCTGGCCGATGGAACGGCAATCACCGGTTCATGCCCGAATACCGGCTCGATGCGTGGCCTGACCATACCGGGCTCGCCGATCTGGCTCTCGGAACACGACAGCCCAACACGCAAGTATCGCCACATGCTGGAGATCGTCGAGGCGGACGGCACGCTGGTCGGCATCAACACCGGATTGCCGAACCGGATCGCCGAAGAGGCGATCATGGCCGGACAGGTGGGCAATCTCCACACCTACGGCACGCTCCGGCGCGAGCAGAGATACGGCCGCAATTCGAGGATCGACATTCTGCTCAGCGATGCGGAAAAGGGCCTCGCCTATGTCGAGGTGAAGAACGTCCATTTCAGCCGCGTCCGCGGTCTCGCCGAATTCCCGGCAGCCCGACACAACGCGGCGCGAAACATCTAGAGGAACTGGGCGATATGGTCGAGGCGGGACACCGCGCGATCATGCTCTATCTTATCCAGAGAGGCGATTGCAGTCGCTTCCGCATATGCCGTGAGCTCGACCCGGTTTATGCTCGTGCTTTCGAAAGGGCGAGCGCCCGCGGGGTCGAGGCCTATGCGGTCAAGTGCGCGGTATCGCCGGGGCAAATCGTGGCGGCAGGACCGATCGTAGTGGACGAACCGGTCCCTGCTGTTTTATGAAAATCGCCTGAAACAACGGAAGTCTGGAATGGTAACTTACATCGAGGCCGACGCGGCTCCCTACAAGAACACCGGTGTCATTCGACTTTACGGGCCGGAGGGATTTGAAGGCATGCGCAAGGCCTGTCAGGTGACGGCACGCTGCCTGGACGAGCTCGTGGCGCGCGTGAGCCCGGGCGTGACGACGGACGAGATCGACCGCTTCGTCTTCGAGTTCGGCATGGACCACGGCGCGCTCCCTGCAACCCTCAATTATCGCGGCTACACGAAATCTTCCTGCACCTCGATCAATCACGTGGTCTGTCACGGCATCCCCAACGACAAGCCGCTGCGCGAAGGGGACATCGTCAATATCGACGTGACCTATGTGGTCGATGGCTGGCACGGTGATTCAAGCCGGATGTATCCCGTCGGAGAGATAAAGCGTGCCGCCGAGCGCCTGCTGGACGTGACGCATGAATGCCTGATGCGCGGCATAGCGGCGGTTCGCCCCGGCGCGCGCACGGGGGCAATCGGCGAGGCGATCCAGGCCTATGCCGAAGCCGAGCGTTGTTCGGTGGTTCGCGACTTCTGCGGTCACGGCGTCGGCCGGCTCTTTCACGACGCGCCCAACATCCTTCACTATGGCAGCGCCAATGACGGGCCGGAGCTCAAGGAAGGCATGATCTTCACGATCGAACCGATGATCAATCTTGGCCGCCCGCATGTGAAGGTCCTCTCGGACGGCTGGACGGCGGTTACACGCGATCGATCCCTGTCGGCCCAATACGAGCACACGGTGGGCGTCACGGCGGACGGCTGTGAAATATTCACGCTCTCACCGGCCGGTCTCTTCAAGCCCGGCATTCACGTCGCGGGCGACGCGTGACGAAGATCCCGCCCGGCGAACCCGACGAGCTTTTCGACGCCGCGGACGAACGCGGGTTTTTCCCTGAGAAGCGGACCCGCAACAGCCCCGCAACCGCGCCGGCGCCGGCAACCGATACGCACTATCACGGCCATCGGGATCGCCTGAGAGCCCGCTACCGCGAACACGGGGATGCGGCGCTGGCGGATTACGAAATCCTCGAGCTCATCCTCTTCCGCCTCATCCCCCGCCGCGACACCAAGCCGATCGCCAAGGCGCTGCTCGACCGCTTCGGCACGCTTGCGGCCGTCTTCGGCGCTCCCCTGCACCTCCTTCAGGAAGTCAAAGGCGTCGGAGAGTCCGTTGCGCTCGATCTCAAGCTCGTCGCCACCGCCAGCCACCGCATGCTCAGGAGCGAATTGCGCAACAAGCAGGTTCTGTCCTCCTGGAGCGCCGTGATCGACTATTGCCACGCAGCGATGGCGCATGAGACGAAGGAGCAGTTCCGCATCCTTTTCCTCGACAAGCGCAACACGCTGATCGCCGACGAGGTGCAGCAGCAAGGAACGATCGACCACACGCCCGTATATCCTCGCGAGGTGGTCAAGCGCGCCTTGGAGCTTTCCGCTACCGCCTTGATTTTAGTGCACAACCATCCCTCCGGCGACCCGACGCCGTCACGCGCGGACATTGACATGACCAAGCTCATCGCCGAGGCCGCCAAGCCGCTCGGCATTGCGCTTCACGATCACGTCATCATCGGCAAGGACGGCATGTCAGCCTCAAAGGGCTTCGATTGTTCTGATGGAAAATATGCAGCAGACGCATCCAGAACAGGGCGCTACGGCATTGCACGTCATCAAACGGTGCGATTGACGATATAGCTGTGCCTGCGCGAAAGATGCCGCATCGCACAACGATTCTCACGCGAGCAGGGGAAGCGTTCATGAACCAGTACGATCTCATCGTCGTCGGCAGTGGTCCGGCCGGGCGCAGGGGAGCCATCCAGGCCGCGAAGCTTGGCAAGAAGGTGCTCGTCATCGAACAGGGAAAACGGGTCGGTGGCGTTTCCGTCCACACCGGCACGATTCCGTCGAAAACGCTGCGTGAAACGGCGCTCAACCTCACCGGCTGGCGCGAGCGCGGCTTCTACGGCCGCTCCTACCGGGTCAAGCAGGAAATCAGCGCCGAAGATCTGCGCCGTCGTCTCATCATCACGCTCAACCACGAGGTGGAGGTGCTCGAGCACCAGTTCGCGCGAAACCGCGTACAGCACATCCGTGGCAGGGCGAGCTTCGTCGGGCCGACGACGCTCGAGATCTCCAAAGACGACGACGAGAGCATGCTCGTTTCCGGCACCAGCATCCTGCTTGCCGTGGGAACGAAGCCCTTTCGGCCCGACTACATGCCTTTCGACGGCAGGACGGTCGTCGACAGCGACGAACTGCTCGACATCCGTGAACTGCCCCGCTCGCTTGTGGTGATCGGCGCCGGCGTCATCGGCATTGAATACGCCACCATCTTCAGCGCCCTCGACATCCAGGTGACGGTCATCGACCCGAAGACCACCATGCTCGATTTCATCGACCGGGAGATCGTCGAGGACTTCACCTATCAGTTGCGCGACCGCGCGATGAAACTGAACCTGGGCCAAAAGGCGGAGAAAGTGGAGCGGCTCGACAATGGCAAGGTGCTGCTTACCCTCGACAACGGCCGCAAGATCACGACGGAAATGGTGCTTTTCGCCGCCGGCCGGATGGGCGCGACGGATGCGCTCAACCTTCCCGCGGCAGGTCTCGAGGCCGATGCCCGCGGTCGGCTGAAGGTCAATCCGGAAACGTTCCAGACGACGGTTCCGAATATCTACGCCGCCGGCGATGTCGTCGGCTTTCCGAGCCTCGCCTCGACCTCGATGGAACAGGGCCGCGTCGCAGCCCGCGTTGCGGTCGGCGCAATCGCCAAGGAGCCGCAGAAATATTTCCCCTACGGCATCTATGCCGTGCCGGAAATATCCACCTGCGGCCTGTCCGAGGAAGAGGTCAAAGAGCGCGGGATTCCCTACGAATGCGGCATCGCCCGATTCCGCGAGACTTCGCGCGGGCACATCATGGGCCTGGATTCGGGACTCTTGAAGATGATCTTCTCGCTCAGGACGCGGCGGCTGCTCGGCGTCCATATCATCGGCGAAGGTGCGACCGAACTCGTCCATATCGGCCAGGCCGTCCTGAACCTGAAGGGCACCGTCGAATATTTCGTCGAGAACACCTTCAACTACCCGACCCTCGCCGAGGCATACAAGATTGCCGGCCTGGACGCTTGGAACCGCATGGGAGAGATCAAGGCGGAGTGACGGCGGGACTAGACACCTAGACGAAGACTCGCCCCTCATCCGCCTGCCGGCACCTTCTCCCCGCAAGCGGGGCGAAGGGGAATCGCGGCTGCTGTCTTGCTCCGATTTGATGTAGGGCGAGCGCTCGCGGCTTGTCCCTTCTCCCCGTTAAAACGGGGAGAAGGTGGCCGGCAGGCCGGATGAGGGGCGTTTCGAAACGCAGCGGCTACGAAATCAGCTGGCGCGGACCACCGCGTCGCCGCGCTCGGCAAGTGCTGCGAGATCCGCAGGCTTCAGTTCCACCGACTCGCCGCAGCCGCAGGCCGACGTTTGATTCGGGTTGTTGAAGGTGAAGCCAGAGCGCAGCGTGGTGGTCTCGAAATCCATCTGCGTGCCCAGAAGGTAAAGCACGGCCTCGGGGGCCACCCAGACCTTCGCACCCTGTTGCTCGATCAGGTCGTCCTTCGAATTGGGTTCGCTCACGAGATCGACGGCATATTCCATGCCGGCGCAGCCGCCCTTCTTGATGCTGATACGGATGCCCTTGGCCTCGCCTCCGGCATTTTCCACGATCGACCGGACCCGGCTGGCGGCGGCATCGGTCAGGCTCATTACGGCAAAGCCCATAGGCTCCATCTCCTTCGTATCGCCGGGTTAAAGGCCCGGCGCTTTCCAGACTGAATGTAATGCCCGCTTGCCAACGGATCAATATCGGCAGGTGCTCAATACCAGCCGAGCGCAACCTGCGCCTCTTCCGACATCCGGTCAGGCGTCCACGGCGGATCGAAGGTCATCGACACTTCGACGCCCGAAACGCCCTCGACGGTGCCGACGGCATTTTCGACCCAACCCGGCATCTCACCAGCCACGGGGCAGCCCGGCGCGGTCAGCGTCATGTCGATCTTCACCATCCGGTCGTCTTCGATATCGATCTTGTAGATGAGACCGAGTTCGAAGATGTCCGCCGGTATTTCCGGGTCATAGACGGTTTTGAGCGCCGCGATGATGTCGTCGCTGAGGCGCGCCAGTTCCTCCGGCGGAATGGCCGAATGAACGATGCCTTCGCGGACGTCGACTTTTTCTTGTGTTTGCTCGAGACCCATGTCCGTCTCCCTAAGCGAAAAACTTGCGTGCGTGTTCCAGCGCGTCCGCCAGCGCATCGACCTCGGCCCGGGTATTGTAAAGACCGAAGGACGCCCGGCATGTGGAGGTGACGCCGAACCGTTTCAAGAGCGGCTGCGCACAATGCGTTCCGGCGCGCACCGCAATGCCGGCACGGTCGATGACCATCGATACGTCATGGGCGTGTATGCCGGCGATCTCGAAGGAAAAGATACTCCCCTTGCCGGGCGCGTCGCCGAAGACCCTCAGCGAATTGACCGAAGACAGGCGTTCGCGGGCATAGGCCGTCAGGCTCGCCTCGTGTGCCCTGATCGCCTCGCGGCCGACCTTCTCCATGTAGTCGAGCGCATAGCCGAGCCCGATCGCCTGGACGATCGGCGGCGTGCCGGCCTCGAAGCGATGCGGAGGATCGTTGTAGGTGACGCGGTCCTCGGTCACTTCCTCGATCATCTCGCCGCCACCCATGAAGGGGCGCATTTCCTTCAGCCGTCCGGTCTTGCCATAGAGCACGCCGATGCCGGAAGGACCGTAGAGCTTGTGACCGGTCATCACATACCAGTCGCAATCGATGTCCTGGACGTCGACGGGCATATGCACCGCACCCTGGCTGCCGTCGACAAGCACCGGAATGCCGCGCTCGCGGGCAATGCGGCAGATCTCCTTGACCGGAACCACCGTGCCCAGCGCGTTCGACATGTGCGTGATGGCGATCAGCTTCGTCCGCTCCGTCAGGCACTTGACGAAGTCCTCGATGTGGAATGCGCCGTCGTCGTCGACCGGCGCCCAGACGAGCTTCGCGCCCTGCCGCTCACGAATAAAGTGCCAGGGAACGATGTTGGAGTGATGCTCCATGATCGAGATGACGATCTCGTCCCCCTCACCGAGTTTCGGCATTCCATAGCCGTAGGCGACCGTGTTGATCGCCTCGGTCGAGGACTTGGTGAAGATGATGTTGTCGACCGACGGGGCATTCAGGAAACGGCGAACCTTTTCGCGCGCCTGTTCATAGGCCTCCGTCGCGGCATTCGACAGGAAATGCAGACCGCGATGGACGTTGGCGTATTCGTTGGAATAGGCATGGGCAACGGCGTCGATGACGAGTTGCGGCTTCTGCGCCGACGCGCCGTTGTCCAGATAGACAAGCGGCTTGCCATAGACCGTCCGTGAAAGGATCGGGAAATCCTTCCTGACCGCTTCGACGTCGTATGCCGCTACCGGCGGCGCAGGATGTTCCATGTCTTTATCCAATCAGGCGTGCTTTTCGAGCCAGGCCGCGACTATATCTTCCAGCGCCTCGACCAGCGCCTCGTCGTCTTCCAATTCCTCGACGATCTCGGCGACGAAAGCATTGACGAGCATCGCGCGCGCCTTGTTTTCCGGAATGCCGCGAGCGAGAAGGTAGAAGAGCTGCGTGTGATCGATATCGATGACCGTTGCACCGTGACCGCACTGCACGTCATCTGCAAAGATTTCGAGTTCCGGCTTCGCAGAGAAGTCGGCGTCGTCGGAAAGGAGCAGCGTGTTGCACGACATTTTCGCGTCGGTCTTCTGTGCGTCCTGCGCGACCAGGATCTTACCCTGGAACACGCCCTTCGCCCGATCGAAGACGACGTTGCGGATGATCTCGCTCGATGTCGTGTGCGGCACGTCATGGCTCAGCGTGAACGTCAGATCCGTGTGGCTGTCGCCGCCGAGCAGGTTGATCCCGCGCAGGGTGAGGTCGGAGCCCTCGCCGCTCGCACGGCCATGCAGCTCCTGACGGACCAGCTTACCGCCGGCATTGATGACGAAGAGGTGCAGTTTCGCGTCCTTGCCGAGATCGAAGCGGATCTGGCCGAGATGCGTATCGGCCGGACCCTGCTGCTGCAGGATGATCCAGATCACGTCGGCGCCGTCGGCGAGCGTCACGTCGCTTACCGAGGAAACGAAGCTCGGCTCGGCATTCGTCGACAGATGGCGCTCGATCACGGTCGCTTTCGCGCCGGCGCCGAAGGAAACCGGAAAGCGCGTATGCGCCTGACCATGACTCTGAACCACCTGGATTTCGATCGGAGCTTCGATCTGCGCGCCGGCGGCGACGGTGATTTCCAGTCCGCCGCGCACGAGGCCGCCATTGATCCGGCCGATCGCATCGTCCGAGCCGAGGACGGAGAGCCCGGCTACCGCCGAACCATCGAGCAGGCTCTCGGTATAGGAGCGCGCCGTCAAATGCTCGGGAACGCTCTTGATATCCGCCTGGCCGTTGCGCACGGACAGAACAGACGAGCCCGGAACGACCGGCTCTACGCGATCGGCGAAGGCGGTCGGATCGGCCGCCGGCACCGCTCGCAGCAGCGTGCGCAGGTCGGTATAGTGCCAGGCTTCGACGCGGCGCGTCGGCAGACCTGCCGTCTTCAACTCGTGAACCAGCGTGTCGCGAAGCGACAGCACGGCCCCGTCGCCCGGCAGATCACCGATCTGCGCCGTATAGGCATCGACGAGCGCCGTTTCGGCCGCCGTCATCTTGATGGCCTGTTGCATATTCATTCGAACACTCCTTCGACAGGCGTCAGGCTGCCGCCTCGATGATATCCGCGTAGCCGTTGGCCTCGAGTTCGTGCGCCAGCGTCTTGTCGCCGGACTTGATGACCTGGCCCTTGTAGAGGACGTGGACAGTGTCCGGAACGATGTAGTTGAGCAGGCGCTGGTAGTGCGTGATGACGACGACCGCGCGATCGGGCGAGCGCAGCGCGTTGACGCCATCGGCAACGATCTTCAGCGCGTCGATGTCGAGGCCGGAGTCGGTTTCGTCGAGAACGCAGAGCTTCGGCTCGAGCAGAGCCATCTGCAGGATTTCCGCGCGCTTCTTCTCGCCGCCCGAGAAGCCGACATTGAGCGGACGGCGCAGCATTTCGGGCGCGATCTTCAGCTCGGCGGCAGCTTCCTTGACGCGGCGCATGAATTCAGGCGTCGTCAATTCCTCTTCGCCGCGGTACTTGCGCTGTTCGTTCATCGCCACCTTCAGGAACTGCATGGTGGCGACGCCCGGAATTTCGACCGGATACTGGAAGGCGAGGAAGATGCCCTTCGCAGCTCGCTCCGATGCATCGAGCTCCAGGATGCTTTCGCCGTTGTAAAGAATGTCGCCCTCGGTCACTTCATAATCTTCGCGCCCGGACAGGATGTAGGAGAGCGTCGACTTGCCGGAGCCGTTCGGCCCCATGATGGCCGCGACTTCGCCAGCCTTCACCGTCAGGTTCAGGCCGCGGATGATCTCGGTGCCGTCCTCGGCGATGCGTGCGTGCAGGTTCTTGATTTCAAGCATGTGTGTTCGTCCTCTTGGGAAACGAAATCTTCTATCGCGCACAAATTCCGTGCGCCGGTTCGGTATTCGGGCGGGCCTTAGCCCACGGAGCCTTCGAGCGAGATGCCGATCAGCTTCTGCGCCTCGACGGCGAATTCCATCGGCAGTTCCTGGATGACTTCCTTGACGAAGCCGTTGACGATCAGAGCGATCGCCGCCTCTTCCGGAATGCCGCGCTGCAGGCAGTAGAAAAGCTGGTCCTCGGAAATCTTGGACGTCGTCGCCTCGTGCTCGAACTGCGCAGTCGAATTCTTCGCCTCGATATAGGGCACCGTGTGCGCACCGCACCGGTCGCCGATCAGAAGCGAATCGCACTGCGTGAAGTTGCGGGCGTTCTCGGCCTTGCGGTGCGCCGAGACCTGACCGCGATAGGTGTTTTCCGAAACACCGGCCGCAATGCCCTTGGAGATGATGCGGCTCGACGTGTTCTTGCCGAGGTGGATCATCTTCGTGCCCGAGTCGATCTGCTGGTGACCATTGGAAACCGCGATCGAGTAGAACTCGCCGCGCGAACCGTCGCCGCGCAGGATGCAGGACGGATACTTCCAGGTGATGGCCGATCCGGTCTCGACCTGGGTCCAGGAGATCTTCGAGTTCTTGCCGCGGCAATCGCCACGCTTGGTCACGAAATTATAGATGCCGCCCTTGCCCTGCTTGTCGCCCGGATACCAGTTCTGCACCGTCGAATACTTGATCTCGGCATCGTCGAGCGCAATCAGTTCGACCACTGCCGCATGAAGCTGGTTCTCGTCGCGTTGCGGCGCCGTGCAGCCTTCGAGATAGGAGACATAGGCGCCTTCGTCGGCGATGATGAGCGTACGCTCGAACTGGCCCGTGTTCTTCTCGTTGATGCGGAAATAGGTCGAAAGCTCCATCGGGCACCGAACGCCCTTCGGCACATAGACGAAGGAGCCGTCGGTGAAGACCGCGGAGTTCAGCGTCGCATAAAAGTTGTCCGACTGCGGTACGACCGTACCGAGATACTTCCGCACGAGGTCCGGATGTTCCCGCATCGCCTCGGAGATCGACATGAAGATGACGCCGGCCTTCTTCAGCTCTTCCTTGAAGGTAGTGACGACGGAGACCGAATCGAACACCGCATCGACGGCGATCTTCGACTTCTCGACGCCGGCGAGAATCTCCTGTTCCTTCAGCGGAATGCCGAGCTTCTCATAGACCTTGAGGAGTTCCGGATCGACCTCGTCGAGCGATTTCGGCCCGGTCGTGCCCTTCGGCGCCGCGTAATAATGGATGTCGTTGAAGTCGATCTTCGGATAGCGGACGCGCGCCCAGGTCGGCTCCTCCATGGTCTGCCAGCGGCGATAAGCCTCGAGGCGCCATTCGAGCATCCATTCCGGTTCGTTCTTCTTGGACGAGATCAGACGGATAATATCCTCGGACAGCCCCTTCGGAGCCAGGTCCATCTCGATCGTCGTCTCGAAGCCGTATTTATACTGGTCCACGTCGATCTGGCGGACCTGATCAATGGTTTCCTGCACGGCAGGCATGTCGTTCTCCAATCTCGCCGGATCCAAGGTCCGGCAGCTTGTCAATACGATGCAAGTATTCGCGCACCGCTTATGTAATGGCTAAAAGGCGTTTTTCACCCCATTTGCCAAGCGGAAAATTGCTTTTCCGCAATTTCATTCAATGCTCTCCGCTTCACGCCGCCTGTCCGGCCGAGCGTCGCCGCGCCGCCACTTTCGCGAATACCGCCGCGCAACGCTCGATTTCCGCTTGCGTGGTCGCCTCACCGATCGAAATCCTCAGCGCACCCTGGCGCGGATCATAGCCCATGGCGGTCAGAACATGGCTTTGCCCGACCTTCCCGGACGAGCAGGCCGAGCCTGCCGACAAGGCGACGCCCTCGAGATCGAAAGCGATCTGTCCGGTCTCGGCCTTCAGCCCCGGAAGCGTGAAGAAGCATGTATTTGCCAGGCGGGACTGGTCTCGCCCGTGGATGACCACATCGGGGGCGCAGGACTGCATTTCCGCCTCGAGGCCGTCGCGCAGCGCGGCTATGGCGGCCATGCGCCCGTCGATATCCGCGGCCGCGGCTCGGGCCGCAGCCGCGAAGCCCGCAAGCGCCGCCGCATTCTCGGTCCCCGAACGGTGTCCCTTTTCCTGTCCGCCGCCGCGGATCAGCGGAGAAGGCATCATGATCTCGCCGCGGGCGACGAGTGCGCCCGCTCCCTTGGGGCCGCCGATCTTGTGCGACGACAGGATCAGAAAGTCCGCACCGAGCGATGAGATCGAAAGCGGCAGCCGGCCGGCAGCCTGAACCGCATCGACGACCAGGATGCCGCCATGCGCGCGCACGAGCGCCGCAACCTCGGCGACCGGCTGAATGATGCCCGTTTCATTATTGGCAAGCATCACGGCCACCATCGGCAGACCGGTCTCACGGTCATGGGCCCGAAGCAGATCTTCGAGCGCTGCGCAGTCGACGATCCCGGCGTTTGTCACCGCTATCTCGCAAACATCCTCGCGCGCGAAACGCCCGCCCTCGCGCACTGCCGGATGCTCGATGGCCGAAACATAGAGCTTGCCTGCCTTCAGCGGCGTGCGCCCCATGCGGAACTCAGACGTCAGCACCAGGTTCGCCGCTTCCGTCGCGCCGCTGGTAAAGACGACCGCTGCGGGTTGCGCGCCGCAGAGAGTGGCAACATCGCGTCGGGCGCTCTCGACAAGGGCGCGCACCGCACGCCCTTCGCCGTGGACCGAAGAGGGATTGCCGAGTTGATCGAGCGCGAACAGGAGCGCCTCGCGCGCTTCCGGCAGAAGCGGCGCCGTGGCGTTCCAGTCCATGTAGATGCGCGATCCCGACATCGATTCCTTCGCTAGGCCTGCTGCGACCGCTTCGAGCGGCCCGTTGCATTTTCCTTGAATTTTCCGCGCCGCTTGCCTTAAGAGACGAAGCTCATGCGGACGCCCGCACCAAAGTTTTGAACGGTTCTAAAGTAGGTTCTAGAAAAGCTGACTGGTTTAGTCAAGACAGATCGGCACCAAGAACGACGGAATTGAACCAAAGCACTCCCGGAGAGCCAATGCCCGAAATCATCTTCAACGGACCGGCCGGTCGCCTCGAGGGCCGATATCAGCCTTCGAAGCAGAAGAGCGCACCGATTGCGATCATCCTGCATCCGCACCCGCAGTTCGGCGGCACGATGAACAACCAGATCGTATACCAGCTCTTCTACATGTTTCAGAAGCGCGGCTTTACCACCTTGCGCTTCAACTTCCGGGGCATCGGTCGCAGCCAGGGCGAATTCGACCATGGTGCCGGCGAGCTTTCCGACGCGGCGTCCGCGCTCGACTGGGTGCAGAGCCTGCACCCGGATTCCAAGAGCTGCTGGGTCGCCGGCTACTCGTTCGGCGCCTGGATCGGCATGCAGCTGCTGATGCGGCGTCCGGAAATCGAGGGCTTCATGGCGGTGGCACCGCAGCCGAACATCTACGACTTCTCCTTCCTGGCGCCCTGCCCCTCCTCCGGCCTGATCATCAACGGCGATTCCGACAAGGTCGCGCCGGAGAAGGACGTCAATGGGCTCGTCGAGAAGCTCAAGGCGCAGAAGGGCATACTGATCACCCATAAGACGGTCCCAGGCGCCAACCACTTCTTCAATGGCCAGGTCGAAACCCTCATGGCCGAATGCGAAGACTATCTCGACCGCCGTCTCAACGGCGAACTGGTACCTGAGCCGGCAGCGAAGCGCATTCGCTGAACGGCGCCGCCCGTTGCTGCAGAGGTGCTCAAGGCCTGACTTACTTCTGTCTTGCGGAGGACTATCCGGTGCCGAAAGCCGAGCATCTCGAGACGCCGGTTTCGACAAGGGCAGGTCATCCTGCCCAAGGTCATCCGCCAGCGGCTGGAATGGGACGCCGGCACCCGCCTGATCGTGGAAGAGACCCCGGACGGTGTCCTGCTGAAACACGCACCGTTATTTGAGCCATCCGAGCCGAAGGACGTGTTCGGGTTGCTGTCCTTCAGCGGCGAGCCGAAATCGCTGGACGATATGGAGGCGGCCGTTTGGCCGAGGTCCGGCGGCGGCATGACGCAATTGAGGCGCGGCAGCCGTGAACGTCTGTGACGACGAACGCGCACGAAGAACTCATGAAACGGCCGCAATCCGCCCCGGCTTTGCCGCGAGCCTACCCCCGCTTACCGGACAGCTGACGCCCGTCGTTCCAGGATAGGTCAAAGGCAGGCAGTATCGCGATCTCACGGCGAGATAGGCCCAGGCCTCGGCTTCCATCGAATCGCCGTTCAGATCCAGCGCTTCTGCGGCAAGCACGCGCGCGCCCTCCGCTTCGGCAAGCGCGTGAAGGTCGCTCATGATGACGGAATTCAGGCGGCCGCCGCCGCAGACAATGTAGGTTGCCGGATTTGCCGGAAGATGGCGCGCGGACCGGACGATGCCGGCGGCCGTTACATGAGCGAGGGTACGCGCCCCATCCTCGAGGCTGGCATCGCCTGCCGCCGGCGGCGCGAAATCGTTACGGTCGAGCGAGCGGCGTTTCTCGGCGCTGAAAAACGGGTGAGAAAGATAACGGTCGGCGAGTTCCCGCAGGACGCCGCCCTCGCTCGCGATCATGCCGCCCTGGTCGTAGGGAATACCGGCGTGAGCCTCCACCCATTGATCGATCAGCGTATTGCCGGGTCCGCTGTCATAGGCGACGATTTCTTCGCCTGCGCCTATGTAGGTGAGATTGGAAATGCCGCCGATATTGACGAAGACGACGGGAGTGGCAATCTCCCCGACTTTGGAGAGACCGCGCGCCAGGGCGGCGTGATAGGCGGGAATGAGGGGTGCGCCCTGGCCTCCATGGGTCATGTCATTGGCCCGCATGTCGTAGACCACGTCGATCCCGGTTTCCCGCGCCAGCAGCTCGCCATCGCCAAGCTGTACCGTCAACGCTTGATCAGGGCGATGCAGGACGGTTTGTCCGTGAAAACCTATTACATTAACATTATCCGGCAAAATATTGTTTTCCTGGAGAAACATCCGAACCGCGAGTGCGTGCCGCAGCGTCAGGTCGCGCTCGAGGTCTGCGAGGGTACCCGGCCGCTCTTCTCGTTTGAGAATCGACCGGGCGTCTTCGAGGCCCTGTTTCAGGCGCTCCCGGAACCGCGGATCATAGGCATATCCGGCAGACGGGCCGCGATCGACGATGCTGTCGCCGTCGGTTCGCACGACTGCGATATCTATGCCGTCCATGCTCGTGCCGCTCATCAGTCCGATCGCCGTCAATACTCTGCCCATGCATTATCCTCCGCCGAACGCGCGCCGCCTCCGACCCGCATCTGCGTTCATAGCAAAACACCCGGCAAGCAAAAACGTGCACTTTCGAAGAAACAATGATAAAGGCCCGGCGCACACGTTCTACCCAGCCGAAAGAGACAGGTTATGTCCGAGTTCAAGTCCGATTTCCTTCATACTCTCAGCGAACGCGGTTTCATCCATCAGACATCGGATGATGCCGGCCTCGACCAGCTGTTCCGTACGGAAACTGTGACTGCCTATATCGGCTTCGACCCCACGGCTGCGAGCCTGCACGCCGGCGGGCTCATTCAGATCATGATGCTGCACTGGCTGCAGGCGACCGGACACCGACCCATTTCGCTGATGGGCGGCGGCACGGGCATGGTCGGCGACCCGTCCTTCAAGGACGAGGCGCGGCAACTGATGACGCCCGAAACGATCGCCGCCAACATAGCGAGCATCAAGACGGTCTTTTCGAACTACCTGAGATACGGCGACGGCCCCAAGGACGCGCTGATGATCAACAATGCCGACTGGCTGCTCGGCATCAACTATCTCGAATTCCTGCGCGACGTCGGCCGCCACTTCTCGGTGAACCGCATGCTGTCGTTCGACAGCGTGAAGATGCGGCTCGAGCGCGAACAGTCGCTGTCCTTCCTCGAATTCAACTACATGATCCTGCAGGCCTACGATTTCGTCGAGCTTTACGAGCGCACCGGATGCCGGCTCCAGATGGGCGGTTCGGACCAGTGGGGCAACATCGTCAATGGCATCGATCTCGGCCACCGGATGGGAACGCCGCAGCTCTACGCCCTCACCTCGCCGCTGCTGACCACCGCCTCCGGCGCGAAGATGGGCAAATCCTTGAGCGGTGCCGTCTGGCTCAATCCGGATATGCTCGGCCCCTACGAGTTCTGGCAGTACTGGCGAAACACAGAGGACGCCGACGTCGCACGCTTCCTCAAGCTCTACACCACCCTGCCGATGGCTGAAATCAACCGGCTGTCGAAGCTCGGCGGTTCCGAGATCAACGAGGTCAAGAAGGTTCTGGCAACCGAGGTTACCGCCATGCTGCACGGGCGGGCGGCGGCGGAACAGGCAGCCGAAACGGCGCGCAAGACCTTCGAGGAAGGTGCGCTTGCCGAGAACCTGCCCTCGGTCGAGGTCCCGGCTCCCGAACTCGAATCGGGGCTTGGCCTGCTGACGCTTCTGGTCCGCGCCGGCCTCGCCGCTTCGAACGGCGAGGCGCGCCGCCATGTTCAGGGCGGCGCCGTCCGGATCAATGACGATCAGGTCAGCGACGAACGCCGCGTCATTGGAAGCGGCGACGTGACCGGCGACGGCGTCATCAAGCTCTCGCTCGGCAAGAAGAAGCACCTGCTCGTTCGGCCAGTGTGAGCGGGCGAGACATTCGGTAACCGGAGGCCGGCCGCAGCGCCGGCCTTTTCATTGAAACTCGAAAATGTTGCGGAAAACGCCCGGCGCTATGATCGACAGCGGGTTGATCGTCAGATTCGGCTGGCTGAACGGACCGGTGAGTTTGAACGTGATGCCGAGCAGACCGCGGTCGCGGCCGTTTCCGAGCAGGACGCCGATCAGCGGCAGCTCGCCGAAGAGGCGGTTCAGTCCATAGGCCGGCATGAACGTTCCCGTCATGTCCATGCGGCCATTGGAGTCGCGGACGGTACCCTGGAACGTCGCGCCGACGTCGACGCCGCGGACGACCCCGCTGCCGACGCGGATCGCGCCCTGATCCAGCAGGAGTTGCGCGAAACCACGCTCGAACTGAGCCGTACTCACATCGATATCGCGCCGAACCGCCTGATTGAGGCTACGCCCGTCCTGCCCCGCCGGCGTCGAGACCATCGATTGCAGCCTTTGTTCGCCGACGAGCGAGAACTTGCGGATGTCCACGGTTCCGCGCCAGGAATTGGCGCCCCGATCACGCAGACGCAGATTGAGGAGACCGCCGCGCATATTGCGGTAGATGTCGATGAAGCGCGCAAATGCCCCGGCATCGCTCGTTGTCAGTTCCAGCGTATTGTCCGCTCCGGCCTTCACCAATCTGGCGACGACGGCCTGACCGCTTGCCGTTACCGCCGAAAGGTCGACATCGTCGATCTGCTGGCCGCGGCTCGAATAGGCCAGGTTCACATTCGAGAGAACCTCGCCGTTGAAACCGGTGACCCGATCGAGCCGCGCATTGATCTTCACATTGCCGCCATCCTTAGCAGCGGCCCCGCCCTTCACCCGGGCAAGCGCCGGTCGGATATCCGCTGCCGTGCCTGTGAGGTCTATCGAATAGCCGCCCCTGCTGCGATCCACCGTAACGGCGAAGTCGTCGCCGCTGGCCAGGCGCACGCCCCCCAGGCGGGCCGACGCGAGGCCGGACTCATCGACGCGCAATTCGCCATTGCCGCCAAAGCCTTCGCCGGTGAGATGAAAGTCGTTTATTTCCGTAATGCCGCCGGTAGCCCGAATGGTGAAATGCGCCTCTGCGGCGATGCCGGATCCCTTGCTCCAGCCGATCCAGGGCAGCGAGAGGACGGCTTTACCGAGATCGGCCTTCACCGACTGGCTGCCATCTTCCGCAAGCGATACGTCGATGCCGACGGGCCCGCTGACCATACCGGATAGGGCCGGAGCGATTTTCGCCCGCGCCGCCTCGTCGAGCGTTCCGGAAATTTCCCGCGTTCTCTTCACATTGGCGGAGGCATCCACCGGCTCGGTGAGCGCGATGCGCATCTTCGCGCCGTCGATCAAGGCGTTCGCCTGAAGTACGGCACGTTCATTGTCGATCCGCATCGTACCGTCGAGATTGGCGATCGAACGTCCGGCGATCGGCCGCTTTATCGTGACGTTCTCGAGCTGCATTTCCACCTGCCACAGCGGTGGTGGCGGCTTCTGGTCGGATATGAGCCCAAATCGCGCACCGACCAGCGCCTTCATCGGGCCGGTGAAATCCTCCGGAGTGAAGGGCGTCTTCTGAAGCGCCTGGATCGGCTTGTAGCGGACGAGCTCCGCTATCGCATCCGCCTGGCCCGCGACCTCGATCTTCATCTCCGCCATGAGCGGCTTGCTATAGACGTCGGCAATGACGAAATCGCCGCCATTCAAGGCGACGGAGTGGCCGGAGGGGAAGAACGCGGCACCCTTCTTGACCGCGACGGACATCCGTTCGCCGCTGAGGCTGAAATGCCCGGCCGTGTCGCGCAACGGCGGGATCTCGCCCGCGATGTTGATGCGCGTATCGTCGATGGCGAAATTGATGTTGAGTTCCCGCTCGTTCAGCCGCAACTCACCGCCGCTGCTGGCGATGCGCCCTTCAGGGATGGAGACCTCTATGCGGGCATCGGTGACCGTGCCGCCGTAGAGGTTGGCGAGGGCCCAACGGCGAGCACCCTTCGCAAGCCACCACGGCCACAACTGCTTGACCACCCTGGAATGCATCCTGTCGCTGAGTGCGGCGAAACTGATTCGCGGCGATGTCTTGCCGAAAGCGACCGAGAGGGACCCCGCCATGGAACCGAGCGGGCTCGATATTGCCAGCTGATCGAAAATCAGCCGGTGGCTGTCCGACTCGAAACGGCCGCTCGCCTTGGCATCGAAGGCAAGCGGGCGCTCCTGCAGGTCCTCGGGATCGGAACTGGCGTTCTTGAGCAGGAGGTCGACCGCAAAGCCCTTCCGGTCCGCGCCGGCGACCTTGTCGAGGTCGATCAGGGCACCGGTAAAGGGGAAGCTCGAACGGCCGATCCTGACCATCGACGACAAAATTTCGACAGAGGCCCGCTCGAAATCGTAAGAGAGGTTGAGGTCAGAGGAATTGAGAGTCGAGACGAGTCCGCCGGCGTGGAAGGCGCCCTTGGAAGTCTTGACGGTTGCCGTGAGTGCCGGCTTCTTGCCGTCCGTCGCGCGAGCCGCGTTGAGCGTCACATCGGCGGCGGCCTCGATGCCGAAGGCCTCCTCCTTGGCCGATTTGCCGTGATAGAGGAACGGCGAGAGCGAGAGCGCGTCGAGGCGAGCCTCGAAGGCGGCAATGCGCCCATTGTTGCCGAGGGCCTTTGCCGTCAGCAGCGATTCTGTCCCATCGACTGCGATCGTGCCGTCAACGCGCATCGAACTGTCCGGATCGTGGCTGAACTCCAGCGTCTTGATTTCGACGGGAACAACGCGCCCCCGGACGCCGCTGACTTTCAGGCTGAAATTCGAGAGCACGACGGTCTGCGTCGCTCGCCCGGCGGTCAACCGTGACATCCGGTCCCCCTGCGCGAACAGCTCTTCAAGCGCGTTGCCCACATCGGCGATGCGGATGGCGGTGAGATCGATCGGCTCGCCGCGCGGCAAGAGGCCGGTGTCGAGTTCGCCTCCTTCCGCTTCGAGCCTCGACACGTCGATGCGGCCGGTCGCCAGGGCGAAGGGATCGAGCGCGATCGAAATCGCACCCAGCCTGGCGAGGTGCCGGCCCGAGCCACTCTCCTTCAGCGTGACGCCGCGCGCCTTGAGCGCAAGAGCGCCGCCGCCTGTCAAGCGGATTACCGTGCTTTCGACATCGGCGCTGTATCCCTGACCCAGCGCCGCATTGAGTGCCGTACGCGCCCGGGCGTTCAACGGTCCGTCGACGATCCCGCTTTCTATGATGGCGACGAGCGAAGCAACGGCGATGAAGACGAGGAGCGAGCAGCACAGGAAAAGCCGTGCGCATAAGCGCCAGGCACCGCCCGGACGCGGCGTGTGCACAATGACCGGATCATGCGCTTGAGCCGAGGGCAACGCATGCAGCGCGACGATGTCTTCCCTGCGAAAGTCGACTTTTTCGCCGCGGATTTCAGTCATCGGCACGAGCGTCCGACCTGATTGCCCCATTGCATGTTTCCCATCGGGCCGCCGCGACGCAAGCGATGGCCGGATCTTTCATTCGCCCCATTTAGATCGATACTCGTCTCACCAAATCACCATGCTTCGCCTCTCGCGGGAGCGAGAAGACTCGCCATTTCCCCTTTGCGCAAGATTGCTTATGGCATTGAGCCTGCACGATTTCACCTCCGCTCGAATCCGAGTTAAAGGATCATACAGTAGCTACGAAGCCGTCCGGCACCTGTCAAATCTATCACAACTCTGCTGGACGGGCTTCGGCGATCTCCGATATGCCCTCAAGCGCGTTGCATTCGATCCCGAAGACGATGCACGATTTTGGGGACATGCATTAACCGCGGAATGCCCACAAAACGTGACGTAAGAAAGGTTTGATCATGGCAGGATTGGGACAAGGCGATGTCGCCCCGGAGTTCGAACTTCCTCGTGATGGCGGCGGTTCGATCTCGCTCGCTGCGCTGCGCGGAAAGCCGATAGTTCTGTTCTTCTACCCGAAGGACGATACGAAAGCCTGCACCGAGGAGGCTATTTCCTTCTCGGCTCTGGCGAAGGAATTCCAGGAAGCCGGGATTGCGCTCGTAGGCATATCGCCCGATTCGGCCAAGAGCCACGATCGTTTCACACAAAAACACGGCCTCACGGTCGCCCTTGGCGCGGACGAGGACAAGGCCGCGGCAAACGCCTACGGCGTCTGGGTCGAGAAGAGCATGTACGGCCGTAAATACATGGGGGTCGAGCGGACCACCTTCCTGATCGACCGGCAGGGCGTGATCAGCCGCGTCTGGGAAAAGGTCAAAGTCCCCGGCCACGCCGACGAGGTTCTGGCCGCCGCAAAGACGCTTTGAGCAGATACGGCAAGACCATGACGCGACTTCCGCAATTCCATAGCCTGCGCGGGGCGGCCGTCGAAGCGATCCGTGCCGCCGATCTTGCCGTCAAGACAGAGGTCGCGCAGGAGGCGGCGCGGCGCTGGAAGGCGCGAACGCTATCCTTGCGCTCGCCTTTGGACCGCACCGTGCCCGAGCGGCCCGGCCGGCCGGCCAAGCCCGTTCTGACGCCACCGACGCAGGTCAAGCGGCGCTCGCTCGGTTCGCTGAAAGGGCGGATCGCTCTGCTGCACGCTATCGCCCACATCGAACTGAACGCCGTAGATCTGGCCCTCGACATCGTCGCACGCTTTGCATCCGAGCCGGTGCCGAATTCCTTCTTTGACGGTTGGATGCAGGTTGCCTTCGAAGAGGCCAAGCATTTTCGCATGGTACGGCAAAGGCTGAACGACCTCGGCGCCGACTATGGCGATCTTCCCGCCCATGACGGCCTCTGGCAGGCGGCGCACGACACGCGCAACGACCTGACCGCCCGCCTGGCCGTCGTGCCGCTGATTCTCGAGGCCCGTGGACTTGATGTGACTCCGGCATTGCGCGCAAAGATGCGGGAGACCGGCGACAATGAGAGCGCTGCCGTCCTCGACGTCATCTACGAGGACGAGAAGGGCCACGTCGCGGTCGGAGCGAAATGGTTCCGCTTTCTCTGCGCCCGGCAGAAGAAGGACCCCGCCGCAACCTTTCAAACGCTCGTGCGGGCGAATTTCCGCGGACCGCTGAAGCCTCCGTTCAACGACATTGCCCGGGCGGAGGCGGGATTGACTCCCTCCTTCTACCGATCGATGACCGCCTCAACCAACATCTGAGAAAACGCCTCGCACACACGCTTTATTAACCCTAACAAAGTGTAATTGCCGTCGAGCAACGCGAACTACAGCGCAGCGCGCCTCCGGACGCGCAAACTGGGGCGCATCGGCGGGGGTGGTGTGGTGTCTGTTGGTTCGGTAAACGCCTTCGGGAAGCGCAGGCAAAGTCACGTCCTGATCCTGGCGAGCGGCGACAGGGTCCGGCACATGACGGTCCGCCCATGGATGGCGACCCTGGCCATCTGTTTCGTCGGCATGTTCGGCACAGGATATCTTGCCGCAACCACATATCTGGTGCTTCGCGACGACCTGATCGGCGGAACGATCGCACGGCAGGCGCGGATGCAGCATGAATACGAGGACCGGATCACTGCACTGCGAGCGCAGGTGGACCGTGTCACGAGCCGGCAATTGCTGGATCAGCAGGTTGTCGAACAGAAGGTCGAGAAACTTCTGCAGCGGCAGCTGGCACTGACCTCGAGAAGCGGCCGGTTCGGCGCACTCCCGGAAGACGGTGCGGACTTGAATCATACCGGGCAGCAAGACACTTTTCCTGCGACGGAACCGCTGGCCTATGACGGGCGCGAAGAAGCTCGGGGCGGCGTCAAGGCCATCGAGACGATCATGGGCATCGCCGGCAAGGATGACGACCGGCCTCCCCGCCCCGCCGTACTCGGCTATGCACCCGTCTCCTCCGGGAATGTGGGTGGCGAAAGCGCTTCCGACCGGGCCGACCGTATGTTTTCCAACGTCACGCTTTCGCTCAAGGGCGTGGAGCGCGAACAGATGGCGCATCTCCGGCAGATGACGGACAGCGCGCTAAGGACGTCCGCGACAATCAGGGCGATCGTGGAAGATACCGGCTTCACGCTCCCGGAAGCCGGGGAAGCGCTCGACGCGGATACGGCCGCGGAAGCCGGAATCGGCGGCCCCTTCGCCGAACCGCAGGACGGAGACGTATTCGATCGGTTCCTGGTCGGTCTCGACAGCGCTCTCCTGGAGCTTGAGCAGACCCGTGACGCAGCAAAAAGACTTCCTCTCGCCAGCCCGGCGCCGGCAGCCGATGTCTCCAGCGGCTTCGGAAATCGGCTGGATCCATTTCTCGGCCGTCCGGCGCTGCACGCCGGAACGGATTTTCGCGCACCGACCGGCACGCGAGTCCGCGCGACCGCGGGTGGCACCGTCACGGCCGCGGGTCCTGCGGGCGGCTATGGAAACATGATCGAGATCGATCACGGCAACGGCGTCTCGACCCGCTATGCACATCTGTCCGCCATCCTGGTCAATGTCGGCGATGCGGTGAAGGCAGACGCGGTCATTGCCAAGTCGGGAAGCACCGGACGGTCGACGGGCCCGCATCTTCATTACGAGGTTCGCCTGAACGGGCACGCCGTCGATCCGGCGCGCTTCCTGAGGGCCGGAACGGAGCTCGCCGGCTATCTCGATTGACAATGGGCGTGCGGGCAGCTACCTCTCCCGCGCCTGACGCGAAAAGCATGAGAATCGGGCGGATTCAACTTCCAGTGTTTCAACGTGCTGGATTTCTTGACTTTCGGCGCCTTTGGTCGTATGAGCGCCGCCACATGCTGCTGCATTTTCCAACGATCGATCAGAGTTCATCAGAACCGGAACGGAAACAGTTTCCCCTTT
Source organism: Sinorhizobium meliloti (assembly GCF_017876815.1). NCBI lineage: Bacteria > Pseudomonadati > Pseudomonadota > Alphaproteobacteria > Hyphomicrobiales > Rhizobiaceae > Ensifer > Ensifer meliloti. Next base: position 3,247,952 of record NZ_JAGIOS010000001.1, on the reverse strand, counting down.
GACCAATTTCGCTGACCTTGGCCTGAGCCAGAAAGTTCTCTCCGCAGTTACCGATGCGGGCTACACGATACCGACACCGATCCAGGTTGGTGCCATCCCGCCGGCGCTTCAGCGCCGCGACATTCTCGGCATCGCCCAGACCGGAACCGGCAAGACCGCATCCTTCGTGTTGCCGATGCTGACCCTTCTGGAAAAGGGACGCGCACGCGCACGCATGCCGCGTACGCTGATCCTCGAGCCGACGCGCGAACTCGCTGCGCAGGTTGCCGAGAACTTCGACAAATACGGCAAGAATCATAAGCTCAACATCGCGCTTCTGATCGGTGGCGTTTCCTTCGACGAGCAGGACCGCAAGCTCGAGCGCGGCGCCGATGTGCTGATCTGCACGCCCGGCCGCCTGCTCGACCATTGCGAGCGCGGCAAGCTCCTGATGACGGGGGTCGAGATCCTCGTTATCGACGAGGCCGACCGCATGCTCGACATGGGCTTCATTCCCGACATCGAGCGCATCGCGAAGCTCATTCCCTTCACGCGGCAGACCTTGTTCTTCTCCGCGACGATGCCGCCCGAAATCCAGAAGCTTGCGGATCGCTTCCTGCAGAATCCGGAGCGGCTCGAGGTGGCACGCCGGTCCTCGACGGCCATAACCGTTACGCAGCGTTTTGTCGCCGCACACGGCAAGGATTACGAGAAGCGCGCCGTGCTTCGTGAACTCATTCGGTCCCAGGAGGACCTGAAGAACGCGATCATCTTCTGCAATCGCAAGAAGGATGTCGCCGAGCTCTTCCGCTCGCTCGATCGCCATGGCTTTTCGGTCGGCGCGCTGCACGGCGACATGGATCAGCGTTCACGCATGGCCATGCTTGCCAACTTCAAGGACGGCAACATCAAGCTGCTGGTCGCCTCCGACGTCGCGGCGCGAGGACTCGACATTCCCGACGTCAGCCATGTCTTCAATTTCGACGTGCCGATCCACGCTGAAGACTATGTCCACCGCATCGGCCGAACCGGCCGTGCTGGGCGTTCCGGCGCCGCTTTCACGATCGTCACAAAGCGCGAGACGAAGTTTTCCGATGCCATCGAGAAGCTGATCGGCCAGAAGGTCGAATGGTTCAACGGCGACCTTTCGGAGCTTCCCGAGCCGATGGAGAGCCACGACAGCCGTCGCGACCGCGGCAGCGACGGGCGCAAGGACCGGAAGAGGGAGCGTCCCGGCAAGGTTCACGCCGATCGCAAACCTGTCACAGCCTCAGGCAATAATACAGAAGAACTCGAAACAGTCCCGGAAAGGGTCGACGCGGTGAAGATCGAACGCAATGCCGACAGCAAGGATCGTCATAACGGCCGCAGCGACCGTCCCGGCCGCGCGCAGAATGCAGCCAATGACGACAATCGCGACCGTCGCCAGCGCAACCGCCGCGATCATGACGACGGCCCGACGCCGGTTGGTTTCGGCGACGACATTCCGGCCTTCATGCTGATCGTCGGCAAGGCCTGATTCTCGCTCATGGCACTGCCCGGTATCGATTTCCCCGGTCTCGGCTGCGGTCTGGCAATCCTGCGGGATGGAAAGATCCTCCTTTGCCGACGCCTGAAGGCGCCGGAAGCCGGCCACTGGAGCATCGTCGGCGGCAAAGTCGATCATATGGAACTCGCGCAGGATGCGGCCCGACGCGAGGCGGAGGAGGAAAGCGGCCTTTCCATCCATTCGACCCGCTTTTTATGCGTCAGCGAGCAGATGATCGAAGCCGATCGGCAACATTGGATCTCGCTGATTTATGTGACGGAGAATTTTTCCGGCGAGCCGCGTCTCACCGAGCCGGACAAGCTCTCCGACATCCGCTGGTTCGACCTGACCGCCCTGCCCCAGCCTCTATCCCGCTTTGCGGCAGATGCGGTGCGGGCGCTCGCCTGAAACCCGGGACGATCATCTCTACTTTTTGGACCTGAGCGCGGCCTCGTAGGCAAGTCTAACCCAGCGCGCCATTTCATCCGGATCGTCCCAGGCCGGCTCAGGGATGCTCCAATAGGGCATTTTCACCGGCTTGCCCTTGCCTTCATAGGCCCACTGCCGGGCGCCTGCTTCCTCGAGCGCCGGCGCCGATTCGGCATCCCCCTTCAGAAGAATTTCGCCGTTCACTTCCAACGCAAGAATGATGCCGTCGAAATAGATGCCCTTGCCGCCGAACATGCGGCGAATCTTGATCGGGCCGAGTGTTTCGAAGATCTCCTCGATTGCCGCATTGTCCATCGCTCAATCCCTCAATAGCCCGCCGGCAGCCACTATCGCCTCCGGCGTGTCGAGATCAAGACGCGCCGCAGCACCGAGTTCGACGTCGATCACCGGCAAGCCGCAGCGCTCGACAATGTGTCTCGCCCCGACGTCGCCGACGAGCTGCCGGACGGCATGGAAAGTCTCCTTCGGCAGAATGACCGGATTGCCGCGCTGACCGCCAGCGACGGCACGCACCACAGCACGGCCGGATTCGGCTTCGAAGGCAGCGATCAACTTTGCCAGGTGTGCCGAAGTAATGCCCGGCATGTCGGCAAGCATGACGAGCATCCCGCCGGCGCCGGCATCCAGGGCGGAGAGACCGGCAACCAGCGAAGAGGCCATGCCGCTCCGGTAATCGGGGTTCGAGACGAATGTGGTCTGCAGCCCCGCGAGTGCCGCCCGGATCTCCGCTTCACGGTGGCCGGTTACCACGATCACTCTGCCCGGAGCCGCCGCGATGGCGGTCTCCACCGACCGGCGCACGAGCGGCATGCCTTCGAACTCCGCAAGCAGCTTGTGGCGGCTATCCGGCCCCATCCGGCTCGCCTGGCCGGCTGCGAGCACCACGATCCCGACGGGACCCGGCCGCTTGCCGGCGCTCCCTTCCCGCGGCTGCGGACGCGTCGGTATTTCCTTGAGCAACCCGCCGACGCCGAGCCCGGTAATGTCGGCTTTGCTCGGCCACTCGCCCGCGATCAACCGGTCGAGAATCCAGTCGAAACCGTTTTCCCTCGGGCTTCGTGCACATCCGGGAGCACCGAGGACCGGGATTTCCCCTAATCGCCCGAGGACGAGCAGGTTGCCCGGATCGACCGGCATTCCGACGTGTTCTACGACGCCGCCCGCGCGCCGGATGGCGGCAGGGATCACATCGTCCGGATCGGCCACGGCCGAAGCGCCGAAGACGATGATCAGGTCGTGCGAATCGGCAGCGTCCGAGATCGCGGCGGCGACCGCTTCGGTAGTATGAGCCACGCGCTGCTCGCTATCGAGGCGGCTGCCCGATTGCAGGAGCCTTGCGGTGAGGACGGCGCGCGTCTTGTCCATAACCTGGCTCTTCAACGAAGGCAGCTCAGTCGCCACCAGGGCCGCGCGCCGCGGCGTGAACGGCTTGACCTCGAAGGCCCGATCCGCCCGAAGCAGTGCCTGCGCTCGCTCCACGAGCGCTTGCGGCACGGCAAGAGGGATGATCTTGATCGTCGCCACCATGTCGCCGGCGTCGACGGCAACATGATCGGCAAGGCAGGCGAGCGTGATCGCCGGATCTATACGGTTCAGCCGATCGACGACGGCGCGATTGGCAACGAAAAGGCCGGCAGCGGTAGCATAGACGTTGACCCGGCCGGTCGTGGCCCGCGAGAACCGCAGGTGATCCGGAGCGATCGCCGCAGCTATGCGCGCCGCGGCTTCGTCCTCCGGCAGGTCGTCCGGCTCGAGCCGCGCGACAATGACCTCCGTGACATCCGCTTCGGCAAGCGCCGCGACATCGTCGGCGCTCAGGCGATCCCCCTTTGACAGCTTCATCGTGCCGATCTTTACCGAATGGCCCAGGAGAGCGCCTTCGGCCTCGGCAAGCGGTACGGGCCCGAACCTCACTTGGCCCCCTCCGCCGGCAGGTTCACGTCGCGACGCCGCAGCGCCCCGATGATCTCTGCCAACACGGCAACCGCAATCTCCGCCGGGCTCGCGGCACCTATATCGAGGCCGATCGGGGCCTTGATACGCGTGATCGCCTCTCCCGGCACTCCTTGCGTCTGCAGGCGTTCGGTCCGAGCCGCATGGGTCTTGCGGCTGCCAAGCGCGCCGACATAGAAGCATCCCGCCTCCAGTGCCGCGCTGATCGGATAGTCATCGATCTTCGGATCGTGCGTGAGGGCGGCGAGTGCCGTATAGCGATCGAGCGGTCGAGCGGGCAGAACGTCTTCCGGCCAGTCGGCAATAAGCTCGACGCCATGGAAACGCTCGGCCGTTGCAAAGGCGGTGCGCGGGTCGATGACCGCCATGTCGAAACCTGCGACCGGCGCCAGACGCGCCAATGCCTGCGAAATGTGAACCGCTCCGATCGCGACGATACGAGGGGGCGGCAGATGAACGTTGAAGAAAAGCGCTCTTTCCTCGAGGTTCAGAAGGCGGGGCCGGCCCGAGTGCAGCACTTCGGAGACGGGCGCGGCCCATTCAGGGGGAATGCGATCGCCTTCGACAAAAGCCTGACTGCTGCCGTCCGAAAGATCGCTGACGACGACGGCGGCGCGGCGTGACGCGCGGGCGTCATTGAGTATCTGCAGTGTGCTCAGTTCCATCGTTCAGCCGTCAATTCGTTCGACATAGACGCGGATCCGGCCACCGCAGGAAAGCCCGACGCGCCACGCAGTCTCGTCGGCGACGCCGAATTCGAGAACCCGCGGGGTACCGGACGCAATCACGTCGGCAGCCTCCGCGATGACCGCGCCCTCGACGCAGCCGCCGGAAACGGAGCCCTGGAAGTTACCTTCCCCGTCGATCACCAGGTGGCTGCCGACGGGGCGTGGCGCCGAGCCCCAGGTTTCGATCACGGTCGCAAGGGCCACGGAACGCCCTTGCCCATGCCAGGTCTGGGCGACAGCCAAAGGATCGAGGACGTTCGGCTCGTTCTGCATGCTGCAACTCCGAAAACTGCACTCAGGCAATGATCCTGCTTCGGATCAAGTCACATCACTGTGACGCATTCGCCGGCGCACGGTCAACGGCAAGCCGTCCATGGTTCAGGAAACGCCGCGGATCGGCATCGCGAGCTCCGCGGCCGGACAGCGATTTCACCAGATCGGCGACGGATTCGAGATTGTGGATCGGGCGGAACTCGTCGACATGCGGAAGCATGGCCCTCACTCCTCGGGCGCGCGCCTCGAAACCGTCGAAACGCAGCAACGGGTTGAGCCAGACGAGACGCCGGCAGGAACGATGCAGACGATCGATCTCGGTCTCCAGTTCGGCCGTATCGTCGCGCTCGAGCCCATCGGTCATCAAGAGGACGACGGCCCCCTGCCCGAGCACCCGCCGCGACCAGCGGCGGTTGAAATCGTGCAGCGTCTCTCCGATACGCGTGCCGCCCGACCAGTCCTTGACCGCCGCGATGCAGTCATCCAGCGCCTCGTCGGGGTCACGGTTGCGCATCTGCCTCGTGACATTCGTCAACCGCGTCCCGAAAAGGAAAGTATGGACGCGATGGCGCTGTTCGGTCAGCGCGTGCAGAAAATGCAGGAATATCCGGGTATACTTGCTCATCGATCCGGAAATGTCCGCAAGCACGACCAATGGCGGATGGACGAGCCGCGGCTCGCGAAAGCGCGGCAGGATGAAGTCCCCGCCAAACCGCATGGCATCGCGCATGGTGGAGCGCGGATCGATCCGCACCGGGCGATGGGACCGTCGATAGCGGCGCGTTCGTACCCGGTCGAGCGGCAGCAGGATCGCGGACAATGCCTTTCTTGCCTCGGCGATCTCCGCGGTCGTCATCTGGCCGAAATCCGCCTTGCGGAAGAGTTCCCGGCCCGAGACGGTGTAGCGTGCATCGACCTCCACCTCCGGCGCTTCGCTCGGCTGCTGCGCGCCGTCCCGGCCGGCAAGAAGCGCATCACGAACGCGTTCTTCGCCGGCGCGCCGACGCCGATCCTCCCCGGAGCGGGGCATGGCAATGGGCGACATGAGCGCGATCATCTTGTTCACCAGATCCGGCGAACGCCAGAAGAGCCGGAACGCCTCGTCGAATACGGCCTGGTCTTCATGACGCTTGACGAAGATGCATTGGAGCGCTGCATAGAATTCGCCACGGGAGCCGATGCCGATCAGCTTTACGGCACCGATGGCATCGGCGATGGCGGCCGGACCGATCCGCAGTCCCGCCCGCCTCAGGGCACGGGCGAAGAAGACGATGTTGTCGGCAAGCCTTCCTTCATCCGAATGGGCTCCGCCGGTCATCCTGCTCAGTCCTGCGCCAGCAATTCGGCTTTCACCTCGGCAAGCAGGCGGCGGCCTTCGGCACCTTCGATCCGGGCGATGTCGTCCTGATATTTGAGAAGCGTACCGAGCGTGTCGGCCACCGTTTCGGGATCGAGCGCCAGCGCGTCGAGCTCGGTGAGCGCCGTGGCCCAGTCGATCGTTTCCGCGACGCCGGGATTCTTGAAGAGGTCGAGCGCCCTCAACCTCTGAACATAGGCAACGATCTCGCGTGAAAGCGCCGCGTTGCAGCCCGGAACCTTGCGGCGGATGATCTCCAGTTCCTGCGCCGCCTTGGGGTAGTCGACCCAGTGATAGAGACAGCGTCTCTTCAAGGCATCGTGGATTTCGCGGGTCCGGTTGGTGGTGATGATGACGATCGGCGGCTCGTCGGCCTTGATCGTCCCGAGTTCGGGGATTGTGACCTGGAAATCGGAAAGCACCTCCAGGAGAAAGGCTTCGAAGGCTTCGTCGGTGCGGTCGAGCTCGTCGATCAGGAACACCGGCGCCCTCCCGGCAGTCGTCGATATCGCCTGCAGCACCGGCCGTCTTATGAGGAACCGCTCGGAGAAGATGTCGCTTTCCACTCTCTGGCGGTCGACGGTGCCCGCCGCTTCCGACAGGCGGATTTCCAGCATTTGAGCCGGATAGTTCCATTCGTAGACGGCCGAGGCGACATCAAGACCCTCGTAGCACTGAAGCCGGATGAGGGGGCGGTCGAGGGCGCGCGCCAGTACCTTGGCGATCTCGGTCTTGCCGACCCCGGCCTCGCCTTCGAGGAATAGCGGGCGCTTCATCCTGAGGGCCAGGAAGAGAACGGTCGCCAGCGCGGTTCCGGCGAGATAATCCTGCGCCTCCAGCATCGCCCTCGTCTCGTCGATGGACTGGGGCAGCTTTCCTGTCAGCTGTCTCGCCATGCTTCCTCCCGCCTGGACGAAAACCTATAGCGTGTGATATCCGCGGTCCACATAAATGAGCGGTGGCTGCTTCGGGCCGAGCTGTACGTCCACGACTTCGCCGATAAGGATGAGATGTGTGGCCACTTCCTTGACTTCGATCAGGCGGCAGTCGAAGGCAGCGATCGCCTCGACGAGGATGGGCGCACCGGTCGTGCGCTGCGTCCACCGGCCCAAGGCAAAACGCCGTTCCATGTCGAGCTGGTCGCGGCCCGAAAAGGCGTGAGCCAGGGCGTGATGCTGGGCGCCAAGCAGGTTCAGCGCGAAGCTGCCGCCACGCGAAAAGATGTCGTTGCGCCGGTTGGCTGCGTTGAGGCAAGCGAGCACGGTCGGCGGATCGTCGGATACCGAGCAGGACGCGGTGATCGTCACGCCGCGCCGCTCCTTGCCATCGGCCGCCGTGATCAGCTGCACATGCGACGACATGCGGCTCATCGCATCACGGTAGGTTATCGGGTCCAGCCGGGTCTTCTCCAACACATCTCGCTCCGGAACGATATCTCGCACATACATAGACTCTCGCGGAAAATATGAAACCCGGCGGCGCGAGAATCTTGCGGATCAGCGGCGCTTGCAATCGATGCGGCGACAAAGCCTCGTTATGCCTCGATCTTTTCCTTTGACGGGCGCGGCCACATCCTTAAAACATGGCGGTCGATAGCGGGAAAAAACATGCCTAAATCACTCGTCACCAGCCTCTTCGTCGCTGCGCTTGCGCTGACCGGTCCTGCTTTCGCTGCCGGCGTGAAGGTCGCGGTCGTGGCTCCAGAGGAAGGGGCTTTCGCCTCTCTCGGAAGGCAGATTTCTGCCGGGGCAGCATTCCAGGCCGGCGACCGCGGAAGCCAGGTGATCCCGATCAACGAAAACTGCGATCCTGCCGGCGGCCAGGCGCTGACGAAAGCCCTGCTTGCAAGCGGCGCGGAAGCGGCAATCGGTTTTCTGTGCACCGAGAGCCTTGAAGCCGCACTGCCGGCGCTCGCCGAAGCCGGCATTCCGGCGATCACAGTCAGCGTCCGTTCCGACATCCTCATGGAGGACGCACTCAAGAAAGAGTGGCCGTTCTATCGCCTGGCCCCAAGCGGCAAGGCCGAAGCGGCGGCGATCACCGATGCCATCGTCGCGAACTGGAAAGGCCGGCCGCTCGCTCTCATCGACGACGGGACGATCCACAGCCGCGAGCTTGTCGAGAGCGTGCGCAACGGGTTGGCCGAGATCGGTATAACACCGGTTTTCACCGACACCTACCGCCCCTCGCAGGAACAGCAGGTGAGCCTCGTGCGGCGACTGGCGAAGAGCGGTGCAACGCATGTCTTCACCGGAGGCGACCGCAACGATACGGCGGTCATCGCGCGTGACGCGACAGCGGAAAACGTTCCGATAATCCTTTTGGGCGGCGACACGCTGAACGCTGCCGATCTCGACGTCCCGCTTGAGAACGGCGTCCTTGCCATGACGATCCCCGACCCCGCACGATCGTCGGAGGCTGCGGCGGTGGCAAAGGCCATGCGCGCCGCCAAGGTCGAGCCCGAGGGATATGTTCTCCCCGCCTTTGCCGCAGTGTCGCTCCTCGAGCAGGCAAAGGACCAGGCGGCAAAAGACGGCAGCTCGCTTGCCGACGCCCTGACGAAAGGACCCTATCCCACAGTGCTCGGCCCGATCGGGTTCAATAGTGCGCACGAGCTGGCCGAAACCCCTTACAGGCTGATGCGATGGCAGGACGGGCGTTTCGTCGATGCAGCCGCTACGGGCAGTACGGAATGATGCGGAAAGGGGCCAGAAATCTCATCACGGACGTGCCCGGATTGCTGGTCGGCAATGCCGAGGATATCAGGCTGAAATCCGGGGTTACGGCCGTGCTCTGCGATCCGCCGGCGACGGCTGCCGTCCAGGTTCTAGGCGGCGCTCCCGGCACGCGCGAGACCGACCTGCTCGCTCCCCACAATACGGTCCAGGCCGTCGACGCGATCGTGCTCTCCGGTGGCTCGGCCTTCGGCCTCGATGCCGCGTCGGGCGTTCAGGCGGCGCTGCGCGAGATGGGGCGCGGGTTCGCCGTCGGCCCGCATCGTGTGCCGATCGTGCCCGCGGCGATCCTCTTCGATCTGGCAAATGGCGGCGACAAGGATTGGGGACGCTACGCGCCGTATCGCGATCTCGGCTACCAAGCGGCGCGTGCGGTATCGGCGGATTTCGGGACCGGCAGCACCGGCGCAGGCACGGGCGCGCTTACTGCGACCTTCAAGGGCGGTCTCGGCTCCGCGTCGACGGTACTGTCCAACGGGATCACCGTCGGCGCACTTGTGGCAGTGAATGCCATCGGCTCGGCGACCGTCGGCGACACACGTCATTTCTGGGCAGCACCCTTCGAGATGGACGACGAGTTCGGCGGGCTGGGCCAGCCCACGCCCTGGCCGCAGGACGCCGCTGCCCCTCGCTTCAAGTTTCGGGAGCGGCAAGCGTCGGCGACGAACACGACCATCGCGGTCATCGCCACCGATGCGCTGCTCACCAAGGCGGAGGCTAAGCGTCTGGCGATAGCGGCCCATGACGGCTTTTCGCGTGCCCTGTGGCCCTCTCATACGCCGCTTGACGGCGATCTGGTCTTTGCGCTTTCGACGGGCACGAGCGGAAAGGCGCCACTGCTTCAGGATTTCATCGATCTCAGCGCCGCGGCAGCCGCCACCATGGCCCGTGCGATCGCGCGCGGCGTATACGACGCACGAGATGCCGGAGACGATCTGATGCCTGCCTGGTCCTCACGCTCCTGATCTTCGCGCCGGTTGTTCGGGAGGCCCGAGAATGCTATGGCGCGGGAAAGAGCCGGAGCACGATGATGACCCACCCCATTCGCATTGCCCCGTCGATCCTGGCGGCCGACTTCTCCAAACTCGGCCAGGAGGTTCGCGACGTCGCCGAGGCCGGCGCCGACTGGATCCATCTCGATGTCATGGACGGACATTTCGTACCGAACATCACCTTCGGACCCGACGTGATCAAGTCGCTGCGCCCGCACACCCGGGCGACCTTCGACTGCCACCTGATGATCGCGCCGGCCGATCCCTTCCTCGAAGCCTTTGCGAAGGCCGGATGCGACATCATAACCGTCCATGCCGAAGCAGGCCCGCATCTGCACCGGTCGCTGCAGACGGTGAAGTCGCTCGGAAAAAAAGCCGGCGTCTCGATCAATCCGGCGACGCCGGAAAGCGCAATCGAATATGTCCTCGACACCGTCGATCTCATTCTCGTGATGACGGTCAATCCCGGCTTCGGCGGCCAGAAGTTCGTCGGCGCGACGGAGGAGAAGATCCGGCGGATCAAGGCAATGATCGGCAGCCGCCCGATCGAGATCGAGGTGGATGGCGGTATCGCGCCCGATACGGCCGGCGTCGCGGCGAAAGCGGGCGCCAATGTGCTGGTCGCCGGATCCGCCATCTTCAAGGGCGATTCCGTCGATGCGTATCGCAGCGCCATCGAAGTGCTCCGCACGCAGGCGCAAAAGGCACGCGGATGACGGCGCGCGCAGCGACTGCGGGCATCATTCTGGCGATGCTTGCCGCATCGGGTGCGGCGGCCGGCGACTACGCCGCCTTCCAACCGATCGGCTTTTCGTCGGACGGCGATGTCTTCGCCTTCGAGGAATACGGTATCCAGGACGGCTCCGGCTTTCCCTATTCGACGATCTACGTTCTCGACACGAATACCGACGCCTTCCTGCCCGGCGCTCCCGTGCGCGCCGTTGCGGAGGAGGACGGAGCCGATCTGCACAGGGCGCGCGGTGAAGCCCACAGGCGCTCTGCGCCGCTCATCGATGCCTATCGTCTCCACGACACGCCGGGAGTGCTCGCTGCATATAATCCCGTGACCGAGCTCGATGCAGAGCCGCGCACACTGACCTATTCCTCATTTCCCGCCGATGCATCCTTCCGCAAGACCTATGCGCTGAAGCTCGAAGAGAAGGTCTTCGAACCGGAAGGGATCTGCGAGGGCTTTCTGAAAGAGGTCAAAGGCTTCCGTCTGACGATGACCGAAAAGGCCGGGAAGCCCGCATCGGACATACTCGAAGACGAGAAGCGCATTCCCTTGAGCCGCCGTTGCCCGACAGGCTACCGCATCGGCGGCGTCGTGACCCATGTCAAGGCCGACGGCTCCGAGGTCCATGCAGTGATGATCCTGGTCGAGTCGCTCGGCTTCGAGGGCACCACCGACGGCCGCTGGATCGCGGTACCGGTGCGGATTCCCGGTTGATGGAGGGGAAGGCCGCGGTCCGGGCAAAGGTGCTCATCGCAGACCCGGACCGGCCGAAGCGCTACCGTCTCGCGCATTCGGTTCCGAGCCTGCGGGAAGCGATCCTCGGCGCGCTCTGCTGGGGCTTCGCGATGGCTCTCTCGGCGTGGCTTGCACTTTGGTTCCGCGAAAATAACGTCACGTTCCACCTGAAAAGCATTCTCGGGCTTTACGCATGGGGCGGCATCGTCGCATGGCCGCTTTCTCTGTTTGCCGCCCGCTGCTTGTCGCAGAACCGACCGGCCGAGACACGGTTTTCGGCCTTTTTCCTGTGCCTCGCCGCAGGCACGATCGGAACGACGGCATTCCTATTCGCGCTCGACTACCGCACTTTCTATGCGCAGTGGCATGCGATGACCGGAACACGCACCTGGCTGTTCCAGTTCGCGTTCACGTCGCTTGCCGCCTTCTACCAGTTTCTGGTCCTCGGCGTTCGCCTTTACCTACCCCTCGGTGCAGTCGCGCTCGTAGCAACGAGTCTGCTGCTCGCGCGATCGGACGCGCGGCAACGGCGTTGAGCTTCACCGCCATCTTTGATAGAGGCACAGCCATCCTCCACTCTCGACGAAAGCTTGAAGCCCATGATCTCCCGTTACTCCCGGCCGGAAATGGTGGCCATCTGGTCGCCGGAAACCAAGTTCCGCATCTGGTTCGAGATCGAGGCGCATGCCTGCGACGCCTTGGCCGAAATCGGCGTGATCCCCAAGGAAGCTGCAAAGACCATATGGGAAAAGGGCGGCGCGGCAACCTTCGACGTCGCCCGCATCGATGAGATCGAAGCCGTCACCAAGCACGATGTCATCGCCTTCCTCACCCATCTTGCGGAATTCGTCGGCCCCGACAGCCGCTTCATCCATCAGGGCATGACCTCTTCCGACGTGCTGGACACCTGCTTCAACATTCAGCTCGTCCGCGCCACCGATCTCCTGCTTGCCGATCTCGATAAGCTGCTCGAAGCGCTGAAGCGGCGTGCCTTCGAGCACAAGGACACGGTGACCATCGGTCGTTCGCACGGCATCCACGCCGAGCCGACGACCTTCGGCGTCAAGCTCGCGCTCGCCTATGCGGAGTTCGACCGCTGCAAGCAACGCCTTCTCGCTGCCCGCGAGGAGATTGCGACCTGTGCCATTTCCGGAGCGGTCGGCACCTTCGCCAACATCGATCCGCGCGTCGAGGAACACGTGGCAGAGGCGCTCGGCCTCAAGCCTGAACCCGTCTCGACCCAGGTGATCCCGCGCGATCGCCACGCGATGTATTTCGCCACACTCGGCGTCGTCGCCTCCTCGATCGAGCGCCTTGCGACCGAGATCCGGCATTTGCAGCGCACCGAGGTTCTGGAAGCGGAGGAATATTTCTCTCCGGGCCAGAAGGGCTCTTCCGCCATGCCGCACAAGCGCAATCCGGTCCTGACGGAAAACCTGACCGGCCTCTCCCGAATGGTCCGCGCCTTCGTCGTTCCGGCCATGGAAAACGTCGCGCTGTGGCACGAACGCGATATCTCGCACTCGTCGGTCGAGCGGATGATCGGTCCGGATGCGACGGTTACGCTCGATTTCGCGCTCGCCCGCCTGACCGGCGTCATCGACAAGCTTCTCGTCTACCCGGACAACATGCTGAAGAATATGAACAAGTTCCGCGGGCTTGTTCATTCGCAGCGTGTCCTTCTCGCCCTCACCCAGGCCGGAGTGTCGCGCGAGGACGCCTACCGCCTCGTACAACGCAACGCCATGAAGGTCTGGGAACAGGGCAAGGACTTCCTCGAAGAACTGCTCGCCGACACGGAAGTCCGTGCGGCTCTTTCCGAAGAGGACATTCGGGAGAAATTCGACCTCGGCTACCATACCAAGCATGTCGACACGATCTTCCGGCGGGTTTTCGGTTCCGTCTAGCTACTGCATGTTTCCTTTAATCGTATACGATTAAAGGACAAAAACATGCAGCAGATCAAAGTGCTACAGCGACCTTTGCGCGTCTGATAAGACGCGCGGCGCTGTAGAACAGAAACCGCCGATCCCTGGTTGGCGCGCGTCCTTCCATGGCCCGCATTTGACGTCCTTCGCTCAAATGCGGGCGAAGTCTTTAGCGTTCCTTTAGGTGCTCCATGTGAAGATTGCAGCTGTCTCAATCAGGTTTCGAGGAAACCATGGTTTACAAGGACAGTGTTCAGCGTGCCTCTTCGCGCGAAGAGACCAAGATAACCGGAACCGTCACCTGCAAGACGGGTTCGACCAACGGGATTGTGGTGGATCTTTCCGACGAAGGCATCTGCTTCAGGCTGCTCTTCGATATCGGCGCACGGACAGGCCAAGAGGTGACGATCCGGAGCGAGGAGCTCGGCTTTCTCTCCGGCATGGTGCGCTGGGCTCGCGGCGACAGGATCGGCATCAAGCTGAACCTGTCCTCGAACACGGCGGCCCAGATCTCGTCCTATTACAAGTTCTTTCGCTGACCTTGAGTGAAGGACCGGATCGAGGCACGGGGCGTTGAGGGCTGCTGCCGTCCAACGCCCCGCTCGAGAGACGCTATCGCGCCGCCCCGACAGGTTCCACCAGCTTGCGGTAGAGATGCCACGTCGCGTGGCCGAAGATCGGCATGATGACGGCAAGACCGACGAAGATCGGGATGGAGCCGATCACCAGTCCGGCTGCGATGATCAAACCCCACAGGGCCACCGGCACCGGGTTGGCGAGCGTCGCTCTGACGGAAGTTTCCATCGCCGTCAGCGCACCGACGTCGCGATCGAGCAGCAGCGGGAAGGTCACGACGCTGATCGACAGCACGACGACGGCAAAGACGAATCCGACGAGATTGCCGACGAGGATCAGGTTCCACCCCTGCTCGGTGGTCGTCACACTGGTCCAGAACTCCGAGATAGAAGCCGGAGGCGTCGGACCGAACATGGTTATATAAAGACCCTGGGCGACGAGCAGCCAGACGACGAAGATCACGAAGAGGACAGCGGCAACCGCGAGGATCGACGGGATTGCCGGATGGCGATGCAGCCGCATTGCATGCGGCCATCGCGCGTCCATGCCGAGTTCGCGACGCCTGCTGACCTCGTAGAGGGCGATGGCAGCAACAGGCCCGATGAGGGCAAAGCCGGAAGCGAGCGGATAGAGCAGCGGCAGCATGTTCGCTCCCGCACTCCACGTCATCAGCACGACGCCGGCGATTGGATATATGAGGCACAGAAAAACATAATGCGACGGCTTTTCCCGGAAGTCATCCAGCCCGAAACGCAACGCGTCGAACACATCCGCAATGCCAATCTTTCGTATGCCGGGATGCGTGACGGTCGGATCTGCCCCCGACAGAACATGGAAGGTTGTCATGGCTCACACTCCTCAACGAACCAGAGCAGCCACGGACCCGCGACAGCGGTAAAAGATTGGCCGCTGTCGAACCGCGGCTGTGAGTGCGATTATACAGAAAATGCGGCCTCTGTCGCCTCCGCCTTGACTTCGGCCTTTTTCGACTTCAAATCGCGACGATCATGAAGGTTTCCGAAACGCACATCCTCATCGTTCCCGGCTACACCAACTCGGGCCCGAACCATTGGCAGACCCGATGGGAGCGCAAACTGTCGACCGCGCGCCGCGTCGAGCAGGCAGAATGGTCGAAGCCGGTGCGGGAGGATTGGGTGGCGCGCATGATCGAGGAGGTCAACGCCGCTGAGAAGCCTGTCGTCATCGTCGCGCATTCGCTCGGCGTTGCCACGGCGATCCACGCACTGCCTCACTGCACGCGGCAGATTGCCGGCGCATTCCTGGTTGCTCCGCCGGACGTCGCCAATCCGAAGATCCGGCCGAAACACCTGATGACCTTCGGCCCCTATCCGCGCGATCCCCTGCCCTTCCCGTCGGTCATGGTGGCCAGCCGCAACGATTCCTTCGGCTCTTACGAGCACGCCGGCGACATCGCCAACGCCTGGGGATCGTTGCTCGTCGATGCCGGCGACGCCGGCCACATCAACACGGAGTCCGGCCACGGCCCCTGGCCGGAAGGCTCGATGGTCTTCGCCCAGTTCCTGAGCCGCCTGCGGGCGTAAGGCACGTCCGTGTTGGACACCGGAACTCACGCCTGGCCGAGACCCGCTGCCGCGACGCGCAGGCATTCGAGAAAAGTTTTCTGAAGCCTGCTCGGCAACCAGTTCTCCCGAACGGTGATACCGATGGTTCGCGTCCGGAGCCGGCTGCGCACCTCGTCGGCGACCGGAACGCAGCCAAGAAGGTTTTCTCTTTCCTCGATGGCGATCTGGCGGCGAGAGAGCATCGACAGCCGGTCGCTTTCCAGAATGATGGCACGCGTGAGAACGAGCGAGCTCGTCTCGATGCTCGCCCTTGGCGCATCCCGGCAACCAGCAAAGAGCGCGTCGAATGCGGCCCGGATAGGCGTGCCGGGCCGCTGGGCGACCCATTGCTGGGCGGCGAGCTGGTCAAGCGATGCGCCCTTGCCGTCGCTGTTGAGAAGCGGGTGCCCGGATCGTCCGACGACCGCATAGGGGTCCTCGAAAAGGGGCTCCGCCCGCAGCCCCTCGAGGTCGCTGCCCGAACGCAGCGCTCCGATCAGAATGTCGCTCGCGCCGGTGCGCAACTGCTGCGACAGAGCCTCGTAAGAGCCATCCATGACTTCCACCCGAGCATTCGGGTGAGCCGCCATAAGCGGGTTGACGGCGCGCGCAAGCAACAGGGTGCGCGCAAGCGGAAGACTTGCAATCTTGATCCGCCCCTCCATGCGCCCCTCGTTTTCACGGATTTCATCCACAGCCTGCTCCAGTTCGGTGAGAGCGACCTGCCAGCGGATCGCAAGGCGGCGGCCTAGCGCATTCGGCGCCACGCCGGCCGGACTGCGCATAAGGATGGCCCTGCCGATATTGGTCTGCAGGTCGTGCAAGGCCCGGTGCAGCGCTGCCGGCGAGCCGCCGCCGCTGCGCGCGGCCTCGGTAATCGAACCGCTGCCGGAAAGGGCGATCAGCGCCTCGATCTGCCGAAAGCCGATCCGGGCGAGACATTTGGCGACCAGCGTCGGGTCTCGCTGCGAACTCACGCCGAAGAGTTCGGCCAGCGCCGAGGCGATCTGGTTCTCCATGCGGCGAAGCCGCATCAAGAGAACCTCGCCGGCCGCCGTCGGCTGACTGCCGGCAGCATAGCGTGACAGGAGTTTCGCGCCGAAGCGGCGCTCGATACCCGCCAGCGCAACCGAGACGGAGGGTTGTGAAATGTGCAGCTCGGCGGCCGCCCGGTTGAGGCTGCCCGTCTCGCAGACCTGCATGAAGACCCGCAGATGCCGGAGGTTGATGTCCATTGCGATCATCTCTGCTCCAGAGGCAGATTCGAAAAAAACTATAGCGTGGCTCGGCTTTCGTATTAGCACCCGAGCCCTGTTCGGTGCCAGTGTCCACTCCGAAGAATGAAGGAGCATGGATATGCATCAAAAGACCGGACTCGTCGTCAGCGCCCATTCGGCCGACTTCGTCTGGAGGGCTGGCGGCGCGATCGCGGCCCACGCAAGACAGGGTTATGCAGTCACCGTCGTTTGCCTGTCCTTCGGCGAGCGCGGCGAGTCGGCGAAGCTTTGGAAGAAGTCGGGAATGACTCTCGAGACCGTGAAGGCGGACCGTCGGCGCGAGGCGGAGAACGCCGCGAAGGCGCTCGGCGTTCACGATATCCTGTTCTACGATCTTGGCGATTATCCCATTCAGGTGACGCCGGAAGCTTTCGATCGGCTGGTGGACCTCTACCGCGAAATACGCCCGGAGTTCATGCTGACGCACTCGCGGCAGGACCCGTACAACTTCGATCATCCGATGGCGACCGAATTCGCCCAGCATGCGCGTGTCATAGCCCAGGCGCATGGGCACAAGCCCAGCACGCCCGTACTCGGCGCCCCGCCGGTTTATCTCTTCGAGCCGCACCAGCCGGAACAATGCAACTGGAAGCCAAACTTCCTGCTCGACATCACCGATGTCTGGGAGAAGAAACTGGCGGCGATCAAGTGCATGGAGGGACAAGAGCATCTCTGGGAATATTATACCCGTGTCGCCCTCCAGCGAGGCGTCCAGGCCTCGCGCAATTCCGACTACAAGATCACCTATGGAGAGGCCTACGAGGCCGTCTTCCCGCACGTCACCGGTACCCTCGGCCATGGAGCGCTGGCATGAGCGTGGTTCACCGGAATATCGAGCGCACCGATAGAAGCCTCGCAGACGCCCTGGCGGAGTGCGGCGTTGCGACGGTGCACGAGGCGATGGGCCGTACCGGCCTGATGCAGTCCTATATGCGGCCCGTCTGGCGCGGGGCGCGCGTGGCGGGTACGGCGGTAACGGTCTCGATACCGCCTGCCGACAACTGGATGATCCATGTAGCGGTCGAGCAATGCCGCGAAGGCGACATTCTCGTTGTCGCACCGACCTCACCTTGCGACGCCGGCTATTTCGGCGAATTGCTTGCGACCTCCCTCATGGTGCGTGGCGTGCGCGGACTGATCATCGAGGCCGGGGTACGGGACGTCAGCGAATTGGAGGAAATCGGCTTTCCCGTCTGGTCGCGGTTCGTCTCGGCACAGGGAACGGTGAAGGCGACGCTTGGTTCGGTCAACGTGCCGATCGTCTGCGCAGGCGCCACCGTGGCACCCGGCGATGTCGTCATCGCCGACGACGACGGGGTCATGGTCGTGCCGAAAGCGCAGGCCGAACAAGCGGTCGCGGCCTCGCGCGCCCGGCTCGAGAAGGAGCGCAAGACGCGTGAGCGGCTGGCCGCCGGCGAACTGGGACTGGACATCTACGACATGCGCGGCGCACTGGCCGCCAAAGGACTGAAATATATCGATTGAGCGGGAGATGGCGCAGGAGCCATTTCTGCAGGGAGGACGAATGATCACGATTGCATTCATCGGCTTCGGCGAGGCAGCGCAGTCCATCGCCGGCGGGCTTGGCGGCCGGAACGCCGCGCGGCTCGCCGCTTACGATTTGCGCTTCAACGACCCGGCTGCTTCCGGCGCCCTGCGGGCTCGAGCGGCGGAACTCGGTGTCGAACCGCTCGACGACGTGGCCGGCATTGCTTGCGCGGATGTCGTGCTGTCGCTCGTCGTGGGTGCCGCGACGAAGGCCGTCGCCGCCTCGGCGGCGCCGCATCTTTCCGACGAGGCGGTCTTCATCGACCTCAACTCCGTCGGGCCCGACACCAAGGCACTCGCAGCCGGCGCCATCGCGACCGGGAAGGGCAGCTTCGTGGAAGGCGCCGTCATGGCGCGTGTGCCACCCTATGCGGAGAAGGTTCCGATCCTCGTCGCGGGCAGGCGCGCCGTCGAGGTGGCTGAGCGCCTAAACGCGCTCGGCATGAACCTCGAAGCGGTCGGTGAGACCCCGGGCCAAGCTTCGTCGCTGAAGATGATCCGTTCGGTGATGATCAAAGGCGTCGAGGCCCTGCTGATCGAAGCTCTGTCCTCGGCGGAACGGGCCGGCGTTACCGAGCGCATTCTCGATTCGGTCCAGGAGACCTTTCCCGGCCTCGACTGGCGTGATGTCGCCGACTATTACCTTTCCCGAACCTTCGAGCACGGCGCCCGTCGCGTGACGGAGATGACCGAAGCGGCCGAAACGATAGAATCCTTCGGCTTGAACGCCCCCATGTCGCGGGCTGCCTGCGAGACGATCGCCGCCGCCCATGCGGCGATGAAGGATCAGGGGCTCTCCGTGAATGATGGCTATCGCGGTTTCGTGCCGGTGCTCGCACGCCGCTTGGCGAGGGACAGTTGAGATGGACGGTATCTTACAGTCGCTCGGCGTCATCTTCAGCCTTTCCGGAGTTGCCGTACTCGTCACCGGGGCCCTGCTCGGGATCGTCATCGGCGCCCTGCCCGGGCTTGGTCCGTCGATCGGATTGAGCCTGCTCATCCCGTTCACCTACAATCTCGGCCCCGAGCTCAGCATGCTGCTGATGATCTCGCTCTATACCTCCGCCGAATATGGTGGCTCGATAAGCGCGATCCTCCTGTCGACGCCGGGCACGGCCGCCGCTGCGGCGACCGCGATCGACGGCTATTCCATGGCTCGACAGGGCAAGGCGAACGAGGCGATCTCGATCTCACTGACGGCCTCCACCGTCGGCGGGGTTCTCGGCGGGCTCGCGCTGCTGCTGCTGGCCATGCCGCTCGCCTCGCTGGCGTTGAAGTTCGGCCCGGCCGGATATTTCGCCGTCGGCGTATTCGGCCTGAGCTCGGTCGCGGCACTGTCCGGCGGTTCGCTGGTGAAGGGTCTTGCCTGTGCGGCCTTCGGTCTTGCGCTCGCGACGGTGGGCATAGATCCGATCGCCGGCACGCCGCGCTTCACCTTCGGACTTTTCCAGCTCTATGAGGGCGTACCGTTTCTGGCGGCACTCATCGGCCTCTTCGCCGTGTCGGAAGCGCTAGCGATGGTCGAGAGCCGCGTGGTGTCGGCGCCGTCCATCAAGGACAAGGTTGGCCACGTCTTCATGTCAGCGGCGCTGTGGAAGGAAACCTGGCACTCCATGCTCTCCGGTTCGGTCATCGGCACGCTGCTCGGAATTCTTCCAGGCGTCGGCGGCAACATCGCCTGTTGGGTCGCCCGAGATTATGCCCGCGCCCGGGACCGTCATCCCGAAGAGTTCGGCAATGGCTCCGCAAACGGCATCGCGGCACCTGAAGCCGCCAACAACGCCACAGTCGGCGGCGCACTCGTGCCTCTCCTTGCGCTCGGTGTTCCCGGTTCCCCGACGACTGCGATCATGGTCGGCGCACTTATCATGCACGGTCTGCATCCCGGTCCGCAGCTCTTCAACGAGGCGCCATCGCTGGTCTATGCGATTCTTTTCGGTACGATCATCGCGTCGCTGGTGCAATATGCCGCCGGCTCTCTTTTCCTGCCGCTCATGGCCCGAGTGATGCGACTGCCCGATGCGGTGATCGCCGTCGGCATCATGGCCTTTGCCGTTCTCGGCGCCTTCGCCATCCGCAACCTGATGTTCGACGTTTATCTGATGCTCGGCTTCGGCGTCGTCGGCTATCTCATGAAGAAGCTCCGCTTCCCGGTCGCCCCCGTCATTCTGGCTATGGTGCTCGGCTATCTGGTGGAGTCGAACTACCGTACCGCGCTCGTGTCCTCGCAAGGCGACTACACGATCTTCGTCACCGATCCGATCAGCCTGATCTTCCTCATCCTGAGCCTCGTCAGCCTGCTGACGCCGCTTTGGCGGCGGATCCAGGCGCACCGCGCCAGTGCGCGGACCGAAGAAACGGCGGACGGCACCGTCCGTTGAAAAGCATCCAACTGGAGGAGAAGAAATGAGTATTACAAGAAGAACGTTTGGGACGCGCATGGCAGGCGCGGCTGTGGGACTGGCCCTCGCCCTGTCGGGATTTGCCGTACCGGCGAACTCGATCGCCGCGGAATTTCCGGAAAAGCCGGTGACGCTGGTGGTTTGGGCGGGTGCCGGAGGAGCGCTCGACACTTACGGCCGCAAGCTCGCCGAGCTCCTGGAAAAGGAGGCAGGGTGGACGGTGAAGGTAGACAACAGGCCGGGCGGGAGCGGCGCCGTCGGCGTCTCGCAGATCATGACGCAGCCGGCCGACGGCTACAACATCCTCGTCCTCACCGGAACGCTGACCTTCGGCATCGCCCAGGGGCTCATTCCCTTCGAACTCGAGGATTTCCGCCTGCTTCGGGCCATGCAGTCGGAGCCGTCTTCGCTTGCGGTGCTTTCCGACAGCCAATTCAAGTCCGTCGACGATTTCACCAAATACATGAAGGACAATCCGAACGGGCTGAAGGTCGGCGGCCATGCGCCCGGCGGCTTTCATCAGTACATGCTGTACCAGCTCATGAAGAAGGGCGGTTTCGAGAGCGGCTGGATCCCGCATGACGCGTCAGGCAAGGTGACGCTCGGCCTCCTCGGCAAGCACCTCGATGCTGCCATGATGACGCCATCGACCGGCCTTGCGCAGGTCAAAAGCGGCGAGATCAAGCTGCTTGGCGTTTCGACCGACGAGCGTAGCGCGTTCCTGCCCGACGTACCGACGTTCAAGGAGCAGGGCTACGACATCGAGGGGGCGATCTGGCGCGGTGTCGCGGTAAAGGCGGGAACACCCGACGACGCCGTCGGCGCCATCCAGGCTGCAGTGGACAAAGTGACCGCATCCGAGGACTGGAAGAAGTTCCAGACCGAGCAGTTCCAGGATAGCCCCGACTGGAAGGAAGAGGAGTTCACCAAACGGGCGCAGAGCGACCTCGCCAACCAGCTCGAATTCCTCAAGGCCAACGGATACGTCGAATGAGCGATCACGCATCGGGTACTTCGATACATGTCCTCTCCGCCGGGCACGGCGGGGAGGCACCGCACGGGCATTATTGGCAAAACCTCGTCGCGGCCCTTGTATGCATCGGCTGGAACGTGGGCTTCCTGCTGTTGAGCCTCGGACTGCCGGCTGGACATTCACGAGGCGATGTCGGGCCGGGTTCGCTGCCCATTCAGGTTGCTGTATTCGGTACGGCCGTGTCGGCTGTCTATCTCGTTCAGGTCCTGAGGGGCGTCGATCTCGGCGGAACGCACGGCAGGGTCGACATTGCACGCGTCAGCGGCCTGATGGCTCTCTTCGTCGCGGTGTGTCTCGGCGCGAACTGGATCGGGCTGGCCCTTTGCCTCGGAATCGGCGCGGGCGTGGCGACGCTGCTCTTTCCCGGCGAGAAACCGCTCGTCCGAGCCGTCGCAACCGGGGCCGGCTTCTGGGCGATCGCCTATCTGGTCTTCGGCAAGCTGCTCGCGCTTCCTCTTCCTTGAAACGACCTGACAGGAGTGAACACATGACGCCGGATGGCATCGCGTGCATGATGATGAGGGGCGGCACGTCGAAAGGCGCCTATTTCCTCGCCGACGATCTTCCCGCCGACGCCGGGGAGCGCGACCGGCTCCTGCTGCGCATCATGGGGTCGCCCGACCCGCGTCAGATCGACGGCATCGGCGGGGCCGATCCGCTGACGAGCAAGGTGGCCGTCGTTCGCGCCTCGGCCCGGCCCGATTTCGACGTAGACTTTCTCTTTCTCCAGGTCTTCGTCGATCAGGCACTGGTAAGCGACAGCCAGAATTGCGGCAATATACTTGCCGGAGTCGGCGCTTTTGCCGTCGAGCGCGGGCTGGTCGAAGCCGCGGAAGGCGAAACCGCCATCCGAATCTACATGGAGAACACGTCCCAGTCGGCTGTCGCGCGCATCCGCACCGCGAATGGCCGACCGGTCTATGCGGGCGACGCATCGATCGACGGGGTGCCGACTCCCGCAGCACCCGTCTATCTGACCTTTACGGACGCCGCCGGTTCAAGCTGTGGCGCATTGCTGCCGACCGGCTCGGCCGCAAACGAGATCGAGGGTGTTGCCTGCACCCTGATCGACAACGGAATGCCGGTCGTTGTCATGCGGGCGGCGGATTTCGGCCTGACGGGGTATGAGAGCCGCGAAGAGCTCGAGGCGAACGAGTCCGTCAAGGCGCGTATCGAGCGCATCCGCCTCGCCGCAGGACCGCTGATGAATTTGGGCGACGTCATGAAAAAGTCCGTACCCAAGATGACCTTGGTCGCCCTTCCGGTGAATGGCGGCGCCATCATGACCCGCAGCTTCATTCCCCACCGCGTACATGCTTCGATCGGCGTCTTTGGCGCACTCAGCGTGGCCACGGCGTGCCTGCTGCCAAACAGTCCCGCAGCGTCCCTGGCCATTTTGCCGGAGGGCGAGGAAAAGACCGTGGCCGTCGAGCACCCGACGGGACGTATGGAAATCCTGCTTCGGCTCGACAACGCCGGCAGCGTGGAGGAATGCTCGTTTCTGCGCACCGCGCGAAAGCTCTTCGATGGTCGCGTCTTCGCATGACAGCGGGCGCGGCTCAAAGAAACGCCGCCCGGTCTCTGCCGGGCGGCGGCATGGAGGTATCGGTTCAGTTTTTCTGTAGCTGTGCGACCGCTTCCGAGAGCAACTCAATCATGCGGACGCGAATGTCGTCTTCGGATATGGCAACGCCGGCCGCATCGAAATCGGTCTTGATCTTGCGCACGACGTCCTCGTGCCCGGCCTCTTCGAAGTCCGCGGCGACGATTTCGCTCGCATAGGCTTCCGGGTCCGACTTGGCGAGCAGACCGGCGGCCCAAAGGCCAAGCAGTTTGTTGCGGCGTGCGGTCGCCTTGAACCTCAACTCCTCGTCCAGTGCGAACTTCGCCTCGAAAGCCTTCTCGCGATCCTGCATCGTGGTCATCAATCGATCTCCCTCAAAAATATGCTGCCCGAAGCACCATCGCATAAACCAAAAGGCTCTCGAAAGTGCAATGCGCCTTTTCGCCTTCGGCGACTTTCATGATAGCCTAATCTAATCCGGGGATGGAAAGACACGCCGATTGTTAATTGTCTTCTTTTCGGATATGGACCCGCTGAGAAAATTCCCAATGCGCCTCCCAAGAGCGCCAACAACCACAGAGACAGATCCATGAATCGTCGCCGCCGTATCTACGAGGGCAAGGCCAAGATCCTTTACGAGGGTCCGGAACCGGGCACGCTGATCCAGTTCTTCAAGGACGACGCCACCGCCTTCAACAAGAAGAAACATGACGTCATCGACGGCAAGGGCGTGCTCAACAACCGGATTTCCGAGTACATCTTCACCCATCTGAACAAGATCGGCATTCCGACCCATTTCATCCGCCGCCTCAACATGCGCGAGCAGTTGATCAAGGAAGTGGAAATCATTCCGCTCGAGATCGTCGTGCGCAATGTTGCTGCCGGATCTCTTGCCAAGCGCCTCGGCATCGAGGAAGGCACCGTACTGCCGCGCTCGATCATCGAATTCTATTACAAGGCCGACGCCCTCGACGACCCGATGGTCTCCGAAGAGCACATCACGGCTTTCGGCTGGGCGAGCCCGCAGGAACTCGACGACATCATGGCGCTCGCCATCCGCATCAACGATTTCCTTTCCGGCCTCTTCCTCGGCGTCGGCATCCAGCTCGTCGACTTCAAGGTCGAATGCGGCCGCCTCTATGAGGGCGACATGATGCGCATCGTCCTGGCCGACGAGATTTCCCCCGACAGCTGCCGTCTCTGGGACATCGAGACGAAGGAAAAGATGGACAAGGACCGGTTCCGCCGCGATATGGGCGGACTTGTCGAAGCCTATCAGGAAGTGGCCCGCCGCCTCGGCATCATCAATGAAAACGAGCCGCCGCGCGGTTCGGGTCCGGTGCTGGTCAAGTAATCTCGGGGATAAGCAAAAGTGATCAAGGCACGCGTAACCGTGACGCTGAAGAACGGTGTTCTCGACCCGCAGGGCAAAGCGATCGAAGGCGCGCTCGGCGCTCTCGGCTTTGACGGCATCGGCCAGGTGCGGCAGGGCAAGGTCTTCGATCTTCAGCTCGAAACCGCCGACAAGGCCAAGGCGGAAGCCGACCTCAAGGCCATGTGCGAAAAGCTGCTCGCCAATACCGTTATCGAAAACTACAGCATCTCCCTCGCCTGACGGCGGGGGCGGCCATTGCACTGCGTTGAAACAGCCCCGGAAATCCTTATATGCCGGGGGCAAAGGCAAGATAGGTACGTCATGAAGTCCGCCGTCGTTCAGCTTCCTGGTCTCAATCGCGACCGCGACATGATCGCGGCGCTGACGAAGATTTCCGGCAAGGCGCCGGTCACCGTCTGGCAGACGGAGACCGAAATCCCGGATGTGGACCTGATCGTCATTCCCGGCGGCTTCTCCTATGGCGACTACCTGCGCTGCGGCGCGATCGCTGCACGCATGCCGGTGATGCAGGCGATCAAGGCCAAGGCAGAGCAAGGCGTGCGCGTACTCGGCGTCTGCAACGGTTTCCAAATCCTCGTCGAGGCGGGCCTCCTGCCAGGCGCGCTGATGCGCAACGCCTCGCTGAAGTTCGTCTGCCGCGAGGTGAAGCTGGAAGTCGTCAACGCCGACACCGCTTTCACCCGCGCCTACGCCAAGGGTCAGGTGATCCGCAGCCCCGTCGCCCACCATGACGGCAACTATTTCGCCGATGCTGAAACGTTGAAGGCAATCGAAGGCAATGGCCAGGTCGTGTTCCGCTATGCCGAAGGAACCAATCCGAACGGCTCCGTCAACGACATTGCCGGCGTCCTGAACGCGAAGGGCAATGTGCTCGGCATGATGCCGCATCCGGAAAACCTGATCGAGTCCGCTCATGGCGGCGCGGACGGCCGAGGACTCTTCGCCTCCGCGCTGGACGTAATTGCTGCTTAAGTTTTGTCATGTAGCAATACGGGTGGAAAACCGCTTCGTACTTTTTGAAATTGCTCCGGTCGCCGCTGGAAGGCGGCGTTCGCCACCAGTTCCGCGAGACATCCTATGTCATCCATTTTCAACGGACGTTCCCTTGCGCTCGCCTGCGTTGCCGCCAGCCTGACGCTTGTCGCCGCTTGCCAGTCGGGGCGTCCCGCCGCACCGGCCGCAAGTTCCGCGGCGCTGCCGACGATGGAGCGCGTCGCTCTCGGCGCAAGCGGCTGCTGGTTCAAGTCGGGCGATGCGGCGTTCACAGCCTATCGCCTCGCCCCCGAACTCAACTCCTTCTCCGGACGCCCGCGCATCCTGATTGTCCCGCGCAAATCACCGGAATCGCGCCCGCTTGCCGTGGTCGAGGCCGAGGGTCAACCCGCCCGCCTGCAGGCCTTCGGCCCGTTGATGAGCGAGCCCGTAGGGACGCGCATCGCCGCGGATGTGCGCCGCTGGGCTGCCGGCGGCAAAGGCTGCAGCTGATCCGACCGTCTTCGGCAACGCCACCTTCCGCGTGGCGACGCTCTCATTGCCCTCATTCCCGTGTCTCTCACAGGGGTGAGGGAGGAAACATTTTTGCCGGACACCCTACCGCCAGAAGGGGACGGCCGACTCACGCCGCGCCTCCTTTTCGCTCACGCCTATATCGTCGAGCAGATGCGTGCTCAGTTCGTCGAGAGCCAAACGGCTGCGCCTCTTGGACGCGAGCGCGCAATAGAGCTGCCAAAGCCGCGACAACACATTTCCCGCGCCACCTCGCGAATCAATGCCGAAGCGCGCCGGTGGCCGCGGATCTCGCTCCAAAGGCCGAATTGCATCAATTGCACCCATTGTCATCACCATTGCCCGCATTGCATCTGCTGCCATAGAGATAATTGACATGAAATGTCGCGCAATATAGAGAATTGTCACTATGACAACTTGGCTTCCCGACATTGAACAAGGTCACGGGCCGCTTTACGCGCGCATTGCCGATCAGATCGAAGAGGCGATCGGCAACGGCACCCTGCCCGCGGGTACGAAGCTGCCGCCCCAGCGCAATCTCGCTTTCGATGTCGGCGTGACGATCGGCACGATCGGGCGTGCCTACGGCATTGTGCGCGAACGTGGTCTCGTCAGCGGCGAGGTCGGCCGCGGCACCTACGTTCTCGATCATCCGGAAAGCCGGCCGCCGGAGCAGTCGGATCCGCTGACGACGTCGCTTTCAGGGACACGCCCGCTCATAGCCCCGGCCGGCAAACTCCGCTTCGACAGCACCGCCGCTCCTGATATCGGACAGGGCGACATTCTGGCCCAACTGCTTGGAGATATCAGTCGCGAGCATCACGGGGACATTGCGAGCTATGCCCGCAACTTTCCGGATCATTGGTTCGAGGCCGGGTCTCAATGGCTGGCACGCGGCAATTTCCGGCCGGGACCGGAAACGGTCGTTCCGACGCTTGGGGCTCATGCCGCCGTCGTCGCGGTGATCTCGGCCGTCACCTCCCCTGGCGACCGCATCGCCTTCGAGACGTTGACCTATTCCCAGATCAGCCGCAGCGCCGGCCTCATCGGCCGGCGGATCGCGCTGGTGGAAAGTGACGAATTCGGGATGCGGCCGGAGGATTTCGAGCGTGTCTGTGCCCAGCAGCACCCGAAACTCGCCTTTCTGATGCCCGGCGCGCAGAACCCGACGGTCGCGGTCATGCCGCTCGACCGGCGCCAGGCAATCGCCGACATCGCGCGCAAATACGGCGTCTGGCTGGTCGAGGACAATCTCTACGGTTCCATGACCGGAGACCCGCTCCCGTTGCTGATGGAACTAGCGCCCGAGCGGACCTTCCTCGTCGGCGGTCTTTCGAAGTCCGTTGCTGCCGGCGTACGCGGCGGCTGGGTCGCCTGCCCGCCGCATTTCAGCCAGCGCATCCGCGTCGCCCACAAGATGGTGAGCGGCGGCCTGCCTTTCATTCTCGCGGAGCTTTGCGCCCGTCTGGTCCTCTCCGGATCGGCGTCGGTATTGCGCAATCGCGGCGCCGAGGAAATCGGCGCACGCGAAGCTCTGGCGCGCGAGATCTTTACGGGCTTCGATTTCAACTCGCATCCGAAGATCCCGTTTTTCTGGCTGAAGCTGCCCGAGCCCTGGCTTTCCGGAACCTTCAAGCAGGCCGCCCTGCAGGAGGGCGTTCTCATCGACGATGAGGATGAGTTCAAGGCCGGACGCTCCGACCGGGTTTTCCATCGTATCCGCGTCGGTTTCTCCTCGCCCACCGAACGATCCGAGGTGCGAAGAGGCTTCGAAATACTACGCCGGCTTCTCGATAGCGGGCGCGCCGGATACGACAGTTTCGATTGATTAGTTTTTAAAGGTGACTTTCGCGCAAGCCTCGGCAATCTACTCTTGCTTTTGATCCCGCAGAGATTGATTCGCACTGGAAGGTTTGAGCATGAGAGATTTCCGCTCGGTTGCAGGTCGGGGACCGTTTATATTCATTGCAGCAGCCCTGACACTTTCGAGCGCACTCATCGGTAATTCTCAGGCCGGTGCAGCAGAAAGTGTCTTCGATGAATTGCGGTTCGGCGCTACGACCTCGATCGGCGACGGCTCAAATCAGGAAGACGGGGTCTTCCCTTCCGTTACAGTGTTCTTCGATCCGCTCGGCGCCGGCAGCGCAAACGGTCTTGCCGAAAAAATCCTGCGGCCGCGAATCCATGCCGGCGCCTCCGTCGCGACCTCGTCGAGCGGCGCGAGCGAGATCTACGCCGGCTTGAGTTGGGATGCCGACATCACCGAGCGCTTCTTCATCGAGCTGGGCACCGGCGCCACGGTGCATGACGGCGATCTCGATGACGATGGATCGGACGGACCGAAACTTGGCTGCCGGCTGCTGTTTCGCGAATATGCGGCCGCGGGCTACCGTTTCGACGACCACTGGAATCTCTCGGCCACGGTCGAGCATGCATCCAATGCCAACCTCTGCGACGGTCCGAACGACGGGCTCACGCGTGCGGGGTTGATGCTCGGCTACACGTTCTAAGACCTGTTGAGATTTGGGATACCCGCCGCTACTTGTTTGATTTCCTCATCCCTGTGCTCGTCACAGAGATGAGGAGGAGAGATTGCAGTCCTCCCCACGCTGACCGACGCGCTCGGCAACCTTGTCCGCACCGCCCTACGCGCCGACAAACCCACCAGAGCACCAACGCCATCATCCATCTCGCAGCAGCCGTCATAAACTCAGGTCGACCCGACCTAAAAAACATCGTGATCTAGAGCCCCGGCCCGCCTGGCTGAAATCCGGGCTGCCGCCCTGTTGATCGGCCGTATTTTTCTGTCGCGCCGCGCCGCAGCATAGGCTAAAGAAGCCGAAAAGCGCCCCTGTTACGTTGCGGTACGCACGCGCCTTCCCTTGAAGCGAGGGCTGCGCGCCGCCCGAAGGATTTGACGGTCGACGATGACGATTTCCAACACCCGCCCAATCACCCCGGACCTGATCGCCTCGCACGGGCTCAAGCCCGACGAATACGAACGCATCCTGAACCTGATCGGGCGCGAGCCGACCTTTACGGAGCTTGGCATCTTCTCGGCGATGTGGAACGAGCATTGCTCCTACAAATCCTCGAAGAAATGGCTGCGCACGCTTCCGACCAAGGGGCCGCGCGTCATCCAGGGCCCTGGCGAGAACGCCGGCGTTGTCGACATCGACGACGGTGACTGCGTCGTCTTCAAGATGGAGAGCCACAACCATCCCTCCTACATCGAACCCTACCAGGGAGCGGCAACGGGCGTCGGCGGCATCCTGCGTGATGTCTTCACGATGGGTGCGCGTCCGGTAGCGGCGATGAACGCGCTGCGGTTCGGTTCGCCGGATCACCCGAAGACCCGCCACCTCGTCTCGGGCGTCGTTGCAGGCGTCGGCGGCTACGGCAATTCCTTCGGCGTGCCGACGGTCGGCGGCGAAGTCGAGTTCGACGCGCGCTACAATGGCAACATCCTCGTCAATGCCTTCGCGGCGGGGCTCGCCAAGACCGACGCGATCTTCTACTCGAAGGCGGAAGGCGTCGGCCTCCCGGTCGTGTATCTCGGCGCCAAGACCGGACGCGACGGTGTCGGCGGTGCGACGATGGCATCGGCCGAGTTCGACGAGTCGATCGAGGAGAAGCGCCCGACCGTTCAGGTTGGCGACCCCTTCACCGAGAAATGCCTGCTCGAAGCCTGCCTGGAGCTGATGCAGACCGGCGCGGTCATTGCGATCCAGGACATGGGCGCTGCCGGCCTCACCTGCTCGGCCGTCGAAATGGGCGCCAAGGGCGATCTCGGCATCGAACTCGATCTCGACAAGGTGCCGGTGCGCGAAGAGCGCATGACGGCTTACGAGATGATGCTTTCCGAAAGCCAGGAGCGCATGCTGATGGTGCTGCGCCCGGAAAAGGAAGAGGAAGCCAAGGCGATCTTCGTCAAATGGGGCCTCGATTTCGCGATCGTGGGCAAGACCACCGACGATCTGCGTTTCCGCATCCTGCACCAGGGCGAAGAAGTGGCGAACCTGCCGATCAAGGAGCTCGGCGACGAGGCGCCGGAATACGACCGCCCCTGGACGCCGGCAAGGGCACCCTCGCCGCTCGCCACCAACGACGTCCCGCAGGCTGATGTTTCCGATGCGCTTCTGAAGCTCGTCGGCTCCGCCAACAATTCCTCGCGCCGCTGGGTCTATGAGCAATATGACACGCTGATCCAGGGCAATTCGCTGCAGCTGCCGGGCGGCGACGCCGGCGTGATCCGCGTCGAGGGCCATGAGACGAAGGCACTTGCCTTTTCTTCGGACGTTACGCCGCGCTATGTCGAAGCCGATCCGTTCGAGGGCGGCAAGCAGGCGGTCGCCGAGTGCTGGCGAAACCTGACTGCGACCGGCGCGCTGCCGCTCGCCGCGACCGATAATTTGAACTTCGGTAATCCCGAACGGCCGGAGATCATGAGCCAGCTCGTCCATGCGATCAAAGGCATCGGCGAAGCCTGCCAGGCACTCGACTTCCCGATCGTCTCCGGCAACGTCTCGCTCTACAACGAGACCAACGGCCAGGCGATCCTGCCGACCCCCACCATCGGAGGCGTCGGCCTCGTCCGCGACTGGTCGAAGATGGCGCGGATTCGCTTTGCGGCGGCGAACGAAACCATCCTGCTCGCCGGCGCTCCGGAGAGCTGGGGAACGCATATCGGCCAGTCGGTCTACATGCGCGATATACACGGCCGCACCGACGGTCCGGCGCCGCATGTCGACCTCGGCCATGAACGCAAGGTCGGCGATTTCGTTCGCGGCTTGATCGAGGACGGCCTGGTTACGGCCGTGCACGATTGTTCCTCGGGCGGACTTGCGCTCGCCGTCGCCGAGATGGCCATCGCTTCCGGCATCGGCGCGACGATCGATGCACCTGCGGAACACGACCCGATCCCGGTCTTCTACGGCGAAGACCAGGGCCGCTATGTCGTAACCGTGGCCGAGGGTTCGGCCGAGACGGTGGCCGCACGTGCAAAAGCCGCCGGCGTTGCGCTGCCGGTGATCGGCAGGACAGGCGGGAATGCGGTGCAGCTCGGAGACGCCAGGCCCGTATCCGTCGATGAATTGCGTTCCGCACATGAAGCGTGGTTCCCCAATTACATGGGCGGCGATCTCGCACCGGACAATTGACCCGCCGGCCGGCAGGTGGCCGAAACAGCATTTGCCTTCGGCCCCTGAATCGTGTTTCCCTTGAGCTCATAGCGGGCGGCGGCAATGCGGCCGCGCCGCAAGAATAACAAGGGAGTTGGCGTATCATGCCCATGGCACCAGGCGATATCGAAGACATGATCAAGGCCGGGATTCCCGGCGCAAGGGTCACGATTCGTGATCTGGCCGGCGACGGCGACCACTATGCCGCCGAAGTCGTGGCCGAAGCGTTTCGTGGCAAGACGCGCGTGCAGCAGCACCAGATGGTCTACAATGCCTTGAAGGGCAACATGGGCGGCATACTCCATGCACTTGCCCTTCAAACCAGCGCGCCGGAGTAAGACGGAAATGGCCGACCTGATCAAGGAGCTCGTAAGCGGGGTCGTTGACAGCGCGTTGAAAGAGATCCTCAAGAAAACCAGAGCGACCGGAACCGCGGCCAAGCGGGCGAAACGGCGAAGCAGGAAAGCCAAGTCAGGCGGCATACTGGCTGACATCGTCGAGGCGGCCTTCCGTAAACCGGCAAAGAAGCAGGTGAGCCGTCGCCGGACCGCGGCTTCCCGGAGCAAACTGCGCCGCCGCTCGGCCTAGATCACGTGTTCTAAGCCTCATCCCGCCCCGAGAGTGGTGCGGAAGCCGAACTTTGAGGGACCATCAATAATTTTGCGATTGGGTGGTGAAAACCACGTCCATGCGTGCTATCTAGACCCTAATCGATATCCGGTCCTTGAAACCGGCGCAGGAAGGAAGACGAGATGAGCGGAATCAACGATTTCATCGATAACGAGGTCAAGAGCAACGACGTCGTTCTTTTCATGAAGGGAACGCCGCAGTTTCCGCAGTGTGGTTTCTCCGGCCAGGTGGTGCAGATCCTGGATTACGTCGGCGTCGACTATAAGGGCATCAACGTGCTCGCCGATGCCGATCTGCGCCAGGGCATCAAGGATTATTCCAACTGGCCGACCATTCCGCAGCTTTATGTAAAGGGCGAATTCGTCGGCGGTTGCGACATCGTGCGGGAAATGTTCCAGGCTGGCGAGTTGCAGTCGCTTCTTCAGGGACAGGGTATCTCCGTCAAGGGCGCCGCCTGACACTTCCGAACCGCATCTTCGCGATGATCGGAAAAGGCGGGTAACCGCCTTTTTTGATTCCGAAGCAATATGCCGCGCATCTAATTTTCAATACGCTTCATGAGCGGGCGGCGAAATTCACGCCAATCATGAATCGCCATGGACGAGCGGGCGCGCGGTCTCGCATGCAGCCCTGTCCGGGGTGCGGCCTGCTCCGATTTCCACCGGCAAGTACTGCGTCCTTTTCGATCCGACACAACAAAAGACTGAGTTTATTCAGCAGATCCAAATCATTGCGAAACGTGCCACGCACTGGCTCGGCGTGGCGAAGAACCGGCTGCAGGAAAGCTGCAGCCGGCAGGATGTATGAAATGACAAGGCCCATAGACCAAGCCGCCACCATCTCCGGACTGACGAAAGTCCAGTTCATTGCATTGATGGCCATGCTGATGTCCATCAACGCGATCTCGATCGACATCATGCTGCCGGGGCTGCAGGAAATCGGCGCGAGCCTCGGCGTGGCGGATGAGAACCATCGGCAATACGTCATAACCGCCTACCTGCTCGGCATGGGGTTCGCGCAGCTCTTCTTCGGCCCGCTGTCCGATCGCTTCGGGCGAAGGGCACCGTTGTTGGGCGGGCTGGCACTTTACGGCGTCAGCGCTCTTGCGATCGTGTTCGTACCGACCTTCGGGGCACTCCTGTTCCTTCGGCTTGTGCAGGGCATAGGCGCGGCTGCAACCCGTGTCATCACCGTTTCCATCGTGCGCGATGTCTATGGCGGGCGGCAGATGGCCGAGATCATGTCGCTGGTGATGATGGTGTTCATGATCGTCCCGGTCATCGCACCGAGCATCGGACAATTGATCATGCTCTTTTCCGAGTGGCACATGATCTTCGTCGTGATCGCTCTGTTCGCGGTTGCTGTAGCGCTTCCGGTCGCCTTGCGCCTTCGGGAGACTTTGGCTCCCGCCAACCGGCGCCCCTTCACGGCCTCGTCCATACTTGCGGGCTTCCGCATCGTGCTGACGAACCGGCTGGCGCTGTTCTATACGCTCGCGACGTCGGCCCTCCTCGGCGCTCTCTTCGGTTTCATCAACTCGGCGCAGCAGATTCTCGTCGGCGTCTATGGTCTTGGCGTCTGGTTTCCGGCCGTCTTCGCCGCTTTCGCCGGCATGATGGCGGTCGCCTCCTTCACCAATTCGCGACTCGTCCGGACGTTCGGGATGCGGGCATTGTCGCATGCAGCACTTCTCGGCTTCACGCTGGCGAGTTTCATCTGGATGTCGGCTTCATTGATCGGGCCGCTGCCTTTGCCGCTTTTCATGCTCCTACATGCCGCCACCATGTTCCAGTTCGGGCTGATCGCCGCCAACTTCAACGCCATGGCGATGGAGCCGCTCGGCCACGTGGCCGGCACCGCCTCTTCCGTTCTCGGCTTCACGCAGACGATCGGCGGCGGAATCATCGGCGCCTTCATCGGCCAGGCCTTCAATAACAGCGTCACGCCCCTTGCGGTCGGCTTCTTCACGGTCGCCGTCGTCGCGCTTGTCTGCGTGCTGATCGCAGAGGGCGGCAAGCTCTTCAAACCGCACAATCCGGCCGGCTAGCCGGATTGGCTCCAGGACACCGATTTTTCCTCCCAGTCCATTTTGGATATTTTCAACATGACTTCCGTTTCCCAACAGTCTTCGCTCGGTGAACAATCATCGGGCCACGCCGATCAGGCCTCGGGCGCCGCGCGCCTCGGAATGGGCCTTGTCGAATTCATCGTCACCATTGCGGTCATGACCGCGAGCATTGCGCTCGCGATCGACAGCATGCTGCCGGCTCTGCCAAGCATCGGCCAGACGCTCGACGTTGCCAACGCCAACGATACGCAACTCGTGATCGGCGTCTTCTTCCTGGGCTTCGGCCTCTCCCAGATATTCTTCGGGAGTCTCTCGGATGCCTTCGGGCGCCGGTCCGTTCTCCTTGGCGGCCTTGCGCTCTTCAGCCTGTCGATGTTCGCCGCCTCCTGGGTCGAAAGCATCGAGACGCTGCTCCTGCTCCGCTTCATCCAGGGGATCGGCGGTGCCGCAGTGCGCATCACGACCATGGCGATCGTCCGCGACTGTTTCGGCGGCCGCGACATGGCGCGCGTCATGTCCTACGTCATGATCGTCTTCATGATCGTGCCGATCGTCGCGCCGACACTTGGCCAGGTGGTGATCGCCTATGCCGACTGGCACTGGATCTTCATCCTGATCGGCGTCGTCGGCGCCGCCCTGTTTGTCTGGGCGCTGACACGGATGAAGGAGTCCCTGCCGAAGGAGGAACGTCTGCCGCTATCGGTGGGCGCGGTCCTTTCCGGATTCCGCACGGTGCTCACGAACCGCATCACCTGCGGCTACATGATCGGAATGACCCTGTTTACCGCCGTCATTTGCGCCTATGTGGTCAGCGTTCAGCAGGTCTTCGGCGAGGTCTACAACCTCAGCGACTGGATGCCGATCGCCTTTGCGGGCACTGCCGGCGGGATAGCGGTCGCGAACTTCGCCAACGGCTATTTCGTACGCAGTTTCGGCATGCGCCGCATCTCGCATGCCGCGATGATCCTCTTCACCCTCTTTGCTGCGATCGGTTACGTCCTGTCGCTCGCAGGCACTCCGGCCTTCGCCATCAGCTATCTCCTGTTTTCGCTATTGCTGATGTTCTTCGCCGTTATCGCCACCAACTTCACCGCCATCAGCCTCGAGCCGATGGGACATCTGGCGGGTACGGCAACCGCCGTCACGGGTTTCGTCTCCACCACCGGCGGTGCGCTGATCGGCGGTGCCGTCGGCCAGCTCTTCGACGGCACGCTGCAGCCGCTCTTCGGCGGCTACGCCTTATTCGGCCTGCTGACCATCCTGGCGACGCTCTGGGCGGAGAATGGAAAGCTGTTCACCCATCCGGGCGACAGCGATGCGACGCACGAACACGGCGGCGGACACCTTTAGAGCGCTTCCAGGAAAAATGTGAACGGTTTTCCGTCCGGATTGCATTGGGTCTAATGACAGAGGCCGCCCGGAAAGACCGGGCGGCCTCTGTCATGTAAAGGGTGGTCTTTTCCGATCAGACGGTGAAGACCTCCCGCCGCAACTCCTCCCAGCTATCCCTGTCGGTCGCCAGAAGCAGCCCGCCATTCGTATGCGCGGGCAGATAACGTGAGCCGTCGAAACGGGCCGCATAGGCGCCGGCTTCCTCGGCGATCAGGGTGCCGGCAAGGTGGTCCCACGGCATAAGCTTCTGATACATCAGGAAGTGCAGATGACCGCCGGCGAAGATGCGGTATTCATGCGCCGCGCAGCGATAGCTCGTGGCCATGCGGACCTTCGCCATATTGCCCATGACGATGCGGCGCTCGGCCTGCGCGTAGAACCCGGCCGATGCGACGCCCACCATGTTTTCGACGGTGACCCCGGCTGTGACCGACAGTCTCTCCTGCGTGCCGTCGGGCCGGCACATCCACGCGCCGGAGCCCCGCTCGGCGATGACCCAGTCGTTGCCGAGCGGATCGTAGATGATCCCGGCGACGGTCTCTCCCCCGGCGACGACGCTCGCCATCACACCGAAGAGCGGCAGGCCGGCCGCGAAGTTGAAGGTGCCGTCGATCGGATCGACGACGATGGCCAGATCGGCACCGGCGAGCTTGTCGAGGAGCGCCGGATCGGCGGCGACGGATTCCTCGCCGATGAACACGGCCCCCGGCGCAATCGCGTCGATATTCGCCTTGATCAGCCTCTCGGCGGCCTCGTCGCCTTCCGTCACCAGGTCGATCGCTTCCGACTTCATCCGCACATCGCCGGAGCCGAG
The DNA here is from genome assembly GCF_017876815.1 of Sinorhizobium meliloti. NCBI lineage: Bacteria > Pseudomonadati > Pseudomonadota > Alphaproteobacteria > Hyphomicrobiales > Rhizobiaceae > Ensifer > Ensifer meliloti. The sequence continues at coordinate 3,211,589 of NZ_JAGIOS010000001.1, read as the reverse complement.
ATTGCGAAAGCGCGGAAGGATTTCCTTTACCGCCGCTTCCTGCAGCAGGTTGGCAAGTGCGGCGATGTCGACGGAATGGCTCATTCTTTGGGCTCCGGAGAGAGGGATTGAAAGTCGAAAAGCTTCGGGTCGAGCAGATGCGAGGCGTTCACGTGTCCGAGCGCGCGCAGCATCGTGTCCTTGCGGCCCGGCATGCGCCGCTCGATATCCGCAAGCATCGCCTTCATCGCGTTGCGCTCGAGCCCGTCCTGCGAACCACAGAGGTCGCAGGGAATGATCGGGAACTCCATGGCCGCGGCGAATTTCGCAAGATCGTCTTCCGCAGCATAGGCAAGCGGCCGCAAGACCGTCAGATCGCCCTCATCGTTGAGAAGCTTCGCCGGCATCGACGCCAGGCGCCCGCCATGGAAAAAGTTCATGAAGAAGGTCTCGAGGATGTCCTCCCGATGGTGGCCAAGCACCAATGCGTCGCAGCCCTCCTCCCGGCCGATGCGATAAAGATTGCCGCGCCGAAGCCGCGAACAGAGCGAACAATAGGTCGCGCCCGCCGGCACCTTCTCCTTCACGATCGAATAGGTGTCGCGGTATTCGATGCGGTGCTTGACGCCGATCGACCGGAGATAGTCGGGCAGGACATGCTTCGGAAAGTTCGGCTGCCCCTGATCCAGATTGCAGGCGACGAGTTCGACGGGAAGCAGACCCCGCCACTGCAGATCCATGAGCAGCGCCAGCAGGCTGTAGCTGTCCTTTCCACCCGACACCCCGACAAGCCAGCGCCTGGAGCCCTTGAGCATGCCGAAATCGTCGAGCGCCTGGCGCACCTGTCTGAGCAGGCGCTTGCGCAGCTTGTTGAAGGAGACGGAGGACGGCATGCGCGAAAAAAGCGGATGGGCCGCACCTTCGAAGGCGGCGTCATCGACAATGACGCTGTCTGTCTCGTCCGGGGAGGATTGTGCGAGTTCCATGGCGGCAATCTCGGATTGTGCAGAGCGCAGGTTGCGCTCTGTTTTCTGAAGCAGCACTTGCCCCGTCCGGCCGGGAAGATCAAGAAAAAACGGGCGTGCGAGCCTTGGCCTCAACCAGTTTGCCCCTCACCCTAACCCTCTCCCCGCGCACGCAGGGCTGTCCGGGGAAAGTTCCGGGTGAATCGAAATGTCGCAGGCGCATGCCCCGTCAGACGGCGTTTTTCCGTCTATTTTCTGGTTGTCGAGACTCAGAAAAGGAGACGGAGCATGCGGTTCACCCCTAGCATTTTCGCCCAGCTGCTGAAAGCGATTGATCGCCGCAGCTTTCAGGCGATTGTGGATCGTCATGCCGGGGATGCCTACGACAAGTGCTTTACCAGCTGGGATCATCTGGTGGCACTGATCTATGCCCAGTTGAGCGCCACGACCAGCCTGCGCGGGTTGGAGGCGAGCTTCAACGCCAACAGTCAGCATCATTACCATCTCGGCAGTGGCCGGCTGATGCGCTCGACGCTGTCGGACGCCAACCGCCGCCGCCCGGTCGCCGTCTTCGCCGAGACCTTCGCGCTTCTGGCCGGTCAGCTCGACCGGCAGACGCGCCGGGAGGGCACCAAGATGCTGCGGCTGATCGATTCGACCCCGATACCGCTGGGTAAGCTGTACGATTGGGCCAAGTCGAACGGCCGCATCCGCGGCATGAAGCTGCATGTCGTCTATGATCCCAAGGCCGATTGTCCAGGCATCCTCGACATCACCGACGCCAACGTCAACGACGCCCAGATCGGCCGCACGATCACCATCGAAAAGGGCGCAACCTATGTCTTCGACAAGGGCTACTGCCATTACGGCTGGTGGACGGCGATCGCCGAAGCCGGCGCCAGTTTCGTCACCCGGCCGAAGACCAACATGGGACTGGCTTTGGTCGCTGAACGCCCCGTTGAGCAACCTCAAGGCGATGGCTTCCTGGTCCTCGAAGACAGCCAGGTCAGCCTCGCCAGCAAGGGCGATTCCAAGCTGCCGATCGGCTTGCGCCGGGTAATCGTCAAGCGCCAGGACGGCGATACGATCACGCTTCTGACCAACGACCTCGAGCGCTCCGCCGTCGAGATCGGCCAGCTCTATAAGGATCGCTGGCAGATCGAGCTTCTGTTCCGCTGGATCAAACAGCACCTCAAGATCCGCAAGTTCCTCGGCAACAACGACAACGCCATCCGCCTGCAGATCTTCGCGGCGATGATCGCCTATGCACTGTTGCGCATCGCCGCCCGCCTCGCCCGCGTCCCTCTACCGATCCTGCGCTTCACCGACCTCGTCACCCAGTGCCTGTTCCAGCGCAAAAGCATCGCCGAAATCCACAAGCCGCCGCAGGTCAATCCAAGCCGACCAAAACCCCGGACCATCCCAAACCAAATGGTCTTCCGCTATGCATGAATTTTCCCCGGACAGCCCTGCCGCGCACGGGGAGAGGACGTGCCCGATGGTTCGCAGGCGGTCATGGTCATGGTGGCGAAGGTGGTGCCGCGAGTCCCCTTCTCCCCGCCTGCGGGGAGAAGGTCGCGGCAGCGGGATGAGGGGCGGCTGCATTCCGCGTGCTTACGGCCCGAACACCGACCAACCCGTACGCGCAGCCAGCATCTCCAGCGCCAGCGACCCCAGCAGCGAATTGCCGTAATCGTTGAGTCCCGGCGACCAGACGGCAATGGATGCCTTGCCCGGCGCCACCGCCATGATGCCGCCGCCGACGCCGCTCTTCCCCGGCAGACCGACGCGGTAGGCAAAATCGCCGGAGCCGTCATAATGGCCGCAGGTGAGCATAAGCGCATTGATCCGCCGCGCGCGCTGGCGCGACACGACCGAATGTCCGGTCAGCGGGTTGGTGCCGCCGGCGGCTAGAAACAGCCCGGCCTTGGCGAGCTGGCTGCAGGTCATGGCGAGCGCGCAATGATGGAAATAGACGCCAAGCACGTGCTCGACCGGATGATCGAGCCGGCCGAAGGACCGCATGAAATTCGCAAGCGCGATGTTGCGGTATCCGGTCGCTGTCTCCGAGCGTGCGACTTCGTGGTCGATCACGATGTTCTCGTCATCCGCGAGGTAACGAACGAAGCGAACGATCTCGCCGATCAGTTCCTTCGGCGTGTGGCCGGCGAGAATGAGGTCGCTTATCCTGATCGCGCCGGCATTGATGAAGGGGTTGCGCGGCTTGCCACCCTCATGCTCGAGCTGGACGATCGAATTGAAGGCCGAGCCCGAAGGCTCTCGCCCCACCCGGTTCCATATGTTTTCGCCGTGCTTGCCCAGCGCCAGCGTGAGCGTGAACACCTTGGAGATGCTCTGAATGGAGAACGGCATCTCCGCATCGCCGACGCGATAGACCTCGCCACCCGTCGTGACGATCGCCATGCCGAAGTGACGGGCATCGACGCGTGCGAGCTGAGGGATATAGTCCGCGACCTTCCCTTCGCCGAGGCGCGGCGTCAGTTCCCGATAGATGTCGTCGATGATCGCCTGGAGGTCTTCTTGCGGTTTCGGCTCGCGCATACGGCACTTCTCACTTCGGAAGCGGTCTCGGTCAGGACACTCCGTCCTGCACCCGCGTCCAGCTTATGGGATTCGACCGGCAACTTCGTACAAAAAAACCGCCCGTCTCCGGGCGGTTTTCCAAATTCTTTCAGGCGAAGCCCGATTAACGCGAATAGAATTCGACGACCAGGTGCGGCTCCATGACGACCGGGTACGGCACGTCGGAGAGAGCGGGAACGCGAACGAAGGTCGCGACCATCTTGTTGTGATCGGCTTCGATGTAATCAGGAACGTCGCGCTCGGCGAGCTGTACGGCTTCCAGAACCGTAACGAGCTGCTTGGACTTTTCCTTGACTTCGATGACGTCGCCCGGCTTGCAGCGGTAGGAACCGATGTTGACGCGAACGCCGTTGACCTTGACGTGGCCATGGTTGACGAACTGGCGCGCAGCAAAAACCGTCGGAACGAACTTGGCGCGGTAAACGATCGCGTCGAGGCGCGATTCGAGCAGGCCGACCAGGTTCTCCGGGGTGTCGCCCTTGCGGCGCGATGCTTCGGCGAAGATCGCGCGGAACTGCTTTTCACGGATATCGCCGTAGTAGCCCTTCAGCTTCTGCTTGGCGCGCAGCTGCACGCCGAAGTCGGAAAGCTTGGACTTGCGGCGCTGACCGTGCTGGCCCGGGCCATATTCGCGACGGTTCACCGGGGACTTCGGGCGACCCCAGATGTTTTCGCCCATACGGCGGTCAATTTTGTACTTGGACGATTCGCGCTTGCTCATCGTATTTCCTTTCAAGGTGTTACACCAGTTTGTTGCCAAACCGGATCAAGGAAACACGCCCTCCTCTGAACCCATTTTTGGGGTTCTGACAGGCCTCTCACGATCGCTGCCGGAGAAACCACGGGACATGTCAAATGAAACACCGGGCATCACTGCCCGGCGTTGAGCGGGTCTTTAAGCACTGGGCGGCGAATTGTCAACGGAATATGACAGGAACAATGGCAAATTCAGCCGTACTTCCGAATGCAATCTCACTCGGCGGCCGCGCGCGCTGAATCTCCCGTGTCCGGGGCATTGGCGTCGCCCGGCGCCGTTTCCTTGCCGAGATCGGGGAAAGCGACGATGCGTTTGCCGGAGAAATCCGCATGCACCACGACGAGCCCCTGCTCTTCGAAATAGCCGAGCAATCGCCGTGCGCGACGGGCCGAATGCGTTCCGTAGGCACGGGCGATCATGGCGTCCGATGGGCACGGCAGCCCGCGCAGGGCCGCCTGTGCCAGCATCAGGAAAACCGCCTGCAGGTCTTCCGTCACCCGGTCGGCCAATCCAAGCGCCGAGGCCCAATCCTCGCTTGCCGCCGTCTCGGCATCGATGCCCGATCGGGCGACGGCCATCTTGCGGCGGAATGCGCTCAAGGAGAGTGCCGGTCCGGGGACGCGGCGAATGCGGCAGCGCACGAGAAAATCCTGGTAGAGCTCCGCATCGGGCCTGAACGCGGCCTCCGGATTAGCGACGATTTCGGCAAAGAGGCTGCCGATCAGCGCCTCCCTCTCCTCCGCCGAGATTTCCGGTTGCGCCGGCTTGGCTTCCACGGGCGCTCCGGGCTCGGGCCTTGGGCGCGACAGCTCCGCGAGAATATCGCTCGCGGGGCGCGGCTGCGGCGCTGTCCGGCGGACGACCGGGCGGGTGAATTCCTCCGGGTCGGGCGTGAAGATCAGATCCGCCACGTCCTGGGGCGCTTCGGGCAGCGGCATCAGCTTCGGGCTCATCGACCGTGCCGAGGTCTCGACCGAACCGATCGTCACCCTCAACGGGCGACGGGAAAGCGCCGGACCGAGCGCCACGAAGGAGCCGCGCTTCAGGTCGCGAAACATCTCGGCCGTGCGCCGGTCCATGCCGAGCAGATCGGCGGCGCGCAGCATGTCGATGTCGAGGAAGGTGCGTCCCATCAGGAAGTTCGAGGCTTCGGCGGCAACGTTCTTGGCGAGCTTGGCCAGGCGCTGCGTGGCGATGACGCCGGCAAGGCCGCGCTTGCGGCCGCGGCACATGAGATTGGTCATTGCGCCGAGCGAAACCTTGCGTATTTCCTCCGAAACGTCGCCGCCGACCGACGGCGCGAACATCTGCGCCTCGTCGACGACCACCAGAACGGGATACCAATATTCCCGGTCCGCATCGAACATCGCATTCAGAAACACGCCGGCGCTGCGCATCTGCTGCTCGACATCCAGCCCTTCGAGAGAAAGCACGCAGGAAACGCGGTGCTGACGGATGCGGGTGGCGATGCCGATGAGCTCCGCATCGGTACGCTCCCCCTCGATCACCACATGGCCGAACTTGTCGGCAAGCGTGACGAAATCGCCTTCCGGATCGATGATGCACTGCTGCACCCAGGGCGCGGATTGTTCCAGCAGACGGCGAAGCAGATGCGACTTGCCGGAGCCGGAATTGCCTTGCACGAGGAGACGCGTCGCCAGAAGCTCTTCGATATCGAGCGAGGCCGAAGTCCCTTCGGACGTCGTTCCCATGTCGATGCCGACTTTCATCCTTACCTCATCTTCGCGGATTGATTCGCAGCCACGCCTGGACCGCCAAAACGGGCAACACCTAGCATGGATCGTGCCCCCAAGCGCCGCCGAATATCGAAACCCACAGGGAATAATCGGGCGGCCCGGCAGCCGATCTAGATCCGTTCACGCCGGTCCGCAGATACGGCATCCGCCATGACTCTCAGCCCGAAGCCCTGCATCAGCCGGCGAGTCGCGAAATCGGGCCTGCCTGACGTGAAGATCGCCGGATCCTCGCCGTTCAATGGTTCGAACCCGTTCGGCAGCGGCACCAGGGAGCGCGCCCTCCTTGCGATCGCTTCGGCCGGATCCAGCCAGTCCACCGGCCAGGGCGCCAGCCGGCGGAAAACATTGGACATGAAAGGATAGTGCGTGCAGGCCAGCACGACGATATCGGTTCTCTTTCCCTCCGCCTCCACGAAGCAAGGCTCAATCTCGGCGAGGACCGCCTCATCGGCCAATGCGTCGCCACGAATATAGGCTTCCGCCATGCGCGCGAGGTTCTCCGAGCCGACAAGCCTGACGTGACATTGCGAGGCGAAGGACTGGATGAGATCGCGGGTGTAGGCGCGCTTCACGGTACCCGGCGTCGCAAGCACCGAAACGAGACCCGAACGGGTGCGCTCGGCCGCAGGCTTGATGGCCGGGACAGTGCCGACGAAGGTCATCTGCGGATAGGCGGCGCGCAGATCCGCGCCGACGAGCGTAAAGGCCGTATTGCAGGCGATGATGCAGATTTCCGGATCAAGCTCGGCAAGCAGCCGACCGAAAAGAGCGATCACCCGCTCCTTCAGAGCGCCCTCCTCCCAGCCGCCATAGGGAAAACCGGCATCGTCTGCGACATAGATGAAATGCCGCTCCGGCATCAGCACGCGCGCCTCGCGCAGCACCGTCAGGCCACCGATCCCGCTGTCGAAGACGAGGATGGGCTTCAGCTCAGTCTTTGTCACCGCCGCCCTGTTCTTTTCTGCTGTGCCCGGGCGGTGCGGCGGAGCCACGCGGATTTTCCCGCGTGAAACGGTCGAGCGATGAAATGACGCCGCGCAGCACCTGGATTTCCGATTCGGTAAAGGATGGCCTGGTCAGAACCGCGCGCAGATTCTCGACCAATTTCGGCTTTTTGTCGGCGGAACGGAAATAGTTGCGCGCGTCGAGCGCCTCTTCCAGATGCTCGCAGAGCCCATGCAACTGCTCCTTCGTCGCCGGACGCTGCTGGCTCGCCTGGAAAGACGTCTCGTCCTCGGAGGTCATGCCGGTCTTCAGCCACTCATAGGACATGAGCAGCACTGCCTGGGCGAGGTTCAGCGAAGCGAAGGCGGGATTGACCGGGAACGTCACGATCTCGTCGGCAAGCGCGACCTCGGCATTGGTCAGTCCGGTACGCTCGCGGCCGAAAATGATGCCGACCTTCTCACCCTCCTTGAACCGGTGGCGGAGTTCCCGGGCGGCGACGATCGGCGAGCGCACGGGTTTGAAGCCGTCGCGGTCGCGCGCGGTGGTCGCGTAGACGAAATTGAGATCGGCGAGCGCCTCTTCGAGCGTTTCGTAAAGCTTGGCGCCGTCGATGACGTGATCGGCACGGCTGGCGGCGGAGCGTGCCTTCTCGCTCGGCCAGCCGTCGCGGGGGCTGACGAGGCGCAGTTCGGACAGGCCGAAATTCGCCATGGCGCGCGCCACCATGCCGATATTCTCGCCGAGCTGGGGAAAGGCGAGAATGATCGCCGGACCTTCCGTCAAAAGTTCGCGCTCGCTGTTGGTGCCTGCCATCGCCTGTGTGCCTTCTGTTCGGCGCTTCCCTCGCATATATGGACGCGGATTTAAAGCCCGCGCTCCTCCCCGGCGGGCCGAACGCGCGGCGAATGAAGGCGCTCGAGCGAAACGGCAACCATCTCCAGTCCAAGGCCGGCATCGTCGCGCGATACCGGCAGATGACGCTCGACCGGCGCAGCGACGCTGCGGGACCGATAGAAATAGTCCGCTCCGGTTTCGCGCACCTTGCTTGCGAGCTTCAGATTTTCCTCGATCTGCGCCGCGAAGTCGTTCGGGCTTTCCGGGTCTTGCGACATCTTACGCGCGACTATGCGCGCCCAATAGGTGCAGCCCATGAACACCGCCAGCGTCTGGCGCACGTGCCCCGGGCGGGTGACGAGCTGCCAGGAAACGCCGAGCGGTTTGGCGGCAGCGGCCAGTTCCCTGTAGGCGCGGTCGAGCGCCTGCGATCGGCTGACGAGATCAAGGCCGGACGTCCCCCTCCTTGCCTCCTCCAGCAACTCGGAGAGCTTGTCGCACCAGTTTCTGATCGCCGCATCGAGCGTCGTGCGGGTCTTCGTCGGAAACACGACGAAAGCCACCGCCGCGCCGGCGACGGAGCCGACGAGCGTCTCCTCGAGACGCAGTTCCAGGAGCTGCGGCGTCAAAACGCCGAGGAGGCTGTAGGCGAGAGAGAGGACGACCGAGACGAAGAAAGTCATGGTCGCGTAGGAGACCGGGAGGAAATAGAAGGCCAGAAAGATGCAGGCCGCCCCCAGGGGCAGGACTATATAGACGGTCCCGCCGATCGCGCTTGCCGCCGCAAGTCCGACGACGATGCCCGCCAGTGTGCCGGCCGACCGTTGCAGGGCCTTCACTGCGGTGTCGCCGCGGGAGCGCGTATTGGTGAAGACGAGGAAGGCAGCGAGAACCGCCCAGAACCAGCGCTCGCGTGAAAGCATCAGGCCGAACACCCTTGCGATGCCCGAGGCGAGGGTAATCTGGATCGCGCTTCGTAAAGCCGGGTCGGCGAGGGAAAAGCGAGCCGTTGCCGCCGGTGGCTCTGGAGATGGCGCCGGAGGCGGTTCATCGAGGTCCGCCGCCTCCAGGTCGGCCAGACTGCGGTTGAGGCGATCTCGAACCGTATGAAGCCAAAGCAGAGCCCTGGCAGCCTCGAGCTGTTTGACGTTCGCCTCGCCCAGCGACTGCATTCCCCGTTCCATCTCGCCCGCATCATGCGCCAGAACCGCGTCGACAACAGCCGCAGGTGGCATTGCCTGAAGGCTGAGCACGATCACACTCTCGGCCGCAAGATGAATGTCGAAGAGCCCGATGGCGAGGTCCGCAGACACGTCCCCGGGTTCCGGCGCCGGGCGGCGGGTGTCCGTCGCAATGAAGCTCTCCGCCATCAACACGGCTTCCTTCAACCTCTCTTCCAGCGCATGCAGCCTGCGGCGATCGGCAGCCCTGAGAATGGGCCTGCGCGCAGCCGCCGCTATCCCATGAAGGATTTCATCCACCCTCTGCTGGACGCTCGCGATCGCCCGCAGGAGATCGCGGTAGCGGTCGTCCGGGAGAAGGACGGTCCGCACCAGATGCGCGATAGCCGCTGAAATCCCGGCGCCGAGAACGAGCGCCGGCAACTGGTCCAGCGAGGGGCGCAGATAGGCTCCGGTGAAATAGGACATGAAGGCGAACATGCCGATGGCGAACCAGCGCTGGCCGAAGACGCGGCCATAGACTGCCACGAAGATGACTACGAGAAAAACGAGATCGGAAACGTGCCGGTAACCCTCCAGCGCCGAGGCGAGCGTGACCATCGCAACGCCGGTGACGACCGCCAGAATGCGCGTGACCAGTTGTTCCGATGCCGTCCGGTCGCGAACCGCCAGACCGCCTTCGATCGAAAGGGTAATCGCAAGTCCGTAGGCGGCCGGCGGCAGCGGGGTGGCGATGAAATGGAAGGCGATCAGCAGAGCGACCGAGATCACCACGGTCGCCGTTATGCGGGACGCCTGCCGCAGCCGGGAAAAGGCCGGATCATTGGCCAGCAGCCAGTCCCGCAAGCGAAGCCTGAACGTCATGGCGCCTCCGCCTGTCCCCACGCCCGCAGCGTGCAGCGTTTCCGGGATGACGACACGCACAAAACAGTTGAAGCATGCCGCCGCTCGATCTCTGAATAGCCTTTCCCGCGGTCTTTTCAAAGCTGTGAGGTGAGCGGCTCCCGGTCTGCAGACCGGGCGCAACGAGCCGATTCCGAGCCCGCCGCCTTGGCCCAAAGTTTCGGCCAAGCATGCTTTGCCTTGCTGGCTCACAGTGCTATAGGGCTCTGGATTTCTCCCACCGTCGGAATGCCGCGCGCGGTGTTCCGCAAGCTACGAGGCATATCAATGGCAAAGATCAAGGTCGCCAATCCGGTCGTCGAACTCGACGGCGACGAGATGACCCGCATCATCTGGCAGTTCATCAAGGACAAGCTGATCCACCCTTATCTCGACCTCGATCTCGAATATTACGACCTGGGCGTCGAAAACCGTGATGCAACTGACGACCAGGTGACGATCGACGCCGCAAACGCCATCAAGAAGCACGGCGTCGGCGTAAAATGCGCCACGATCACGCCGGACGAGGGTCGCGTCGAGGAGTTCAAGCTGAAGAAGATGTGGAAGTCGCCGAACGGCACGATCCGCAACATCCTCGGCGGCGTCATCTTCCGCGAGCCGATCATCTGCAAGAACGTGCCGCGCCTGGTCCCCGGCTGGACCAAGCCGATCATCGTCGGCCGCCACGCCTTCGGCGACCAGTACCGCGCGACCGATTTCAAGTTCCCGGGCAAGGGCAAGCTCTCGATCAAATTCGTCGGCGAAGACGGCCAGACGATCGAGCATGACGTTTACGACGCGCCGGGCGCCGGCGTGGCACTCGCCATGTACAACCTGGACGAATCGATCACCGAATTCGCGCGCGCCTCGTTCAACTACGGCCTGCAGCGCAAGGTTCCGGTCTATCTCTCGACCAAGAACACGATCCTGAAGGCCTATGACGGCCGCTTCAAAGACATCTTCCAGAAGGTGTTCGACGAGGAATTCGCCGCCCAGTTCAAGGCCGAGAAGCTCTGGTACGAACACCGCCTGATCGACGACATGGTCGCCTCGGCGCTGAAGTGGTCCGGCGGCTATGTCTGGGCCTGCAAGAACTACGACGGCGACGTGCAGTCCGACATCGTCGCGCAGGGCTTCGGCTCGCTCGGCCTGATGACCTCGGTGCTGATGACGCCGGACGGCAAGACGGTCGAGGCGGAAGCCGCCCACGGCACGGTGACGCGCCACTACCGCCAGCATCAGAAGGGCGAGGAAACCTCGACCAACTCGATCGCATCGATCTTCGCCTGGACCCGCGGCCTCGCCCACCGCGCCAAGCTCGACGGCAACGCCGAACTCGCGAAGTTCTCCGAGACCCTGGAGCGCGTCTGCGTGGATACGGTCGAGTCCGGCTTCATGACCAAGGATCTGGCACTTCTCATCGGTCCCGACCAGCCCTGGCTGTCGACCACCGGTTTCCTCGACAAGATCGACGAGAACCTCAGGAAGGCAATGGCGGCGTAATCAGCGTGATCTGTCGCCAGGATTTTGGAAACCCGGCCTCGCGCCGGGTTTCTTTTTGTCGTGGGAGCCGGCGGCGTTCCATCGTAACCGTCGTTCTCACCTTGCGCGGCTACGACGGAAGCCGCCGTATCCAGTCGTCAAACCCTTGACGTCGGCTCTGCTGCACCGACGAGGTGTCGCGACGATCGTCCAAATTCTGGTGCTCTCTTATCTCCCGCGCGGTCTCCCCATACTGGTGCTTGAATGCCCGAGCAAAGTGATCGCCACGCAAAAATCCAAACTCCGCAGCAATGTCGGAAATGCGACGCGTTTCGTTGGGGTCCGACAGAACGGCTCTGATTCGCTCCAGCCGACGGCCCTGGATGTAGTGAAGCACGCCTCCTTCCTGTTCGAACAATCTGAAAAGCGTTCTGCGGGACACGCCGACGATATTGCAGATCGCATCGATGTTCAGCGCGCTGGAATTTAGATGACCTTCGATATAGCGCTTCGCGCGACGTAGCAGCACCAGTTCAAGACCGGGGCGCGCCGCTTCGACATTGGCAAGTGACGGAGCCAGGCAGGCCGCAAGCATTTGGCATGCGGCTCCTGCCAGAGCCGTCTCGTCTCCAGAGTGCAAGAACGGCAATCGCCGTGCCAGCATGTCCAGATATTCGGCCAGGAGCATGGCGTAGGGGCCAGTTGGAGCCGAACCGTGGAGGCCTCCCAAATTGGGAAGCCGGTCTTCTATCAGCGACCTCGGCAGGAACATTGCAACGAGGTGACAGTCCGGTTCATCGCTGATCAGTTCACAGGAAAGGTCGAGCACGGACACCTGACCCGCTCTTCCTTCAAACTCGCCTCTTGCCGTTTCAGCTATCCAGCCACCCGTCCTATAAAGATTGAGGACAAAGTGATCCATGCCGTCCCGCCGCACGCGTGCGGACGATCTCACGTAGCGTTGCGCACCGAGAACCGCATCAGTTACGACCATGTCGCCCAACTGGAAAGCCTCGACGCTCGCCGTGAACGGCCTGTTGCCGTCTTGCGAACGCCGCTCGACGTCGAAGACGACGTTGATGCTCTCCCGCCAGACATCGAAATCCCGGCAGGAGAAATGGGTGCTCTCAATAGCCGAACCACTCATAGGAAATTCGTCCTACAGTTTCTTCCAGATTGGCACGCTCAGCCAATTTTTGGCACGGACGTGGTCTTGAGGATAGTGGGAGCGCGCATATCCTTCGACGCGAAATTCGATGGATGGGCAAGACCTAGAGTTTAGCGCCTCCATGGAGACCCCATGCCGAACCAGCTTGAACCCGTGCTTGCACTGAAACGCATCGATACCTGGGTTGCCCGCCACCACCCCGATCGCTTGCCCTTCGTGAGACCCGGCGCGGATTGCGGGACCATCCAGCGGGTCGAGGCCAAATTCGGGAGAAGGTTACCTCCGGATATCCGACGCTTGTACGCCGCCCATGATGGACAGCCCGCAGGCAGCCCCGCCCTATACCTCAATCAACGGTGGTTGCCGCTCGATCTTGTCCTCATTGCCTGGGAAGACCTCTGCCTGCGATATGGGGGCGAAGTTTATCCTTCCCGCGGCGACGGCCGGCAATTTCTAGGAACGATGGTTTGGTCTCCAAACTGGCTTCCGCTCTTCGGCAGCCCGCGCGGCGATCACTACTGTATCGATCTTCGTCCCGAACTTACCAACGGATACGGCCAGATCATCTGGTTTCTCTATGACGAAGCCGATCGCCCTGTGGTTGCTCAAAGCATCGCCGAGCTCCTTTCGCGGATTGCGAATGGGGTCAGCACCGGGCGATGGGCGTTGGACGACGGGTACGACGGGTTAAGTGATTGAAACGAGTGCAGCAGCGACGTCGATGTTTCCCGTATCCGGGGTTCCAGCCCGGAGGAGGCATCGTGAAGGCCAAGTAAGGAGCCATCGAGATGAAACACCTATTTGCTTTGACCACTGCCATCGGCCTGTCGCTTGCGCCGTTGAGCGCCGCCTTCGCAGATCAGTCGCGTTTCGACAGCATCGCCAATCTGCCGTTCGAAAAAAATCGGCCCACTGCGGAAACGGCTCAGACGCTGAAAGACGAGCTGTTGTTTCAGCGGGCCACGCAAACCTATCTTTGGGCATTGCCGCTCATCAACACGCTCGGCATGAAAGTCGGCGCGGAGGAGGCCTTCGGCACCGGCTACAACGTCATGCCGATCTGGACCAAACGTCTGGACGCAAAGACCCACGTCACCACGCCGAACTCGGACCTCATCTACGGCATGGCCTTTGCGGACCTGTCGAAAACCGGGCCGCTGGTTTTTGAATCGCCGGAGAAACTGCAGGGAATTCTGCTCGATTTCTGGCAGCGACCTATCCCGGAAGACAGCGGCAAATTTGCAGGCGACGTCGGTCTGCCGGGGCCCGATGGCGGCAAAGGCGGCAAGTTCCTGCTGCTTCCGCCAGGATACAAGGGCGATGTGCCCGAAGGCTATTACGTCTACCGCTCGGGGACGAACAGCGTCTTCATTTTTCTTCGCTCGTTCTACCAGTCGCTCGACAATATCGAGCCGGCAGTCGAGGTGATTAAAAAATCGAAAATCTATCCGCTCGGGCAAGAGCAGACGGCGAAACCGATGGAGTTTCCGGACGCATCGGGCCGTTCACTCAATATGCTTCCCCGCGCCGATGTGAGCGCCTTCGAACAGATCAAGAGTCTCCTGGATGTAGAGGGGGCTGTTCTGGCGGATCCCGACTGGCTCGGCATGCTGAAAAGCATCGGCATTGCCGCCAACCAGCCATTCTCGCCGGACGAGAAAACGCGCGCGATCCTCGATGCCGCCGCCAAGACCGGCTACAAGATGAGCCGCGTGACCGGCTTTGAAAAAGGTATCGCCGGCGCGGACTTCCGGGTTTACGAGGATCGGCGCTGGCTCAATCCCATCAACAATCTGAGCGGGCGCTGGCCCAATGCAGGAATCGACCTGAGCTTCCTTGTAAGCAACGGAAACTATAGGGAACTGGACGCCCGCGCCTGGTTCTTTACCGACTACTACTCGATCAGCCCCGGCATGGTGTCGATGACACCCGGCAAGGGTGCGTTCTACATGATCGCTTTCGAGGACGCTGACGGCGATCCGCTCGATGGCGAGCACAGCTACAAGGTCAATCTGCCGAAGGACATTCCGGCAGAACTCTTCTGGTCCGTGACGCTTTACGAGGCGGAGAACGCATCCGGCCTCGATAACGGCCAGCCTTTCCCCTCGCTCGGCAAACTCAACAAGCCGGCGCAGAACGAAGATGGCAGTACCGACATCTACATTGGTCCGAAAGCACCGGCGGGCAAGGAGGGCAACTGGCTGGCAACCGTGCCGGGGCGAGGCTTCTTCGCGATCCTTCGCCTCTATGCTCCGGCCGAAGCGGCGATCGATGGCACCTGGAAGCCCGGGGACGTGGAAAAGGTTGAATAGGTCATCGACCCCGACAAGCGCACCCGTGAATCCCGAACCCTCGATGGAGGCTGCAATGAGAAGATTTGCCCGCACGACCCTGACTGCCGCCCTGCTTTATAGCGTGGCAGGCATTGGCGCTCATGCTCAGGAAACGCCCGACGAACTCGATACCCGCATCGGCAAACTGACATTCGAGAGCGGCTACCCCTCGAAGGAAACCGTGGCCAAGCTTTACGACGAAATGGATTTCCAGCGAGCGTCGCAAGCTTACCTGTGGGGCATTCCTGCCGTCGGCCTCAACGAATGGCGAAAGGCCCATTTCAACGTCTTCAAGGCCAAGAACGGTGAAATGCTTTCCTATCTCGATTTTGCCGAGAAGCTTGGCATTTTGACGCCGAACTACACCACGCCTTACATCGCGACGTTCATCGATCTCAAAGAATCCGGGCCGATGGTCGTGGTTGTACCGCCGGGGCTGATTGCAGGCATGGTGCTTGACCAGTGGCAGCGCGTCATGGCCGATCTAGGCGTGGTCGGCCCGGATATGGGCAAGGGCGGAAAGTATCTGATCCTCCCGCCCGGATACGGCCCGGTGGAGGCCGAGGGATACTTTGTCATCCAATCCACGAGCCGGGACGTGCTGGCGGGGTTCCGCCTGCTCGATGCCGACAAGGAAAAGGCAATTGCAGAACTCATCCCGCAGATCAAGACCTACACCTGGACGCTTGACGGAACTGGCGAGCCGATGCCCGTGCGCGCTGCGGGAGACGTCAAGTGGACCCAAATGCCGCCCCATGGAATGGCCTATTGGGACAGCCTGAACGAGGTCATTCAACGAGAACCCGTCGAAGAGCGTGATCGCTTCATGATGGCGCAGTTGAAGTTCCTCGGCATTGAGAAAGGGAAACCCTATCAACCCGACGAACGCCAGAAGAAGATTCTTCAGGACGGCGCGATCGTCGGCGAAGCCATGGCCAAGGTAAATACGACAGACAAGCGCGTCGAACCGCCCTTCTGGGAGGGCACGAACTGGAAACATGCGCTTGTGGTTGCGACCGACCAGAAGGCCAACACCTATGACCAGCTCGATGAGCGTGCTGCCTGGTTCTACGAAGCGGTCGTGATCTCCAAGGCAATGCTCACCCAAACTCCGGGCGTCGGCCAGCGGTACATAGCCTCCTACAAGGATGCAGACGACGCATGGCTCTCGGGCGAGAACAACTATCGGCTTCATGTCCCTGCCGATCCGCCGGCCAAGGGCTTCTGGTCTGTGACGGCCTACGACGAGTCGACCCGGCAGATGCCGGTCACCGAACAGGGACGGCCGGACATCTCGTCGCGAAAAGAAGACATAGTAAAAAACGAAGATGGATCGATTGACGTATATTTCGGTCCCACTGCACCGAAAGGTCACGAGGCGAACTGGGTGCAGACAAATGCCGACAAGGGATGGTTCGCGTATTTCCGGTTCTACGGACCGACCGAGCCCTTCTTCGATAAATCCTGGTCGCTGCCTGATATCGAGAAGGTCAATTAGTTCGATGGTGACCTGAGTGGTCGGCGACTCTGGCTCGATGACCACTCAGGCCGAGCCCGAAAGGCCCCCGCGCCTCCCCGAAAGGCAATCTGACATCCGGCGTCGTCCACATATGCCCGTCGTTGCCGCAGCGTTCTGCTGCGGCATTCGATTCCGGATCTACCCTGCCCTGATGGTGTGATCAGCACCTCCCTTGCGTTCGATCCCCTTGTAGGGAACTGCGACTCAGATAGGCTGAGGGCGTCCGCCACGTCCGATGTCGCCAACGTGGCGGCATCCGGAAAGCCCGCCTATGCCCGACTCCCTCGTACCGAAAACAGTCAGCATTCTTGCGGAAGGATATGGTGCCGCCCGCTTGAAAGCAGACGCGTTCGCCGGTCTGACCGTTGCGATCGTCGCACTGCCGCTCTCCATGGCGATCGCGATCGCCTCGGGCGTCACGCCCGACCGCGGGCTATACACCGCGATCGTCGGCGGTTTTCTCGTTTCGCTCCTCGGCGGCAGCCGAGTCCAGATCGGCGGCCCCGCCGGTGCCTTCATCGTGCTCGTCGCCGCCACGGTTGCGCGGCACGGCGTCGACGGCCTGCTGCTCGCGACCCTCATGTCCGGGTTCATGCTGATCGCCGCTGGCTATCTCAGGCTAGGGCGATACATCAAGTTCATCCCCTATCCGGTTACGGTCGGCTTCACTGCGGGAATCGCGGTGATCATCTTTGCGAGCCAGCTGCGCGACCTCTTCGGCCTGACGCTCGCGGGTGCGGAACCGGGCCCCATCGTCGACAAGGTCGCGGCCCTTGCCCAAGCCGCCGGAACCGTCAGCTGGGCGGCGGTGCTGACCGCAGCCCTTACCGTCGGCATCATCCTCGCGCTGCGGCGCGTGCGGCCACATTGGCCGGGCATGCTGATCGCGGTTGCCGCGGCGTCCACCTTCGTCGCCTTGCTGCAATTGCCGACGGAAACGATCGGCAGCCGCTTCGGCGGCATTCCGCGCGGACTGCCGCTACCCGCCCTGCCGCCGCTCTCGCTCGAAAAGGCCGCTGCCGTCTTTCCGGATGCCCTTTCCTTCGCGCTCCTCGGCGCGATCGAATCGCTTCTCTCCGCAGTCGTTGCCGACGGCATGACCGGGCGCCGTCACCGCTCCAGCGTGGAACTGGTCGCGCAGGGAGCCGCGAATATCTGCTCGGCGCTCTTCGGGGGCATCTGTGTTACCGGGACGATTGCCCGCACCGCCACGAATGTGCGTGCCGGCGCGACGAGCCCCGTTTCCGGCATTCTTCATTCCGCCTTTCTTCTGCTGTTCATGCTCCTCGCCGCTCCGCTTGCGAGCTATATACCGCTCGCCTCGCTCGCCGGCGTGCTTGCGATCGTCGCCTGGAACATGATCGAGAAACCGGCCTTCATGGCGCTTCTGCGGTCCTCCTACGGGGATGCGGTCGTGTTGCTCGCCACCTTCCTCATCGTCGTCTTTCGCGAGCTTACGGAGGGTATCGTCGTCGGCTTTGCGCTGGGCGCCGTGCTCTTCATCGATC
The DNA here is from genome assembly GCF_017876815.1 of Sinorhizobium meliloti. NCBI lineage: Bacteria > Pseudomonadati > Pseudomonadota > Alphaproteobacteria > Hyphomicrobiales > Rhizobiaceae > Ensifer > Ensifer meliloti. Next base: position 3,193,672 of record NZ_JAGIOS010000001.1, on the reverse strand, counting down.
GCATGGCAAGGAGCATCTCCGTGCAGGAGGCCCGGCCGCTCTCCGCTCAGAGGCAGGAGAATGGCGACGAACGTCCTGTAATCGCCGACGATCCGGACACGGTGATCTATCGCCTTTCCGGGATTTTCTTCTTCGGTTCGGCCGCAACCGTGGGGACCGTTCTCGATCGCATCGCCGATCAGCGTCGCAATTTCATTCTCGATTGTTCCGACGTGCCCTTCATGGATTCCACCGCTGCCAATGTCATCGAGGGTACGCTGCGCAAAGCGGAACGAACCGGCGTGCGCTTCATCATCACCGGTGCGAGATCGCAGGTGCGCCGCGCGCTTTATCAGCACCACGTCCGGCCGCCGCGCGTGATGATGCGCGCCTCGGTCGCAGCAGCGCTGGACACCATCCGGACCGAACGGGTGCCATGAAAAAGGGCGCCGCAGCGCCCTCCAGAAGTTCAGCGCGCCCCCGGCTTAACCGGCGAGCGCGCCCGCAACAGCCTCGATCGCTTCTGCTGCACGTCCGCCGTCCGGGCCGCCCGCCTGGGCCATGTCGGGGCGTCCGCCACCGCCCTTGCCGCCAAGTGCCGCCGAAGCGACGCGCACCAGATCGACGGCGCTTACTTTCGAAGTGAGGTCGTCGGTGACTGCCACGACGGCACTTGCCTTGCCGTCGCCGCTGACGCCGACGAAGGCGACGACGCCCGAACCGAGCGACTTCTTGCCGTCGTCCGCAAGGCTCTTCAGATCCTTCGGCTCGACCCCGGATACCACCCTGCCGAGGAAACGGACGCCGCCGATGTCGCGGGCGGCATCCCCGGAACCGTTCTGGCCGTCGCCCGCAAGCGCGAGCTTCTTCTTCGCCTCTGTAAGCTCCCGCTCCAGTTTGCGCCGCTCGTCCAGGAGAGCCTCGACCCGACCTAAAACATCCGCAGGCTGGACCTTGAGTGCGGCGGCGAGTGTCTTCACCCGTTCGTCCTGTTCACCGAGATAGGCGCGCGCCGCCTCACCGGTCAGCGCTTCCACCCGGCGGACACCCGCTCCGACCGCGCTCTCCGAGACGACGCGGACGAGGCCGATATCGCCCGTGGCGGACACATGCGTGCCGCCGCAGAGCTCGACCGAATAGGGCTTGCCGGCCTTGGAGCCGCGAAGGCCCTGCCCCATGGACACGACCCGCACCTCGTCGCCGTACTTCTCGCCGAAGAGCGCCATGGCGCCCTCGGCGATCGCATCGTCGACGCTCATCAGCCGTGTGACGACCGGCGTATTCTGGACGATGATCTCGTTTGCCATCTCCTCGACGATCTTCAGCTCCTCGGCCGTCATCGGCTTCGGATGCGAGACGTCGAAGCGCAAGCGCTCAGGCGCGACGAGCGAGCCCTTCTGGGCAACATGGGTGCCGAGGACCTCGCGCAGCGCCTCGTGCAGCAGGTGCGTCGCGGAATGGTTGGCGCGCAGGCGCGCACGGCGCGCATGGTCGACCGTCAAGGCGGCCGCCTCGCCGGTCTTCACGCTGCCTTCCTCCACGGTGCAATAGTGGACGAAGAGCCCTTCGCCACGCTTCTGCGTGTCGGTCACCGTAAGCTTGCCGGTCTCGGTGGTGATAACGCCGGTGTCGCCCACCTGGCCGCCGGATTCGCCGTAGAAGGGCGTCTGGTTCAAAACCAGTTGTACGTTCTCGCCCTTGGCAGCGGACTCGACGACGGCACCGTCCTTGACGATTGCCAGGATGACCCCTTCGGCCGACTCGGTGTCGTAGCCGAGGAAGTCGGTCGCGCCGTGTTTATCCCTGAGCTCGAACCAGATGGTCTCGGTCGCGGCTTCGCCGGAACCGGCCCAGTTGGCACGGGCCTCGGCCTTCTGCCGTTGCATGGCCGCCGTAAATGCGTCCGTATCGACCCCAATGCCCTTGGCGCGCAGCGCGTCCTGGGTGAGGTCGAGCGGGAAACCATAGGTGTCGTAGAGCTTGAAGGCCGTCTCGCCGTTGAACTGGTCACCTTCGGAAAGATCGGCCGAAGCCTCCGCCAGAAGGTTGAGGCCGCGCTCCAGGGTCTTGCGGAAGCGCGTTTCCTCCAGCTTCAGCGTTTCCGAGATCAGCGCTTCGGCGCGGACGAGTTCCGGATAGGCCCGGCCCATCTGGCCCACGAGCGCCGGCAGGAGCTTCCACATCAGCGGATCCCGCGCGCCGAGCAGCTGTGCGTGGCGCATGGCGCGGCGCATGATTCGGCGCAGCACGTAACCGCGGCCTTCGTTCGACGGTAGAACCCCGTCGGCGATCAGGAAGGCCGAGGAACGCAGATGGTCGGCGATCACGCGATGGCTCGCGCGCCGGTCCCCTTCGGCCTTGACGCCGGTCGCCTCTTCGGAAGCAGCGATCAAGGCGCGGAAAAGGTCGATGTCATAATTGTCGTGCTGGCCCTGGAGCACGGCGGCGACGCGCTCCAGCCCCATGCCCGTGTCGATCGAGGGCCGCGGCAGGTCGACGCGCTCTTCCTTGGTGATCTGCTCGTACTGCATGAAGACGAGGTTCCAGATCTCGATGAAGCGATCGCCGTCTTCCTCGGCCGAGCCGGGAGGTCCGCCCCAGATATGGTCGCCGTGATCGTAGAATATTTCCGAGCACGGACCGCATGGACCGGTATCTCCCATGGCCCAGAAGTTGTCGCTCGTCGCAATGCGGATGATGCGGTCGTCGCTCAGGCCGGCGATCTTCTTCCAGAGGCCGAAGGCTTCGTCGTCGGTATGGTACACCGTGACGAGCAGACGCTTGGCATCGAGCCCGTATTCCTTCGTGATCAGGTTCCAGGCAAGCTCGATCGCGCGCTCCTTGAAATAGTCGCCGAAGGAGAAATTGCCGAGCATCTCGAAGAAGGTGTGGTGCCGGGCGGTGTAGCCGACATTGTCGAGGTCGTTATGCTTGCCGCCGGCGCGCACGCATTTCTGCGCCGTCGCCGCGGTCGAATAGGGTCGCTGCTCGAGGCCGGTGAACACATTCTTGAACTGCACCATGCCCGCATTGGTGAACATCAATGTCGGGTCGTTGCGCGGCACGAGGGGGCTGGACGACACGATCTCGTGACCGTTCTTGCGGAAATAGTCGAGGAACATCGACCGGATTTCATTCACGCCGCTCATCTTGCGTCCTATCTGTGTACACTCCGGCGGCAGCCCGATCTCTCCAGGCTCCCAGCCGCACTCTTCACCCCCGCGCATCAAGCGCGTCGCGTTCAATCAAGTCACGCTTTCCGCCGGCCGAGCCGTCGGAACCACAGGCTTTTATCGTTCGCATATCATGCTGTCCAGCGGGCAGCAAAAAACCGGCCGCAGGTGACGACGGCCGGTTTTGCATGCTTCAACGAGACGGTTGTTCCCGATTACATATCGGCGGCTTCGTCGCCGTCGCTTTCCGGCCCGCCATTCTCCAGGAACCGGTCGGCGATGAGACCGGCATTCTGCCGCAGAGCCGTTTCGATTTCGCGCAACAGTTCGGGATTCTCCCGCAGGAAGAGCTTGGCGTTTTCCCGTCCCTGGCCGAGCCGCTGGCTGTTATAGGAGAACCAGGCGCCCGATTTCTCGACGATGCCCGCCTTGACGCCGAGATCGATCAATTCGCCCGTCTTCGAAACGCCTTCGCCATACATGATGTCGAACTCGACCTGCTTGAAGGGCGGTGCCATCTTGTTCTTGACGACCTTGACGCGGGTCTGGTTGCCGACCACTTCCTCGCGCTCCTTGACCGAACCGATGCGGCGAATGTCGAGGCGCACCGAAGCGTAGAACTTGAGCGCATTGCCGCCCGTCGTCGTTTCCGGCGAGCCGAACATCACGCCGATCTTCATGCGGATCTGGTTGATGAAGATCACCATGCAGTTCGACTTGGAGATCGATGCCGTAAGCTTGCGCAGCGCCTGGCTCATGAGGCGCGCCTGCATGCCCGGCAGACTGTCGCCCATCTCGCCCTCGATTTCGGCGCGCGGCACGAGTGCGGCCACCGAATCGATGACGAGAATGTCGATCGCACCCGAACGGACCAGCGTATCGGTGATTTCCAGCGCCTGCTCGCCCGTATCAGGCTGCGAAATCAGGAGATTTTCGAGATCGACCCCGAGCTTTCGTGCATAGACCGGATCGAGTGCATGCTCGGCATCGACGAAGCCGCAGATGCCGCCCTTCTTCTGTGCCTCGGCAATGGTCTGCAGCGCCAGCGTCGTCTTGCCCGAGCTTTCCGGACCATAGATCTCGATGATACGGCCCTTCGGCAGGCCGCCGATGCCGAGCGCGATATCGAGGCCGAGCGAACCGGTGGAGACGGTTTCGATCTCAACTACGCTGTCCTTCGCTCCGAGCTTCATGATCGATCCCTTGCCGAACGAACGTTCGATCTGGGAAAGAGCCGCTTCAAGTGCCTTGCTTTTGTCCACCGATTTGTCCTCTACGAGCCGCAAAGAATTTTGTGCCATTGGTCCACCTTTAGGTTATTGGAGCTATCGAGGCAATGAAGCCGCCGCAAGCCTTTTTGTACATGTTTTGTTCCAACTTGGCAATGGCACGTCAAGTGATTGAAAACGCTTGCCATATTTCATCACGTTCGATTCTTGTTCACGCCTTTCATCCACTGTATCCACAGGCAGCGCGTCAACGCATGCCGGCTTTCACGCGCCGCCCCGATTCGCTCGTGATTCACGATGGATCAAATCCGGACAAAGCCCTAAAAGGTAGTCCGAAACGATAGATCGGAATGCCGGCGGAAGAGAGACTTCGCCACCTTTTCTCCGCCCTTCATCGAGGACCAGATGCAAGCACAGGTGAAGTCGCAGAACATTGCCGTTTTCGGCGGCGCTCATATCGACAGGCGCGGCCGGATCAGCGGCGCGACGGCACCGGGCGCGAGCAATCTGGGCGCTTGGTTCGAGGAAGCCGGGCGGCGGCTTCAATGCCGCGAGAAATCTCGCGCGCCTCGGCCATCGCGTGACGATGATCAGCCCGCGGGGCGGCGATCCCGCCGGCGACACGGTAGCGGCCGCTGCGGAAGCTGCCGGTGTGATCGACCGCCCCTTCACCTTTCTCGATCGCAAGACGCCGAGCTATACGGCAATCCTCGAAAACGACGGCAACCTCGTCATCGCGCTCGCGGACATGGACCTCTATACTCTGTTTACGCCGCGCCGGCTGCAGCAGCGGGCGACGCGCGAGATCTTGGCTGCGAGCGAACTCGTGCTGATGGACGCCAATCTGCCGCAGGAGACCTTGGCGGCCCTCATCGGCACCGCTGCGAAGTTCTGCCCGCTACGTGCCGGTATCGCCGTTTCGCCTGCAAAGGTGGTCCGCTACCGCGACTGTCTCGACGGGCTCGATTTCCTGTTCATGAACGAGGCGGAAGCGCGCGCGCTTACCGGAACCGAGGCCGCGACCGCCGAGGAATGGCCGTTGCTGCTGCGCTCTGCCGGTCTTTCCGGCGGTGTCGTGACGCGCGGAGGCCGGGCCGCGGTCGCCTTTGATCTTGAGGGTGCCTGCCTCGCTACGCCGCCGGCTCTTTCAGCACTTGCCGACGTCACCGGCGCCGGCGACGCGCTCGCCTCGGGCTTTCTCGCCGCCCGGCTTGCAGGTGCGGACCTTTCCGCCTGCCTTCGCTTCGGCATGGCGGCCGCCGTCATAACGCTGCATTCGCCATTCGCGGCTTCCGACGAGATGTCGCAGGACATGCTGGAGCAGGTTCTGCAGCTTGTGCCGGAAACGGAAATGCTGTCATGAGATTTGGCGGCTGAATCGGGAGCCGCGCGGCACGGAATGCGAGCGGTACTTCCGCATCCTCTGCTCCAGGCACCGGAATCGATCAGGCATCCCCGAGCAATTTTGCCGTCGAGGATGTCATCAATCAAGGAAACGATCATGACCAAACCCTCCTCCCCGTCCCTGCCGATGGAATATTCAGATGAAGTCGCAGCCGCCAAGCAACGAGGTGCGCCGATCGTCGCGCTGGAATCCACGATCATCACGCATGGCATGCCCTATCCCGGCAACCTCGACATGGCCCGCAGCGTCGAGGCGATCATCCGTGAACAGGGTGCCGTGCCCGCAACCATCGCCGTGATCCACGGGGTCCTGCATATCGGTCTGGACGATGCCAAACTGGAGGCTTTGTCGAAAACGCAGGGCGCCATGAAACTGTCGCGCGCCGACCTCGCCTTTGCGATCGCCGAACGCCGCACCGGCGCCACGACCGTTGCCGCAACGATGATCGCCGCCGCCCGCGCCGGCATCCGGGTTTTCGCGACCGGCGGCATCGGCGGCGTTCACCGCGGGGCGGAACAGAGCTTCGACATATCGGCGGATCTCGACGAACTCGCACGTACCGGCGTCATCGTCGTCTGCGCCGGCGCCAAGGCCATTCTGGACATTCCCAAGACGCTCGAAGTGCTCGAATCGCGCGGTGTTCCTGTCGTGACCTATGACAGCGAGAACTTCCCCGCCTTCTGGTCGCGCGAATCCGGCCTCAAGAGCCCGCTGATGCTGAACAGCCCGGCGGCGATCGCCAGTTTCCAGCGGACGCGCGACCTGCTCGGAATCGACGGCGGAATGCTTGTCGCCAATCCGGTGCCGGTAGAAAGCGAAATCCCGCGCGAGGAGATGGAGATCTACATCACCCGCGCGCTGGACAATGCGGCGAGCGAGGGGATTTCCGGCAAGGCGGTCACCCCGTATCTGCTCGACAACCTCTTCCGTTTGACGGACGGGCGCAGCCTCGAAACCAATATCGCGCTGGTCGAGAACAATGCACGCCTTGCCGCCGGGATCGCCGTCGCTCTCGCTGCTAACGATTGACGCAACGGTAAGGCAAATTGGGCCTTTCGGCCCACTTTCCCCCTCATCCGCCTGCCGGCACCTTCTCCCCGCAGGCGGGGCGAAGGGGATCCGCTGCGCCGCCGCTTGTCCCCTTCTCCCCATCGAAAATCTACGGCATGCATATATCTCTTGCGCGCCGGTGCGGCGGATACTGCTCATGAAAGGGATCCCTCGCGAACCCAACCGCCTCAACCCCACTCGGTCGGGATTGCCCCTCAACCGGCTGCCGCCACCTTCTCCCCGCAGGCGGGGAGAAGGGATATGCCGCGCCCGCTCGCTCCCTCGGGCGGGCGGTGAATGCGGGGTTCGGTTGGCGCCGCTTGTCCCTTCTCCCCGCCTGCGGGGAGAAGGTGCCGGCAGGCGGATGAGGGGCATTCGCGCCGCATAGTTCAGAGGAGAAGCCTTGTCAGCTGTCGAGCATCTCGCGCACGGCGACCGCAAGTTGCTTCAGCGAGAAGGGCTTCGGCAGGAAGCCGAACTTCGCGTCGGCCGGCAGATTTCGCGCAAAAGCATCTTCGGCATAGCCGGATACGAAGATGAACTTCAGGTCCGGATACGTCTTGCGCAGCTCGCGCAGCAGCGTCGGCCCGTCCATTTCCGGCATCACGACGTCGGACACGACGATATCCACGGCGCCGTCGAGTTCGTCCATGATCTCCAGCGCTTCGATACCCGATCCCGCTTCGTGAACCGTATAGCCGCGCGTCTCCAGCATGCGCTTGCCGCCGCGCCTCACCGCTTCCTCGTCCTCGACCAGCAGCACGACCGCGGAATCCCCGGTAAGATCGGCAGGCTCGGCCCGAGGCATGGGCACCGCAACCGGTTCGCTCCTCGCCGGCGCCGCGGATTGCGCTGCGGACGCGTCCTCATCCTGCGTTTCGGGAATGTCGACGTGGCGCGGCAGCAGGATGCGGAAGGTCGTCCCGCTACCGATCTCCGACTCGGGATAGATATAGCCGCCGGACTGCTTCACGATCCCGTAAACCATCGACAGTCCGAGCCCGGTGCCCTTGCCGACATCCTTCGTGGTGAAGAAGGGCTCGAAAATCTTGTCCATGATTTCCGGCGGAATGCCGGTACCCTGGTCGGACACCTCGACCATGACGAAGTCTTCCTCGGGCAGTTCGCGACGTCCAAGCGCCGCCACTTCGCTCGCCGGCAGATTGCGTGTCCTAAGCGTGATGATCCCGCCGGCAGGCATGGCGTCGCGGGCATTGACGGCGAGGTTCAGGAGCACCTGTTCGAACTGGCCGAGGTCCGTCTTGACCGGCCAGAGATCGCGGCCGTAGTCCACCTCGACCTTGACGTTGGTGCCGGTCATCCGGTCGACGAGCATCCTGAGATCGCCGATAACGTCGGTGAGATTGAGCACCGTCGGACGCATCGTCTGCTTGCGCGAGAAGGCGAGCAGTTGCCGAACGAGCACGGCTGCCCGGTTGGCGTTACGCTTGATCTCCATCAGATCCGCAAAGGTCGCATCCGCCGGCCGCGCCGACAGCAGGAGATGGTCGGCGGAAAGCAGGATGGCCGTCAGGACATTGTTGAAATCATGGGCGATGCCGCCGGCGAGCGTTCCGACGGCATTCATCTTCTGCGTCTGCGCCATCTGGTTTTCGAGCGCCTTCTGCTCGGTGATCTCCAGGGCGTAGATGATCGCAGCCTCCTCGGGCGCCTGATCGCTCTGGTCGATGACTGCATTGACATAGAAGCGGAAGTGACGCCCCTCATCCTTGGGATGAAGCGCGTCGATCGGTGCGATATCGCTCTGCCGGTCCTTCGCGGCAGCCAGCGACTCCTGCAGACGCCCTCTTTCGGACTGATGCACGACAGCGTCGATCACCGCCCCGCGCTCGACCTCGTCCTGCGAAACGAGCCCGGCGAAGAGCTTCATGAACGGAGCGTTGGTTCTGAGAATGCGGCCGTTTCCATCCACCGAGGCGATTGCCATGGGCGTGTTGTTGAAGAAGCGGGTGAACCGCATCGCGGCATTCGACGCCGACTGATCGCCATCGTCGCCTTCCCGGGACATCACGATCGTCCGGCTTTCGCCTGGCGCACCGTCCCGCGCCGAGGAAACGCGATGAATCAAGCGTACCGGCAGGCTCTGGCCGTTGGCCTTTCTGAGATCGAGGTCCAGGATCTTGGTCTTCTTGAGACCGGGCTCCGCCTGTACCGATTGTACGAGCGCCAGCCCCTCGCCCGCGACCAGATCGGCAATGCTGACGGAGCCGGGCTGGAACTTGGTCAGGTCGATTCCGAGCCAGTCGGCGAGCGTCGCGTTGATATAGAAGATCTCGCCCTTTCGCCCGGCGGAGAAGAAGCCCGCGGGTGCGTGGTCGAGATAGTCGATCGCGTTCTGCAGCTCCTTGAAGAAGCGCTCCTGCTCGTCGCGCTCGGCGGTAATATCCGCGATCTGCCACAGGTAGAGCGGATTGCTGCCCGCATCCTCGAGCGGCAATACCCGCGCCTTCAGCCGATACCAATGGGCGCCGGAGCCAGCCACCTTGCCGTTTGCCAGAGGTTTCAGCAGCCGGAACTCCTCGTGACCCTGCTTGCCCTCATGCAGACCGTTGGTCAGGCGATAGATCGCTTCTGTCGCCTCGCGGTTGCGCGACAGGATCGTTTCGAGCGACTGAATGCCTGCCGCGCTCTTGGTGCCGGTCAGGGCACCATAGGCGGCGTTGGCATAGATGATGCGCCCCTTGCGGTCGGTCACGATCGTCCCGTCTTCATGCGCGTCGAGGAAGGCGCGCGCCAGTTCGTCCGGCCGCGATTGCGGCATCACCTCGATAAAGCCGATGACGGAAGAAACGAGGAAGAATATGCCGACCATGGCCAGCACGCCGAGAATGCCGAGCACGATCTCGTTTTCGAGCTGGTCCTTGAAGACGACGAAAGCGGCGGCCGACGCGGTGAGGACGATCGCAAGCAGGATGATCCTGAGGATGGTTCCCGGACGAACGCCCCGGTCAACGACCGGCATCTGGTAGTCACCTGCCTGCCGCAATTTCGTCATCGGGTCCTCACCTGCTGCCGGGTCGCATCGAACGCGATCCCGAGCGCTTGCAGTGCCGTACATCCCCGTGGATGCACAAGGGCCGCTGCAATACTTTGAATTGCCGCATGATTTATCCCCAATCCGTTTCCGGTTTGAGGAACCATGCGGTGGCCGGGTCCGAAGGCATCGTCGCTAAATCGATGGCCGCCCTCCGCGCTTTCGCGCATCGACCTGGAATCATCTTTAACAATCAGAGATAACAGCAAAAAGCGTCTCTGCGGAAGCGCTGCGGTCAATTCACAGGGAATGTCGGGCCGAAGCTTGTCCAAGCCCGAAAAAAGCCGTCAAATGTTGCCATGCGAGCGGCAGTAAGGAGTTCAGCCTATGATGGAAACAATCCTCGGGGACAACGCCAGCCGGTTCATGATCGCCGCCGGAGCGGTTGCGATCGGTCTCTTGTGCCTCGTGGCCGTGCTTCGGCTCATGCGCAACAAGCCCTCCTCTCCCTTCGTCCGCGGCGGCAAGAACAGGCAGCCGCGGCTTGCGGTGCTCGATGCCGCCGCAGTCGACACGCGTCGGCGCCTGGTGCTCGTCCGCCGCGACGACGTCGAACACCTGATCATGATCGGCGGCCCGACGGACATCGTGATCGAAAGCCGCATCGCCCCCGAGGGAGAAAGCCCGGTTCCGGCCACGCTTCAGGCGGAGCCGGAAGAAAAGACGACCCGCGCCCCGATTGCGGAAGTCCGGCCCCGGCCGGTTCCTTCCCCTGTCCCGCCCGAGCCCCCTCTCCCGACGGAAGCTGCGGCCGAACCCGTGCGGCAACCGGCGCGCCCGAGTGAGCCGCCGCGGGTCGCCGCGCGCCCGGAGCCTCCAGTGCGCGTGGTCCCGGATCAGCAGCAGGCCCCCGCACTCGGCTCGTCGCAGCCGCAGCAGGTCTCCAGGCCTTTACCTGCGCCTCACATTCCGCCGGTGTCCGCCATCGAGCCGTCGCATACCGATTTCGGCGCGGTGCGTGACCGCCCGCTTCCGGTGGAGCCCGCGGCTCGCGACGAGCGCCCCGTCCCGCTTACGGCGATCGAACCGGTAAAGGGCATGCCGGGCCAATCTCTCCCGCCTCGGCCCGCCGCGCCGGAAGCAGCCGCAGAATTCGAGCGCATGCTCGATGCGGAAATCAGCGGCGATCTCCAGCGCTTCACACCTTCGGGGCCGCCGCGTCCGGAGATCAGGCCCGCCGGTCGCCAGGAACCGGTACTCGGATCGCCCTCGCAGGACACCCGCAAGGAGCCGACGATCGAAGAGGAGATGGAAAGGATGCTCGCCGATATCTCCGTGAGCCGCAAATTGTAATTCGTACATCCCGGAACAACGCATCGATGCACAAATGAAAACGGCGCGGTCGAACCGCGCCGTTTTCGATAGTCCCAACGATGTCCCCGGACTTATTCGTCCCGGTAGACCTTCTCGCGACGCTCGTGACGTTCCTGCGCCTCGATCGAGAGAGTTGCGATCGGTCGGGCGTCCAGGCGCTTCAGTCCGATCGGCTCCCCGGTTTCCTCGCAGTATCCGTAGGTGCCTTCATCGAGCCGCTGCAACGCGGCATCGATCTTGGCAATCAACTTCCGCTGACGGTCCCGAGCACGCAACTCGATCGCCCGGTCCGTTTCGGATGAGGCGCGGTCCGCAAGATCAGGATGATTGGCGCTCTCCTCCGCCAGGTGATCCAGTGTCTCGCGGGCTTCGCGAAGGATGTCGTTTCTCCAGGCATTCAGCTTCGCACGAAAGTATGCCCGGTGGTTCGCATTCATAAAATCCTCGTCCTCCGACAGGACATAGGTACTAAGATCGATCTTCTCACTCAACGCGATTCTCCTGAAGAACATCTCATTGCGGCGGTGTATAGACCTATGGAAGCTCTGATTCAAGCCTTGTAATCAGTGCTTAACTGCATTTTAACACTGCCCGCATCGCAGGCTAACCGGCTAATATTTCATCACAATTACACGCAAAGTCTTTAACGCCGAAACACCGCTCACCGCCCACGGCGCCAGCCGTTTGACGTTCCATGGGCGAGCACGGCGGCGTTTCGGATTGCGACATTTGGTGCGCGACGGGCGTCGGTTCAATGGGCCCGCCGGATCAAAAAACCGCGAAGCGCGGCTTGATCTTTACGCCGACCGGCGGGACAACGGAGCATCCGCAAGGCGTTTCGAGCCGTCGGCAACGACGGACGCCTCCATCCTGGGGATTTCCAACACCGGGTGAATACATGCAAGACAGCGTCGTCCCGGCCTTCCAGCTTCTGCTTCTTCGCCATGCCCGATCGGGCTGGGCTCTGCCCGGCCAGAGCGACTTCGATCGCGCACTCGACGATATCGGCTTTGCGGAGGCGGAACTGACGGCACAATCCGCAGCCGACCATCGCATCAGGCCGGACCTGATCCTTTGCTCGACAGCCGTCCGCTGCCGGCAGACGGCCGAACCGCTATACCGCGCATTTGGCGAAGATATCGACATTCGTTACCTCGACACACTCTATACTGGACCCACAACCGTCTATGCCGACCTTGTCGAGGCACATGCGAGCCGACCCTCGCTGATGATCATCGGGCACAATCCGATGATGGAGGAGCTCTTTCGACGAATTCTGGGTGAAGAACGGGCAGCTGCGGCACTCGCTGACGGATATCCGCCGGCCGGAATGGCGGTGATCGATTTTGCGGCGCGGCCGAAAGCCGGAACAGCATGGACCGCGACACTTTCGAAGTTCCTCGTTCCCGCCCCTGAAGAAGCCGAGAAAGGATGAGGCCTTGCCAGCCGCTTCCGCCTGCGGAAACGGCGAATTCGCTTCGCGTTGTTGCGCTGACGGAAACATTTCCTATATCGCTCCAGACGCTACGCGGATGCCCGCGCCCCGGTTGGGATATCGGCAAATCAACCGTACCGCTCATCATTCCCGAAGGGACGAAAGAATTTGGCGCCCATTCTCACCAGCTTCAAAGACGACGCGCTGATCGCCCTGGACAATCTCGCCGACCGCGCAGCGGGTCTCGTCACCCCGTCCGTCAGGCTCGGCGTCACTGGCCTTTCGCGGGCCGGCAAAACCGTATTCATCTCGTCGCTCGTCCACAACCTGCTGAACGGAGGGCGGCTGCCGGTTTTCGAACCGGTCCGCTCGGGCCGTGTGTCCAAGATCCGGCTCGAACCGCAGCCCGACGACGCGGTGCCGCGCTTTCAATATGAGGATCACATTGCGGCGTTGGTTCGGGATCGGTCCTGGCCGGATTCGACCAGGGCCATATCGCAGCTGCGGATCACGCTCGATTACGAAAGCGCCAGCGGCTGGAGCCGCCTGCTCTCTCCCGGGCGGCTGTCGATCGACATCGTCGATTACCCCGGCGAATGGCTGCTCGATCTGCCGCTGCTCAGCCAGGACTTCCGGCAGTTCAGCGACGCAACGGTTCAACGCGCGCGCACCGGCATGCGCGCCGAACTGTCGAGCGAATGGTTGGGACTTGCCGCCGCGCTCGGAGCTTCGACGCCGGCCGACGAAGGCAGCGCCCGCAGGCTTGCCGAGAGTTTCACCGCCTATCTCAAGGCCTGCAAGGAGGACGACCGGTCCCTCTCGACCCTGCCGCCTGGCCGGTTCCTCATGCCGGGCGATCTCGAAGGGTCGCCGGCGTTGACCTTCTCGCCGCTCCCCGACCTGCCGGCGGGCCGCGCCCCAAAAGGTTCGCTCTGGGCGATGATGGAGCGACGCTACGAAGCCTACAAGACGCATGTCGTAAAACCGTTCTTCCGCGAACATTTCGCCCGCCTCGACCGCCAGATCGTGCTTGTCGACGCGCTCCAGGCGGTCAACCGCGGCACGGAGGCGCTGAAGGATCTGGAACAGGCTCTGGCAGACGTGCTTGCCTGCTTCCGGCCCGGCGTCAATTCCTGGCTGACCTCGTTCGTTACGCGCAAGATCGACCGCGTACTGATCGCCGCCACCAAGGCCGATCACCTGCACCACGAAAGTCACGACCGGCTCGAGCGCATCACGGCTCGCCTCGTCGGCCGGGCGACCGAGCGAATAGGAATGAGCGGCGCGGGCCTTGAGGTCATGGCGCTCGCATCTGTCAGAGCAACGCGCGAGGCAACCGTGGACCACGATGGCCATCGTTTGCCCGTGATCGTCGGAACGCCGATCGCCGGTGAGAAGATCAATGGCGAGATATTCGACGGCGAAAAGAAAACAGCGATATTTCCAGGAGACTTACCGGAAGATCCTGAACTTCTTTTTGAAGCCGTCGACCGCGTCTCCGCATCCGCCCTATCCGCCTCCGCCCCAGAGCAAGCGATGCCGGAACTGAATTTCGTCCGCTTCCGACCGCCGCACCTCGAAGAGACGCGCGGCGGATTGAAACTCTCCGTGCCGCATATCCGGCTCGACAGGGCCATGCAGTTCCTGCTCGGAGATCGCCTGGCATGAGTGATGATTTCAACGACCGTCGACGCAGGCCGGCCGCCTTTTCCGTGGAAGCCGAGGAGGCCATCGAACGCGAGATGGAACAGACGCCGCGGCGCGCACCGGGGAGTTTTAGCGAAAAGGTCGTCATGACGCCCGATGCCGAGGACCCGTTCATCGGCACCACCGCGGCTGTCGAATCGCTCAACCTGCCGGAAGCAATGCCGCGTCGGCGCCGGCTCTCCTTCGGCAAGATCGCCGCGGGGGCGTTCGGCATCCTCATTTCCCTTGCGGTCGGGCTTTGGATCGACCGGCTCGTGCGCGATCTCTTTTCGCGCGCCGACTGGCTTGGCTATGGAGCTGTCGCAGTCGTGGCGATCGGCGTCATCGCTTTCCTGATCGTGGTCGCGCGCGAAGTCTTCGGCATGATGCAGCTGACCGCCGTCCAGACGCTGAAGGCCGATCTCGCCGCGGCCGCCGCATCCGGAAAGACGCAAGCCGCGCGCGCTGCGACCGCCAGGCTCGTTCACCTGCTCGCCGGCAATCCCCGGACGGCCAAGGGCCGTGCCCGTTTGGCGGAGACCGAGGGCGACATCATCGATGCACCCCATCTCATCGAACTGACGGAACGTGAATTGCTGGCGCCTCTCGACCGCGAGGCGCGGCGGATCATTCTTGGCGCCGCGAAGCGGGTGTCGATCGTGACTGCCGTCAGTCCCCGCGCTCTCGTGGACCTCGGCTACGTGATCTACGAATCCGCGCGGATGATCCGTGCCATGGCCGAACTCTATGGCGGCCGCCCGGGCACGCTCGGCCTGCTGCGCCTGATGCGCGATGTCATCGCACATCTCGCCGTCACGGGCTCGATCGCCGTCGGCGACAGCCTGATCCAGCAGATCCTCGGCCACGGCCTGGCATCCAAGCTGTCCGCGCGCCTCGGCGAGGGCGTGATCAACGGGCTGATGACGGCGCGCATCGGGATCGCGGCGATGGATCTCTGCAGGCCGATGCCGTTTCGCGCGCTGAAGCGCCCCAGCATCGGCGACTTTCTGGGCGACCTGGCGCCGGGCACCGCACGGTCCGAGGGCTCAGCCGGCTGATCGTCGATCACATCGCCGGCGCCCTGCTCTCTTCGCAAGATAAGGCGGCATGGAAGCCGGAATGAAACCATCCGTTAACCATTTTCACGGCAATGTAGGCGTCAGTTTCCAGCTTGATCCATCAAGGACTGCTCATGCTCTCGCGCCCTTCTCCGATTGTTCGCGGCGTTGCCGTTATCGCGCTTGTCGCCGCCGCGGGCCTTGCGACACCCGCGTTCTCCGGCGCCCGCGACAAGGCGTTCTTCGACAGGATTGCCGGGCAATGGAAAGGCCCGGGCGAAATCGTTGCCGGCAAGTACAAGGGCACGAAGTTTACCTGCGATCTCACCGGTGAAGCGGCCCCCGGCAATGAAGCCGGCCTGAAACTGGACGGTTTCTGCCGCGTCGGGGTGTTCAAGCAGCCGATGTCGGCGACGATCGTCCGGAAGGGCAACAGCTACACTGGAAAGTTCCTGGACGGAGCCGAGGGCAAGGGTCTCGATGTCGTGTCCGGCAGCGTTGCCAAGGACAAGGTGGTCGTCGGGATCAACCGCAAAAAGCTCAATGGTGCGATGATCGCGCGCCTGCAGGGCGAAGAAACCATGAACATCACGATCTCGGTGAAGGTCGAGGACACCATGGTCCCGGTCATCGGCGTGAGCCTCAACCGGCAGATGGACGATATCGCCGTCGGTTCGATCGAGTAACCACCCTTCCCGACAGATACGCGATCACGGCCTCTCTGCCTATTCCTCCGCGCGCCACCATTCGACGCTTTCGTCGGCCACTTCGATGCCCGTCACATCCGCCCGGCCCAGCCATTCAATGACTGTCCGTCCTTCGACGGCAAGGTCTGCCGCAAAGTCGGCGAGCGGCTTCAGCACGAAGCCCCGTTCGGTCATGCGCGGATGAGGCAGCGTGAGCGTCGCGCTCGCCCTGTTGAGGTCACCGAAGGTCAGGAGATCGATGTCGATGGTTCGGGGACCCCAGCGCTCCATTCTCACGCGCTTCATGGCCCGTTCGATATCGAGACAGGCCGCAAGCAATGCCTCCGGATCCAGCGTCGTCTCGACTTCCGCACAGGCGTTGAAGAACCAATCCTGATCCGTCTTGCCCCATGGCGGGGTGCGGTAGAGCCGCGACACCGCGACGACCCGGCAATCGGACCGCGCGTCGAGCGCCCGCAGGGCTTCTGCCATCGACCGGCGCGGATCGCCGAGATTGCCGCCGAGACCGAGTATCGCGTGCCGCCAGCTCCTATTCGGCGACATGCTCGACCGTGACTTCCACGTAGTCCAGGATGCCCGGAACCGGCGCGTTCGGCTTGCGGATGGAGACTTTCGCTTTGCGAATCTGGCGAAAACGGGCGCAAAGCGTCTTGGCGACCTCAAGCGCCAGCGCTTCGATCAGGTAACGCCGGCGTCCAGTGACGATCCTCTCGATCTCGGCGAAGGCGATGCCGTAATGCACGGTGTCGTCGATGCAGTCCTCGGCAAGCGCCGTCCCCTGATCGACCACGAGTTCCGCATCGACGAAGAAACGCTGCCCGAGGAACTCCTCTTCGTCGAGCACGCCATGGCGGGCAAAGAACGCGCAGTTCTTCAGTGTGATCGTGTAGGTCGCAGTCATGGCTTCATGTCCCGTCAGCTGTTCTTTGCGGCCAGCATAGCATCGGCCACCGCTAACGCATCCCTGTTGATTGCGACATCATGTACCCGAAAAATAGCAGCGCCGGCAGTTCTGAGGAGCGCCGTCGTCGCGGCGGTACCGACGTCGCGGCCTCCCGCCTCCCGGCCGGTCACCGCGCCGACGAAGCGCTTGCGCGACGTTCCGACGAGAAGCGGCCGTCGAAACTCATGCAACGCCCGGAAGCGTGCCATCAGCTCTAGGTTCTCGTTCGTGTCCTTCGCGAACCCGAAGCCCGGATCGAGCACGATCCCTTCCCGCGCTACGCCGGCGTCGGCGGCGATCTGCAGGGAACGTTCCAGGAAATGGAACTGATCCTCGATCACATCGCTCAGTTTCTCCCGGTCGCGCCCGGTATGCATGATGCAGAGCCCGGCGCCCGTTTCGGCCGCCACGGTCGCGATCGCCGGCTCGCGCTGGAGCCCGTACACGTCGTTGACGATGTGGGCGCCGGCGTCAACCGCCAAACGGGCGGTTTCCGCGCGGTAAGTATCGACCGAAATGACGACCTGGGACTGCCGCGCGATCGCCGCGATAACGGGCAGGATGCGGGCCTGTTCCTCGTCGGCGCTGACCGGTTTGGCGTCCGGGCGCGTGGATTCGCCGCCAATATCCAGGATTTCCGCGCCCGCCTCCAGTGCGCGCAGCGCGGCTCTGACAGCAGCGTCAGGATCAGCGAATCGCCCACCATCGGAAAATGAATCCGGTGTAACATTGATGATCGCCATCAAAACGCCACGCGGGCCCAGTTCGAGATCGCGTCCATGCGCCAAATGCCAGCGAGAAGGCTGAAATGGATCGTATGTCATTGTTCCGGTCCGCAGCTGAACGGCTCGAATCAACCGCCCGTCATGGTGCAAATATATCTTTCGAAAGCAACACGTTATGACGTCTTCCTCACATACTATGCAAGCTTGTCGACGTCGGTTGGGGCCGATTTGTGTTGCGCTGGCTTTGGCTATGCCCCAAGCTTCAATGAAGTTCAACCGGCGAGAACGCGCTTCCATGTCCCGACTACATATCCCGCTGCGTGCAGCCCTGGTCGCATTGCTCGTCGGCGTCCCGTTTGGCAATGCCTCGGGCGAAACACTGATCAGCAAGAGAATCTCCTACTTCTCGATCGGCGGGCGCACGGCCGCAGAACTCGACAAGGCGCTTTCGGCGTCCGGCCCCATGATGAAGAGCACCGGAACGCGGCATCCGGGCGCCACCCGGATCAAGTTCGGCGGCACGGTCACCTATGTCAGTCGCGACGACCGCTGCGCGGTGGGCTCGGCCAAGGTCACGCTCAACACGCGCATCATTCTGCCGCGCTGGAAGTATCGTCGACAGGCGGGTCGCGATCTGGCCTTGGTCTGGGACACGCTGGCGAGCGACATCAAGCGCCACGAGGAACGCCATGCAGAGATCGCGCGCATTCACGCGCGCCAGATGGAAAAGGCGCTGCTTTCATTGAAAGCCGAGGACAGTTGCGAGCGCATGCAGGCCCGGGTAGCGGAAGTGAGCGCCGAGGAAGTCGAGCGGCACGACAAGGACCAGGCGCGCTTCGACCGCACCGAGGCGGCGAATTTCGACCGACGGATGATCCGGTTGCTGCAATACCGCCTCGAAAGCCTGAAGAAGAACGCCAAGACCCGCTGATCAAGACCTGCTGATGACGTGAGGCAGGCCGTGCATCGCCGCCGCGCGATACGCGGGACCGTGTTTGCTCTTTGGATCGGAATACCCCAAAGAAACGGTAGGATATAAATTCAGCTTCAGAAGAAAACGCCAGAAACCCACAGTATTTTACTGGCGGAATCTAACGATAGCGAGCAGCAGCCGACTCAGCTATATTAAAATCATGCAACGAGCGGAGGAACCGAAGTTCAACTGCTCGATGAAGTTGACATTGGATTGCGGATCGATACCGAGATCTCGCGTTTTAGTGGCAACCGGCGTGAGTTTGGCTTCGTCGTCTTCGGCTAATGCAGCATTATCCGGGCGATGAGGCAGCACAGGTTCTCCTGGCGTGTCCTGGTGCGGCAGATGTTCCCTCCCTCATCTGCATGCGATGCGCCCTCCTAGCCTCGCTTGTCGATTGACCGGCGAGGCTTTTTTTTGCGACGATGGCCCTTCGAGCCGGTCAGGCCTGGCGCTCGGGAACATGAACGACGAGCCCATCCAGAGCTTCGCTCATCTTGATCTGACAGGAGAGACGCGAGGTCGGACGCACGTCGTAGGCGAAGTCCAGCATATCCTCTTCCATCGCTTCGGGCGTGCCGACCTGGGCCGCCCAGGCGTCGTCGACATAGACATGACAGGTCGCGCAGGCGCAGGCCCCGCCGCATTCCGCTTCGATCCCGGGGACCGAATTGCGAACCGCATTCTCCATGACCGTGGAGCCGTTCTCGACATCGAGTTCGTGGCGCGCGCCGTCAAAGGCTACGATCGTAAGTTTTGTCATTTCTCTTTCCGGAACGAATTGAAGGGGCCGGCCGGCTGGCACAGGGCTTGTCAGGACTAGGCGGTGCCCCGGCTTTGAATTCAGGGCACGTTCTTCCAACAAATCAACCGGCCAGTCAACACGATGCGGCCCATCCGCACAGCCTCAAATTGCCGCGGCGGTTGGGCAGATCGCGTTTGATGACAGGTTTTAAGGCATCCGGCCCAAAAGTGCGCAGCGGTTTTGGGACAACGACATGCACAATAGCGACAAGCCGCAGCAGCGACCAGATCACGATGTTTTCAGGTCGGGTCGACCTGAAGACATGAACGTGATCGATTCCAAGAAGTTGAGGCGCGGGATGCGGGCGGAAACCGCCCACACTTTTCCTCATCCCCTCCTGCGCCCGATCAGGACGCGCTTCAGGGTCAACGGCAGAGTTTCAAAACGAAGAGCTCTGCCTCGAGAACGGCAGCGCCGAGAGCGCTCTGCAGTGCAGCGTCGGCTGGACATTTCTCGATGGCGGCTGCAGCCTCGGCGACTGCGACCGCACCGACCGCGAGAGCCGCCCCCTTCAGACGGTGGGCCTCCTGGCTGCAGGCCTCTGCGTCACGCTCCGCCATCTCGGCCATCGCCTGGCGTGCCTGACGGGCGAAGAGCTTCAAAACCTCGATCTCGAGCGCCGTGTCCCCCATCGTCTGCTTGTAGAGATGCGCAAGGTCGATGGGATTCTTGCTGGAGGGAATGGAATTTGCGGGGGTGTCCGGTACCTCGAAGGCTATCTTGAGTGCCGCCATGGGCTCGTTTCCTACAATCGATTTCGCCTGGATCACGATGTTTTTGGGTCGGGTCGACCTAAAAACATCAACGTGATCGTCACCAAGAAATTAGAGCGGGACGCGGGCGGAAAACCGCACACACTTTCCTCATCCCGCTCTAAACAATCGCACCGTTTTCAAACAGGATTATCGGTGCGCGGCACTGCCATTGACCTAAAACGCGGCGCAATGGAGGCAGAAAAATTGAGGAAATGGTTAACGGCCATTAAACCGGCTGATTCCCTTGGCTTTTCGGGTCCGGAGACCGTGTTTCCGTTAAGAAATCATTAGGATTTTAATGAATGGGGAACGCTCATAATTGTAAGAGCCCGGCTAATGTGTCACTACGATACGATTAGGAACGGGTCCGTATATGAAAATGGCAACTGTTCCGGTGGATAAGCTGCGTCACAAGGTGTCGCAGGGCATAGGCTGCGGCTATCCATCGAGGCGATGTAATGGGTGATCAGTCAATCTATGGCTTCATTGCGAAGCTTGGACCTTGCGGTCACCGCCCTGGTTCGGATGTTCCGCTGGGCACCTGGCGGCACAGGAAGACGGCCATCATCGGGCAATAGTAGTGAGGCGTATCCGTATGGCGACGAAGAAGACCAACGAGTCGATCGACGAAAAGGCATTCCAGGCGCTGGAAGCTGCCCTGAAGATCGACTTTGACGACCTGAAGTCGGCCTTGAACGACGAGACTTCCCTGGAGGAGCCGGTGCCGGAAAATGTGTCCGAGACCGCCCGGCAGGCCGCCGGATCCGGTGAGGCCCGCGCCGCACGAGCGCAACAGGAAGCTCCCAAGCCCGCGCGCGGCGCGGAAGCACCGCGCAGTTTTGCGAGCGAGATGGCGCCGAAACAGCCTCCCCTGGCGCCCGCCAACGACGACACGCGCAAATCTCCAGCCGCCATGCTGCGTTCGCTGGAGGTTCGCTCGAGCCGCGCGGCAATCCGGGTCGCTGCCATCATTTCACTGGTCTGGACGGTTGCCGGGCTTGGCGTCGCCCACCTTCTTTATGCGCCCGGGATCTGGCAGATCCGCTCTCTCGGCGATCTCGCGGCCATGCCTGGAGCAATCGGCATCCTGCTCGGCATCGCCCTGCCCGTCATGCTCTTCTTCTCCTTCGCGATCATGATCGCGCGTGCTCAGGAACTGCGCAGCGCCGCGCGTTCGATGGCCGAGGTTGCGATGCGCCTCGCCGAGCCGGAAACCAATGCCGCCGACCGCGTCATGACGGTCGGCCAGGCCGTGCGCCGCGAAGTCTCGGCGATGAACGAGGGCATAGAGCGCACCATCGCCCGGGCAACCGAGCTCGAAGCGCTCGTGCATTCGGAAGTCAGCGCACTCGAACGCAGCTACAGCGAAAACGAACTGCGTGTCCGCACGCTCGTCCAGGAGCTTGGTCTCGAACGCGAAGCGATCATCGGCCATTCGGATCGGATCCGCACGGCGATCGCTGGCGCGCATACCAAGCTGAAGGACGACCTCGAAACGGCAAGCGAGGACATTGCGTCGCGCATCGCCGTCTCCGGCGAGGCCTTCGCTTCGCTCATCGATACCCGGGCCGCGGCACTTACCGACAAATCGGACCATGCGCTCGAAAATCTGAGCACCATGCTGACCACCCGGACCGACGCGTTGCTTTCGGGCCTGACGACCGCCGGAGTGGCGCTCAGCAACGAATTCGACGCGCGTCTCGATGCACTCAGCGATAACCTGACGCAGCGTGGCGAGCAGTTGCTCAGCCAATTCGAAACCCGTGCCTCGACGCTCGACGCCAATACCGAGAAGCTCAACGCCGCCCTGAACGAACGCGCCCGTCAGCTCAACGAGACGCTGATCGCCCGGACGCGCGATCTCAATGAGAGCCTCAGGATAGGCCAGCAGGCGATTTCCGGCGGCCTCGACGACGTGCTTTCCTCGCTCAACTCGGCCCTTGACGAAAAGGGAGCGAGCTTCCGCCAAAGCCTCAAGTCGAGCGCCGACGACGCCATCATGGATCTCGATCTGCGCGGCGGCTTTTTCGAGGAAAAGCTGCAGACGACGGTCGGCCAATT
Source organism: Sinorhizobium meliloti (assembly GCF_017876815.1). Taxonomy (NCBI): domain Bacteria; kingdom Pseudomonadati; phylum Pseudomonadota; class Alphaproteobacteria; order Hyphomicrobiales; family Rhizobiaceae; genus Ensifer; species Ensifer meliloti. Next base: position 3,171,319 of record NZ_JAGIOS010000001.1, on the reverse strand, counting down.
GGCAAGCGCCTTCGACGAACGCTTCCACGAATTTGCAAGCGCCTTCGACAAGCGGGCGAGCCAGCTCGACACCAAGCTCATGGAAAGCCTCCACCGGATCAACGAGACCGTTTCCGGCGGCTCGGAGGCCATCGGCGGCGCCCTTGACAGCAGTGTGGACAAGATCAATTCGGCGCTTTCCGAGCAGTCGCTCACCCTGGCAACGGCGCTCGGCGCGACGCAGGACTTCATCGAGGAGACGATCGGCAGCCGCACCTCCGAGCTCAGCAGCCTGATCGGCAACGCGCACAACCGCATCGAGAGCGTACTTTCGGACAAGACCGGTTCGCTGATGGGCGCCCTGACCGAAGCGCAGGAGCGCATCGAAAACGGCTTCGGCCAGCGCGCCGATGCGCTTGCCAACGCGCTGACGACGAGCGAACGAAGCCTGACGGACGGACTCGACTCCCGTACGTCCGCCTTCATCGAGGGCCTGCAGTCTGCTCATGCCCGCATCGAGCAGACCCTTACCGGCTCCACCGACGAGATCACGAGCGCGATCGCCGCGAGCCAGCATCGCCTCGACAACACGCTTTCGGAGCGTACGGCTGCACTGTCGACCGCCCTCACCTCCGGAGCAAGCGTCATTGAAAGTGCCGTCGGCGGCACCGCAGACCGGCTGGAGCGCGTCCTCTCAGAGCGCGGCCAGACGATTACCGACGCGCTGTCCACCCAGACCGCAGCGCTCGACGGCGTGCTCGCCGAACGCGCGACGCAGATCAACTCCACCATGTCGGCCCGCGCCAGCGAAATGGCTGACTCGCTCAGCCGTCATGCAGAGGACGTCGCAGACAGCCTGACTTTCCGCGCTATGGCGGTCGCCGAGACCATGACCGACCGCGTCGGCGAGATCGAGAACAAGCTTTCGCAGAGCGTCTCCGAAGTCGCCGAAAACCTGGGCGGTCGCGTCAGCCTGATCGCCGATACGCTCACCGATACCAGCGCCCGCATCGCCGAGGACCTGAGCAGCCGCGTCGGAAAGATTTCCGAGACGCTGGCCGGCACCAGCGCCGAGATTGCGGAGGCGCTTACCGCCCGCACGTCGGAAGCAACGGCTTCGCTTGCAGGAAAAGCGGCCGAGATCGAACAGACGCTCACCGGCAGGGCCTCACACCTGCGCGATACGCTGACGACGACGCACGACCAGATCCGCTCGACGCTCGACGACCGGATCACCGCGATCAACCTTGCCGTCGGCCAGGGCCGCGAGCAGCTGGAAGAGCTGCTCTCGGATCAGTCGATGGCGATGGCGACGACGCTGGCGACCAGCGCCAGCATGCTTGAAATGTCGTTGGAAGAGCGCCAGGCCTCGATTGCCGGAGCGATCGAGCGCAGCACCGAGGCGCTCGCCGCCCGCACGTCGGAAGCAACCGCGTCGCTTGCCGACAAGGCGACCGAGATCGATCGGACGCTCTCCGGCAAGGCCGCGCAACTGCGCGACACGCTGGCGACGACCCATGAGCAATTGCGCACGACACTTGACGATCGGATCAACACCATCAACCTGTCGGTTGGCCAGGGACGCGAGCGGCTCGAAGAGTTGCTGTCCGACCAGTCGATAGCGATGGCCACCACTCTGGCGACCAGCGCCAGCATGCTCGAAATGTCGCTCGAGGAGCGCCAGGCATCGATCGCCGGAGCGATCGATCGCAGCGCCGAGGCGCTCGACTCCCGCATGCGCTCGACGACGGGCGAGATTGCCGAACGCCTGGCCGAAACAGCCGATCAGATCAGTCTGGCGGCCGACACGCTCACCAACCGCGTCGACATTTCGATCAGCGGCGTCAATAGCCGCCTCGACGAAACCGGCGCTCGCATCGAGACAAGCCTCGGTTCGCTCGAAGAACGCATCCGCGGCAGCGTCGGCGACGTCGACGCCATTCTCGGCGAAACCGGCTCCCGCATCGAAACGAGCCTCGGTTCGCTCGAAGAGCGCATCCGCGGCAGCGTCGGTGACGTCGACGCCATTCTCGGTGATACCGGCGCCCGCATCGAAACGAGCCTCGGCTCCCTGGAAGAGCGCATCCGCGACAGCGTCGGCAGCGTCAATGCCATCGTCGACAATGCCGGACAGCGGATCGCCGACAGTCTCGGTGAGCGCGCAGGCGAGATCGACCGGATCAGCGAGGCTGCGGCAACGCGGATATCGACTGCCATCGAAACCGGCACGGGCCGGATCGAGGAGCGGCTCGGCACGATGGACCGGGCCCTCAATATCGGCCTCGAAAACGTAAACCGCACGATCGAGGGGAAGGCCGCCGCGCTCGTCACCAGCCTGCGTGGTGCCGTCAGCGACGCCACCCAGGAGATCGACGCGGAAGCCGCCCGGTCGGCGGGGCTCCTGTCCAAGGCGGGCGCGGATTTCGCCGGCGCGCTCGCGGCGAGCAACGCCGAATTTGCATCGTCGATCGAACAAACCGCATCGGCCACGGCCGCACGCCACGCCGATCTCGCCCGCTCGGTCGCGGAGGCCGCGGACACGGCGACCGCCCGACTGGCCTCGACCAACAGCCAGATCGCGACCCATGCCAAGAGCATTCAGCAGAGCCTGACCGAGGCGGAGAAAGCGCTCGATGCGCGCGGTCAGTCCATCCGCAGCACGCTCGACGAAAGCACCCGCGAACTCAACTCGATGCTCGCCGGGCGCTCGATGGAATTGTCGCGTCTTCTCGACGAGCAGGCTCGCCCGGTTATCGAACAATATGCCGCTACCGGCAAGGAGGCGGCCGAGCGCATCGCTTCCCTCACCCAGGAAAGCGCCGACCGCCTGCGTGCCGAAAACGCCGCGCTCATCAACGCCATCACCGAACGGACCGGCGAGACGCTCGACGCCATCTCGTTGCGTGCCGAAGAGACCGCCAAGGCGATGAAGATGGTCGAGAACCGGCTGCAATCGACGGCCATGGGCCTGATCGACCAGCTTGCGTCAAGCAATTCGGCGATCGCCACGGTCATCGACCAGGCGAGCGGCAATCTCGGAGATATGGACCAGCGGCTCGAGGCGACCGCCGCAAAGGTCTCGGAGACCGCGCGGCAAGCCTCCGACATGCTCTCCACCTCGACCCGCCTGATCGAAGGCAAAGTCGACAAGCTGTCGGACATTTCCTCCTCGACATTGTCGCAGATCGGCGGCATCGTCGGCCGCTTCGAAGACCATTCGAAGGTTCTCGGACAGGCTTCCGACCTCCTCGCCGCCGCCCAGTCGAACCTGGTCAGCACGCTCGAAGAGCGCCAGGACGCTCTCCGGACGCTGTCTGTCGGCCTCGTCCAGCGTTCGGAGGAGATCGAGCGGACCATGCGGGCACTCGAGGGCTTCGTCGACGGCGCGTTCCAGCGCGCCGAGGAACGCTCCGGCCAGGTTGCCGGCAATCTGCGCAGTGGCATCCAATCCTCCTTCTCCGATGTGGGCCGACTGCTGTCGAACACCGAACAGCGGGCAACCGAGGCTGCCGAAGCCCTGCGCGATACGCTTGTGAAGGCGAGCGATGAAGCTGCCGCTTCGGTCGAAGGGGTCTTCTCGCAGGCCGAAGAACGCTCACGCCAGATCGCCGACAGGCTGCGCTCCGGCGTCGAAACGTCCTTCGCCGACGCAAACAAGACGCTTTCGCAGGTGGAGGGACGTGCACTCAGCGCGTCCGAGGCCCTGCGTCAGGTCATGGCAAAGACCGGCGAGGAAGCCGGCCAGGCGCTCGAAGGAGCGTTCGCCTCCGTGGAAGAGCGTGCCAAGGACGCCGCGTCGCGGCTGCGCGGCACTATCGGTGCCTCGGTTTCCGACGTCGAGCGCATGCTGGCGGAGAGCGGCAAGAAGTCCGACGGCGTCGCGGCGCAGCTGCGCGAAGCAGTCCGCCAGGCGATCGAAGATGCGATCGGCCGTTTCAACGGCGCAACCGACGACATCCGTCGTTCCGCCGGCGAAATCCGCAAGGAACTCGACATGACCCGCGAAGAATTGAAGCGCGGTGCTTTCGACCTTCCGGAAGAGGCCAAGGAAAATGCCGCGCTGATGCGGCGCGCCGTCGGCGAGCAGATCAAGGCGCTGCAGGAATTGTCCGAGATCATCGGCAAGTCGTCCTCGCAGCTCGAAGTCGCCCAGCCGGTTCGCCAGCAGGAAGCCCCCGCTGCCCCGGCCGCCCGCGTAGTCGCCCCACAAGCCGCCGCACCGCAAGTCGCCGCGCCGCAGCCTGCCGCACCTCAGCCGGCCCCGAATGCCGCTCTGCGCGGAAGCCTGGGCATAGAGCAGGCCACCCGTCCGCTGCAGCCTGCCCGGCCGCCGGCAACGGAGGAACGTGCCGAAGAAGGCGGCGGCTGGATGCGCGATCTCCTGCGCGCCGCGTCCCGCGAGGAAGAGCCCGCAGCAGCACGGCCGCGATCGGCAGAAAGCCAGCCGGTCGCAAAGGCCGGGGACAGCCGCAACCCCCGCCATGTGGTCGAGTCGCTGAATTCGCTCTCGGTGGACATTGCGCGTGCGATCGACCACGACGCTTCCGTCGAGCTTTGGCGGCGCTATCAGCGCGGCGAACGGGACGTCTTCACCCGCCGGCTCTACACGCTGAAGGGGCAGCAGACCTTCGACGAGATCAAGCGCAAATACGATCGCGAGCCGGAGTTCCGCACCGCCGTCGACCGGTATATCGCCGATTTCGAGAAGCTGCTCGCCGATGTGGCGCGCAACGATCCGGATAAGCGCATCACGCAGACCTATCTGACGTCCGATACTGGCAAGGTCTACACCATGCTTGCCCACGCGGCAGGGCGCTTCAGCTGACACGCAATCGGTCTCTCGGGAACGGCCTCGTCGCAAGACGGGGCCGTTTTTTATTGGGTTAGCGCGGATGAGGAAAAGTGTATGCGGTCTTTGACCCGCATCCTGCAACCTAAAATCATCGTGATCTAAAGAGGATGAGGTGGACTGCTCCAGCCCCTCATCCGCCTGCCGGCACCTTCTCCCCGCAAGCGGGGCGAAGGGGACTCGCGGCAAGGCTCCGCACATATTCAGGTCAGGGCGAAGGGCGCCCCGCTTGTCCCTTCTCCCCATTTCGATGCTACGGCATGCACATATCTCTTGTTGTCCAGCCCCTCGCGGACTTACTCCGGAGTGGCGGCATCTGTATTTCCAGCAGTGGCGAGGCTTGCGGATGGGTCCTCGGGATCAAACTCGTATGCGCTGACATTGGCATTATCGGTCACCCGCCCCTCATCCGCCTGCCGGCACCTTCTCCCCGCAGGCGGGGAGAAGGGACAAGCGGCGCCAACCGAACCCCGCATTCACCGTCCGCCCGAGGGAGCGAGCGGGCGCGGCATATCCCTTCTCCCCGCCTGCGGGGAGAAGGTGGCGGCAGCCGGTTGAGGGGCAACCCCGACCGAGCGGGGTTGAGGCGGTTGGGTTCCCGAGGGATCCTTTCATGAGCAGTATCCGCCGCACCGGACCGCAAGAGATATGTGCATGCCGTAGCCATGAAATGAGGAGAAGGTGCCGGCAGGCGGATGAGGGGCGGCGGCGAACGCACTGCTCGAGCGATCGGCTGCCCCGCAACAAAAAAGCCCCGGTAAAAACCGAGGCTTCCTGTCAATCGCGCCTGCTGACCAGCAAACGGATCAATGTTCCTTGTTCGCGTAGACCGACTTCTTCGTCAGGTAGATGAGGCCGGTGAAGATGAGCAGGAACACCATGACCATGAAGCCGGTGCGCTTGCGATCTTCCAGGTGCGGCTCGGCAGCCCACATCAGGAACGCGGAGACGTCCTTGGCGTACTGGTCGACGGTCTGGGGGGCGCCGTCGTCATAGGTGACCTGGTCGTCGGAGATCGGCGGTGCCATCGCCAGTGCCGCGGCGCTGGCGAAATACGGGTTGTAGTGCGTGCCCTCGGCCACTTCCACGCCCGCCGGCGGATCCTGATAGCCGGTCAGAAGCGCATGGATGTAGTCGGGACCGCCTTCCTGGTAGGGCCAGAACATGTCGAAGACGAATTGCGGGAAGCCGCGTTCGATGCCGCGTGCCTTCGCGATCAGCGAGAAGTCCGGCGGTGCCGCGCCGTTGTTCGATGCAGCCGCCGCTTCCTTGTTCGGGAAGGGTGGCGGGAAGTGATCGGACGGAACGGCTTTGCGGGTGAACATCTCGCCATCCGCGTTCGGACCGTCCTCGACTTCATAGTTCGCTGCGAAGGCCTTCACCTGTGCTTCGGAGTAACCGAGGTCCTCGAGCGTGCGGAAGGAGACGAGCTCCATCGAGTGGCAGGCCGAACAGACCTCGGTGTAGACCTTCAGGCCGCGCTGCAGCTGCCCCTTGTCGTAGTGGCCGAAGAGGCCGGCAAAGGTCCAGTCCTGCTGTTCCGGCTTGTGGATCGGATAGTGAGGCGTGGCGCCGGCAGCGTGCTCTTCGCCGCCCTCATCCTCTCCCTGGGCCAATGCCGCCCCCAAACCGAGACCGGCGACGACAGCGAGTGACAGAATGCCTGTAACAAGCTTTTTCATTGTTGTGGATTCCTTATCGATCGCTGTTCCGGTCAGGCGCGTGCGGGCTTCAACTGCGCCTTGGCATTCTGTTTTTCCAGCACCGCTTCGGTGATGGAGTTCGGAATGCGCTTCGGCGTCTCGATCAGACCGAGGATCGGCATGATGACGAGGAAGAAGGCGAAGTAGTACAACGTGCCGAGCTGCGACATCACGACATAGAGGCCTTCCGCCGGGCGCGAACCCAGCCAGCCGAGCAGGATGCAGTCAGCAACGAAGATCCAGAAGAACAGCTTGTACCACGGGCGGTAGACGGCCGACCGGACCTTCGACGTATCGAGCCAGGGCAGGAAGAACAGGATCAGGATCGAGCCGAACATCACCAGAACGCCGCCGAGCTTGGAGTCGATCGGGCCGACGTTGAAGGTGATCGCGCGCAGCATCGCGTAGAACGGCAGGTAGTACCATTCCGGAACGATATGAGCAGGGGTCTTCAGCGCGTCCGCCGGAATATAGTTGTCCGGGTGTCCGAGGAAGTTCGGCATGTAGAAGACGAACCAGGCATAGACGATCAGGAAGACCGATACGCCGAGCGCATCCTTCAGCGTCGCATAGGGCGTGAAGGGCACGGTGTCGGACTTGGACTTGACCTCTACCCCGGTCGGGTTGGTCTGGCCGGTAACGTGCAGCGCCCAGATGTGCAGGACGACGACGCCGGCGATCATGAAGGGCAGAAGGTAGTGCAGCGAGAAGAAGCGGTTCAGCGTCGGCTGGTCGACGGCGAAACCGCCGAGCAGGAACTGCTGGATCCACTCGCCTACCAGCGGGAAGGCCGAGAAGAAGCCGGTGATGACGGTTGCACCCCAGAAGGACATCTGTCCCCAGGGCAGCACATAGCCCATGAAGCCGGTCGCCATCATCAGGAGATAGATGACCACGCCGAGGATCCAGAGGATCTCTCGCGGCGCCTTGTAGGAGCCGTAATAGAGGCCGCGGGCGATATGCAGGTAGACCGCGATGAAGAAGAACGACGCGCCATTGGCGTGCAGATAACGCAGCAGCCAACCGTGATTGACGTCGCGCATGATCTTCTCGACCGAATTGAAGGCGACGCTCGTTTCGGCGGCATAATGCATGGCCAGGACGATGCCGGTGAGGATCTGCACGATCAGCATCACCGAGAGCATCGCACCGAAGGTGTAAGCATAGTTCAGGTTGCGCGGAACCGGATAGGAGACGAACGAGTCGTGAACGAGCCGGGGCAGAGGAAGACGGGAGTCAACCCACTTCTCGATGCCCGTCGTTGGCGTGTAGGTTGAATGATCAGCACTCATTATCAGTAGTCCCCTCAACCGATCTTGATGACTGTGTCGGAAACGAACGAGAAGGTCGGCACGGCGAGGTTTTCCGGTGCCGGGCCTTTGCGGATACGGCCGGCCGTGTCGTAGTGCGAGCCGTGGCAGGGACAGAACCAGCCGCCGAAGTCGCCCGCCTGACCGAGCGGCACGCAACCGAGATGGGTGCAGACACCCACCATGATGATCCAGTTTTCCTTGCCTTCGCCGGCGGAACGATCGAGATCGCTTGCCTCGGCATCGGCCGGAAGGTTGGCGTTGCGGGCCACCGGATCCTTCAATTCTTCGAGTGCGACGGCCTTGGCCTCTTCCACTTCCTTATCGGTTCGGTTGCGGATGAAGACCGGTCTGCCGCGCCACTTCGCCGTCAGCGACATGCCCGGCTGCAAGCTCGAAACGTCGACTTCGATCGAAGCAAGCGCCAGCGTGGATGCGTCCGGACGCATTTGGTCGATGAACGGCCATGCCGCCGCACCGGCGCCGACGACGCCGGCCATACCGGTAGCCAGGTATAGGAAATCGCGGCGAGTGGGCTCGCCCATGGTCTCGCTTGAAGTCTCGTGTTCGCTCACGGCTAAAACATCCTCTCACGCAAATGTTGCGGAAACCGCATCCGCCCCCGGCGCGCTTCCTGCCCCGTCCCGAGCCTGGAATCACGCCCCGTCAAACGCTGGCACCCCATCCGGCCCCTTGAGGCAAGCCACGGATCGGATGTCAGAATCCGGGAAAAATTCTGCACGCAGATTCCCCATCAATCCGGCGCGTTCTATGCCTGATCGCAGATTATGTCCAGCCTTGACAAGGGGCCGCGGGCAGATTGTCGCGGGGAAAGGCGCGACCAATTGGCACAAGGACTTGACGGGTTATAGCCGCACCGCGGAGCGCCCTATTCCGCGGCCTCTTCGCGCGCGATGAAACCGCCCGACTGGCGCGACCAGAGATCGGCGTAGAGACCACCATTGGCGATCAGTTCGGCATGCGTGCCGTCCTCGACGATACGGCCCCTGTCCATGACGACGAGCCGGTCGAGCGCCGCGATCGTCGATAACCGATGCGCGATGGCCAGCACCGTCTTGCCCTGCATCAGCCGCTCCAGATTGGACTGGATCGCCGCTTCCACTTCCGAATCGAGCGCCGAAGTCGCCTCGTCCAGCACGAGAATCGGCGCATCCTTGAGCATGACCCGGGCGATCGCGATACGCTGGCGCTGGCCGCCGGAAAGCTTGACTCCGCGCTCGCCCACATGTGCATCGAAGCCTCTACGGCCGCGCTGATCCTGGAGATCGACGATGAAGTCATAGGCTTCCGCCTTGCGCGCCGCCTCGATCAACTGCTCCTCGCCCGCCCCCGGTCGCCCGAAGAGGATATTGTCGCGGATCGATCGGTGCAGGAGCGACGTGTCCTGGCTGACCATGCCGATCTGGCTGCGCAGCGATTCCTGCCGGACGGCAGCGATGTCCTGTCCGTCGATGAGGATTCGCCCGGCTTCGAGATCGTAGAAGCGCAACAGCAGATTGACGAGGGTCGACTTGCCGGCACCCGAACGGCCGACGATGCCGACTTTCTCGCCCGGGCGGATGGTGAGGGAAAAGTCGTCGATGACCCCGCCGCCCCTGCCGTAGTGAAACGTCACATGTTCGAAGCGGATTTCCGGGCGGCTGACCTGCAGTTCCGGTGCGCCGGGCCGGTCGGTCAGCCCGATCGGCTGCGATACCAGCTCGGCCGAATTCTGGATCGTACCGATATTGCGCATGATCGCATTGAATTGCGACATCATCCGCCCGAGCAGCATGTTGAGGCGCAGGACCAGCGCAAGGGTGAACGCGACGGCGCCGGAACTGACCGCGCCCGCCAGCCACAAGTGAACCGAGTAGACCGCGATCGCCGCGATCATCATGCCGGACAAAAGCGCGAGCGACGCCCTCACCCCGGTGAGCAGACGTGTGAAAGGGATGACTGCTCCCTGGAAGCGGTGGAAGCCCCCCCGAATGTAACGATCGTTCTCCTCGTCACTGCCGAAGAGCTTCAGAGTCTGGATGTTCGCATAGGCATCGACCATGCGGCCGTTCAGCATCGACGCCATCTCCGCCGTATCGCGGGCATGCTTTCGCACACGCGGGACGAAATAGCGGGCGAGCACCAGGAAGATCACGATCCAGAAGGCGACCATCGCCGCCAACCGCCAGTCCAACTGGGCGATCAGCGCCATGGTCGAAGCCGTGTAGATGACGATGAACCAGACCACCTGCAGCAGCGAGACGATCAGGTCGCTCGTCGCCTGTGCGCCGGTCCAGACCTTGGTAACGATCCGCCCGGAAAAGTCGTTCTGAAAGAAGGCGAGCGACTGCCGCGCGACATGGACATAGGATTGCCAGCGCACCAGGTTGAGGAACCCCGTGATGATCGACTGCTCCTCCACGAGTGCGGCAAGCGTCACCGCAAGGAAGCGGAACACCAGGACCGTAAGCAGCATGAAGAGCAGTTCCGGCCCGTTGGTCGAAATCAATCCGTGCCAGCCGTCCTCCGGCCGGATCGTATCGAGCACATCGACAAGCCGGCCGACGAAATAGAACAGGCCGGCTTCCAGCATCGCCACCAGACCGCCGAGCACGGCCATGGCGAGGAAAGGACCTTTTGCCTGGCTGGCGTAAAACCAGGCAAAACCCCAGAGCGTTCGCGGCGGCTGCAACCGCTCGCGCGGCGCAAAGGGGTCAATCCAGTTCTCGAAAATCTTGACGATGGCGCGCAGCATTGTTCCGATATAGGCGGTTCTGAAATCCGGGCAATCCGTTTTCGCTGTCGCGCCCATTACAATTGCGTAACTCCGGACCGCTGGACTCGGCCCGCTGAGGCGCGGGAGGCGGCGGATTACTCCGCCGCCTCCTCCTTTTCGACCTCGTCGGCGATGAAGCCGCCGGACTGGCGAGACCAGAGATCGGCATAGATGCCGCGCCTGGCGACGAGTTCGCTGTGAGAACCGGTCTCGACGATCCGGCCGGCTTCGAGGATGACCAGGCGATCCATCTCCGTCAGCGTGGACAGGCGGTGGGCGATGGCAATCACCGTCTTGCCGGACATCAGCGCGAAGAGATTTTCCTGAATCGCGGCCTCTACCTCCGAGTCGAGCGCAGAGGTCGCTTCGTCGAGGATGAGGATCGGTGCGTCCTTCAGGAAAACGCGGGCGATCGCAATCCTCTGCCGCTGGCCGCCCGAAAGCTTGACGCCGCGTTCGCCGACCTGAGCGTCGAGCCCTCGCCTGCCCATGTTGTCTTCGAGCGTCTGGATGAAGTCCCAGGCATTCGCTTTCTTCGCGGCGGCAATGATGTCGTCGTCGCTTGCCTGTGGGTGCCCATAGGCGATGTTGTCGCGAATGGAGCGATGCAGGAGCGACGTGTCCTGCGTCACGACGCCGATCTGTGAACGCAGGCTATCCTGCGTGACCGTCGAGATGTCCACGCCGTCGATCCGGATCGCGCCGGATTCCAGATCGTAGATGCGCAGAAGCAGGTTCATCAAGGTCGTCTTGCCGGCGCCGGAGCGGCCGACCAGACCGATCTTCTCCCCGGGCCGGATATCCAGCGACAGCCGGTCTATGACTCCCTTGGACTTACCGTAGTGAAAGCGGATGTCCTCGAAGCTGATCGCACCCTGGTCGGCTTTGAGCATCACGGCAGTCGGCTTGTCGACGATGTCATGCGCCTTGGTCATCATGCCCATGCCGTCATAGACCGTGCCGATATTCTCGAACAGCGCCGAAACTTCCCACATGATCCATTGCGACATGCCGTTGACACGCATGGCAAGACCGATCGCGACGGCGATCGCGCCGATGGAGATTCCGCTCGTCAGCCACAGATAGATTCCGAGAGCGCCGACAGAGAAAAGGGCGATACAGTTGTTTGCGTAGACGAATATGTGGAAGAGCGTAACCTTCCGCATCTGCCGGTAAACAGTGCCCAGGAATTCGTCCATGCCCGCGCGGGCGTATGTCTCCTCCCGCCCTGCATGGGAGAAGAGCTTGACCGTGCCTATGTTGGTGTAGCTGTCGACGATGCGCCCGGTCATCATCGAGCGCGCGTCGGCCTGTTCCTTGGAGATCCTCTGCAGCCGCGGAACGAAATAGGTGACGATCACGATATAGATGACGAGCCACAACCCGAGCGGCATCACGAGGCGCCAATCAGCGGCCGCCACGACAATCAACATCGTCGCAAAATAACTCACCACATAGACGAAGACGTCGAGGATCTTCATCACCGTTTCACGGACGGCAAGCGACGTCTGCATGACCTTCGTCGCCACCCGCCCGGCAAATTCGTTGGCGAAGAACGTCATGCTCTGCCTCAGCAGATAGCGATGCATCTGCCAACGCGCGATCATCGGATAGTTGCCGAGCAACACCTGATGCATCACGAAGGAGTCGAGCGCCACCAGCCCCGGCAGGCCGATGAGGATCAGCGCTGCCATCCAGGCGAGCCTGCCGCCCTCGGTCGCAAGAAAGGTTTCGCGATCGGCGGTGGATAGCCAATCGACCACATTGCCCAGGAACTGGAACAGGGCCACTTCTCCGATCGCGATCAGCATGGTGCAGATCGACATGATCAAGAGCCACGGAGCCGCGGGCTTGGTGTAGTGCCAGCAAAAGGCAAAGAGACCCTTCGGCGGAAGCGTCGGCTCCTCCGTCGGATAAGGATCGAGGCGGGATTCAAACCAGCCGAACATTGTCTAGCCCCTTCAGATATCTTGAAGGAAAGCGGGTCGCCCCGCATTCTTTATCTTGAAAAATGCAACCCGGAAATGACGCCCGCGAGCGGACCATGACCTCCGGATAAACCGGAGCGCGCATCGCTCGGTCGAAAGAAGCAGAGGCGCGGAACCGGTCAGGCCAGGAAAGGCCGTGTTACTCGTGGGAGGCGCGTCAACATCAGAACAGTCATGCATGCCTCCTTCGGTTCGCGTTGAAGAGGACTGAGCTTTATCCTCATTCGCGCCGCCATGCCAGATTGTCGCAGGCATTTTCTTGCCCATTTTTTCACCGGCCGGTGGTCTGTTGCCAATACGGCACAAATTAGCGGCGGCAAAAGCAGCGCCCCCGAATGAACCGCGTCGGAGCACACCCGACCATGGATCGTGAGGCCGATCGGTGGCATAGACGGTCATCACAATCACTCCCACGATCAATCTTTCGGCAAGCGCATGAACGACCTCCGCATCGCCCTCTACCAGCCTGACATTCCTGGCAATACCGGAACGATCCTGCGGCTCGCCGCCTGCCTCGGTCTTTCGGTCGACATCATCGAGCCGGCCGGTTTCGATCTTTCGGACCGCAATCTCAAGCGTGCGGGAATGGACTATATCGCGGCGGTAACCATGACGCGGCACGACAGCTGGGAGCGTTTCGAAACATGGCGGTCGAGCACCGGCAGACGCCTCGTGCTCGCCTCCACCAAGGCGGCCGCTCCCTACACGCGCTTCAGCTTCCGGCCGGACGACGTCCTTCTCTTCGGCAGGGAAAGCGCCGGGGTTCCCGATCACGTCCACGAGCGGGCCGACGCGCGCATCCTCATACCGATGGCGCCCGGCCAGCGTTCGCTCAACATCGCCATGGCAGCCGCCATGATCGCCGGCGAAGCGCTGCGGCAGACCGGTGCTTTCTGAGCCGAAACGGGCGGCCATCAACGGTACGGGAGTCCGGCGATCCTGACGGCGCTCATGCGGCGATCTCGTTATAAGGGGTCGCCTTGCGCGCGTATTTCAGCGTGCGCGCCCACCAGGTCAGCCGGTCGATCATCAGGAACAGCGGCGCTCGCATCTCTTCCGGTTTGTAGAGATTTCCCGCCGCATCGAACTTCGACCAGGCCTTGGCGAAGGAGATGCCGTCGCGCAGGGTGACGGCATGCAATTCGCCGAAGACCTGCCGCAATTGCTCGACGGCCCTTATGCCGCCCGATGCGCCGCCATAGGAAACGAAGGCGACCGGTTTTGCGTGCCAGGGCTCATAGACCGCATCGATCATCTCCTTCAGCGCCGCCGGGTAGCCGTGGTTGTATTCCGGAGTGATGACGATGAATGCGTCCGCTTCGGCGACCTTCCGTTCCATCCACTCGGCTGGTCCGGCGGATTTGTCGCCGCGAGCGCTTTTCATTCTGACGGGATCGATGATCGTCAGGCTGAACACGTCGGATGTCTCGAGCTCACGAATGAGCCAGCTGGCGACCGTATCGCAGAAACGGCCCTGCCGTGCGCTGCCGTAGATCAAGGCAAGGGTCATCTTCTCAGTCATGCTGTGTCGGCTCCATGTTGTCGGTTGCAGGGAGCTCATGCTATAGAACCTCAACTATAGTTGAGGTCAATAGCAGCCGTGAAAAAAGACAAGCCCAATGATATCAAGCGCGAGCTGACGGTCGGCGAAGTGGCCGAACGCAGCGGCCTCGCGGTGTCGACGCTTCATTTCTACGAGGCCAAGGGGCTCATCCGCAGCAATCGCAGCCGGGGCAATCAGCGGCGCTACCCGCGTTCCGTGCTGAGGCGGGTGGCCGTGATCAAGGTTGCCCAGCGTACGGGTATCCCGCTTGCCGAGATCCAGTCGGCCCTGTCGGTGCTCCCCGACGACCGGCCGCTGACGGTCGAAGACTGGGGACGGCTCTCGAAGACCTGGCGGCAGCAGCTCGATGAGCGGATCGCAAACCTGACGGCGCTGCGCGATCAGCTCACAGGCTGCATCGGCTGCGGTTGCCTGTCGATGCGCGACTGTCCCTTGCGCAATCCATGGGACGTTCTTGCCTCCGAAGGAACGGGGCCGCGCCTCATCGATCCCGCCGACGGGACGGAGCATGAGGCGAGCTAACCCGGCTTCGCAGGCCTCATACGGGAGAGCAGAGCCATGCTGGCCAATGCACCGAGGGAGCAGAGAAGCGCGAACGCCAGCGTCCACCTGTTGCCCGCCTCGCCAAGCAGGAAGGAGAAGAACGGCGGGGCCGCCGCGAAAGCGAGGTTGAGCGGCAGGCCGAGGCGCGCCACCACCGCCCCATATTCCGCAGAGGAAAAGAAGACGAGCGGCATCGTCGCCCGGCTGACGGACATGGCGCCGCTTGAAAGGCCATAGAGCACGAGGAAGAGAATGATCGACCATTCCGCCCCTTCGCCAAGCGCGAGCGCCAGCAGTGCCGGCGGCATGATCGCCGCGGCTACCAAGCCCGTCGTCAACCCGTCCCAGCGATTGCCGCCGAGGAAATCGAAAAGCCGCGCCGAGAGCTGGATGAAACCGATGGCCGATCCGAAGCCGACCGCCAGGTAGCCGGGCACGGCAAAGCTGCGGAAAAGATCGATCACCACGAGCTGAAAGCCCCAGGTAACAAAGCCGTTGAGCGCGACCGCCGCCGTGATCAGGGCAACGACGCGCCACTGGCGACGAACAGCAGCCGGCGACGCAGACTGATTCGAATTGGGGACCCGGGGATTGCGTTTCGGCGGCTCGCGTCTGGGCAAGGCGAAAAAATGCAAGGGCGCGCAGACGAGGAGCATGACCGCGCCATAGAGGACGAATGTGCCGCGCCAGCCGAGAGCCGCCTCGCAGAAAGTCGTGACCGGCCAGGCGATCGTGGGCGCGAGCGCCATGGCGAGCATCTGCGCCCCGATGGCACGACGCGCGCCCTCGCCCGCGATCTCTGTCAGGAACACCTGAGCCGAAGTCGTGAGTGCTGCGGCCCCGGCCAGACCAAGAATGCCCCAGGCCGCAAAATAGGAAACCGGACCTCCGGCGCCGGCCAGCAACCACAGCCCCGGAGCCGCGGCTGCCGAACCGAAAGCGAGCACGAGCCGCGCCCCGTGGCGCGCGTAGACCGGCGCAAGCAACGGTGAGCAGAAGGCCATCGCGACCAGCATGACGGTCGGGCCGAGATAGATTGCCGAAGGCCTCAGGAGAAGATCGTCCGCCATTCCGGCCGCCGTCACCGAGACGAACATGAACATCGCTCCCCAAGCGATGATCTGAGTGATGGAGAGCACGATGATGGAACGGAGAACGGGCATCGGGGCAGGTTCGGGAGTACGCGCAATGGCGAGAGGGAGACACCAAATGGTTTAGCGCGCCGCCATGACCTTGGCCACGCTATTATCGATCGCCGAAGATTTTTCTTGCCTGTCGGTGCCAGCGGTGGGATTGGGCGCAATCAGTCTGCGCTCGGGAGACGGCGCATCGTGAACTCGATTTCGCCGCCTTCGAGCTGGCGCCAGCTCTCGACTTCGGTCCAATAGGCGGCCTTTGGCCAGGTATCGAACCACTCCCGCGCCTTGGCCCGCGCGGCGTCGCGCTCGAGCCGAAACGTCTCGCGCACGAAAAGCCCGTCTCTTCGTGTGGGATGCTCCCGGCGATGCCGGGCGATCTGGCGCCGCAAGCCGTCCAGCGGCGGTCCTGGGGGTATCTTCGCCATGGGCCATACCTCTGGCGAAAAGATAGGATGAGCGCCGCATTATTGCCAGTCATTTGTCCCGATCCTCCGCCGAGGCCTTGATTGCGGTAGACTGTCGCTGTCGCCGTGGCACCGTTGCCAAGCAGCTGAAAATATGGACTGTGGCGGCGACATCGAATCGGCGGTTTTCAGTAGGGAAATCCGCGAACGGAAGTGCATCCCATGGAAAGACCGCAACTGCCACAGGGCCTGCCGGCCGACATCGAAGACAAGAAGGCAGCGGCAAAGGCTTGGTTCGAAAGCCTTCGCGACACGATCTGCGCCGCCTTCGAGGCGATAGAGGACGAATTGACGGGTCCGCTGTCGGATCGTCCGGCAGGCCGGTTCGTCGCCAAGGACTGGCTGCGCGAGGAAGGCGCCGGCGGCGGCGGTCGCATGTCCATGATGGAAGGACGCGTCTTCGAGAAAGTGGGGGTTCACACCTCCACCGTCTTCGGCGAGTTCTCGCCGGAGTTCCGCGAACAGATACCCGGCGCGAGCGAAGATCCGCGCTTCTGGGCATCGGGCATTTCGCTGATCGCCCACCCGGTCAACCCCAATGTCCCCGCCGTGCACATGAACACGCGCATGGTCGTGACCACCAGCAACTGGTTCGGCGGCGGTGCGGACCTCACGCCGGTCCTCGACCGCCGGCGCATCATGACCGATCCGGATACCGTGCTCTTTCATCGTGCCATGGAGATCGCCTGCAATCGGCATCCCGTCGCCGATCATGCAAAATTCAAGCAGTGGTGCGACGAGTATTTCTACCTGAAGCACCGGAACGAGCCGCGCGGCACCGGCGGGATTTTCTACGATTGGCTGCGTTCTGCGGAGGAGCTCGGCGGCTGGGATGCGGATTTCGCCTTCACGCGCGATGTCGGCAAGGCCTTCGCACTCGTCTATCCGAGAATCGTCCGGACGAATTTCAACAAGCCCTGGACCGAGCAGGATCGAAACGAGCAGCTCGTGCGCCGTGGCCGGTACGTCGAGTTCAACCTTCTTTACGACCGTGGCACGATCTTCGGTCTCAAGACCGGTGGCAATGTGGAGTCGATTCTCTCCTCCCTGCCCCCACTCGTACGCTGGCCGTGAATCGCAGCTTATTCGGCCACCCTAGAGACGGCGAACAAATGCGCCGCCTCGGCGTTTCCTCTCCAGGAGAGAAGGAGCGACGCATGGTCTTCAAGAAACGGACATTCTTCGGCAGTGACCCCGAGAGGCTGCCTGCCGAAGATCCGGCCGAACTCGAGCGCCGAGTCGCTCATTGTCTTGCGGTCGCGCCCGGCCTCGACGCCATAGAGGTCACGGTGACCGGCTCGGGCAGTACGATCCTGCTCGCAGGTACGGTGGCGACCGAAGAGGAGATCGCCCGCGCGGAAGAGGCGGCCCGATCGGTCGAAGGGGTCGCCGAGGTGGTCAATCGCATCGAACTCGCGAAGGTCGGGAGGGGTTGAACAGCCTTTCACCTGCAGAAAAGCGGCTGATCTCAGATCAGGAACAATAAATCCAGTTCAGGCTTTCATCCAGCGTCAGACGGCCGCATCGTGTTTCGGCATCAGGTGAAAACCGAAGGTTTTGAGCACGGCAAGCGTTGTCTCGAGCGTCGGATTCCCGTTCTCGCTAAGCGAGCGATACAGGTGTTCACGAGCAAGGCCAGTCTCGCGGGCGATCTTGGTCATCCCTTTGACGCGAGCAACCGCACCGAGGGCGGAAGCGATATGTTGCGCATCCCCCGTTTCCATTGCCTCGGTCAGAAAAGCCTCAATGGCGCGTTCGCTGGTGAGCAGATCTGACACGTCAAACTCAGTAAACTTTTCAGACATCGATATCACTCCATTGGGCGGCGATCTCTTTCGCCGTTCCGATGTCTCTATCCTGTGTGCCCTGTCCCCAGCACACAAGAGCAGCATGATCAGTTCCCCGCGCTTCTGGAAATAAACCCGATACCCAGGGCCGTGATGAATGCGCAGTTCACTGATACCTTCTCCCACCGGCGAGACGTCGCCGGGATTTACTTGCGCCAGACGCAGCAAGCGCCTCGCTATCGCCGCTTTGGCCCGTTCATCCCGAAGTTTCGAATGCCACTTCCTGAACGTGGCCGACTGCAGCATTCTAATCATCTGAAACGTATCTTATAAGATACAAATATCAAGGCGGGACAGGGGCGATAGCTCCTGGAGGACTTCCTTCAGATGGAGCTGAGCGTCCAGCCCACGATGTCGGCCGCGACCCGGGCGAACGCGGCATCGAGCGCGGCGACGAAAGCGGGATTGCCGGCGCCTCGCACGGGCACGACGGCGCGGAAGGCCTGCTGTTTGCGGACGGTGCCGTTCCGGTCATCCAGTATCTTGGCGAATATCTCGACGACCGCCGTTGCCGCTCCATCGGTAGATATTTCGAAGGCTCTGAGCTCGGTTATCAATTGATAATCGATGGCGAGCCCTTGGCCGGGTTTGCCGACGCGAATCCTGCCTGTGTTGTCGAAGGTCTGGACGAGCCTGTCCTGCACCATGCGCGGCAGACTGTCTCCCCATTGGGCTCTGGCGAGATATTGCAGTTCCGATCTCGAAAGGCGAACCACGATCTGGTCGCTGCCCAGGGTCTTCAGCGCCGTCGGTTCCGGAACGAGAAGCTGGCGGTTTGTAGCCCCCGGACGCTCCACGGCAGGAACGGACGCCAGGCTGAACGTGTCGTTCGCCGCCTGGCGCGAGCCGCACCCTGCCAGTATCGCCGCCAATGCAAGGACCACCGCAGACCGGGACGCCGCCGCGCCACGAAAACCTACCAGACCCGGAAAACCCATACGCCAAATATCCCCTAACAACGCGGCGCCGTTCAGCTCCCCGCCCTCAACGCAACCTGCCCGCGACCCTCGCTAAACGAATCACCGCCGCGTGCGGCCATCATATTGCTTAACCGTTTCGCCGCCGAACAAAAGGCGTTGCGGATTTTTATCGAAATCGGAAATCGTATTCTGCAGGCTTTGAACCGTGCGGCGCGTGTCGCCGACGAGCGCCTCCACGTCCCGCAGTCCCGAATTGGAGAAACGCTTGAGATTTTCCGCGATCGGGCCCAGTTGCGCATTCAGGTTTTCCGCCACCCGCCGGAAGGACTCGAGCGTTTCGCGTGCCTGCGCAGAAAGCGACGGAGCATCCGCGTCGCCGAGGAAGCCGTCGATCTTCACCAGGATGCTGTCGACCCGGTTCGATGCCGCATTCAGCTTGTTGGACATTTGCGTGAAATCGGTGATCGTCTGATCGATATCATCCTGCCGGGCGGAAATCTTTTCGGCAAAGTCCGAAACCTGTGCGGCGACCTTGCGGGCGTCCGCACTCGCGGCCGTGATGTCGTTGACGACCAGCCCGACCTTCTGCGCGTCGACGGCGGCCACCAGCGTGTCGACCCGCTTCAGCGTCTCCTGCGCGCTCTTGCCGAACTGATCGTAGGTTTCCACCGTACGCCGGAATCCGGCGATCGCTTCCGATACCCCGCCCGAAGCATCCTTCAGATTGTTGCTCACCTGCTCGGCATTGCTGACGATGTTGTCTATCTTCTTCGGGTCGACCGACTTGATCAGCCTGTCGGCACTCGCAAGCGTATCGTCGAGCTTCTTCGATGCTGCATTGACGGAGCCCGACAGTTGTTCGACGCTTTTCAGGAACTGGTCGATCGCACCGGAATTGTCCGCGAGCGCCTTGGAAAAGCGCTCCGCATTGCCGATGGTTGACGTCAGCGGGCCACGGACGTCGGTGACGAAGCTTTGGATATCCGTGATCGCCGAATTCGCTCGGTCGAGGATCTGGTCCGCGGTCGCCAGCAGGCTGGTGACGCTCGACTGATCGGCAAGGATATGCGCCTGGGTGCCCTTTTCCAGCGCGGTCTTGAGGATGTTTTCGTCCCCCTTGCGCCCGCCGCTGAGCTCGATATAGGCCGCTCCCGTCAGCCCTTGCACCTCGAGCGTCGCCGTCGTGGATTTCATGACCGGGGCATCGGCCGAGACTTCGGTGATCGCAATCGAATAGCGAGGATCGTTGGCGTCGATCGCAAGATTACGCACGCTGCCGACGTTGATCCCGTTGAAGCGCACCGGTGAGCCCACCGACAGACCATTGGCCGATCCGGGAATGTTGACGACGAGTTCGACCATCTGGCCGGTCCGGCCATATTGCGACATCCAGTAGACGAAGCCGAAGGCCGCGGCGATGACCAGGACGGTGAAGAAGCCGACAATGGCATAATTCGCTTTAGTTTCCATCGGCATTACCTACCTTTGCGGCCCTTGCCGCCTGTTCATGTACTTCTGCGAGCAGGCTTGCCGTAGCTCCCCCGCCTGCGCATTCCCGGCTCAATCCTGCTCGCGCACGATTGCCCTTGCGCGCTTGCCCCGGAAATACGACTTCACCCAGGGCTCGTCGCAGGCGAGCATATCCTCGATGGTGCCTTCGACGAGAACGCGCTTCTTGCCGAGCACCGCGATCCGGTCACAGACCGAGAACAGGCTGTCCAGATCGTGCGTCACCATATACACGGTCAATCCAAGCGTGTCCCGCAGCTTGGCGATCAACTCGTCGAACTCCGCAGCACCGATCGGATCGAGGCCGGACGTCGGCTCATCGAGAAAGACGAGGTCGGGATCGAGCGCGAGCGCGCGCGCAAGCGCCGCGCGCTTGATCATGCCGCCGGAAAGCTCCGAAGGGTATTTCTCCGCGGCCTCCGGTGCGAGGCCGACCAGTTCGATTTTCAGGCGCGCGAGCTCGTCCATCAGGTCTTGCGGCAGATCGAGATATTCGCGCATCGGCACCTGGATGTTCTCACGCACCGTCAGGGCGGAGAAAAGCGCGCCATGCTGGAACAGCACGCCGAGGCGCATATCGAGTGCGATGCGCTCGGCCTCGCCCATGCTGTCGTAGTCGGCGCCAAGAATCTCGATCGTGCCGGAGCGCTTCGGCAGAAGCCGAAGGACCGTGCGCATCAGTACGGACTTGCCGGTACCGGAGGCGCCGACGAAGCCGAGAATTTCACCCCGCAGCACTTCGAGATTGAGATTGTCGAGAACGACATGGTCGCCGAAGCCGACGGTCAGATCGCGAACGGAGAGGACCGCCTCTCGCTCGCCCCCCGCATCCGCTTGCTTTTCGATGACCGCCTGAACCATGTTCGCCTACCTCAGAAATCGATTGCCGCGTAGAACATGGCGAACAATCCGTCGATCAGAATCACGACGAATATGGATTTGACGACGGAGGAGGTCACGCGCCGCCCGAGCGACTCGGCGCTGCCTCCGACCTTCAGTCCCTCGACTGCGGCAACGACGCCGATGATGAGGGCCATGAAGGGCGCCTTGATCATGCCGGCCGCGACCGAGGAGAAATCGACCGCTTCCTGCAACCGCGCCAAAAAGGTCGGTATCGTGATGTCGGAATAGGTCCATGCCACCATGGCGGCGCCGGCAAGCGCGGCGAAGTTTGCGATGATCGTCAGGAGCGGCAGGACGATCGTCAGCGCCACGAGACGCGGAAAGACAAGAACGCCGACCGGACTCAAGCCCATGACCTTGAGCGCATCGACCTCTTCGCGCATCTTCATGGAGCCGATCTCGGCAGTAATCGCGCTGCCCGACCGACCGGCGATCATGATCGCGGTAAGCAACACGCCGATCTCGCGCAATTGCAGGATGCCGACGAGATCGACCACGAAAATCTCCGCGCCGAATGAGCGGAGCTGGAACGCTCCCTGCTGCGCTATGATGGCGCCGATCAGGAACGACATCAGGGTGATGATCGGCGTCGCCATGACGCCCATACGGTCGATCTGGTGGACGATCGCAGCAGGCGAAACGCCGGCGTGACGCCCGAGCTTCATCTGCGCGCCGCGTACCGCAGAGCCCAGGATGAACATGGCAGCCACCGTGTCGGTCCAGATGGAGACCGTCAGCTCGCCCACGGGCGTAAACAGCCGCTGGAAAAGCGGCATTCTCGTCGCACTCTCTTCCGGGCGACGCAGTTGCTTCGGCAGTGCGCGGACCAATTCGGCGTAGCGCTCGCCGCCCGTGAAACGAACTTCGTCGGCTGTCCCATTCATGAAGCGGCGAATGATCCACGCACCCGCCGTATCCATCCGGGTGATGCCGGAGAAGTCGAATTCGCTCTGGCCGCCCGCGGGCTTTTCAAGCCGCTTCAGCTTGGCGGCCATCGCCTCCGCCGTCTCGTGCCGCCAGTCGCCGCTGAACACATAGCGCCGACCGTTTCCGGCGGCGCCCTCATCGACGACGACGTCGGCAGCGGTCTCTGTTGGGGCACGCGTCACGTGATATCGGTCTTTCAGTTCGTTCTCCGCATAGTCTCTTAAACCAGAATCGATTTGATGACAAAATCATGCGGGAATTCAAAGTCGTACAGTGCCCTTGGTGCGACAGAAATGACACAATGGGCCGCAAGCTTCGCAAAACTCCGCCATTCGCGGTCCGGAGCGGATGAAGTCATGGGGTCCCTATGCCGATTACTCTTACAGCCACCGTCGAACATTTCCCGATCGCAGGCGCTTTCACCATTTCGCGCGGCTCGAAAACCACGGCAAGCGTCGTCACCTGCCGCGTCACCGACGGCGAGCTATCGGGTTGGGGCGAGTGCGTGCCCTATGCCCGCTACGGCGAATCGGTCGAGTCGGTGCTGAGCGCCATCGAGACCGTGCGGCCCCTCATCGAAGAGGACATGACCCGCACCGACCTGCAGACGGCGATGAAGGCCGGCGCCGCGCGAAACGCGGTCGACTGCGCCCTGTGGGATCTCGAGGCAAAGCGCAGCGGAAGCTCCGCTGCCGCGCTCGCCGGAATCGCTGGCCCGACGCCTCTGACCACCGCCTACACCTTGTCGCTCGCCGAGCCGGAGGAGATGAGGGCCCAGGCCGCGAAACACGCCCATCGGGCGCTTCTCAAGGTGAAAGTCGGAACGTCAGACGACACGGCGCGCATTCGCGCCGTCAGGAGCGGCGCGCCGGGGAGCCGCATCATTCTCGACGCCAATGAGGGATGGACGGAAGCCAACATTGCCGCCCACTTCGCCGCCTGCGCCGAGAACGGCATCAGCCTCATCGAACAGCCGCTGCCCGCCGGCCGCGACGAGATACTCGCCTCCCTGCCTCGCCCGGTACCCGTCTGCGCCGACGAAAGCGTGCATGCCACGGAGGACCTCGAAAGGCTCGTCGGCCGCTACGATGCGGTCAACATCAAGCTCGACAAGACCGGCGGGCTGACGGAGGCCCTGCGCATGCGCGCTGCGGCCGAAGCCCTCGGCCTGAAGATCATGGTCGGCTGCATGGTCGGCAGTTCGCTCGCCATGGCGCCGGCGGTACTCGTCGCGCAGGACGCGGATTTCGTGGATCTCGACGGACCGCTGCTGCTCTCGAAAGACCGCTCGCCGGGCCTTCGCTACGAGGCCTCGCTCGTCTTTCCGCCGGAGGCCAGCCTCTGGGGCTGAAGATACCAGCCGAGGAAGGTGAAAAGGCAGCCCGAAAGCGCGACCGCCGACATGGAGTAGAAGCCGTCGACGCCGAACCAGGCGTAGAAATAGCCCGACAGAAAGGTGAAGATCGCCGTGAAGATGCCGGTGTAGAAAAAGTAGAGCCCCTGCGCCGACGCCTCCTGCTCCTCCGCGACACGCTCGACCAGCTTGTGCTGCATGCCCGTATGCATGATCGCATAGGTGAAGGCGTGAAAGCACTGCAGAACGAAATAGCCCGAGAAGCCGAGATCCATCGGGAAGATCAGCCAGCGTACGACCGCGAGCAGGCAGCCGGAGAAGATCATCGTCCAGACGCTGAAACGGCGGACGATCGCCCTGGCGAGGAAGAACATCAGCACTTCCGCCGCGACGCCGGCACTCCAGAGAATGCCGATCTGGGTGCCGCTGTAGCCGATATGCTGCCAATAGATGGCAGAGAAGGCGAAGAGCATCGCATGGCTGCTGTTGACCAGCGTCACGCCGACCAGCAGCAGTTGCAGATCCGCCTGTCGCAGCGATTGCGGCGGCGGCTCGGTGATTGCGGTAATCGGTGATGGCCTGCGCGGACGGCCGACACGCGGCGCGGCCACCGCCAAAAGGATGGTGAGCGCGAAGCCCGCCGCCATGGCGGGCAGGACCATCTGCCCACCGACGACTCCGATCAGCCAGCCACCCAGCATCGTCGCCCCGATAAAGGCGACCGATCCCCAGACACGCATCTGCGCATAGTCGAAGCCCCAGCGCCGCACGCCCGAAAGGGCGATCGCCTCGACGATCGGCACATAGGGCGAATAAACCGCAGATTGCAGCGTGTAGATGACGAGCACCGGCCAGAAGCTCTGCGCATAGAAAAGAACGACGGCTCCGGCGAAGGATAGGATACCCGACCAGATCAGGACGATCGTCCGCTCGCCGATGCGGTCTGCGAGAACGCCCGCCAGTGGTGCGGTGATTACCCGGACGAACATCGGAACTGCAAGCACTATGCCGATTTCGAAGTCGCTGAGCGACAGGCTGCTCAGCCAGACCGGAAAGTACGGCATGGCGAAACCGTTGACGATCAGCGGCGCTGAGAAGAGAAGCGCGATGCGGAGTGCGAAATGGCGCGGCGGGGGCCCCGCGACGAATGCGGGAGCAGATGACGGAATCATGGAAGGACCTGATGGCTGTGGGCCACCATTAGCACAACCGCGCGTGTGTTTGCCATCGGCTAGATCACGATGTTTTTAGGTCGAGTCGACCTAAAAACATGAACGTGATCGATTCCTAGAAGTTGAGACGCGGGATGCGGGCGGAAAACCGCGCACACTTTTCCTCATCCCGCTCGTCACTGCGGGTGCTTGTCCACCGGAACGATAGCCGGCTCCCTCCGGGAGTTTTCCCTTACCCCGCAGAATCACTCAGGCGGCCTGCGGTGCGAACCGCCTGACGGGCATCGTCTCGGCCTCCCCGGCTCGCTGCCCAGCGGCGGTGTCGCCGCGCATCTGGTGCCAGGTGATGAGCTCCATCGTGCCGTCGTGATGCTCGGCGATCGCCGTGCAACTCTCCACCCAGTCGCCCGTGTTTATGTACCGGATGCCGTCGATGTCCTCGATGACCGCATGATGGATGTGGCCGCAGATCACGCCTTGCGCGTCGTGACGACGGGCTTCCTCGGTCACGACTTTCTGGAACTCGCCGATGAAGTTCACCGCATGTTTGACCTGCAGCTTGGCCCAGGAGGAAAACGACCAGTAAGGCATGTCAAGACGACGACGTATTGCCGCAAGGCCTATATTGATGGCGATCGCCATGTCGTAGGCCCAGTCGCCGAGATAGGCGAGAACGCGTGCGTTGCGCACGACCACGTCGAACTCGTCCCCGTGCAGCACGAGATAGGTCCGCCCGTCCGCGCCCTTGTGGAGATAGCGCTGCGCCACTTCGATACCGCCGAAGTGAACGCCCGGAAAGTCCCGGAGGAACTCGTCGTGATTGCCGGGGATGTAGATGATGCGCGTGCCTTTTCGTGCCTTGCGCAGAAGCTTCTGGACCACGTCGTTGCAGGATTGCGGCCAATACCAGCTGCGTTTGAGACGCCAGCCGTCCACGATATCCCCGACGAGAATGATCGTCTCCGCCTCGTGGTGCCGCAGGAAATCCAGGAGAAAGTCCGTCTTGGCCGCTTTCGAGCCCAGATGAACATCGGAAATGAAAAGCGTCCGCAGTTTCCGAACGGAATCCTGTTGGGGTGCCGATGCCGCCGCCATGCCAGCCTCATCCTGGTTTAGCCGTTTCACGACCGTCAAAATCAGACTCGTGTTTCAGGAAGATGACATGGGACGCCGAGCACGCAGCGAGCGCCGAGTAGCCATGGCTGGAAAGAACCGCGTCGAAACTGTACGTGCCGGGCGATTCATGCCAAAAGGCACGACATCTATCAGCACCGGACGTGAACGCGATTTCACAAACGCGCTCTCGGGTCCACGCAAGAATTCAAGGAATGCAAAGGCATGAACACGGGCGATAAAGCGAAATCCCAGGCCGTTCCCGCCAGCGGAGACATCGATCAGCAGGCACTCTTCTTCCATCGCTATCCCCGCCCCGGCAAGCTCGAGATTCAGCCGACCAAGCCGCTCGGGAACCAACGCGACCTGGCGCTCGCCTATTCGCCCGGGGTCGCCGCACCGTGCCTCGCCATCAAGGACAATCCCGAGACCGCAGCCGATTTCACCGCCCGCGCCAATCTCGTCGCCGTGGTATCGAACGGCACCGCCGTCCTCGGCCTCGGCAATATCGGTCCCCTCGCCTCCAAACCCGTGATGGAAGGTAAGGCTGTTCTCTTCAAGAAGTTCGCAGGGATCGACGTCTTCGACATCGAGATCGACGCACCGACGGTCGATCGGATGGTCGACGTCATCTCGGCGCTGGAGCCGACCTTCGGCGGCATCAATCTCGAGGACATCAAAGCTCCCGAATGTTTCGAGGTGGAGCGGCGTCTGCGCGAGAAAATGGAAATACCGGTCTTCCACGACGACCAGCACGGGACCGCGATCATCGTCGCGGCCGCCGTCCTGAACGGCCTGGAACTCGCCGGCAAGGACATTGCCGAGGCCAAGATCGTGGCCTCCGGTGCCGGGGCGGCGGCGCTTGCCTGCCTCAACCTCCTCGTCACGCTGGGCGCCAGGCGCGAAAACATCTGGGTCCACGACATCGAAGGTCTCGTCTACAAAGGGCGCGAGGCCCTGATGGACGAGTGGAAAGCCGTCTACGCGCAGGAGAGCGACAATCGCGTGCTCGCCGACAGCATCGGCGGGGCGGACGTGTTTCTGGGGCTCTCGGCCGCCGGCGTCCTCAAGCCTGAACTGTTGGCCCGGATGGCCGAAAAGCCGCTGATCATGGCGCTGGCCAATCCTACGCCGGAGATCATGCCAGAGGTGGCCCGCGCCGCGCGGCCCGATGCCATGATCTGCACCGGACGCTCGGACTTCCCGAACCAGGTCAACAATGTTCTCTGTTTCCCGCATATCTTCCGTGGCGCGCTCGATTGCGGCGCACGCACCATCAACGAAGAAATGAAGATGGCGGCGGTCCGCGCGATCGCCGGCCTTGCCCGCGAGGAACCGTCGGATGTCGCCGCGCGCGCCTATTCCGGCGAAACGCCGGTCTTCGGCCCCGACTATCTGATCCCTTCGCCCTTCGATCAGCGGCTGATCCTGCGCATTGCGCCGGCCGTTGCAAAGGCCGCGGCCGAAAGCGGCGTCGCCACGCGTCCGATCCAGGACTTCGACGCCTATCTCGACAAGCTCAACCGTTTCGTCTTCCGCTCCGGCTTCATCATGAAGCCGGTCTTTGCTGCAGCGAAGAACGCGGCGAAGAACCGCGTCATCTTCGCCGAGGGCGAAGATGAGCGGGTGCTGCGCGCCGCCCAGGTGCTGCTGGAAGAAGGCACGGCCAAGCCGATCCTGATCGGCCGCCCGCAAATCATCGAGACCCGCCTGCGGCGCTACGGCCTCAGAATCCGCCCCGATGTCGATTTCGAGGTCGTCAATCCCGAGGGCGACCCGCGCTATCGCGACTATGTCGATGATTATTTCGCCCTCGTCGGGCGGCTCGGCGTCATTCCCGAGGCGGCCCGCACGATCGTGCGCACGAATACGACGGTCATCGGCGCGCTCGCCGTCAAGCGCGGCGAGGCGGACGCGCTGATCTGCGGGGTCGAGGGACGCTACAGCAGGCATTTGCGCGATGTATCGCAGATCATCGGCAAGCGTTCGGGCGTACTCGACTTCTCGGCGCTCAGCCTCCTGATCTCACAACGCGGCGCGACCTTCTTCACCGATACCTATGTGAGCTTCAGCCCGAGCGCGGAGGAGATCGCTCAGACGACAGTGATGGCGGCAAACGAAATCCGCCGCTTCGGCATCACGCCGCGTGCTGCCCTCGTCTCCCACTCGAACTTCGGCTCGCGCGATTCCGAGAGCGCTTTCAAGATGCGCACCGCACTGCAGCTCGTGCGCGAGCTCGCCCCCGATCTCGAGGTGGACGGAGAGATGCACGGCGATTCCGCCATCTCCGAGGTCCTGCGCCAACGCGTGATGCCGGACAGCACGCTGAACGGCGAAGCGAACCTGCTCGTCTTCCCCAATCTCGACGCGGCCAATATCACGCTCGGCGTGGTCAAAACCATGACGGACAGCCTGCATGTCGGCCCGATCCTTCTGGGCTCGGCGCTGCCGGCGCATATTCTGTCGCCGTCCGTCACCTCGCGTGGCGTCGTCAACATGGCAGCGCTGGCCGTCGTCGAATCAAGCCATCCCGTCTGAGGGGTGGCGCGCCTCCTCATTCACTGGAGGGCGGAAAAAACGCCGCTTCCACGGGACCGACGCAGCCGCGTCAGCGATATTTGGCTAAAAAGTCAACTTATGATTGCATAAGCGGGATTACTGCACCGTTTATGAAATATTGCACTAGACAAAACCGGCCGCCGTAAACCATGTTTATTATAGGGGCAAGTTTCGGTGTTACGGCATGGCTAATCAACAGGCTGTCCTCAATTTGCTGGATATCGTGGAATATGGAGGTTGCGCAGACCCCGAGCGCTTCTTCGCCCTGATGCGTCGAACCTTCAACATCTCGCATCTCCTGTATCTGGAGGCGGAGTCTCTTCCGGATGGTTTGAGAATCTGCCGCCTGCATCACACTTTCGGCGCCTACGCCGCCGAAATCTACGCCGCCAGGGGGCTTTACAGGATCGACCCGATCCTCAAGCTTGCGCTCGGCGGCGTCAGGCCGGTGGAATGGGCGACAGCGCGGCGCCGCTTTCCGGAATGCGAGCCCCTCTTCGAGGCGGCCGAAGAAATCGGGCTTTCCACCGAAGGCGTGGCCTTACCGCTCCCCTCGCCTGCGGGCCGCATGGCGCTTCTCGCAATCGGTGCAAACATGTCGCCGGTTGAGTGGTCCGCCTACCGCCGCTGCCATCTGCGCGATTTCCAGCTGGCTGCCAACCTCTTCCACGCCTCCATGCTCGAACATTCGGCGATGGCCGGGGCGCTCGACGAGCGCGATCTCCGCCTGACCGGGCGGGAAACGGAGGTGCTCACGTGGTCGGCGGCCGGCAAGAGCTACTGGGAGATCGCAACGATTCTCGGCATATCCGAGCGAACGGTGCGTTTCTTCATGACCAATGCCCGCCGCAAACTCAATGTAGTGTCCAACACGCAAGCTGTAGCGCACGCTGTTCGACATGCTCTGATCCCCACCATCTGACGGGTTGCCGGCCCGGGACAGGACCGGCCACCCGCAGATTCCCCCACAAATCTATTGGGAAAAAATGAGGAAATAAACTGTCACTATAGACAGTTACATGTGTCATCCGAGCCTGACAGCATCGCTACATCGCGTAATCACGCATGGAGCGAAAAAATGATCAGGATAGTGAACGGAAACGGTCGCAGCCAGCACCCCCAGGCCATCGACGAGATGTTCCGGCTGCGTAAGCGCGTGTTCCACGACTTCTTGAAATGGGACGTCAAGACCGAAGGGGACTGGGAAATCGACCACTACGACAAGGCCAATCCGCTCTATGTCATGTCGTACTCGCCGGACACCGGCAAGATTCGTGGCTCCCTCAGGCTCCTTCCGACGCTCGGTCCGAATATGCTGGACGATACGTTCCCGATCCTGCTCGGGGACAATCCGGAAATCCGTAGTGCGTCGGTGTGGGAATCGAGCCGCTTCTGCATCGATCCCGAAATCTCCCAGGATCGCGCATCGAACCAGGTCACCATCGCCGCGGCCGAACTGATGTGCGGTGTGGGCGAAATGAGCCTTGCCTCGGGCATCAGCCATATCGTCACGGTCACCGATGTGTTCCTGGAGCGAATGTTCCGCCGCATGGGTTGCCCTGGGGAGCGCATCGCCGATCCGCACAGGATCGGCTCCGTCCATGCGGTCGCCATCGCGTGGGAGGTGAGCAGGAACCTGCTCGAAACGATGAAGGCGGTGGCCTCCATCGAGGGCACCGTTCTCGATCGCCCGATGTCGCTTGAAACGGCACGCGCCGCCTGACCCGATAATCCGGGCCGTGCAGATCGCACGGCCCACAGCTTCCATCCACGGGCATTGCGAATTAACGCAGATGCCCTCTTCCCGTTGCGCCATCTCGACAAGGTCCTATGATGAGACGGTAAGGCGGACACATCGGCAACGGTCCGCTGCAATGCAGGAAGAAGCACGTGTCCGCGTCCCCGAAAGTGGCATCCAAGATCCGGCGCATCGCGGCGGTTCTCGTACCGCTGGCGCTGGCCGCAGCCGGCCCGGCCGCAGCGTCCGGCGTTTGCGAACGGCTGAGCGCACGCCTCGCCGGCCTTCCCACAGGTTTCACGACGAATGCCAGCCTGCGCGACTTCACAGGTGCGGTCTCCCGCCAGAACATCGAGTTGCGCCGCGCCAAGAACGATCGCCGCCGAATGGAATGCAGCAGCGACAGCGTCGTCGTCATCGGCGGCGATGACGAGGCCGCTTGCGCCGAACTCGACGACACGATCGCGCGCATGGAGGCGAATCTGCGGCAACTCAAGGCGCAGCGTAGGCATCTGATCGGCGGTGGTGACGACGACGTTCGTCGGCGCATCCTCGCTGCCATGGAACTCAACGGCTGCTCGGGAGCGCCCCGAGAGGGCTGGGATGCCGGAAGCGCCGAAGGCCAGTTTGCGAGCGCCGCCGACGGCACGGAGGTTCACCGGAACATCCTGCGCGACCTGCCGCCGGACAGCGGTGCCTATCCGCTTCTGCTCGACGCCCCCCGGGCAGAGCTACCGCTCACGGATGACGATTTCGCCGGCAGCCTCAGAACCATGTGCGTAAGGACATGCGATGGCGCCTTCTTTCCCATCTCCTCGCATGCCACGCCGGCAGACTTCGGTCGTGACGCCGATCTCTGCCGCGCGCGATGCCCGGGTGCGGAGACGGAGCTCTACTATCATGTGCTCGCGACGGAAGAAGCCGACCAGATGGTTTCGGCGACGACCGGCCGGCCCTACACCGATCTCCCAACGGCCTTCGCCTACCGGGCGCGCAGTGTCGGCTCACCCGGCATCTGTGGCTGCGGAATCCCGGACCCCGCAACGGATGCCAACGGGCAAAAGGCAGTCTCCGCCGGCAAGCTCACCGTCGTCAGCCCGTCGGTCATAACCATTGGCAGCGAGAAGAAGGCGCCGGCCAAGCCGATAGCAGAACGGCCCTACGACCCGGCCAAAAACAAGGTCCGCGTCGTCGGTCCGACCTTCCTTCCGCAGGAAGAAAGCGCGATCGACCTCAAGCATCCGCTTGGGCCCCGTTACCAGCCGCTGCAGGAAAACTGACATACGCCGTTGCGAGCATCGATCTAACGGACGCCCCAGCCTTCCTCGAAAACGAGATCTTCGAGCGGCAAGCGCTGTCGCCAGCCCTTCGCGGCGAGTTCCGGCTCTTGATACAGCCTGTCGACGAAACCGAGGCACAGCCAGGCGACGATTTCGACATGATCCGGGATTCCGAGGATAGCCTTGATCTCGCTCTCGTGGAAAATGCTGACCCAGCCGACGCCCACGCCCTCCGCCCGCGCGGCGAGCCAGAGGTTCTGGACGGCGCAAACGGTCGAGTACAGATCCATCTGCGGATTATGGGTGCGGCCCAGGACGACCGCTCCGCCGCGCGTCCGGTCGCAGGTCACGCAAATGCTGAGCGGCGCCTTGCGAATGCCTTCGAGCTTCAGCGACCGGTACTTCGCTTGCCTTTCGCCGGAAAACATCTCTGCGGCCTCGTCATTGGCGCGCTGGAAAGCCTGCCAGACTTTCTCCCGCGTCTCGTCCTGGCGCACGAGCACGAAGTTCCAGGGTTGCATGAAGCCGACGGACGGCGCCTGGTGCGCCGCACCGAGCAGGCGGGCGATCAGTTCCTCGGACAATGGTTCGGGCAGGAACTCGTCGCGCACGTCGCGACGCGTCTCAATGGCACGATAGACGGCGGCGCGCTCGTCCGACGAAAAAGCTCCGGCAGCCGTAAGGCAGCCGTTCGGGTCAGGCAGCATCGTTCGATCCCCAACAATGCGGAAACCTCCCGCCGTCCGCGCGGGGCCGGTCTATCTCGCCAGGCCGGTCTTCTGACTTCGGATCATCCGTTCGCGCCGCCTTCCCGAATAGCTTCAATATTCAGTGGCAAAGCTCTGAAAAGATTCAGAGCCCTTTTTGGCGAGAACGTCCCCTTCACAGCGTTGGGCACGTGCCGGAACTGCACCGGCTTCCCGATTCTCCCGCATTTCGCGGGCACCTGACGGCGGCATATGGCCACAGGTCCCCACGAAAGGCAAGGCAAGCAAGCGGGAGCTTCAGAGCGGCGCCTCCGGATGAGGCGAGGCGTCATAGGCACCCCAGATCGACTGATCGAAGCAGATGACGGAACCCGTCATGAGGCCGGATTCTGCCGATGAGAGATAGGCGCAGGCACGCGCGACCTCGGCCGGGTCGACGAGCCTGCCGAAGGGCTGGCTCGCTGCCGCCTTTTCGAGCCAGTTCGCCGGCGCATCGTGATATTCGCGCTGGATCCGGTCTTCGCCTTCCGAGGCCATCCAGCCGATGTTGAGGCCGTTGACCCGTATCCGGTTGCGAAGGACGGCATAGGCGGTGTTCTTGGTCAGCGTCTCCAGTGCCCCCTTCGACGCACAATAGGCTGCGATGAAGGGCTGACCCGCCTTCGCCGACATGGAGCCGATATTGACGATCGTGCCCTCTGTCTTCTCGCGCCGCATCACCTTTATCACCTCCTGCATCAGGAAGAATGGCGCCCGCACATTGACCGCGAACATCCGGTCGAAGAGTTCCGGGCTGGTGTCGAGGATCGTACCCCTGTCGGTGATCGCTGCGGCGTTGACCAGCGCATCGACGCGGCCGAAGGCGCGGTCGCAAGCCGCCGCGACGGCACGGGCATCCTCCACCCGCTCGAGATCCGCTGGTACATAGACGACCTTCGAACCCGTCGCCGCGGCGATCTCGGCAGCTTTCGCCTCGCCCTTCGCCGCGTTGCGCCCGCAAATGACGACGCCGGCGGCGCCGCGCTCCGCGAAGAGTGCGGCAATCGTGGCACCGAGCCCCTGCGTGCCCCCGGTCACAATGGCGATCTTCCCGTCCAGTAGGGCGTGGTCCGTGCTCATCCTGATCCTCCCTTTGAGATGTTGGTGAATATGCCTTGGTGAGCGTGCATTAATGCCTGTTGAGATTTGGGATACCCGCCGCTACTTGTCTGATCTCCTCATCCCTGTGCTCGTCACAGGGATCCAGCCAGACCAAGTCCTTGGGCTGAAAGAACTCCTCCCGCGCCGCTGACGCGGCGCTGCTGGATCTCTGTGACAAGCACAGAGATGAGGAGGAGAGATTGCAGTCCTCCCCACGCTGACCGACGTGCTCGGCAACCTTGTCCGCACCGCCCTACGCCCCGACAAATCCACCAGAGCACCAACGCCATCATCCATCTCGCAGTAGCCGTGATAAACTCAAGATCTCAAAAGACCTTAAGCCAAGACGGCTAGCTTAGCTTTTTCGCCGCCTGATCGGCCAGCGCTTCGGCAAACGCCTCAACACTCCATTCGCCGGCGAGCGCTTCGTGCATCAGCTGTGCCTGCGTCCTGGGCGCCAGACCGCCAACCGGCGGATCACGATCGAGATTGGTCGGGAACGAATACCCCTCGGCGCACGCGGCAACCGCATTGGCAATTTCGTCCTGCGTGAGCTTGCCTCCGGCCGCAAGGACTTTCAGAGCCGGAAAGAGCACGACGCACATGTGTTCGCGATCCACCGTTTCCATCGCCCGGCCGAAAGCGGAGGATACCTGCAGAAGATTGGCCACACGCTTGATCCCGGCAGACCGGTTGCTGCCCGCGGCGTGGAAAAGCGCCGGGTTGAAGAACACGACGTCGCCCTTCTCCAGCGGCAATTGCACGTGGTTCTCTTCGAAATAGGTGCGGAACTCCGGCCGTTTCAAAGCGAGATATCCGGGCAGATACGTCTGGCTATAGGGCAGGAACAGGGTTGGCCCGCTTTCGACCGGCATGTCGCAATGGGCGACCGCGCCCTGGAGCGTCAGGACCGGCGAGAGCCTGTGCACATGCGCCGGATACTGCTCTATAACGGCCGAGGTCTGAAAGCCGAGATGATAGTCGCGATGCGGCGATTGAGACGCGCCGCCGGGATTGACGCGGTTGACCTGCGCCGTCATCTGGTAGTTCGGACCGAGCCAGGCTTCGCTGACGAGCGCGATGATGGCGTTGCCGTAATAGGCCGCGAAATTCTCGGGGTTCTTCAGGCAGTGCTTTTCGAGTGAATTCCAGATTCTGTCGTTGGCGCCGGGCTTGGCGAAATGATCGCCGCCGCCGCTGTTGGTGCGGTGCTGTTCCTCGATGATCTCGTTGAAGATGCCGCTTGCTTCGTCGATCACCCGCGTATCGGTGAAGGCGCGCTTGAAGACCGCCACGCCCGGCCCCGTCGCAAGCGCCTCGCAGATCTCCGCAAGCACCGACCGCCTGCCGTCCTGCGTGGCGCAATCGCCGGCAAGACGGGCGCTGTCATAGATCAGGATGTTCTTCTGGCAGTCCGCCGCGTGCGGATAGTCCGCCAGGCTGACTCGGTGCTCGACCGCCGCACGAAATTCCTCGATATCGCAGGCCGCCTCATTGAGCCACACGCGTTCCAGACGCGCCCGCGCGGGATTGTCCGTCTTCATCAGTTCTCCTCCTCAAGGATGACGATGATCCGACTATACGGCTTGCCTGCTTCTGATATAGAGCAAGAATCCATCAAAAAGCCATCAGGAGGGACCGGTGGCACATCCGTTTCTTGTCAAGGACATCGCCTTCCAGGCGGGACTCAGTACGGCGACCGTCGATCGCGTCCTCAACGGCCGGCGGGGCGTGCGTCAGCAAACGGTAATGCGCGTCAATGCAGCCATTCGTGAACTCGAGAGACAGCAGGCGGGCCTTGAGGTACAGGGACGCAAATATGCCGTCGACGTGGTGATGGAGGCGCCGGAACGCTTCACCGAAGCGGTGCGCAAGGCATTCGAAAGCGAAGCCGCGACCTTCATGCCTACGGTTTTCCGGTCCCGCTTCCATTTCGCCGAGACCATGCGGCCGCAGGACATCAGCCAGTTGCTCGACCGTATTCGGCTTCGAGGAACCGACGGAGTAGTCCTCAAGGCGCCCGACGTGCCGGAGATTGCCGCCGCCGTGGCGCGGCTCGAAAATGCCGGAGTTGCGGTCGTCACGCTCGTTACCGATCTGCCGCATTCATCGCGAACGGCCTATGCCGGGGCTGACAACCGCGCCGCCGGTGAAACCGCAGCCTACCTGATCGGCGAGCGCTTCGCGGACCGGCCTGCGACTGTGCTGGTCACCATATCGAGCAGTCGCTTTCGCGGCGAAGAGGAACGCGAGATCGGTTTTCGCCGCGTGCTGCGGGAAAAATATCCGCATATCGGCGTGGTCGAGATCAGCGAGGGCCATGGCAGGAACGAGGAGACAGGCGCTCTTGCCCTTAAGGCAATCGCCAGCCATCCGGAGATCAATGCTGCCTATTCGATCGGCGGAGGCAATCGCGCTGTGCTCGACGCCTTCGGACAGTTGCAGCGCGGCTGCGTTCTCTTCGTCGCTCACGACCTCGATGAGGACAATCTGGATCTCCTGCGTCAGGGCTTGGTCCAGTTCGTTCTTCACCACGACCTGAAAACGGACGTCCGCATGGCTTTCCACGCGGTCCTGGAGCGCCGGGGCGCACTGCGCGCCTCCGAAAAGCGGCATCTTTCCGCGGTCGAAGTAATCACCCCTTACAACCTGCCGCGTATCTGACCCCCGCTGGCTATTCCTCCGGTTCGTAGCGTACGAAGGCAAAGGCGGTGCCCGAGGGCGACCAGTTCGGGACGTTCACCGTCCCCTGCCCGCCGAAGAGTTCGAGCAGTACGCGCGCATTGCCGCCGTCCGGATCCATCAGGCGGAGACGCACGTCGAGATCGCGCGGGTGGTCGAAGACATCGCCGTCATAGGAGAGCACGAGCAGGTGTCTGCCGTCCGGAGAAGGATGCGGAAACCAGTCGCCATAAGGACTGTCGGTGATGCGCTGGACATCCTTGCCGTCCGGCCTAACCCGCCAGATCTGCATGCGGCCGGTACGGCTCGAATTGAAATAGATCCACTCCCCGTCCGCAGACCAGTCCGGCCCGTCATTGCGGCCCTGCCCCTGCGTCAGGCGGCGTTCCTCCCCGCCATCGACCGGTATCGTGTAGATGTCGAAGACCTGATCGCGGATCCCGCAATAGGCAAGCATGCGCCCGTCGGGCGACCAGCCGTGCCAGTAGGACGGCAGGTTGCGTGTGACGAGCCGCGGCGTGCCGCCCTCTGCCGGCAGGAGATAGATTGCCGAACTGCCGAATTCCGTCTTGTCGCTGATCACGAGCGTGCTGCCGTCGGGCGAGATTCCGTGATCGTTGTTGCAGTGCCGGGCAAAGCCGGTGTCGATCTCCGTGGGATCGGAACCGTCGAAGCCAAGCCGGTAAAGCCTGCCGTCGCCGTTGATGATGAGGAATTTTCCGTCGGGTGACCAGTTCGGTGCCTCGACCAGCCGCTCCGTCTGCCAGACGACGCGCGTCTCGCCGGTCGCAATGTCGAAGATCTCCACCGAACTGCGCATGATTACCCCCTGTCGCGGAAGCGGTTGGTGATGGGATAACGCCGGTCGCGGCCGAAATTCTTCCTGGTGATCTTCACGCCCGGCGCCGACTGGCGGCGCTTGTATTCAGCGATGTAGAGCAAGTGTTCGATCCGGTGAACGGTTGCCTCCTCATGTCCGCGGGCGACGATCTCCTCCGTGCTCATCTCCTTCTCGACCAGGCATTCGAGAATGTCGTCGAGCACGGGATAGGGCGGCAGCGAATCCTGATCCGTCTGGTCGGGGCGGAGTTCGGCCGACGGCGCCTTGTCGATGATGTTCTGCGGAATGACTTCGCCTGACGGGCCTAGCGCTCCCGGCGGAACGGTGCCGTTTCGCCAGCGTGCCAGCGCGTAAACCTGCATCTTGTAGAGATCCTTGATCGGATTGAAACCGCCGTTCATGTCGCCGTAAAGCGTGGCGTAACCGACCGACATTTCGGATTTGTTGCCCGTCGTCACCACCATGGAGCCGAACTTGTTGGAGATCGCCATCAGGATCGTCCCGCGCGTGCGGCTCTGCAGGTTTTCCTCGGTAATGCCCGCTTCGGTTCCCTCGAACGTGTCGGCGAGCGCGCTGAGGAAGCCCTCGACCGGTTCTTCGATCGCTACGATGTCGTAGCGGCAGCCGAGCGCCTTGGCGCATGCCTCGGCATCCCGCAACGATTCGCGCGAGGTGTAGCGGTAGGGCAGCATGACCGTGCGAACCCGCTCCTCGCCCAACGCATCCACCGCAAGCGCCGTGCAGATCGCCGAATCGATGCCGCCGGACAGGCCAAGAACGACGTTCCTGAAACCGTTCTTGTTGACGTAATCACGAAAGCCCAGCATGCAGGCGCGGTAATCCGCCTCTTCGCCTTCCGGTATGCGCGACTTGAGCCCGTTGGCCGAGATCCAGCCGCCCGCGCCCCTTTTCCATTCGGAGACGGCGACCGCCTCTTCGAACTGGCTCATCTGGAATGCCAGCGACTTGTCCGCGTTGAAGGCGAAACTCGCGCCGTCGAAAACCAGCTCGTCCTGGCCGCCGAGCTGGTTGGCGTAGATCATCGGGAGGCCGGTCTCGATCACCTGCCGCAGCACCACCTGATGGCGCACGTCGACCTTGCCGCGGTAGTAGGGCGAGCCGTTCGGCGACAGGAGGATTTCGGCGCCACTCTCCGCGAGGGTCTCGCAGACGCCGAGATCGCCCCATATGTCCTCGCATACCGGTATGCCGATCCGCACGCCGCGAAAATTCACCGGGCCCGGCATCTCACCCGCATCGAAGACGCGCTTTTCGTCAAATTCGCCGTAGTTCGGCAAGTCGACCTTGTCGCGGATGGCGATGACCCTGCCACCGTCGAGAACCGCAACGGAATTGTGCCGGAGGCCGGCGGCCTGCCGCGGAAAGCCGATGACGACGCCCGGCCCGCCATCTGCCGTCTCCGCCGCAAGCTTCTCCACCGCCTGTTCGCAGGCCTTCAGGAAAGCGGGCTTCAAGACGAGGTCCTCCGGCGGATAGCCGGAGATGAAGAGTTCGGTCAGAAGCAGCAGATCGGCGCCTTCGCGCGCCGCCGCCGTCCGTGCCTCGCGTGCCTTTGCAACGTTGCCGGCAATGTCTCCGACCGTCGGATTGAGCTGTGCCACGGCGATCCGTAGCGTTGAGGGAGCGGCTTTCTGTGCAGTCATGAGCGGGCCCGTCGTCTCTCGTCAGCGAATGCATGTTTCGTTCGCGTTGTTCTTACCGCATCCGGCGGGAAAAAACCCACACTCAATCGAGATCCGGCGGAAAAATTCCGAAAAGCTCCGTGTTTTCGGACCGTTACACGAAGTGCAGAAATTCTTGCGCGGCCACAGGAACCAGGCGGCGGCGGCGCCGTTTCCGCCATTCATCCCCTGTTCAAGATGACAGTCGTATGACGGTGGAGTGAAATATTTGTGAAACTGGAGACGCCCGTTGGCCCGTATCGATTCCGCCGTGAGCAGCTCTCAAGTCTACGCCGACGGGGAAAGCTCTTCCGCAAGATACACGAGAACCCTGTCGGGCGCCCGCAGTGCGCTCTTCACGCTTCTCATTGCGATAGCGCTCGTCTTCACCGTCGAAGTGATCGTGCGCTGGTCCTGGCCCGACACCGTCGCCTATTTCGCCGATCCCATGCGCCCGGCCTGGACCACGGTCGCCGTGTTCTTCCTCGCCATGCTTGGCGTCGATGCCCTGTTCGGTCGCGAACACAAGGCCGCGCTGCTCATCGCGCCGCTCGCCGTCGTGCCGGCATTCATCAGTCAGCAGAAGCAGGTCTTCCTGTCCGATCCGCTCTATCCGACCGATTTTCTTTTCGGCCGGCAGATCATGGAACTGATGCCGGTACTCGTGAAGGACAGGCCGTGGACCGCGGTCGGCGTCGTCGCCGGGTTGATCGCGGCCATCGTCGTTGGCGCTCTCCTGCTGCGGTTCGCCTGGCAGAACTTTCCCAAGCTGACACGTCGGGAGCGGCTGATGCGGATCGCATTCGCCCTGCCGCTGTTGGTCGCATTCTGGAACATCATGGACTACAACCAGTTCTCGTGGATCCGTGACCGGCTTCGGGTCATCCCGATCATGTGGGATCAGACCGAGAACTACCGCCATAACGGCTTCGCGCTTGCCTTTGCCATCAACCTCCCGATGGCCAATGTAAACGCGCCCGCCGGCTATATGGCGGACGCGATCGACCGGATTCCGGTAAAGCCGCTTCCCGCCGGCACGACCCATCGCGGCAAACCGGACGTGATCGTGCTGATGAGCGAATCCTTTTGGGATCCGACCCGTCTTCCCAAGGTGAAGCTGACGCCCGATCCCATGCCGACCATCCGTGAACTGCAGGGCGGCAACGTCTTTTCTCCGGAGTTCGGCGGCATGACCGCCAATGTCGAATTCGAAGCGCTGACCGGTTTTTCCAACGCGTTCCTGCCCTATGGCAGCATCCCCTACCAGCAATATATCCGCAATCCGATTCCCTCGCTCGCCACGTTCTTCCGCGGCGAGGGTTATGTTTCGCGCGCCATTCACCCTTTCCAGGGGTGGTTCTGGAACCGCACAGCCGTCTACAAGGCCTTCGGTTTCGACATGTTCCGGTCGGAAGAGAACATGCCGGCCATGCAGAAGCGCGGCATCTTCGCGTCGGACGAGTCCCTGACGAAGGAAATCATCCGCCAGGCGGACGAAGTGGAGGACCCCTTCTTCTTTTTCGCGGTGACCCTGCAGGGCCATGGTCCGTATGAGGCCAACCGCTATGCGAAGAACACGATCAAGGTCGAG
Source organism: Sinorhizobium meliloti (assembly GCF_017876815.1). Lineage (NCBI taxonomy): Bacteria > Pseudomonadati > Pseudomonadota > Alphaproteobacteria > Hyphomicrobiales > Rhizobiaceae > Ensifer > Ensifer meliloti. Next base: position 3,131,039 of record NZ_JAGIOS010000001.1, on the reverse strand, counting down.
GGCGACCTTCCCGAAGCCGATCGCCAGGTGCTCGCCACCTATGCGCAAGGCGTGAAGGAGGCTGACGACAGCCTCAAGATGCTGATGGACTGGGCGAAAGAACGCGACCGGGAGACGATCATCGTTCTCTTCGGCGACCACCTGCCGCCGCTGAATACGGTCTATTCCAGCACCGGTTACATGAAGGGCATTACGGCGGAGCGCAAGGGACCGAAGGATCAGATGAAGGCTGAGCATGAAACGCCGCTCGTCGTCTGGTCGAACAAGACGGGTCCGAAGAAGAACATCGGCACGATCAGCCCGGCCTTCCTTTCCTACCAGATCCTGAAACAGGCCGGCTACGAGCATCCCTACTACACGGGGTTCCTCGGCAAGGTCTACGACCACTACCGCGTGCTCGACCGTTACATGCTGATCCGCAAGAACGGCAAGGACGTCGCCGACTGGCTGCGCCAGCCGAAGGTCCCCGCATCGCTGCGTGACTACCGCTTCCTGCAGCACGACATGATGTTCGGCAAGCGCTACAGCACCGAGCGCTTCTTCAAGTCCCATGCCGAGCTTTACAGCGCCGGTTTGTGAACGGACTCGGTCGGAGGGCGAAGCACAAGCGCTCCGCGCTGGATACCTGTGACGAGCACAGGGGTGACGGTGGAGCGGGTGCGGTCCGTCGGAATACTTCTCATTGGTCATGCTTCCCCGCCGCCCCCTCATTCCTGTGCTTGTCACAGGAATGAGGCAGAGAGGGTACGGTCCATCGGAATACTTCTCGCAGGCCGTGCATCCCCGCCTCCCTCATTCCTGTGCTCGTCACAGGAATCCAGCCAGGCCAAGTCATTGGGCTGAAAAGACTCTCCCGCGCCGCAGACGCGGCGCTGCTGGATCCCTGTGACGAGCACAGGGATGAGGTAGAGAGGGTACGGTCCGTCGGAATACTTCTCCTAGGCCGTGCATCCCCGCCTCCCTCATTCCTGTGCCTGTCACAGGAATCCAGCCAGACCAAGTCATTGCGGCGACTGCTTTCAACCACATGAAATGTGGCAAGACGCCCTGTGAATCAATTAAAACGCGAATAAAGATTTCCTAAAAGGCGATATTCCACAAGCAAAAACAATGGGTTGAAAAAGTATAAGAAAATTAACGATTGTGGCGCACCCTGAAGCTGCAGGGACAATTGGAAACAAATACAGAATACTCGGAGATGCTGCATGTCCGTTTTCAACCGCCTGCTCGCCAGTCGGAAGGGTGCTGCCGCCATTGAATTCGCGATCATTGCGCCGCTTTTCTTCATGTGCGTGCTGACGCTGATAGCTTACGGGATCTATCTGAGCGCCGCACATTCCATCCAGCAGGTCGCCGCGGATGCGGCACGGACTGCGATTGCGGGCCTTTCGCTGGAAGAACGGGAGCGCCTTGCCACCGATTACATCCGGCGCACGACGATGAACCAGACCTTCATCGACTCCTCCCGCATGAACGTCACCGTCCGCGATGACGCCAACAATACCAACCAGTTCACCGTCACCATTTCCTACGACGCAAGCGATCTTCCGATCTGGAAGCTTTTCACCTTTGCCCTGCCGGGCGAGCAGATCGAGCGTTACGCGACGATACGCGTGGGAGGTATCTGAGATGCATGGAGCGACAACCGCCTTCCGCCGATGCCTGAAGTCCCGCACCGGCAATATTGGGGTCTCGGCGGCGCTCGTCATGCCGCTGGTGGTCGCGTCGATGGGGCTCGGCATCGATTACGGCTATCTTACCCTTCAGCGGCGCGAGCTGCAGTCTGTCGCGGACCTCGCCTCCATTGCGGCGGCCGCCGATGTAAGCTCCGCCGAAGAGGCCGTCCTCGCCCACTTCCGGAGCAACGATCTCGGCTTCGCCGTCTCGACTCCCTCGGGGCTGATGACGGTTGACGGCAAGCTGCTGCCGAACGACGTCGAAACCGCCGCCAAGGGGGTGGCGACGATCGTGCGCGGGCGCTACGTCCCCGACCCGGCGATCGATGCCGGCCAAAGGTTCATCAGGGGGGCCCTGCCCGCCGACGCCGTCCAGGTTACGCTCGAGAAGAAGGGCGACATCTATCTCGCGGCGCTGTTCAGCGAGCCGCCGGATTTGAGCGTAATCGGTACCGCGGCGAGTTCAAAGATCGCTGCCTTCTCCGTCGGCTCCCGCCTTGCCAGCCTCAACGGCGGTCTCTTGAACGCGATCCTCGGCCAGATGCTCGGCACCAATATTGCGCTGAAGGTCATGGATTACGAGGCATTGATCGACGCCGACATCGATATCCAGCCATTCCTCAAGATCATCGCCACCCGCCTCAGTCTCACGGCCGCTTCCTACGAAGACGTGCTGACGGCGGAGCTGACGGTGCCGCAATTGCTCGGGTCGCTTCGGCTTGTGCAGGGCCTCTCCGGAACGGTGACTTCAGCGCTCAAGACCGTCGAACTCGCGACAGCCGGAAACAAGCAGACACTCACTCTGGCGCAGATCCTCAACATCGACCCGAAGAAGAGCCTCGGCGTCGATGCGGGCTCGGACTGGGCGATGAAAGTCAGTGCATTGCAGATCGTCTCCGCCGCTGCGGTGATCGCCAACGGCGAGCATCAGATCGCACTCGACGCCGTTGCAGGCTTGCCGGGCATCGCCTCGGTAAAGGTCAGGCTCGCGATCGGCGAACCGCCCCTGGAAACGCCGAGCCATCGCCTGGGTTCACCCGGCGCGGCCGTAAGAACGGCACAAACGCGCCTCGCTGTCGAAGTCGTCATCGACGGTCTCGCGGCTCTCGCCGGGACCCGCATACGGCTGCCGATCTATGTCGAACTCGCCCATGCGGAAGCAAAGCTCTCGGATATCCGCTGCTACGGCGGAACGCCGGAGAATGCGGCGGTGATCATAGATGCGGTCCCGGGCGTGGCGGAGATCGCCCTCGGCGATGTCGATCCCACCGTCCTGTCGAGCTTTTCGTCCGATGCCCGGGTGACGCGGGCGCGGCTCCTCGACGGTCTCATCAAGATCGACGGCATCGCCCATGTCGAGTCCAAGAACCTGCAACCCTCTCGCCTGGCATTCAGCCCTGCCGAGGTTTCCTCGCGGACGATCAAGAGCGTCTCGACCAGGGATATCCTCTCATCGACGACCAGGACCCTGCTCGGCAATCTCGACGCGCAGATCAATGTGGGCGGTCTCCTCTCGATCGGAAGCCCGACTTTGTTGCAGCAGGCTCTGGCGCAAACACTCGGCGCCGTGACCGCACCCGTCGATCAATTGCTCTACAATCTCCTGCTCCTGGTCGGCGTGCGCGTCGGCGAGGCCGACGTGCGCGTCACCGGCGTCAAATGCCAACGGCCCGTTCTCGTTCAGTAAAGCGCTCGCACACGTGCAGATTTCAATTTCGTGTGAAACAAAACGCAGGCCTTGCGCATTGAGCATAACGCGTGAATGGTAAATGTGGGGCGAAGGGACCATGCAGTGCCCCCAGCGCAGGAGTGGGGGCACGCGCAGCAGATGCAGCGGGTCGCGGAGAAGGGCAGCTCTGAGCAGCAGGTGCCAACCGGCTTGACGGTTGGCGACTTGGTGCGAAATCCTAATTTCCCGCAGATATTGCAGGCAGGCGCGCGAACGCTGATCGCCCTCAATGACCTCTTTCCGCGCGTGGCGCGCCTGGTGGCGTCACACCAGAAGTGGATGCTGACGCAAGCGGCCTATTCGCTCCATCTCGAACGGGACGTCAACAACCCGGAATCGGGTATCACCGCCGCACGGTTGCTCAAATTCATGCGCGATACCGGGGGCGCCAGCCGCAACACGGCCGCCGCTTTCCTCGCGGAACTGGTCGCTTACAAGATGCTTCAGCCGGCATCCGGCGGACGTACCAAGAGAGCGCGTCCCCTCGAGCCGACCGAGGTCAGCGAAACCGCGATGCGACTCTGGTTCAAGAGTCAGATGAGCACGATCGATCTCCTTGACGGCGGCACCAGGGTCGAACGCGTCGAAGCGGACAAATCGATTTTCGAGCGCGCCCAGCCGCTCGCGGCACGGCGCCTCCTCTCCGACAGCAGATGGACGACGCCACCGAAGGGTGTCGCCATCTTTGTCTGGTCCGAATCGGGCGGTGTGATCCTCGACGATCTCATGACGCGCGTCTCCGAATTCGCGCCAATGGACGGCAAGGTATGGGTCGAGGTCAGCCTGGCGAAACTGGCCGAGCACTACCTGATATCGAATACCCATGTCCGCCGGATATTCGCCAGAGCCGACGCAGCCGGGTTCCTTGGAAAATCCGAGGATGGACGACGCGGACGGTTCTGGCTGAGCGCACGGCTGATCGAGGAATATGTCTCCTGGCAGGCGGTCAAGATCGAGGCGTTGGCCAGTGCCTATGATCAAGCCTCCGATTGGGCTGCTTGACTGCCGAGCATTCTCTGCCCGCTACGGCCGCGATCCTGCAAAGCGCGGCAGGTCGTCGCTGATATCGTAATAGTGCCCCTTGTCCGCGCAAAAGATGTGATAGCCGGGCTCGAGCGCCACCGACCCGTCGAATGTACCGGCGAGAATGGACGTGTAGTCCAGTCCATCCGCCTTCCAGAACAGGGCCGATCCGCAATACCGGCAGAAACCGCGTCGCGCCTCATTGCTGGAACGGTACCAGGTCACGTTCTCGACGCCTTCCACTTCCATTTCACGGTCGAGCACATTGGTGGCCGCGTAGTAGAGCCCGGTTTGCTTTCGGCATTGAGAGCAATGGCAGAAGATCAGTTCGCGAAGCTTTCCGCGCGTCTTGAAACGAACAGCGCCGCAAAGGCAACCGCCCTCGTTTATTTCCATCGTCTGCCCCCCTTCGAACCTATGCACTTCAACACATAAAGGCCGGACAAGCTTTCAAGCTGGCCCGGCCAAAGTCAAATTCAGAGAATGCGCCGCAGGTTCAGAAATATTGAACTGATGGCTTAATCGATTGGATCAGCCGTTGACGACCATCTTCTTCTCGTCGCGGCCGCCCTTCATTCGCTCGGCGAGCAGGAAGGCCAGCTCAAGCGCCTGGTCGGCATTGAGGCGCGGATCGCAATGGGTGTGGTAGCGATCGGCAAGGTCGTCGCCTGAAAGCGCACGCGCGCCGCCGGTGCACTCCGTGACGTCGTTGCCGGTCATCTCGATATGGATGCCGCCCGGATGCGAACCTTCGGCGCGATGAATCTGGAAGAAGCTTTCGACTTCGGACAGAATCCGCTCGAACGGCCGGGTCTTGTAATTGTTGAGCGTGATCGTGTTGCCATGCATCGGATCGCAGGACCACACCACCTTCTTGCCCTCCCGTTCGACGGCTCGGATGAGGCGCGGCAGATGCTCGGCGACCTTGTCGTGCCCGAAGCGGCAGATCAGCGTGAGACGTCCCGCCTCGTTGGCGGGATTGAGGATGTCGATCAATTCGAGAAGGCCGTCCGCCGTCAGCGACGGGCCGCACTTCAGGCCAAGCGGATTCTTGATGCCGCGGCAATATTCGATATGCGCGTGATCGGGCTGGCGCGTACGGTCGCCGATCCAGATCATGTGGCCGGACGTCGCGTACCAGTCGCCCGAGGTGGAATCGACGCGCGTGAGCGCCTGCTCGTAACCGAGCAGCAGAGCTTCGTGGCTGGTGAAGAAATCCGTTTCACGCAGGCTCGGATGGTTTTCAGCGGTGATGCCGATCGCCTTCATGAAATCCATCGTCTCGGAGATCCGGTCGGCGAGCTTGCGGTAGCGCTCTGCCTGAGGGCTGTCCTTGACGAAACCGAGCATCCACTGATGGACGTTCTCGAGATTGGCGTAACCGCCCATGGCAAAGGCGCGCAGCAGGTTGAGCGTCGCCGCGGACTGGCGATAGGCCATGACCTGACGTTCCGGATTGGGCACGCGTGCCTCCTCCGTGAACTCTATGCCGTTGATGATGTCGCCGCGGTAGCTCGGCAGCGTCACATCGCCCTGCTTCTCGACGCCCGACGAGCGCGGCTTGGCGAACTGGCCGGCAATGCGGCCCACCTTGACGACCGGCTGCTGCGCACCGAAGGTCAGGACGACGGCCATCTGCAGGAAGGCGCGGAAGAAATCTCGGATCGTATCGGCGCCATGCTCGGCGAAGCTCTCGGCGCAGTCGCCCCCTTGCAACAGGAAGCCGCGCCCCTCGGCAACGTTGGCAAGCGCGCTCTTGAGACGGCGCGCCTCTCCGGCGAAGACAAGTGGCGGATACTTGGCAAGACGCGCTTCCACGCTATCGAGCACTGCGAGGTCCGGATAGTCCGGCACCTGCTGAATGGGTTTTTGCCGCCAGCTGTTCGGAGTCCAAGTCTGTGCCATTTCCATCACCTGTTGTCTGACGCGGATCGGCCCGCGTCGCGCCCTGCGGCCGTCATGCGGCCCGGCATCCGGATTTGCATGCGCCCGCGTCGGCAGCCCTGCCGATACCTGCGATCTGCCACAACGCCCGGGCGGACTACTTTCGCGGATGCGGGCTTATAAACGTTAACAGGGGGCTTGGAAAGCCATCCTACCAGAAAACGTGGACCGCCACGACGCCGACGGGAGAGGCTCAGCCGACCCTCTCTCCGTTCCTCACGCGGTAGCTCGGCTGATACATCGTGACGAGCTCCTCCGCCGCCGTCGGGTGAACCGCCATCGTCCGATCGAAATCGTCCTTCGTGCAGCCGGCCCTCAGCGAAATCCCCAACAGCTGCGCCATCTCGCCGGCATCATGGCCGAGAATATGCGCCCCGACGACCTTGCGGTCAGCGGCATTGACGACGAGCTTCATGATCGTCTTTTCCTTACGGCCGGAGAGCGTCGCTTTCATCGGCCGGAACTCGGCGCGATAGACCTCGATCTCCTGGAATTTCCGGGCCGCTTCCTCTTCCGTGATCCCGACCGTGCCGATCTCGGGCTGCGAGAACACGGCGGTCGCGATCAGGTCGTGGTCCGGCGAAGTCGGATTGTTCTTGTATTCCGTCTCGATGAAGCACATGGCCTCGTGGATCGCCACGGGGGTTAGCTGCACGCGATCGGTCACATCGCCGAGCGCGTAGATCCCCGGCGTGCTGGTGCGCGAAAAAGCGTCGACGATGATTGCGCCGAGCTCATTGGTCCTGACGCCGGCGGCCTCAAGCCCGAGACCATTCGTGTTCGGCATGCGCCCGAGCGCCAGCATCACCTGGTCGGCGACGATCTCACCATGTTTCATCGTCGTCGCCACACGCCGTCCGTCCGCATCCGCCGACACCGACTGGATGATGTCCTCGCAGAGGATGCGGATTCCCTTTTCCTCCATGGCTGCGTGCAGGCCGCGCCGCATGTCCTGATCGAAGCGGGATAGAATTTCCTTTCCGCGATAGATCAGCGTCGTTTTCACGCCCAGCCCGTGGAAGATATTGGCGAATTCCACGGCGATGTAGCCGCCGCCGGCAATGAGGATCGATTCCGGCAGCGCCGGAAGATCGAAGGCTTCGTTGGAGGTGATGCACAGTTCGTGGCCCGGCAGCGCGTCATGCGGGCTCGGATGTCCGCCGACCGCGATAACGATGCGCTCCGCCGTGACGGTCTTGCCGCTGGCAAGCAGCTTCACCGTGTTCGGACCGGCGAGCTCGGCGCGCGTATCCAGGATCTCGGCGCCGGCATTCGCCAGGCCCTTACGGTAAAGACCCTCCAGCCGGGCGATTTCCTGTTCCTTCGCGGCAACGAGCTTGGCCCAATCGAAACGGCTCTCGCCGACGGTCCAGCCGAAGCCCGCCGCATCTTCGAAATGTTCCGCAAACTGCGAGGCATAAACATAGAGCTTCTTCGGTACACAGCCGCGAATGACGCACGTCCCGCCATACCGGAACTCCTCGGCGATCGCCACCTTCTTGCCGAGCGCCGCAGCCAGCCGCCCGCTTCTCACACCGCCCGAACCGCCGCCGATCACGAAGAGGTCATAGTCGAAAGCGCTCATGGGAACTCCTGCAGGAAATGAAATGTCGAATACGCCGTCGGCCGGAAGACGTCGGGCTGGAAAGCGCGAACGGAGTCGCCTTTCGCCCCTGATATAGTATTGCGACGCAAAAAAAGAAAAGCCCGGATCACTCCGGGCTCCTGTCTTGCGGCCGACCTCGTGCGGTCAGCTTCGGGTGGCCAGACCGCCGGTTCGCCCGAGGGCTTATTGGGCGGGCGCCGCAGCGCCTGCATTTGCCGCCGGCGCATTGCCTATCTTCTCATCGAGCGACTTCGTCGCTTCGCTGGTCAGGTCGCGCGAAACGCCTGCCGCCCAGATGTCGGCAGCCTTCAGCATCTCACGCGAGGCGATCGGGCCGTCGTTCAAAAGCTTCTTGCCCGCGGTCGAGTTGTAGAAGTCGGCGATGGCGTTCAGCTCTTCGACGGTAAAGGTCTTCGCGTAGATGGTCGCGGCTTCGCGCTCCAGATCCGAACGCCGCCCGGCGAGGCTGAGCGCCTTCTCGTCCACGGTCGCGGTGATCAGTTCCTGATGGTTCGGCGACGCCTGAATGAGCGTGTTCTTCAGGCGTTCGGCGAGGTTCGGCAGAATGTTGTCGAAGCTGTTGGTCACGCCGAGCGCCGCGATCGTCGCACGCGCAGCCTTGATCTGATCTTCCGTCACGTCCTGTGCCCGTACCGCCGGAACCGAAACCGAAACGAGGATCGCAGCAGTAGCGAAAGTGCGGGCAAGACCTGCGAATTTGTTCATATTTATCCATGCTCCTGTGTTGGCACGTGCCGCCCGGCCGATAGCCGCCGCCTGGCTGACCTGTGCAAAATCTGTCTCTCGATACGCCCCGCGCCACTCAGCCGAAGCGGCTCAAGACGCCGTAAGCGTGCGCGCTCCCTCAGGACCGGCAATGATCGCCATCGACGCCACATCTATGAAAAGCCCGTGCTCAACGACCCCCGGGATGGCGTTCAGCTCCACCGCGAGCGCATCTGCATCAGGAATACGGCCAAAAGATGCATCGAGAATGAGGTGTCCGCCATCGGTCATGAAGACTCCATCGCCGGAGGATCGTACGACGATTTCCCCTGCCAGACCCAGCCGCGAGGCGGTCTTCTCGATCGCGAGCCTCGTGGCGACCTGGCCGAAAGGATTGATCTCGATCGGCAGCTTGAAAGCGCCCAGCACGTCCACGACCTTCGATTCGTCGGCAATGACGATCATCCGCGTCGAGGCGCTCGCAACGATCTTCTCGCGCAGCAACGCACCGCCGCCGCCCTTGATCAGGCGCAGCTTTCCGTCGACCTCGTCGGCCCCGTCAATCGTCAGGTCCAGTTCCGGCAGTTCGTCGAGCGACTTTAGAGGCACACCGAGCTCGAGGCAGAGGCGCGCAGTCCGCTCGGACGTCGGAACGCCGGAGATCTGAAAGCCGGATGCCACTTTCTCGGCCAGCAATCGGACGAATTCTTCAGCCGTCGAGCCTGTGCCTATTCCAAGCCGCATGCCGCTTTCGACATGTTCAAGTGCCGCTTCGGCGGCCTTGATCTTCATCTGGCGGGCGTCCATGCGCCACTCGCTCCCTCTCGATCCACGTCAGGCGGGGGCGTCGCCCTCGGCCGCCACCCTCCAATTCCGCTGAGACACTTACACGCCCGCCGCGGCAAACAAAAGTCAAAATGCACGGCCGGAACCGGATTCGGGCAGCGCTACGACCTAGGTCGCCATTGCATTCCGCGCCGACTTCGCCTACCCGGACGGACAAGGTTTTGCAGAACGAGGTTGCCGGTGTCCCTGCCCCTAGTCGTCTTCGATCTCGACGGTACGCTCGTCGACACAGCGCCCGATCTTGTCGCCAGCTTGAACCATGCGGTGACGCAAGCCGGTATCGAGCCGGTGACCTACGCGGATCTCACGCATCTGGTCGGCCACGGCGCACGGGCCATGATCGAGAGGACTTTCGCGCTTCGCGGCAGAACGATCGCCGAAGAAGAACTGACCTGGCAGATGAAAGAGTTCGTCGATTTTTATCACGGATCGATGCCGGGTGAATCCCTTCCCTATCCGGGGCTGATCGAAGCGCTCGACCGCCTGCAGGATGCGGGGCTGAAACTCGCAGTCTGCACCAACAAGCCGGAAATGCTGGCAAAGCGTCTTTTGGAAGGGTTGGGACTACTTGGCCGCTTTGCGGCGATCTCCGGTGGCGATACCTTCACCGTCCGCAAACCCCATGCCGACCACCTGCTGTCGACGGTCTCGAATGCCGGGGGGATGGCCGAACGGGCGGTCATGGTCGGCGACAGTCTCAACGACGTTCTCGTCGCCCGAAATGCCTCTGTTCCGTCGATCGTCGTGCCCTTCGGCTATTCGGACGTGCCGATCGAAAGCCTGCTGCCCGATCGTATCATCGGGCACTTCGACGAATTGACACCGGATCTGGTCGAGACTGTGCTCTCCCGCAAGCCGAAGTGAAAGGGGCCGCTCGTGTAACGCGGCCCACCTCCTCATCCTTCCAGACTCCGCGCCTTGCGCGTGGCCTCGAAAGCGCGATTCATATACATATCGCGTTCGTAGACGTCGTCGAAATACTCGACGGTTCCGTCCTTGTTCGGCCAGGCGGTAAAGTAGGAAACATAGACCGGGACCTTGGCGGATACCGGCAGCGCCTTGTTGCGGCCGCCCGATATTTCCATGCCGACCTCGTCGACACTTACGCCCAGAACCGCCGCCGCCATGCGCCGGGGATCGGCAAGACGCACGCAGCCATGGCTTAGCGCCCGCTGGTCGCGCTTGAAGAAGCTCTTCGACGGCGTGTCGTGCATATAGATCGCGTGCGCGTTGGGGAAGAGTATCTTGAGTTCGCCGAGCGCATTGTCGCTGCTCGGCGGCTGGCGCACGGCGATCGAGTTCGTCGATCCGTACCAGTTCACCGCGGTGGAAGGAACGACGCGGCCGCCGACTTCCACCTGATAACCCATGCGGTCCAGGTAACCCGGGTCGTTTCTAAGCTTCGGCAGCATTTCGTTGACGATGATCGACTGCGGCACGCCCCAATAGGGATTTACTTCGACCGTCTGGATTTCGTCCTGGAAGAAATATGTCTGGTTGGCCTTGGAACCGACGACCACGCGCATGGAGAACTGCTCCGTGCCCTGTTCCGTATAGGACGCGGTGAAGGCCGGCTGGTTGATGAAGACATAGCGGTCGCCAAGCCCATCCGGCAACCAGCGCGCCTGCTCCATCGCGATTTCGACCTTGTCTATCTTTCCTTGGGTCGTATCGCCGCCGGTGAGGGCGCGTATCGACGCCTGCCCGACAATGCCATCCGCCTTCAGGCCATATTCCTTCTGGAAGGCCTCGACGAGCGGCACCAGCTCGGGCGTGTAGTCCGGCGTCCCCTCATAGGCCGCGAGCACGACCGCATGCTCCGTCTTCAACGCTTCCGAGGCTTTCAACTTGATTCCGGCGATAACATTCGCGAGTTCCGGATTGCTTTCGCCGGGCTTCAACAACGTCCCCGGTGCGATCTCCACCCGCGGCGCGGCTTCCACCTGCGTCCGAAGCCGCTCGAGTTCCTGCCTCAATGCGGTAAATTGTGCGCTTTTCGGATTCTGACTTTCGACAAGCGCCGCGACATCACTGCTTGTCTCGATCTTCTCCAGAAAGCCGAGAAGATCGACGTTTTTCCGCTTGAAGTCGTGATAGCCGGAGATCCTGTTCGGATCGATACGGCCGCGCACGGTATCCTGGACATAGGTGAGCACGGCCGCGGACATCGCGATTTCGAAACGCACCAGATCCTTCTCGCGGGCGATCATGTCGCCGCGGTCGAAATCTTCCGGAGGAACGATGACGGCGTAGTCGAGCGGGTCGAGACCGACCTTCGCAGCGTCGGACAAGACGCCAAGCGCCGCCTTGGCACGGCCGCTGACGCCCGTCCCCTCGATCCACAGGAAATCCGTCCGCGTGCCGTAGAAATTCTCGACGGCTTTTGCGACCTCGGCGGGGGCGCGCACATCGACTTCCGGAAGAAACTGGCGCGCGTCGGCAAGCGGCGAGCGCAGCATGGGCGGCAGGGCCCCGTTCAGCACCGAGCCGGTGACGACGGGATCGACCAGACGATCCGTCGCGATCCGGCGCAGCGGCTCCGCCTTGTAGGTATAATAGCGCGGGCCGGTGATGCGCGGTGGCTTCGCCGCCTTCTGATCAAGCCGCTGCGGCGCGAACATGTCCACGCCCGGAAGCTGCCGCCGAGGCTGCACCTGCTCCTGCACGTCGCGCTTCTTGCCTCCGCGGATGAAGTCCATGAAGGTGATTGCAGACGCCGGCTGCACATCCATGGTTGCAACCACACAGCCACTCATGAGCGTGACAATCGCTGCCGACTTGATGATTCTCATAGATACAAACGTCCCCGTATTGCGTCGCCGCCGAATGCAGCCGCCGCCAGATTCTCGCCACGCCCTCGTGCTCCGAGAGTTATAGAAAAGGATGGTGAATGAAAAGGAAACGAAGCCTCCCGAATCCGCGCCCCGCGTCTCGCCGCGATCCGTTTTCAGCCATGCCCCTTCGCCTAAAAATCTGATTTGCATCTACTTTGCCCGGCCGGGCGCGATGCCGATGTTCCCTGCGACACAAGGAAGACGCGCAACGGAAGATTGCGGATGTGACGGAAAGGACACATCGCTGCCGGCCGGAAACCCATGTCGGCGATGCCCGGTCGGAGCTTGCCGCTCGGCGGCAATTCAAACGATTGTAGGTGTTCCGAGCCCCCGCGGCCCCTTTACAAGGCAGCATGGCCAAGGCAGAGAAATGCCCGGCAGCGGGGAGTAAGATCGGCCTTGGACCCGGTCCCCGCCTCGGCTTCATGAACCGCATGACGAAAGCAGGTATCACGATGACATCGACCCGCACGGAAACAGATACGTTCGGCCCCATCGAAGTGGCGAGCGACCGCTATTGGGGCGCCCAGGCGCAGCGATCGCTGGGCAATTTCAAAATCGGCTGGGAAAAGCAGCCTCTGGCAATCGTGCGCGCACTCGGCATCGTCAAACAGGCGGCTGCCCGCGCCAACATGGCGCTCGGCCGCCTCGACCCGGCGATCGGCGACGCCATCGTCAAGGCCGCACAGGAGGTGATCGACGGCAAGCTTGACGAGCACTTCCCTCTCGTCGTGTGGCAGACGGGCTCCGGAACCCAGTCGAACATGAATGCGAACGAGGTCGTTTCCAACCGTGCGATCGAGCTGCTCGGCGGCGTCATGGGTTCGAAGAAGCCGGTTCACCCGAACGATCACGTCAATATGAGCCAGTCGTCGAACGACACCTATCCCACGGCCATGCACATCGCCTGTGCGGAGCGCGTGATCCACGATCTGCTGCCGGCGCTCAAGCACCTGCACAAGGCGCTCGAAGAGAAGGTGAAGGCTTTCGATCACATCATCAAGATCGGCCGCACCCACACGCAGGACGCAACGCCCCTGACGCTGGGGCAGGAGTTTTCCGGCTATGCGGCGCAGGTCGCCTCCTCGATCAAACGGATCGAGATGACGCTCCCCGGCCTTTGCGAGCTCGCCCAGGGGGGGACCGCGGTCGGCACCGGGCTCAATGCGCCGGTCGGATTTGCCGAGAAGGTCGCCGAGGAAATCGCTGCCATCACCGGCATCGGCTTCACTTCCGCGCCGAACAAGTTCGAAGCGCTGGCCGCCCACGACTCGATGGTCTTCAGCCACGGGGCAATCAACGCCACCGCCGCCGCGCTCTTCAAGATCGCCAACGACATCCGCTTCCTCGGCTCCGGCCCCCGCTCCGGCCTCGGCGAGCTTTCACTGCCGGAAAACGAGCCGGGCTCGTCCATCATGCCGGGCAAGGTCAACCCGACTCAGTGCGAGGCGCTCACCCAGGTCTGCGTCCAGGTCTTCGGCAATCATGCGGCGCTGACCTTTGCCGGCAGCCAGGGCCACTTCGAGCTCAACGTCTACAATCCGCTGATGGCGTACAACTTCCTGCAGTCGGTGCAACTGCTCGCCGATGCGGCTATCTCCTTCACCGACAATTGCGTCGTCGGGATCGAGGCGCGGGAGGACAACATCAAGGCGGCGCTCGACCGTTCGCTCATGCTGGTGACTGCGCTTGCGCCGAAGATCGGCTACGACAACGCGGCCAAGATCGCCAAGACCGCCCACAAGAACGGTACCACGCTTCGCGAGGAGGCCGTCGGCGGCGGTTACGTCACGGACGAGGAGTTCGACGCCGTCGTCCGCCCCGAAACCATGATCGGCCCGGCCTGATCGCACTTCATGCGGCCGCGGCTCGACATGGTGCCGCCGCGGCCGCCTACCACATCGTCTTCGCGGCGCGGCCGGGCCATTCCCGGTCGTAGCTTTCCTTGTCGAAATCGGCCTTGGCAGCTTTCAGCAACGCGCCGGGCGTCGGCAGCGAGGCCGCATCGGCGAAGCGCTCCGCATTCCAGAGCTGCGAACGGATCAGGGCCCGGGCGCATTGGAAATAGACCTCGCCGATCGTGACCACGATGACGCTGCGCGGATGCTTCCCATCGACCTCGAAGGAACCGGTCAAGGCAGGGTCGACGCTGACGACGGCGGTGCCGTTGATGCGGATGGTCGTATTCGATCCGGGCACGAGGAAGAGCAGCGCCACTCTCGGATCGCGCACGATATTGGCAAGCGAGTCCACCCGGTTGTTACCGCGCCAGTCGGGCATCAGCACGGTCTTGTCGTCCGCGATGCGGACGACGCATTGATCGTCGCCCCGCGGCGAACAGTCGAGTCCCTCAGGACCAACGGTGGCGAGCGCTGCGAAGGGCGAGGCTTCGATCATTTCCCTGTATTCGGCCGTCAGTGCACTGGTTACCTTGACGATCGATGCCTCGCTCGTTCCGCCATAGAGCGCCTGCAACTCCTCGACCGTTCCGATAATCGTCATCTCATCCCTCCTGCAACGGTGCTGCGGCTGCCACGCCGAAAATCGCGATCTCTGCGCGCCCGTTTCGAGGAATAGCATGACGGCCTGATGACGCCATCAGGCGATTTTTGACATGGGAGCCTCTTTCCTGCGCTCCCAGAGGAATTCCGTGATCCTCTCGATGACCGGAGCGGCGGAAACGATGCGGCGATGCCCGAGACCGTTCGCCCAGTGCAATTCTACATTTGGTCCGACCGCGCCGTAGCGGCGCGCGTGATCGGCAGGGACCTCCTTGTCGTCCTCGGCATGGATGACCAGAACCGGCTTGCGGAGTGCCGCCAGGATGCGGGTGGCATCGAAACCCTCAATGCGACGCCCGGAGAGCCGCTCCACCATGCCCTCGAAAGCTGCCTGCGCCTTCGGCGCGAGCCCCAACGTCCGGCCGAAGCCCCTGAAGAGCCATGTCATTTCGCTTGGCGCACCGATCAGGACCAGTTTCCCGGGAACGCGCGCCGGTACATCGCAGAGCACTGCCCCGGCCGCGCAAGCAAGGCTCGCGCCGCCGAAGGAATGGCCTATACCGACATCGAATCCGTCGAAATGGCGCCACGCCGCATCGATCGCCCTCACCGCTTGCGGCATGGTCAGCGTCCGCCCGGGCGACGCTCCATGTCCCGGCAAGTCGAGCGCCACCACCTCAGCGCCTGAGGAGAGCAGCCCGTCGATCAGCGTTGCCAGATAGTCGCTGCGAGATCCCCAGCCGTGCGCGACCAGTACCCGCGGCCCGCGGCCGCCCATCCGCCGTTCGAAATGCCGAGCGGCAGCCCAGCCGCCCGCAAAGGACAACGTGACCTTCCGCGATCGTTGCATGATCGGGACTGCCGCTTTGAGCAGCGCCGCCTCCTTGCCGTTTTTTGGCTTCCGGCTCGGGGTGCGGCAGAATATCCAGAATGCGGACTTGCCCGCCTTGTCGGCCGAAAACGCGGAAACGGCCTTCAGCGATAGACGGATGACCTTGATCGCAAAGGATGGCATAGTGGCGCTTTCTAATGTTCAACCATGAACATAATTGTACAACGATGAACAAAAAGCAAGCACAGATCGAAAGCCACCACTTTCCCTGGGATCATCCTCGTTTTCGAAGTTGGATCGCCGTTGCCCGCGCCTGTCAGCTGATGCAGCAGACATTGACGCGGCGGCTGACCCATCTCGATGTGAAGCCGCCGCACCTGGACATCCTGGTCAATCTCTACCGCTTCGACGGCATCACCCAGCAGGAGCTTGCACGCAAGCTGCTCGTCGGCCGCTCAAACATGAGCATGCTGCTGCCGCAGCTCGAAAGGCGCGGCCTCATCGAAAGGCGGGGCGACGCAAGAGACAAACGCGTGTTGCGTCTGTCGCTGACCTCAGCAGGAAGGGCCTTGACCGAGGAGGCAATGGAAATTCAGACGGCGCTCATCGAGAGTTCGCACGGCGGGGAGCCGATCGAGGACTGCGTCAAGGTCGCCGAGTCGATGGAGCGGATCATCGCCACCTTGCTCAAGGACGATGAGTTGGCGGCGGGAGGCTGAACGAGGCTTCCCCGGTCGGCGGCTACCGGACGCTGCCAGACGTCAGCGCGGCTTTTCGGGTTTGTCGCGCGACATACCCTTGTCGGCGAGTTCCTGCTCATAGGCCTTGAAGAGCTCTTCGCCTTTCTCGCCGAGCTCTCGCAGATAGGTCCAGGTGTAGATGCCGGTGTCGTGCGAATCGTCGAAACCGATTCGCACCGCGTAATTTCCCGTCGGCTGGACCGAGATGATTTGGACGTTGCGCTTGCCCGGGACCGTCACCCGCTGGCCGGGGCCGTGTCCTTGCACCTCTGCCGAGGGCGAGAGGACCCGCAGGAGTTCCGCGGAAAGGTCGAAGGCCGCGCCGTCGTCGAAGGTAACGGACAGGCGGTGGCGATCCCTAGATATCCGCAGTTCGGTGGGCCAGAATACGCTCATCGTCATTGCTCCGTGTTCGTCCCCGTTCAAGTAAAGCAGAATTGAACGGTCGGAAATCGTCCGCAGACGGCTTTCCAGATATTTGAAACAGTTTGCGACAGGATGCGCCTTGACGCGACCCTTTTTGACCACGACATTGAATGCGCAGGGAGAAAAGACTTGAACACGGCCGCTATAGACCAGACCGACGCCAGACCGCTCGACACCACGACTGCCCCGATGGTCGATCCATTCGGCCGCGCGGTCACCTATCTGCGCGTCTCGGTCACCGACCGCTGCGACTTCCGCTGCACCTATTGCATGGCGGAACACATGGCCTTCCTGCCGAAGAAGGACCTGTTGACGCTGGAGGAACTCCAGCGCCTCTGTTCCGCCTTCATTGCCAAGGGCGTGCGCAAGCTGAGGCTCACCGGCGGGGAGCCGCTGGTGCGTAAGAACATCATGTTCCTCATTCGCGAACTCGGCAAGGAGATCGAAGCGGGACGGCTGGATGAACTGACACTCACCACCAACGGATCGCAGCTTTCCAAATTTGCCGCCGAACTCGTCGATTGCGGCGTGCGGCGGATCAATGTCTCGCTCGACACGCTCGACCCCGACAAGTTCCGCCAGATCACCCGCTGGGGCGAATTGGCAAGGGTGCTCGAAGGCATCGATGCGGCGTTGGCAGCCGGATTGAAGGTGAAGATCAATGCGGTCGCCCTCAAGGACTTCAACGACGCCGAGATACCGGAACTGATGCGCTGGGCGCATGGCCGCGGCATGGATCTGACGCTGATCGAGACCATGCCTATGGGCGAAGTGGACGAGGACAGGACCGACCATTACCTGCCGCTCTCGGAGATGCGCAGGCGGCTCGAGGCCGACTTCACGCTCAGCGACATCCCCTACCGCACCGGCGGCCCGGCGCGCTACGTCGAGGTCGCGGAGACCGGCGGCCGCCTCGGCCTGATCACGCCGCTCACGCACAATTTCTGCGAAAGCTGCAATCGCGTCCGGCTGACCTGCACCGGCACGCTCTATATGTGCCTCGGCCAGAACGACGCCGCCGATCTGCGCGCCGCATTGCGCGCCACCGACGACGACGCCTATCTCGCGCAGGTCATCGACGAGGCGATCGGCCGCAAGCCGAAGGGCCACGACTTCATCATCGACCGCGAGCACAACCGCCCCGCCGTCGCCCGCCACATGAGCGTCACCGGGGGATAACGGCGACAGTCTTGGCCCTCATCCGCCTGCCGGCACCTTCTTCCCGCAAGCGGGGCGAAGGGACAAGCGGCAAGGCATTGCTCGGCTCTATGTCACATCTCCTATCGCACCGGTTTTGAAGCGCTCAGCTCTTTGATCTGCTGGATGTTTTTGTCCTTTATCGGATAGGATTTAAGGAACATGCAGTAGGGATTCGCCACGCCGGGAAGGCTCGCGCCGTTCGGCCACAAGCTATCAGGAATGAGAATGCGCTCGTCAGCCAATTTCCGCGGCATCGTCTTCATGTGCCTCGCGATGATCGGGTTCGCCTGCAACGATGCGCTGGTAAAATCGGTCACCGGCGCCATGAATACAGGCCAGATCATGTTCATGCGCGGATTGCTGACGACGCTGATGGTGGTCGTAGTCGCATACCGCTTCGGCGCCTTCCGGCCGGTTCGGACGATCTTCAGGCCGGCCATACTGCTGCGCATCGCCATGGAGGCGCTTGCATCGGTGACCTATATCTCCGCGCTCGGCCAGATCCCGCTCGCCAACGCTTCGGCGATCATGCAGGCACTTCCGCTGGCGGTCACGCTCGGCGCCGCGCTGTTTCTCGGCGAGCCCGTCGGCTGGCGGCGGTGGGCGGCGATCGTCGTAGGCTTCGCCGGCGTCCTCATCGTATTGCGTCCTGGTCCCGAGGGCTTCACCGCGGCGGCCCTCACCGTCGTCGCTTGCGTCTTCTGCACCGCGACCCGCGACCTCTGCACCCGCCGCATCGGCACCGACGTGCCGTCGCTGTACATCACCGTGACGACCTCACTCGTGACGACGCTGGTCGGTGCGGCCCTCATCGTCCCGCTCGGTGGCTGGCAACCGATGTCTGCGACGTCTCTCAGCCACATCGCCGGCGCCAGCGTGCTTCTGATGCTCGGCTATCAGACGATCGTACTCGCGATGCGCGAGGGCGAGATCTCCGTCATTGCGCCATTCCGCTACATGAGCCTTCTCTGGTCGGTCACCCTCGGGGTCGTCTTTTTCGCAGAGACGCCGGACCGCTGGATGCTGGCGGGCGTCGCCATCATCATCGGTTCCGGCCTTTATACTTTCTATCGCGAGAGCAAGCGCGGCCGGCAGGCGGTCGCGCAGCGCGCACTCGGCGGCCCCCTGGAATAGCTGAGGACGTTCTCGATGACAGGCGCCCCCTCCCACGCCACATTCCCTCCGGCAGTCATCCTCGCCGGCGGACTTTCTTCGCGCATGGGGCGCCCGAAGGCAGGACTGGTGCTCGGGGGCAGGAGCATGCTTACGCGCGTGATCGAGCGCCTCCGGCCACAGGTCGCCGGCATCGCCATCAATCTGAATGCCGATCCGGATCCTGCTTCTGCGTTTGGTCTCGAGGTCGTGCCGGACACGATACCCGGATTCGTCGGCCCGCTGGCCGGCATTCTGGCCGCCATGCGCCATACTGTGCGCAAGTCACCGGGGGCTAGCCATGTGCTCACCGTGCCGGTCGACACGCCCCTCTTTCCCAAGAGCCTTGCCGCCCGGCTGAAGACCGCCATCACGTCCGGGGGTGAAATCGCCGTCGCTTTCTCGGCCGGTGAGATGCATCCGCTTTTCGCGCTCTGGCCCGTCGCGCTCGCCGATGATCTTGAGGCGTGGATTCATGCGGACGAAAAGCGGCGCGTCCGTGCCTTCATTGCGCGGCACGAATCGGCAACGGTAGAGTTTCCCCTGATCCCGACGGCGGCCGGACCGCTGGACCCTTTCTTCAACATCAACACCCCCGAAGAGCTTCGGCAGGCTGAGGCCTGGTTGCCCTATCTGGAGGATCGCGAACCATGAACGACCCCTTGCGCCCACCGAAGATTTTCGGAATCGCCGGCTGGAAGAATTCCGGGAAGACCGGCCTGATGGTCCGTCTTGTCAGCGAAATGACCCGGCGCGGCTATATGGTCTCCACGATCAAGCACGCGCATCACGACTTCGACATCGACAAGGTCGGCGCCGACAGCTACCGCCACCGCGAGGCCGGCGCGCATGAGGTAACGATCGTTTCATCGACGCGCTTCGCAATCATGCATGAATTGCGTGGGGCGCCGGAGCCCACATTCGAAGAGATCTTGTCGCGTCTTGGCCCCTGCGACCTGGTACTGATCGAAGGCTACAAGCGCGAGCCTGTCCCGAAAATCGAGGCGCGCCGCGAGGAATCGGCCCATCGCGAACCGCTCGCTCCGAGCGATCCGCATATCATGGCCATCGCTGCCGATCACCCGGTCGCGGACACCGGGCTCCCCGTATTCGACCTGGACGACACGCAGGCGATCGCCGATTTCGTCGAGAAGGTCACGGGACTGCGTGACTGACGGTCGAGTGGACGGCATCCATCCAAGACAAGCGCACACAGGCGGGCTGTAGAACGCACAAATAATCGGGGCCGGTTTCCCGGCCCCGATGTCAGTTCGCATGCTTCGTTGCCCCTACCGCTGCGCTACAGGGCGCACCAGCGGTGTCACGCGGCGAATGGTGACGCGGCGGTTCTCCTGCTCCGGCCCATCCGTGCGGATCTTGAGGAACCGCTCTCCATAGCCCTGGGTGACGAGGTTTTCGGCCGGGATGCCATAGACCTCGGTCAGGAGCACTGCGACGGACTCGGCACGCTCGTCGGAGAGGACCAGGTTGGACTGGTCGGCGCCAACGGCATCCGTGTGACCCTCGATGAAGAAGGTTTCACCCGGATCCTTCTCAAGGACCTTGTTCATTGCCTCCGCGACGTTGCGCATGGTCTTCGCCTGCGACATCGATACCTCGGCGCTTCCCGTCGCGAAGGTGATGGTGTCGAGATCGATACGGCGAACCTTGTCGCGCAGGCGGGCGGAGTGACGCACCTCATCGATGGTGTAGACGCGTTCGACCGGCTCGACCGGGGGTTCGGACAGGAACTCGTAGTAATCCCGGTCCGGATCCTCGGCGACGTCGACGATATATTCGTCCACCGGTATCGACAGGCGCATCGGCGGCAGATCGTAACCCACGTCGACGATAGTAGGCCGGTCTTCTTCATATTCCGGCGCGTACATCATGACATATTCCTCGCCGCCGCGATCGACGCGCGTGCGCGTCAGGATGTCTCCGTACTCGTTGTAGATGGTGACGATCCGATAGCCGCCGGGGCGGACGATCGTCTCGCGGACGCGGCCCCGCGGAAGAGTCTCGTAGAAACTCTCTTCCGAATTCCTGCGCAGACGCGGCCGGTCGTCACCGCGCACGAAGATGCGATCGCCGACGCCGAGGATGACACGATCGTCGACCTCTTCGACAACCCTCACCTCCGTCACATTGTTCTCGGTGGTGTTATTGACGGTCGTGTTGTTCACCGTGTTGTTTATGACGGTGTTGTTGATGATGTTGGTCGTCTGCGGCACTGTAAAGGTCGGAGCCTCTTCGACGCGCTCGCCCTCTTCGCTGAGCACAGCCTCGATCTTCTGCGGAATTTCTTCCCTGGCTTCGGCCGGGATCGCCGCCTGTGCCGACGCATCGTCGGTCGGTACTTCTACGCTCTCCTGCTTGGCACGCAGTTCCTCGCGCTGCTTGCGTCGGGTCTCGCGCGACTGGTTGCCGCCTGCGATGTCGGCGTCCTTGTCGCTGTCGAGGACGGCTGCGCCCCTCTCGACGGGAAGCACGACGGTATCATCCGAGGCTGCGGGATCCTCAGCGATCTTCTGCCTTTCTTCCGTCGAGCGCTCATCGACGACTTCGGGAGCCGGTTGGCCGGCGGGCTGCTCACCCTGCTGTTCTGCAGTTGCGGGTGGTTCCGCGCCAGGCACCGGCTGCTGCTCGCCCTCGCCCGTCTGTTCGGCCGGCGCCTCCGTAGCGGGCTGCTCAACGGTCGTGCCGCCCTCAGGTTCGGCACCCGGCTGCTCGGCGGCTCTCTGTTCGTCCGTCTGCTGCTGCTCCTCGGCCTGTTGCTGGCGTCTCTTACGCGTAGGCTCCTGTTCCTCGGCCTGCTGCGGCGCGCCCTCCTCGGCTGCGGGCTGCTGCTCCTCGGCCTGTTGCTGGCGTCTCTTGCGCGTAGGCTCCTGTTCCTCGGCCTGCTGCGGCGCGCCCTCCTCGGCTGCGGGCTGCTGCTCTTCGGCCTGCTGCTGGCGCTTCTTGCGCCGGGGAGCCTCTTCTTCGGCCTGCTGCGGAGCACTCTCTTCGGCTGCCGGCTGCTCTTCAGCCTGCTGCTGGCGCTTCTTGCGCCGGGGGGCCTCTTCTTCGGCCTGCTGCGGAGCGCTCTCTTCGGCTGCCGGCTGCTCTTCAGCCTGCTGCTGGCGCTTCTTGCGCCGGGGAGCCTCTTCTTCGGCCTGCTGCGGAGCACTCTCTTCGGCTGCCGGCTGCTCTTCAGCCTGCTGCTGGCGCTTCTTGCGCCGCGGAGCCTCTTCTTCGGCCTGCTGCGGAGCACTCTCTTCGGCTGCCGGCTGCTCTTCAGCCTGCTGCTGGCGCTTCTTGCGCGGCGTTTGCTGCTCCTCGGCCTGCGGCTGTTGCTCTTCCGCCTGCCCCTGTGATTCCTCCTCGGCCTGGCGCTGCTTCCGCTTCAGCAACAACTCCTCGGGCGACGGTTGGCCCTCTCCTTCCTGAGCGACTTCGAACGGAGCGGTCAGGCTGTCAGCGAAGGCCGGCTGGATCATCAGGGACGCCGAAAGAACGGGCAAGGCCACTGTTGCGAAAAGTCTGGATCGTATCGACATTGTTTCTTCCTCTTGTTCGGAGGTCCTGACGCTGGTGTGCAACCGCGACTGCAATCGCCTCGCCCACCATGACGCCCTCGTCACAGGGCCATGATCCGCGGTCCCGGCCTTTTATGCCTCGGCCGAAATGCCGTAGCCGCAACGCTGCAGCCGCGGATCGGTTCCGCTGCAAGGCCTATAGAAGCCGACATTAACCGGTCCTGAACGGCCCGTTCATCTTCGCGCGCAACTTCTGCGACGATCGAAGGACATGATTCGCGTCGAACAGTGGGAAGCAAAGCTTTCCAGTTGATTTTTGCAGGAAAACCGTACGAATATCGCCGCAACCGGCGGCTTGAAGCCCCGGCGCCAATTGGCATCCGCGAAACAAGAAGAACCGGATGCCGAGCCAACAGAGAGGACATCATGCGTATTTCCAGACGGCTTGCAGCCACCGCATCGGCTGCCGTTTTCGTGCTTATGGCCGGCGTTGCCATGGCAGAGGGCGAGAAGGTCGTGATCGGTACCGAAGGCGCCTACCCGCCCTTCAACAATCTCGAGTCGGACGGCACGCTGACCGGCTTCGACATCGACATCGCGAAGGCGCTTTGCGAAGAGATGAAGGCCGAATGTACCTTCGTGACGCAGGATTGGGACGGCATCATCCCCGCGCTGATCGCCAAGAAGTTCGATGCTATCGTCGCGTCGATGTCGATTACCGAAGAGCGTAAGCAGCAGGTCGATTTCACCAACAAATACTACAACACGCCACCGGCAATCGTGGTGCCGAAGGATTCACCGATAACCGAGGCAACCGCGGCGGCCCTTTCCGGCAAGGCGCTGGGCGCGCAGGGCTCGACCACTCACTCCAACTACGCGGAAGCGCATATGAAGGAGTCGGAGGTGAAGCTCTATCCGACCGCGGATGAATACAAGCTCGACCTCGCAAACGGCCGCATCGACGCAGCCATCGACGACGTCGTCGTGCTCTCCGAATGGCTGAAGACCGAAGACGGCGCCTGCTGCAAGCTGCTCGGCACCCTGCCCATCGATCCCGTCATCAATGGCGAGGGCGCCGGCATCGCAATCCGTAAGGGCGACGATGCGCTGCGCGAAAAGCTCAACAAGGCGATAGAGGCCATCCGCGCGAACGGCAAGTACAAGCAAATCAACGAAAAGTACTTCCCCTTCGACGTCTACGGCAGCTAATCGCAGCGTTTCCTGCGAGTATCCGGCTTTAATGCCGGGAAAATCTCGGTTGATGAGAAAAATGCAACGGCGGACGGGCTTGCCCTTCCGCCGTTTTTGTTTGACAAGGAATCTCGAAAATAAGCGTCTACAGCGTCTCGCGTCCTATAGGTGCGCAAAGGCGGCTGTAACCCTTTAAGTTGCTGCATGGTTTGTCGTTTGGTTATTTACGATTACAGCAAACATGCAGTAGACGCCAAAAACGGTACGGGGAATTATTGGCATGAGCGGACTGTTTGCCGCCCTTTCCGCCGGTCTCGCCTGGATCGGTGCGATCATCGATCCGCTATGCGGTCCCGCGGGGATCTTTCGCTGGTTCGGCTCGGGAACGCTACTTGCATGCGGAGACGCGGGTTGGGGCGATGAAATCGCCTATGGCTTCCTGGTCACCGCCAGTCTCGCGGTCGCAACGCTTCCGGTGGGCTTGGTCATCGGCTTCTTCGTCGCGCTCGCCAAGCAATCTGAGGAAAAATCCCTGCGACTGGCGGGCAACATCTATACGACGATTTTTCGGGGCCTGCCGGAACTCCTCACGCTTTTCATCGTCTATTACGGCCTGCAGATCCTGGTTCAACAGTTCCTCGCGACGGTCGGCTATGAGGGAGCGGTCGAGATCAATGCCTTCGTAGCGGGAATGATCGCACTCGGAGTGGTGTTTTCGGCCTATTGCTCCGAGGTGCTGCTTTCGGCCTTCAAGGCCATTCCTCACGGGCAGTACGAAGCCGGTGACGCGCTCGGGCTGCACCGGGGCAAGACGATGCGCCTCATCATCCTGCCGCAGCTCATCCGAATCGCGCTGCCCGGCCTCGGCAATCTCTGGATGGCGCTGCTCAAGGATACCGCCCTTGTCTCGGTCATCGGCCTTCCGGACATTCTCCGGCAAACCGGGATCGCGGCGCGCGTCACCAAGCATGCCTTCGAGTTCTTCGGCATCGCCTGCGTTCTCTTCCTCGTCCTGGCGATGATTTCCTCCGTCGTATTCTCGGCGCTCGAGCGCTCGACCAAACGCGCGGAGGCGGGCCGATGAGCATTGCCGAGACCATGATCCCGCCGCAGGCGCCGCCGCCCTCCCCGCCGAAGCCCTACACCTTCTCGCGCTTTTTCGGCAGTGTGGCGCTCGGCATCTGGCTGGCGCTCGGCGTCGGCATCTTCCTGACGGTCGTCAATGGCTGGGACCCGGAAAAATTCTCCCGCTACGGACCGAGTTTCCTCTCCGGCCTCGGAGTAACGCTGACACTCGTCATCTCGTCGATTCTCATGGGCGCCGTCCTTTCGCTGCCCGTGGCGCTCGGGCGCATGTCGAAGAACAGGCTCTGGGGCTGGCTCGCCTATGCCTATGTCTATTTCTTCCGCGGCACGCCGCTCATCACCCAGCTCTTCCTCATCTATTACGGGCTCGGCAGCTTCCGTCCGCAGCTCGAAACCGTTGGACTGTGGTGGTTCTTCCGCGATGCCTGGAACTGCGCGCTCTTCACCTTCACTCTGAACACCGCCGCCTATCAGGCGGAAATCCTGCGCGGCGCCATCGAAAGCGTGCCGCGCGGCCAGCGCGAGGGGGCCGCCGCGCTCGGCCTGCCGGAACGCGTAGCCTTCTTCAAGGTCATTCTGCCCCAGGCGATGATCGTAGCGCTGCGCCCCTACGGCAACGAAATCATCCTGATGATCAAGGGCTCGGCAATCGTGGCGATCGTCACGGTCTTCGATCTCATGGGTGAGACGCGGCGCGCTTTCTCCCGGACCTTCGACTACCAGATGTATATCTGGGCGGCGATCCTCTATCTGCTGATGGTGGAATTGCTGCGCAACATCTGGGGCTGGCTGGAAGCCCGCCTGACCCGCCATCTGAAGCGCTAAACGCGTTTGGCCGCAGGCCGTATTCCCGTAGCTTGGCAGCACTCGCCGTCATGTGCTGCCAAGCGGTTGTTTTTGTAAGAGATTTCTCGCTTTATTCACCTACATTAAGGCTTGATTAAGCAATCAAGCGCTCCATCATAGAGACCAACCTTTGTGAAAAGTGAGGTCCGCATGACGAACGACATGGAACTGCAGCTCAAGGGTTACGGGCTGACGACGGCTCAGATACTTTATCGGATGCCCGACCACCCGGCTTTCCTGCAGACATACATCTGGCAACACTACGACATCGCGCCGGACTTTCCGGAAATGCACAGCTTCCTCAAATTCTGGCAGGAGAAGCTGGACGGCCCGCTGCATTCGGTACGCTATGTGCACCGGAAGTTGATCTCGGCGTCCGAATGGCGGGCTCTCAAGGGAGAGTTTATCGTCCACTAGATCACGATGTTTTCAGGTCGGGTCGACCTAAAAACATGAACGTGATCGATTCAAGAAATTGGCGCGGGATGCAGGCGGAAAACCGCACACATTTTTCCTCATCCTGCTCCAGGTTCCGGTGCACGTCGTTGTCGGATGGGTCAGACGGATCGGGTGATGCCGCCGTCGATACGGATGTTCTGGCCGGTGATATAGCCTCCGCGGTCGCTTGCGAGCAGCGCGATCAACTCGGCCACCTCCTCCGATGCGCCGTAGCGTCCCATCGGAATCCGCCGACGGCGTTCCTCCGTTTCAGGCAGACTGTCGATAAAGCCGGGCAGAACATTGTTCATGCGGATATTGTCGGCGGCATACCGGTCGGCAAAGAGTTTGGTGAAAGCCGCAAGCCCGGAACGGAAGACCCCCGACGTTGGAAACAATGGGTCGGGTTCAAAGGCAGCGTAGGTGGAAATATTGACGATGCTGCCGGATTTCTGCTCCACCATGATCGGCGTCACCAGCCGGGTCGGCCGCACGACATTGAGGAAATAGACATCCATCCCCCGGTGCCATTCCTCGTCGGTGAGTTCGAGCACCGGAGCCCGCGGGCCATGGCCTGCCGAATTGATCAGCGCGTCCACGCGCCCCCAGGCGTCATAGGCCGTATCGACGAGCCGCTTCAGATCGTCGTTCGACTGATTCGATCCGGTGACGCCGATACCGCCGAGTTCCTTTGCGAGCGCCTCGCCCTTGCCGGACGAAGAAAGGATTGCAACCCTGTAGCCCTCTGCCGCCATCCGCCGTGCCGCCCCGGCCCCCATGCCGGAACCGCCGGCCGTGACGATCGCCACCTTCTGTTCGCTCATCTTGTGCTCCTTTTGGCATGACCGAGAGAAGCGCAGTTGAAGCAGGCCTGCGCGCCGGCATCAAATGAGAATTTCTGAAGGCGGCATCAGCAATGCGGCGCAGCGGCGCACGCAGCGTCTCAGACATGAACCTCGCCATGAGCCAATTCGCCGGCGCCTGTCGCCCTGTGGAGGGAACCGTAGAGCACGACCGCATAGAAGAGCGCGACGCCAATCGCCACGGCAACGCCCGGCACCGGACCGAGAGCGGCGTTCTCGGCAACATCGGCCCAGGAACGGACATGGCCGAAGGGCTCTCCCGTGCTCGAAATCTTCGGGGAGGAAATCTTCAGTGCCCATGCCAGGAGCAGGATCAGGTACATCCAGCAATAATTGCGCTGCAACCGCCGGCAGAGGGCCTCCCTGTAGCCCATCAGGAAAGCCGGCTGGCGCAGGCTCTTGGCGACCGACACCGACCATCTGAAGCTCGGCGTGCCTTCAGGGCACAGGATCTGCGCGAAGTAGCCGCGTTCCATCTGGCGCACGCGGGCACGATAAACGTCGAAGAAACGGTAACGCCGCGCTTCAATCAGCAGCAACAGGCTGATGAGCAGCATGGCGAAGAGAAGGACACCGTGATGGGACGACGGCGTCGAGAGCGAAACCGAAAGCATCGCTGCGACCACGGTGATCGCCCAGTTCGATGTTCGGTCTATGCGGTCCCGCCAACCGGCCATCCGCCCGATTTCGCCGCGATAATAGTGGATGATCGCGTTGATCGTCTCCTGCGGTGTCTGCGGCAGAGGCGGCGTTTGCCGCTCCGGTATCTCCGTTTCCAATGTCAACGGGCTCAATTCGGCAGACATCGGCATTCCTCCGGATTTTTCATTCTTTTAGGAATGATGACTCCTTTTCGATCAAGGTTAAATGCCGCGCGCCCCGACCTGGTCAAAATCTTTGCCGCAGGCGATTGTTCCCATTATTCTGCTCACTCGGGAGACCCTCCCTCGCGCCGCGAGATCTTATGACTCCGCAGGAATCGGGGGCCACTTACAGGAACGGCCGCGACCGGCGATTGTCAAAGGCCGCCGGGGGTCGTAAGAAGCGCCCATGACGCAGAAAATCAAGAAGATCGACGAGGAAGCCCTCGCAGAGGCCTATAACCGCGCGCTTGCCTTGGAGAAGTCCGGGCATTTCGACGCGGCCGCCGCCGCCTATCGGGAAGTTCTGGAAATCGACCCGGAGGACCACGGCGGTGCCGCCGTTCGGCTGGCATCGATGGGCCGCGGCGAGACGCCGCTCAAGGCTTCGGACGCCTATGTGGCAACGCTCTTCGATCAGCACGCCGACGTCTTCGACAATGTTCTCGTCGACCAGCTCCACTATTGCGTGCCACTGCTCGTGCGCCAGCGGATTCAGGCGCTCGGGCTCGGACCGTTCAAGCGCGTCCTCGATCTTGGCTGCGGCACCGGGCTGACCGGAGGTGCGCTGCGCGACATGGCGGAAGACATAACCGGCGTGGACCTTTCGGAAAACATGGTGGAGATCGCCCATGAGAAGGACCTCTACGAGACGCTCTATGTTGCAGAGGCGGTCGATTTTCTCGACGACAATGACGACGAACCGTTCGACCTGATCGCCGCAACCGACGTCCTGCCCTATATCGGCGCATTGGAGCCGCTGTTCTTCGGCGCGGTTGACAACATGGTGCCGGGCGGGCTCCTGATCTTCTCGAGCGAGAGCCTGCCGGACGAGACTCCGGCGGGGCAAGGCTTCGCCGTCGGACCGCACCAGCGCTTCGCCCACTCGGAGACCTACCTGCGCGAACGCCTGGCGGCGACCGGGTTCGAGATCGTTGACATCACCGACATCACGGTGCGCATGGAGGAAGGCGAGCCGATTGCCGGCCAATTGGTGATCGCCCGCTTCAAACCCTGATTGAAGGCTGCTGCGACCGCGGCTATCGTCGGGCGGAACATGCCATCGCAAACGGAGTCTCAAGGAAATGGCCAAAGTCGCATTCATCGGTCTCGGCGTAATGGGATACCCGATGGCCGGTCATCTCAAGGCCCGCGGCGGGCACGATGTCACGGTCTATAACCGGACCGCCGCCAAGGCGGAGCAATGGGCAGCGGCATTCGGCGGCCGGACCGCGGCAACGCCGGCCGGGGCGGCCAAGGACCAGGATTTCGTCTTCGCCTGCGTCGGCAACGACGACGACCTCCGCTCCGTAACCACGGGAGAGAACGGCGCCTTCGAAACGATGGCACCCGGGTCGGTCTTCATCGACAACACGACGGCATCGGCCGCGGTTGCGCGCGAGCTCTATGCGGCGGCGGCGGCGAAGGGTGCGCATTTCATCGATGCGCCGGTCTCCGGCGGACAGGCCGGAGCGGAAAACGGCGTGCTCACCGTCATGTGCGGGGGCGATGCGGGAGCCTTCGACAAGGCCAAGCCCGTCATCGAAGCCTATGCCCGGATGGTCGGTTTGATGGGCCCCGCCGGCGCCGGCCAACTCACCAAGATGATCAATCAGATCTGTATCGCAGGGCTCGTCCAGGGGCTCGCAGAGGGAATCCATTTCGGCAAGAAAGCAGGGCTCGACATCGAGAAGGTGATCGAGGTCATCTCCAAGGGAGCGGCCGGTTCCTGGCAGATGGAAAATCGCCACAAGACCATGAACGAAGGCAAGTATGACTTCGGCTTCGCGGTCGACTGGATGCGCAAGGATCTGGATATCGTCCTCGCCGAGGCCCGGCACAACGGCGCCAAGCTTCCGGTGACTGCCCTCGTCGACCAGTTCTACGGCGACATCCAGGCGCTCGGCGGCAATCGCTGGGATACGTCTTCCCTGCTGGCCCGCCTCGAAAAATGACGCCTGGTCCGGCGTCGACGGCGGAAGAGATCATCGAACACCTCCGCGCCCTCGGCTCGGACGAAAACATCGCCGGCATGGCGCGCTTCGGCATTGCGACCGAAACCGCCCTGGGGCTTTCGAACGTCCAGCTTCGCCGCGTCGCCCGCATGGTAAAGACCGACCATGCCCGCGCTCGACCTCTGGACTTCCGGCATCCGCGAAGCACGTCTGCTGGCAGCGTTCACCGCGGACCCGAAGGCGCTGACGCTCGCTGAAGCGCGGCAATGGGCGAATGCCTGCAACTCCTGGGAAGTGGTCGATACCGTTGCCGACCTCTTCGTCGCAGCGCGCCTCGAGCAAGTCCTCATTCCTGAATTCGCCGCCGATGAGCGGGAATTCGTCCGCCGCCTGGCCTTCGCGATGATCGCAACAGCCGCCGTGCATCTCAAGAAGGAACCGGATTCGACGCTGCTTGCCTGGCTGCCGCTGATCGAGACTCATGCGGCCGACGAGCGCAACTTCGTGAAGAAGTCGGTCAACTGGGCACTCAGGCAGATCGGCAAGCGCAGCCCCGCCTGCCACGGCCCGGCCCTGGCGCTCGCGCAAAAGCTCGCGGCCAGCACGGACCGCACGGCACGATGGACCGGCAAGGACGCGCTCCGCGAACTGACGAACGGCAAGGTCCGCGAGCGACTGGGGCTTCCCGCATGAAGGTCGCCTACCCGGGCTGGACCCGGGGATAACGACCCGGTCTTCTAATCCTCGCTCGATTTTGCCTGGTCGATGACCATGTAATCGAGCGGCAGCTGCGTCGTATATTTGATCTGCTCCATGGCGAAGGCCGAGGAAACGTCGCGGATCTCGATCTTGGCGATCAGACGCTTGTAGAAGGCATCATAGGCCGCGATATCCGGAACGACCACGCGCAGGAGATAATCCACGTCGCCGCTCATACGATAGAATTCCACCACTTCCGGAAAATCCGCCACGACTTCGGAAAACCGCCGCAGCCACTCCATGGAATGCGAATTGGTGCGCACGGACACGAATACGGTGACCTTGGTGTTGACCTTCACCGGATCGAGAAGCGCGACACGGCGGCGGATCACGCCCTCCTCTTCCATCTTTTGGATGCGCCGCCAGCATGGCGTGGTGGAAAGCCCGACCTTTTTTGCGAGGTCGGCTACGGCCAAGGTCGAGTCTTCCTGCAAAAGCCGCAGGATCTTGCGGTCTAGGCGATCCATGGAAAGTCCTCTCGAATATTTTTCCCTTCATAGCGCGGGATTTATGAAAATAAAGAAAATTGTTTCAGATCGTCAGCGCCTGCACCCGTTCACGCAGGAAGGGCAGCAGCTCGGCCTCGAACCAGGGATGACGCCGGAGCCAGCCGGTATTGCGCCAGCTCGGATGCGGCAGCGGCAATACGGAGATGCCGGAATTGCGTTTCGCGTAGCGTTGCCAGTTGCGCACGGTCTCCGTCATGGATTTCGGACAGTCCGTTCCGAGATGCCAGCGCTGCGCGTAATGGCCGACCGCCAGCACCAGCTCGATCTGCGGCATCGCGTCCATCGCCCTCTGCCGCCACAGCGGCGCACATTCGCTTCTCGGCGGCAGGTCGCTGCCGTGTCTGTCGTAGCCCGGAAAACAGAAACCCATCGGCACGATCGCGAAGTTTCGCTGATCGTAGAATGCCGCCCGGTCCACCGACAGCCATTGCCGCAGCCGATCGCCCGAAGCATCGTTGAAGGGAAGACCGCTTTCATGGACCCGCAGGCCGGGCGCCTGCCCGGCGATCAGAATCCGAGCCGACGCGGAAAGCACCGCCACCGGCCTCGGCTCGTGCGGCAGCCGGTGGCCTTCGCCGCGCGCCGGCTCGTCACGGCACCGGCGACAGACCGAGATCGCCGCCCGCAACGCCTGCAGCTGCTCCTCAGTCACCGCCGATCCTCGCCATGATCGCGCTCGAATGCTCCTGAAGCCATTGGATAATGATCTCCAGCCAGTCACCCGCCCGGTGCGGGGCCTCCTCCGCACCGCCGTTCGAACGCCGCCATTCCTGCGGCCTCACGAAATCGCCTCCCCAGAGACCCAGCCGGCCGGTTCGCGCCGTTTCCTCTTCGTCACGGTAGAGCCCATAGCTGACCGCATGACCGGAGAGGACCATCTCTCTTCCGAGGTCGGCCCCGCCAGCCGCGCAGACACCCAGTTCCCGGCCATAGCGATCGCGGCCATGGAGCCGGCAGACGGTTGTTGTTCCCGCGACGAGAGCAACCAACCGTCGCCGCGCCTGCGCGCCGCAGTCCCACGCGGTTTCCCCGCGTCGGCACATCTGACCGATCTCCGGGGCATCGATGCCTTCGATGCGTATGCGGCGCCCGTCGAGCCGCAGGCTGTCGCCATCGCTCGCCGACGCCGGGCCGCTCAACTCGCCGGTCACGGGGCGTTCCGGCGCGGGCAGCTGCGCGGCTATATAGGCGCCGATACCGAGCAGGACCAGGAAGATCCACCCGCCGGCCATGCCGCCGCTGCCGGACGGCCTTTTTCGCCGGGCAGGAACTCCGGAGCGACCGAAGCCAAAGCGCCTTCCAGCAGAGCCCGGGCCTGCGCCGCTGCCGCCGACAATCCGAAATCTGCGGTTCTGCGACTTCACGCCCAGCGCCTCCTCGTGTTGTTCCTGCCCGCGTTCCGACCTCGAAAACCGCAATCGCGCCACAATGGTTGTCGAATCCTTCATGGGGGCAGCAACTTCTTAAGGATTGCATCCTAGAGTGCAAGCTGAACCCAATCCTGACCAGAAGCATGAGCATCGCCGCCAGCACATCGACCGACAAGATCATCGTGGACAAGTCGCGGAGCCATCGAAACAAGGCTGTTTCGAAGACCGTTCGCGCGACGCGTCAGCGGCTGCAGACCGGCTCCTCGGCACCGTCCGGCTTCGAACGGGAAATGCTCCTGCTCCACATCGAGTCCGTGCTCCACGGCGCGATGGCCCTGCCCCTCCTCGTGATCCTGATCGCGGTCAGCGGCATCTACCTATCGGGCGACCCGCATATTCTCGCCTGGGCCTTGTTGGCGCTTTCGGCGCATGCGGTCACCATCTTTCTCGCGCGAAAGGCCAAGCGCGAGGATGTCGTCACCGAAAAAGTGTCCGTCTGGCGCCGCCGCTTCCTCGCAGGCCAGATGCTGACCGGCCTGTGCTGGGCGATCTTCACGCTCCCGGACTGTGCGTCCTGCGGCGAGATCGCTTCCGGACTCTTCGAGGGAACGGTGCTCTTCATTGCCCTTGCGGTCACCGCCATGGGCACTTTCCTGTTGCGCAACGCCCTCTACTACACGTTTCTGCCGGTCCTGGCCGCGCTCGGCTTCTCCTCACTCAGGACCGGCGACGCGGTCGATATCGGCCTCACGGGCATTCTGGCGCTCTCGCTCGTCTTCCTGGCGTTCATGACCGACAGGATGAACCGCGCCAACGTCCATATTCTCTCGGTACAGTCCGAAAAGGACGATCTCATCGCCGAACTCGAGGTGGCGAAGTCCATGTCGGACGAGGCTCGCCGCCGCGCGGAAGAAGCGAACCTCGCCAAGTCCCGTTTCCTAGCCTCGATGTCGCATGAGCTGCGCACACCGCTCAATGCCATCCTCGGCTTCTCAGAGGTCATGTCGACAGAGGTACTCGGGCCGCTCAGCAACCCGACCTACAAGGAATACACGCTGGACATCCATCGCTCCGGCGAGCACCTCTTGAATCTCATCAACGAAATTCTCGATCTTTCGCGTATCGAAGCCGGCAAGTACGAGCTCAGCGAGGATGCGGTAAACCTGGCAGAGATCGTCGAGGATTGCATCGGCATGGTTCAGCTCCGCGCTCGCGGCAAGAACATAACCATCGGCCATCAGTTCGAACAGGCGATGCCGTCTGTCTGGGCGGACGAGAAGGCCATGCGCCAGGTGACGCTCAACCTTCTTTCGAATGCCGTCAAGTTCACCCCGTCGGGCGGTGAGGTCAGCGTGAAGGTCGGCTGGACCGCCGGCGGCGGACAATATCTTTCGATCAGGGACAACGGCCCCGGCATTCCGGAAGAGGAAATCCCGATCGTCCTTTCCGCCTTCGGCCAGGGTTCGATCGCCATCAAGAGCGCCGAACAGGGTACCGGCCTCGGACTGCCGATCGTCCAGGCGATCCTCGTCAAGCATGGCGGCCAGTTCATCCTGCGCTCGAAACTCCGGGAAGGCACCGAGGCGATCGCCATCCTGCCGCCGCGTCGCGTACTGCATAGCTTGCCCCCGGTCGAGGACGTCCCTTCCCTCACCCGCCGGCGAAGGAGCTTTGCCTGATCATCTGCATGCGGCGCCGCGTTGCTGGTCAGCCCAGGAAGCGAGCGAGAAATATCACGTACAGCGCATAGGCCGCATTGGCGAGAATGAGGCAAAGGCACGCGAAGGAGCCGAGATCCTTTGCGTTCCTGCCCATTTCGGAGATCTCCGGCGAGACGCGGTCGACGATCTCCTCGATCGCGGTGTTGATCGCCTCGAAGGCCATCATCAGCAGAAACAGGATTGCCATCGCGACGTACTGGAACAGGTTCGCGCCGACGATCATGAACGCGACCATCGCGACCGCGAAGGCGATGAGTTCGTGCCTGAATGCCGCCTCGCCGATCAGGCGTTTCGCACCGCCGAAGGAATAGCTGGCCGCGGCGAAAAGATGCCGGATACCACGATGCTTGTGGACCGGCGCGGCGGTGCCGTTGCGGGAGGTAGTGTTCTTGGCGTCCATTTCGTCTCGCGGGTTGGGAGATGGCACAGCTTCGACGTTCCTATTGAGGCGAATCAAAGGCGGCACCAATGCCGCATTGCGAGGCCGCCCGAACCGATGACCCGGCGCTTCCCGGATATGCGAGAAGCCGCCCCGCATCAATAGCTGCACGGCACGAGCATAGCACGCATGACGGCCAATCGACAGCAAGCGCCGGAGCGTGCCCTACTCCTTGTTGCTTACGCCGGCCTGCGCAAAGGTCGCCATGCCGCTGTGGCAGGCAGCCGCCGCCTTGACGATGCCTGCTGCAAGAGCCGCACCCGTGCCTTCGCCAAGCCGCATGCCGAGAGCCAGGAGCGGTGTCTTGCCGAGTTTCTCGATCGCCCGCATGTGACCGGGCTCGCTTGAAACATGGCCGATCAGGCAATGGTCGAGCGCCGCCGGGTTGGCGGCCTTGAGGATCGCCGCGGCCGCGGTCGCGACGTAGCCGTCGATGATGACGGGCACCTTCTGCATCCGCGCGGCGAGAATTGCGCCCGCCATCGCCGCGATCTCGCGGCCGCCAAGCCGCCGCATGACTTCGAGCGGATCGGACAAGTGGTCGCGGTGCAGCGCAACGGCCTTTTCGACAGCAGCGATCTTGCGCATGAGCACCTCGCCTTCCGAACCGGTACCGGGGCCGACCCATTCCTCTGCCGTGCCGCCATAGAGGCCGAGATTGATTGCGGCCGCGATCGTGGTGTTGCCGATGCCCATCTCGCCGATGCACAGCAGATCCGTGCCTCCGGCGATCGCTTCCATGCCGAAAGCCATGGTGGCGGCGCAGTCACGCTCCGAGAGAGCCGGTTCCTCGGTGATATCGCCGGTCGGATAATCGAGCGCCAGATCGAAGACCTTGAGGCCGAGGTCGTGTGCTACGCAGATCTGGTTGATGGCAGCACCGCCGGCGGCGAAGTTCTCGACCATCTGCGCCGTCACCGAAGCCGGAAAGGGCGTCACCCCCTGACGGGTCACGCCGTGATTGCCGGCGAAGATCGCGACAAGCGGCCGGTTGACCGCCGGCGGACGTCCCGTCCAGGCGGCAAGCCAGAAGGCGATTTCCTCGAGGCGCCCGAGAGCGCCGGGCGGCTTCGTCAATTGCCCGTCCCGCTCGCGCGCCGCAACGAGTGCCGCCGTGTCCGGCCCCGGCAGATTGCGCAGTAGTTCGCGGAAATCATCAAACGGCAGGCCGCTGGCGCTCATGGATCATCCTTGCAATGTGAACTCGCTCGGGGCTCGTCATAGAGTGTGAGGCCGCCCGCGGCAACGGCATTTGCGCCAATTGCCGTCGTCTCGCATGATCCCGCGGAACGCCGGGCGATTCGGGATGCGGGAGACGAGATGGCAGATATTCGCGAGCTCTGGGATGACGTCGCACGGTCGGTTGCCTTCTTGAGCCGCATTCCCGTGCCGGATCGATATTTCCACGGCTATGACGGCGGGCTCGGCCGCGCCGTGCGCGCTTTCCCGCTTGCGGCTATCCTCATCACCCTTCCTGCCGCCGCGATAGCGTTCATTCTGGGCGCGCTTCACGCGAGCTCGCTCTTCAGCGCCTTCCTCGTCGTCGCGGTGCAGGCGATGGTCACCGGCGCCCTGCATGAGGACGGCCTTGGGGATACGGCCGATGGTTTCGGCGGCGGGCGCGATCGGGAAAGCGCGCTGGAGATCATGAAGGACAGCCGCATCGGTACCTATGGCGCGGTTGCCCTCATTCTTTCGTTCGGCCTTCGCGTCTCCGCCCTTGCCGCCTTCCTGCCGCTGCTGACGCCGACAGGCGGCGGAATCGCGCTGCTGGCAACCGCTGCGCTGAGCCGCGCCGCGATGGTCTGGCACTGGTCCCGCCTTCCGCCGGCCCGCCGCGGCGGGGTCGCCGCCTCGGCGGGCATTCCCGAGCCGGGGGCGACATCGGTTGCGCTCGGCTCGGGCGTTCTCCTCGCGCTCGTGCTGTTTTTCCTCGCCGGCATCCCGACCGTCGCCGTCCTGCTTTCGTTCGCCGCTTTCGGCCTTGCCGTGCCAGGCTTCACCCGGATCGCCTCACGCAAGCTCGGCGGCCATACCGGCGACACCATCGGCGCAACCCAGCAACTGACGGAGGTCGCCGTTCTGGGCGCTCTTGCACTGGCCATCTGAAAGGCCGATATATTTTCGAACGAAACAGCAGAGCATTGTCCTGATCATGGAATCTCCCTGCATTCTCGTCTGCACGATCGACGATAGGACCGGCTACTGTTTCGGCTGCGGGCGCACACGTCAGGAGATCGGCGCCTGGACGCTCTACACCGACACCGAACGGCACAGCATCATGCAGGCCTTGCCGGCGCGACTGGAAACGGTCGAGCGCAAACCGCGGCGGGAGACGCGCCGGTCGCGCATGGCGCGAGAACGAAACGGCGCATGAGCAGACTGATCATCCTCCTCGCAATACTCGGCATCGGCCTCGTGCTGCTGATCCTCAATCACGATTCCGGCCGAACTTTCGGCATGAACAACGACGACTTCGGGCAGCTCGTTGCCCTCGGCGCTCTGGCAACGCTTTTTGCGGCTGGTATCGTCAGAAGCCGCCGAACACTGGGAGAAGGGCTGACGCAGATCGCGATCTGGCTGCTGATCGCGCTCGTCCTCGTTGCACTCTATGTCTACCGCTTCGAGCTCCAGTCCGTCGGCGACCGGGTACTGGCGGGCCTTATGCCCGGCCGGGCAATGGTCATCACCGACAGCGAGGGTCAGCAGGAGGTGGTGCTGCACAAGCGGATCGACGGCCACTTCGCCGCCGATGCGACGATCAACGGGCGTGAGGTCAGCATGCTTGTGGACACCGGTGCGAGCAGTGTCGTGCTCACCCATGAGGACGCGGCCAGGGCCGGTCTCGAGGTCGCAGATCTCGGCTACACGATCACTGTCATGACCGCGAACGGGCCGGCACTTGCGGCCCCGGTCATCCTGCCGGAGATCGCCATCGGACCGATCCGGCGGACGAATATCCGCGCCATGGTCGCGGCCGAGGGGCGACTCGACAGCAGCCTGCTCGGCATGAGCTTCCTCTCGACCCTCGACTTCCTGCAGATGCGCAGCGACGAGCTTCGGCTCAGGGACTGAGCCCCCAGCAGATCCAGCCTCAGTTACGCAGCTTGTACCCGGTCCGGAATATCCATGTCAGGGCGGACATGCAGAGGGCGAGAAAGACGAGAATAATTGCCGCGCTGGCGAGCGGATTTACGTCGGAGATCTCGAAGAAGCTCCATCGGAAGCCGCTGATCAGATAAAGGACCGGGTTGAAGTGGCTTACTGCCCGCCAGAATGGCGGCAGCATGTCGATCGAATAGAAGCTGCCGCCGAGGAAGACGAGCGGCGGGACCACCAGCATCGGAATGAGGTTGAGCTGCTCGAAATCCTTCGCCCAGATGCCGATCAGGAAACCGAACAGGCTGAAGGTCACCGCCGTCAGAACGAAAAAGAAAAGCATCACGAAGGGATGAGCGATGCTGAGATCGACGAACAGCGAGGCCGTGACAAGAATGATCGTGCCGATCATCATCCCCTTTGTCGCCGCCGCCCCCACATAGCCGAGCACAATCTCCAGCATGGATATCGGTGACGACAGCACCTCATAGATCGTGCCGGTAAACTTCGGGAAATAGATACCGAATGAGCCGTTGCCGATGCACTGCGTCAGAAGCGTCAGCATCATCAACCCGGGCGTGATGAAGGCGCCGTAGGAAATCCCGTCTATTTCCTGGATGCGCCCACCGATGGCGGCGCCGAAAACGATAAAATAGAGCGAGGTGGAGATGACGGGCGACACCACGCTTTGCAGAAGCGTGCGGCGTGTGCGCGCCATTTCGAAGAAATAGATGGATTTCACTGCTTCTATGTTCATCGCCCCGCCTCCACGATCTCAACGAAAATATCCTCGAGCGAACTCTGCCTCGTGGAAATGTCCCGGAGCCTAATGCCCGCCTCGGCCAGGGCTGCGAGCAGCGACGTGATGCCCGTCCGGTCAGCGCTGGTGTCGTATTCATAGATCAGGCGTTCGCCTTCGCCCTCAAGCAACAAATTGTAGGAGGCGAGAGAATCGGGAACCCGCTCCAGAGGTTGGGCCAGATCGACGCGCAGCTGCTTGCGTCCGAGTTTCGTCATCAGCGCGTTCTTGTCCTCGACGAGCAGTATCTCGCCGCTGTTGATCACCGCGATCCGGTCGGCGATCTCCTCCGCTTCCTCGATGTAGTGCGTCGTCAGAATGATCGTCACGCCCGAAGCGCGCAGCCGCTGGACGACCTCCCACATGCTCTTGCGCAGGCTGACGTCGACACCGGCCGTCGGCTCATCGAGGAAAAGGACGCGCGGCTCGTGCGAGAGCGCCTTGGCGATCAGCACGCGCCGCTTCATGCCGCCGGAAAGCTCGCGCAGCGTGCTGTCCTTCTTGTTCCAGAGCGAGAGGTCTTTCAGCACCTTTTCGATATGCGCCGGATCCGGCTTCTTGCCGTGAAGCCCGCGCGAGAAGGAAACGGTGTTCCACACGGTCTCGAAAGCATCGGTGGTCAGTTCCTGCGGCACCAGGCCTATCATCGCCCGCGTCTGGCGGAAGTCGCGCACGACGTCGTTGCCGCCGACGGTAACCTTGCCGCCCGTCGCATTGACGATACCGCAGACGATCGAGATGAGCGTCGTCTTGCCGGCGCCGTTCGGACCGAGGAGGGCAAGAATTTCGCCCTCCTCGATGTCGAGGCTGACGCCTTTCAGAGCCTGGAACCCCGAGGCATAGGTCTTCGACAGATTGGAGACGGAAACGATTGGCGCCATGAAACAGATCCGGGGAAGAGGTGCAAAGTCGGCAGGGTGCTGCTCTATATGGGCCGATTCACATGGATTTGCAGCCCATCCAAGCCAAATTTGCGTTGACACTCCGTCAAATCAGTCGCTTCAGCGGCAGAATATCTGATAGAGCGCCATTACCAGCCTTACGGCCTTCTCCTCGGCGAGCCGGTAAAAGATCTGTTTGGCGTCGCGTCGTGTTGCGACGATACCAGCCTCACGCAACACGGTCAGCTGTTGCGACAAGGACGGTTGGCGGATGCCGAGCATCTCTTCCAGCTGACCGACCGAGTGCTCGCCTTCGATGAGCGTGCACAGGATCATCAGCCGGTTCTGGTTCGCCGCCGCCTTGAGCAGCGCCGCAGCTTCGTCTGCCCTTTCGGT
The DNA here is from genome assembly GCF_017876815.1 of Sinorhizobium meliloti. Taxonomy (NCBI): domain Bacteria; kingdom Pseudomonadati; phylum Pseudomonadota; class Alphaproteobacteria; order Hyphomicrobiales; family Rhizobiaceae; genus Ensifer; species Ensifer meliloti. The sequence continues at coordinate 3,091,074 of NZ_JAGIOS010000001.1, read as the reverse complement.
CATGCAAGGGCGTATATTCCGGAATTTGGTCACCGTTCCCATGGTCAGGCCCTCAGCCCCACGCTGCTCCCTTGAGCGCGTTGAACTTCAGGTAACGGGCGCCATCGGCCTCCGGTTCCGGCAGACGGCCGCCGCGGTCCGTACGCTCGCGGCACTGGCGCAACTGGTCCTCGACGGAGGCGTTACGCTGGTTCTCGGAGCAGGCGTAACGGGCAATGCGGAGCGTGACGGAGGCCTTTCTGATCGGTTATTCGCTCTGCGCGGCGTCCAGAGCGTCGATGATGGTCTTGAACGGCAGGATCAGGCTGAGCGGGCTGCTGTCAAGCAGTGGCATTGCGCCGAAACGCTCGTACCAGCGCGCCGCCTTTTCATCCTTGGCGTCGATAGCCAGCGCCACCCCGCCGACCTGCGCGGCCACGGCCAGCGCCCGCGCGCCCGCTGCCAGCAACAGATCGCCGCCAAGCCCCTGACCCTGCAATGGCAGCGCTACGGCCAGACGGGCAAGCCGGTAAACGGCGACCTCGTAGCGCCCCAGCCTTTTGGTCAGGAAATCGGGGACCTTTGCGAAGGCAATCGAGGCAGGGCTGATGGAATAGTAGCCGAGGATGCTTTCGGGCGCGGACGGAGCCACCGCCACGAAGGTCTTGGAGCCGCCGCCCTCATGGTTCTGGCGGGCATGTCGGCGCAGATATTCGTTCAGTTCCGGCGTGCCGCAATCGAACGCCTTGCGGTCATGGTTGCGTCCGATGGGCTCTTCGCGCCAGTCAAGCACTCTTCCCGCCTCGGGCAATGCGGCGGCGTGCTGCGGCAAGCAGAGCCGGCGTCGGAGCGGGCGGGTTTTCCAGAAGGTCGAGCAGGCGCAAGGAGTCCCGCTCCGAGAGCGAGATGCGTTCGGCGTTCTCGACCACATCGAGGGCGGCGGGCAGAACAGCGCGCATGATGAAGCTGGTCACGTCCAGCCGCTCATGGGCGGCGGCGGCGGTGAGAAGCCGTTTTTCCTCGCGCGTGGTGCGCAATTCGATGCGGTCGTCACGGTTGGGAAGCGTCTGGGCCATATCGATCTCCGTTACGTACGGACGATACCCGTACCACTAAAGAAAATCAAGATGGTTACTTCTCGTCGTCGGATTCGGCGCGGGTCATTGGCGGCACGCATGGCCTTCTCGAAGTCCTCACGCGCCACGCGCCTGCCGATCAGGCGGGGATGGACAGCACCACCGCGAGCCGCGCGGCGACGTCGGTTTCGTTGCCGGCATCTCCATCAGTTGGGCGATTGTCATTAGCCGGCCTCTCTTTGTCGGGGCGCTTTCCGTCCGGCCACTCCGAGGGAACGAGGCTGATTTGCTTGTTGCTGTTCCTGCGATGCTCACTGAACGCCGCGGTGATCGCGCGAAGTGTTTCGCGCGTTTTGGGGTCAGTCAGGGACGAGTGCAGAACGATGGACAATGACGGAATTGACGGCAGGTTGAGCATCTGGCTAACCTCGATCATGTCCGCAGTTGCCAGCCGACAAGGGAATGCAGCAACCGCAAGACCGGCGGACAATGCTGCCGTCACCGCCGAGGTGCCGCCAACGAATACCTCGGTCCACCGAATCGAAGCGGCATCGAGCAAGCGTGTCGCCACTTCTCGAACCGTACAGCACGAAGGATGACTTGCGATCCGCAACGGCTCGCCAGTGTGATGCTCGAAATCCGATGACGCGAACCACCCGAAATGCTCGGGGCCGAGCACTTCTCCGTCCCGCCGGTCGTCGTCGCTGCGCACGATCACGGCGTCCAGCGTTCCGTCCTCATAGGCGTCCAGCAGTGCGCGCGAATTATCGACCAAGACCTCGACCGCTAGGCACGGACACGGCCCGCGACGCGCTGGCGCATGGCATCGGCTGGGTCACTCTCTATGGCGCAGTCTCGGCTTGGAGCCTCGCGCTGATGAGCTTCCTTGTCTTCGGAGGCAAGAAGGCGATGCAGGCGGAAGCCTTGTCGCGTTGAACTCAGATGAACGCCATAGGCACGGAAGGAACAAAGATGACCGGGATCATAGGCGCGGGTCGAATGGCACAGGCCGTTGGATCGATTGCGGTGAAAGCCGGTCATCAGGTCATGTTGAGCAATTCCAGACGACCGAAACGATCCGGCGTATCGGCCATCGGTTGCGAGGTCGGGACGGTGGATGACGTTGCCGCGTTCGGTGAAATGCTTATCGCGCCGATCCATCTGCAATTGTTGTCGGCCAATCCGGCAACGCCGCTAAAGAAAAAGGCTGCGCTGAACCCGCAGAACTCCTTCCCGCATCTTGGTCCAGTGCCGGAACTGGACAGCGTTGAGTTTGCGACCGCCAAGGTGCTGCCAAGGCTCCTTCCGGGTTCCAAGTGGTGAAAGCATTCAAATCTATTCTGGTAGAGGATGTCGTTCCAAGCAAGACGCGCTGCAGGCGTGGCCACCTCCAATGATAAGTATACGGTTAAATATAATATGTATCGTTATTTAGCTACGATGTAGCGTCGAGCTGGCCGATATCCGCCGCATAGAGAAAATCTACCGCACAGCGTCGCCAGAGGCTAATACCGAATCCGGTCTGTCGAGCAGGGGCGCTTTCAGGCCGCGCCTAGTCGCAATGCCGGTAGGCGGATTTGCGCGTCCTCAGATCGAAGTGGAAATGGTCTTTGTGGAAAGGATCGCTGCCGGGGCCGAGCACGGTGTTGAAATACTTGCAGCTATCGGTGCGCACGGCCTTCAAGAGCCCTCTTTCGCGGAAAGCGAAGAGACCTTTCCTGCGTACATCGATTTCCTTGCCGTTTTTCAGCACGAACTTGCCGACGTCTATCGCGTTGCCGCGCGCATGTTCCGACATGGGATTGCCGCGCCGGGAGTTCATCGTCCGGCAGGAATAGCCGCCGAGCGGCTTGATCGTCTTGACGCCCGACCAGTAACGGTAGCGCGACGATGGCGCGAGCTCATACTTCACCCATTTGGCGAAGGCTTCCGTCACCTGGCAATTGAGCTTCACCGCGGGCTTGACGCCGATATTGCCGGAAAGGCCGCTGAGTTCGATCGGGTAGTCGATGCCACAGGACGGTCCGTTATGGACTCGCGGAACGTCGCGGAAGACGACCCCGAGCTTCTTCAACCGCTGCCTGCACGCGACCTCCGAGCCCGGCATTTCGCCGGTATATTCCGGCGTCGACACCGGGCTGCGGGCGCGCGGTATGAAAGCGACCTGCTGCGGCTGCTCGGTGCGCGTCGCCCGCTGCGGCTGGAGTACATGCGTTCGATTCGCTTCCTCGGCCGCGCTCTGCGCGGGCGCAAGGGGCGGCAGGTCGGGATCATAGCCGGGATTCGCCTCAGCCACCGGTACCGGCTGCGGCGCTCCGGCAAGCTGGCGCACATCGCTGTCGCCGATACCGGCCACGACCGGCTGCGTCGTATTCCCCTCGGCGATTTCACCGGCCTGCTCCTGCGCCAGGCCGACGACCGGTTCGACGCCGAGCATGGCGTCCATGTTCACCCCCTCGGGCGGAACCGTCATCGATCCGGCCGCGGCGACCTGGCCCTGCGGCGCAACGGCCGCATTATCGGAAACCGGGGCAACCGAGGTCTGGCTGGCCATGGCGACCGGCTCTGACGACGGATAGGCAGCGACTTCCTGCTCCGGCATGGCTGCAGGCGCCGGCCTGATCGCGCCGACACGAGAGCTCCCGTCGATCCTGGCCGGTGGCGCAAGCACGTCGGTCGTGCAGGCAACGAGTGGAATGGACAACAGCAGCGCCGCCAATGGACGATGAAGAAGAGAAACATACGCCATACTGATTGCCGCCTTCATCCATGACAAAGCTTCGGCCTTGTCCGTGCGCCGCCTGCCCACAGCCGAGAATGAACGTGCGGAATGTCGCCAAACGGGCGCTCGGTCGAGAAAGTCGGCTTTGCAAGGCAATTTAAGCAAACGTGGTAAACGAAGCCTTGCCGGCGGCACGCCAAATCAGGCGAGCGGGCACAAAAGAAAAGGCCCGCATCCTTACGAATGCGGGCCTTTTCAACGTCGGTTTTCGTCCGGTTAACGGCATTCCCCGGGATGAGCCACGCGGAACCCGTCCGCCCGTGCCTCGCAGGCATTCGGGAATGTTCTTGATCGTCCGTTGCGCTCGCCGCAGACCGGCGCGAATTCCCGGGTGCAGAATTGCGGCTGCTGCGGGCGATCATCCTCGCGGCGGCATTCGCCGGGTGCGACGACGCGAAAACCCTCGGCGCGCGCCACGCATGAATTGGGGAAGGTCTGCCTTCTCGGGCCGCGCTGACCGCACACCGGCGAAAACTCGCGCGTGCAGGCCTGTTCTTCCGGCGGACGGGATGCCGGGCGGCATTCGCCGCGATGAACGACACGGAAGCCGTCGGCGCGTGCCTGGCAGGCATTGGGGAAGGTCCGCATGCGATTGCCGCGCTCGCCGCAGACCGGCGCGAATTCCATCGTGCACATTTGCGGGCCTGGCGGGCGGATCGGCCCCGGACCGGGGCGCGGTTCGTCGACGACCACGGTACAGGCAGAAAGGAAGCCGGCGGCGGCCAGGAAGATGGCGGCAGACTTCATGATGAAACGCTTGAAAGGCAACACAGGTCTCCCCCTTGACTGGCATCTCGGATGCGGCCGGATCGGCGCGCGATAGCGACCGTCCTTCCGTCGCACCATCTCGCCTGTCTTGCGGCCACGCGTCAACTCCCGCGAGATGCGCCATCCACTCACCACCGACAGGAGCAGGCTCACCCGCCCGAGCGACGCAGGTTTAACGAAGAGGCCCACGTCCTTCCGAACGCAGGCCTTGTCGCCGCTACGCTTGCTGTTATCGTTTACGCTGCCCTGCCATAGGCCGGCTGCGCGCCCCGTTCCTCGAGCCTGAACTGTTCGAGCAGCGCCTTCAGCTCACGACTTTCCTGCGCCAGTGTCTGGCTTGCCGCGGTCGTCTCCTCGACCATTGCCGCGTTCTGCTGCGTCATCTGGTCCATGCTGTTGACGGCCGTGTTGACCTCCTGCAGTCCGGTCGCCTGTTCCCGAGCAGCGGTCGCAATCGCGGCCACCTGCTCGTTGACACGGTTGACCAGAGCATCGATCTCCATCAGCGCATCACCCGTCGAGCGGACGAGTTCGACGCCGGCACCGACTTCCTTCACCGAGGTGCCTATCAGCGCCTTGATTTCCTTTGCCGCGCCGGCCGAGCGTTGCGCGAGTTCGCGGACCTCCTGGGCAACGACGGCGAAACCGCGGCCGGCCTCCCCTGCCCGCGCCGCCTCGACGCCTGCATTCAGCGCCAGCAGGTTCGTCTGGAAGGCGATCTCGTCGATCACGCCGATGATCTGGCTGATCCGGCTCGATGAGGCTTCGATCCGCCCCATGGCATCGATCGCGTTGCGCACGATATCACCGGATTTTGCGGCGCTCGCCTTCGTCTCGTCGACCATGTCGCGCGCCTCGAGGGCACGACCCGACGCATGACGTACGGTGGAGGTGATCTCGTCAAGAGCCGCGGCTGTCTCTTCAAGAGCCGCCGCCTGCTGTTCGGTCCGGCGCGACAGGTTGTTGGCCGCCTCTGATATATCGGCGGCACTGCCATGGACGATTTCGGTGGATCGGGAAATGGCGCCGATGACGTCGCGAAGCGCGGCGACCGCCGTGTTGAAGTCGTCCTTGAGCTTGGCATATTCCGGCGCGATCCGGGCGACCGCGGCGGTGAGGTCGCCGTTTGCCAGCCGCTCGAGCGCGGCGCCGAGCGTCTCCATCGCCTCGGCCTGGGTTGCGGCAGTCGTACGCTGGCGCTCCTCGTGGCCGCGCCGTTCTGCGTCGAGGCGGTCCTGCTGCTCCGCCTCGCGCGATCGCAGTTCGAGGCGCTCCCTGACGGAGTCGCGCAGGACGACGAGCACCTTCGCCATCTGCCCGATCTCGTCGGCGCGATCGGTTTCCGGAACATCCGAGGAAAGGTCCTCGTCTGCGATCGCCCGCATCGAGACCTTCAGCTTTTCGATGGGCCGAACGACGCTGCGCACGATCGCCAAGGCCGCCATGAGGATCGCGAGCGCTGCCGCGACCAGAATGCCGGCCATCTGCCAGGCGCGCTCGCGGAACATGGCGGCGAGATCGTCTGCATAAACACCGGTGCCGACCACCCATCCCCAGGGCTCGAAACCGGCCACATGCGAATATTTCAGCACGGGCTCGTCGGCGCCGGGCTTCGGCCAGTAATAATCGACGAAGCCCTTGCCGTGCGCCTGCACCGTCTTGACGAATTCCACGAACAGGAACTTGCCGTTCGGGTCCTTGTTCTGCGTCAGGTCGGCGCCGTCGAGTTCGGGCTTGATCGGATGCATCACCATCTTCGGATGCATATCGTTCACCCAGAAATAGCCGCTGTCCTGATAGCGCATCGCCCGGATCGCCTCCAGAGCGCAGCCCTGCGCCTCCTCGCGCGTGAGCGTTCCGGCCTTTTCCTGGGCGTGATAGGCGTCGAACACCGTGATCGCGTTCTCGTTCATCGCCGCGAGCATGGCCTTGCGCTCGGCAACCAGCTTGTCCTGCGCCTGGATCAGTCCGAAGGTCAGCGCCGCCGCCATCGTCAAAAGCGCAAACGCGACCAGCGCGTAAAGACGCGCTGAAATCCGAATTCTTCTCATCCCCTGCCTCCATTTCGAGGCATGCAGAATATGAGCGGTTATTTGCAAAGCTCCTAACAAACACTCACTAGATTTGAGGGTGATCAAATTAACGATAAAACCGTCACGCGTGCCGCCTTTGCTTCTTCAGCGTGGAATTGTTCCGGCGCCTCTTTGCTCGCCTGACGGCAGTGCGTTAAACCTTGTTCGTCAACAGGGAGACAGGCCGAATGAACGCAGCAAGCAAGCCGAATGGCGAACTGACCTTGCGCACGCTCGCAATGCCCGGCGACGCCAATGCCGCCGGCGACATCTTCGGCGGCTGGGTCATGGCGCAGATGGACCTTTCCTGCGGTATCCGGGCCGCCGAGCGCGCCAGGGGCCGCGTCGTGACTGCGGCGGTAAAGGAAATGGCCTTCGCCATGCCGGTGAAGATCGGCGACACACTCTGCATCTATACCGACATCGTCACGGTCGGGCGGACGTCGATGACGCTCAAGGTCGAGGCATGGGCGCAGCGTTACCTCTCGCATGTCATGGAAAAGGTCACCGACGCGATCTTCGTGATGGTGGCGCTCGACTCGACCGGCAAGCCGACGCCGGTTCCGTCCGAGCAATAGGGGCCGCATTCATGGAGCAGGTGCAGCCCGATCCGGCGATCTTTTCGCACATACGCGTCGTCATGGGCATGGTGATCAGCCTCTCGCTTGCGCGGCTCCTCAGCGGTGTCGCGCTTTTCGTGCAGCACCCGGGCAAGACGAAGGTCTACTGGATACACCTCGGCTGGGTGCTGTTCATGTTCGTCTTCCTCGTCCATTTCTGGTGGTGGGAGTATCACCTGCACTCGCTGGCGGTGATCGACGTCAGCGTCTACCTGTTCGTCATCCTCTATAGCTGCGTCTTCTTCCTCCTCTGCGTCTTCCTCTTCCCGACGACGCTCGACGAATACAGCGGCTACGAACATTATTTCATGTCCAGGCGCGCCTGGTTCTTCGGCTTCCTCGCCATCGCATTCGCAGTCGACCTCATCGACACGGCCTTGAAGGGCAAGGCCTATTTCCAGTCCTTCGGGATCGAATATCCGCTGCGCAACGCGGCCTATATCGCGCTCTGCATCATCGCGGCGGTCACGCCCGACCGGCGCTTCCATGCGTCTTTTCTGGTGGGCGCGGTTCTTTACCAGCTCACATGGATGTATCGCGCCTTCGACCTTCTCGATTGACAGGGGCAAACGCCCCTCGTGGCGACGTCTCACCCCTTGAAGATGAACGACGCCCCGAGCGCGATCAGCGCGAAGCCGATGAGCTGATGCCAGCCGATCGGTTCCTTCAGCCAGAAAATCGAGAAGAGGACGAAAATGGTAAGCGTGATCACCTCCTGCATCGTCTTCAGCTGCGCCGCCGAATAGACCGAATGTCCAATGCGGTTCGCCGGCACGGCCAGCCAATATTCGAAGAAGGCGATCCCCCAGCTTGCGACGATGACGATGTAGAGCGGCGACGAAGTGAACTTCAGGTGGCCGTACCAGGCGAAGGTCATGAAGACATTGGAGAGGAGCAGCAGGATGACCGGCCAGACATAGGCAGGATTGATGGCAAATGGCATGGAAACCTCGGGAAGAGCGCGAATCGCACGCCGAGGATGCTCCGCCGAGTGCCGGCGTTGCAAGTGCCCTTAGGCTGCCAGTGCAACGATGCGACCGTCGGTTCAAGCCGCCGCCTCGAAGGTCCGGGAAACGACGAGAAGATCGCGGCTTTCCGTTTCCCTTTTGTACTCGTTCCCCCTTCACTTTCGACCTGACTCTGTCCATATTCCCGCCATGGCCAGATCAACGAAGAATTCCCCGAAGAAATCGTCGGCACCCGGCGGTTTCGAAGAAGCCCCGCAGGCGCCGCTTTCCGGTACGCCGCTCTCCGGCAATGTCTCCGACTGGGTGAAGCAGCTCGAATCGGAAGCGGAAGCGAGCACCTTCGAGAGCCGGCGCGAGGTTGCCTCCAAGGCCGGCAGGCATCGCAAGAAGGTGGAGATCTCCGCGTCGAAATCGGCCCGCGGCACATCGATGGGCGGAACGACCGATCCGAAGACGCGAGCGGCCGCGGGGCTCAATCCGGTGGCAGGCCTCGATGTCGCCTTGGAGGATGCCGACAAGCTCACCTCGGGCTCCGGCGTCACCGCCACCGTCGAGGCGCTTGCGAAGCTCATCGAGAGCGGCAATCCGCTGTTCAAGGACGGCAAGCTCTGGACGCCGCACCGCCCGGCCCGGCCTGAAAAGTCCGAAGGCGGCATCGCGATCCGCATGCAATCGGACTACGAGCCGGCCGGAGACCAGCCGACGGCGATCGCGGACCTGGTCGACGGCCTCACCTCGGGCGAGCGCAATCAAGTGCTGCTCGGCGTCACCGGCTCGGGAAAGACCTTCACCATGGCCAAGGTGATCGAGGCGACACAGCGCCCGGCCGTCATTCTGGCCCCGAACAAGACGCTCGCGGCGCAGCTCTACTCCGAGTTCAAGAACTTCTTCCCGGACAACGCGGTCGAATATTTCGTCTCCTATTACGATTACTACCAGCCGGAAGCCTACGTCCCGCGCTCGGACACCTATATCGAGAAGGAATCCTCGATCAACGAGCAGATCGACCGTATGCGCCACTCGGCGACGCGTTCGCTGCTCGAACGCGACGACGTCATCATCGTCGCCTCGGTCTCCTGCATTTACGGTATCGGCTCGGTCGAGACCTATACGGCAATGACCTTCCAGATGAGTGTCGGCGACCGGCTCGATCAGCGGCAACTCCTGGCCGACCTCGTAGCGCAGCAATACAAGCGCCGCGACATGGATTTTCAGCGGGGCTCCTTCCGCGTGCGCGGCGACACGATCGAAATCTTTCCCGCCCACCTGGAAGATGCCGCTTGGCGCATCTCGATGTTCGGAGACGAGATCGACTCGATCACCGAGTTCGATCCGCTCACCGGCCAGAAGACCGGTGACCTCAAGTCGGTGAAGATCTACGCCAATTCGCACTATGTGACGCCGCGGCCGACGCTGAACGCCGCGATCAAGGCGATCAAGGAGGAAATGAGCCAGCGCCTCGCCGAACTGGAACGCGCCGGGCGCCTTCTGGAAGCGCAGCGGCTGGAACAGCGCACCCGTTACGACATCGAGATGCTCGAGGCCACCGGCTCCTGCCAGGGCATCGAGAACTATTCGCGCTATCTCACCGGCCGCAGGCCGGGCGAGCCGCCGCCGACGCTGTTCGAATATATTCCCGACAATGCGCTGATCTTCATCGACGAGAGTCACGTCACCATTCCGCAGATCGGCGGCATGTATCGCGGCGACTTCCGCCGCAAGGCGACGCTCGCCGAATACGGTTTCCGCCTGCCCTCCTGCATGGACAACCGGCCGCTGCGCTTCGAGGAATGGGACGCGATGCGCCCCGACACCATCGCCGTGTCGGCAACCCCCGGCGCCTGGGAGATGGAACAGGCCGGCGGCGTCTTCGCCGAACAGGTGATCCGTCCGACCGGCCTCATCGATCCGCCGGTGGAGGTGCGCTCCGCCAAGACGCAGGTGGACGACGTGCTCGGCGAGATCCGCGAGACCGCAGCCGCGGGCTACCGCACCCTCGTCACCGTGCTCACCAAGCGCATGGCCGAGGACCTGACCGAATATCTGCACGAACAGGGCGTGCGGGTGCGCTACATGCATTCCGACATCGACACGCTGGAGCGCATCGAGATCATCCGCGACCTGCGCCTCGGCGCCTTCGACGTGCTGGTCGGCATCAACCTCCTGCGCGAGGGTCTCGATATTCCCGAATGCGGCTTCGTCGCCATTCTCGACGCCGACAAGGAAGGCTTCCTGCGCTCGGAAACGTCGCTCATCCAGACGATCGGCCGCGCCGCCCGTAACGTCGACGGCAAGGTCATCCTCTATGCCGACACGATCACCGGCTCGATGCAGCGGGCGATGGAGGAGACCAGCCGCCGCCGCGAGAAACAGATGGCCTACAATGCCGAGCACGGCATCACGCCCGAATCGGTCAAGGCGAAGATCTCCGACATCCTCGATTCGGTCTACGAACGCGACCATGTCCGCGCCGATATCTCCGGCGTCGCCGGCAAGGGCTTTGCCGATGGCGGCCACCTCGTCGGCAACAATCTCCAGGCGCACCTCAACGCACTCGAAAAACAGATGCGCGACGCCGCCGCGGACCTCGACTTCGAAAAGGCCGCACGCCTGCGCGACGAGATCAAGCGCCTCAAGGCGGCCGAACTGGCAGTGCTGGACGATCCGATGGCGCGAGAGGAAGCGAAATCGCAGGAGAGCAGCAAGCGAGCCAGCAAGGGGGTGCCCGGCACAACGGACTCCCTCCCCCTTGTGGGGAGTGTTGGGGAGGCGAAAAGCGATGGGGAGGGAAAGACACAGTCCTACTTCCAAAAGCCCTCGCTCGACAATATGGGACCGGGGACCGACACCGAACGTCCCCTCTTCCGCAAACCCGAACTCGATGAAATGGGCCGCGACGTGGCGATCCCTTCTTCCCGCGGCCGAGAAGAAGGTGCCCGAAAGGCAGATGAGGGGCAGTCGCTATTCAGGAAAAACACCCTGGACGAAATGACCGTCGGCCGCACGGAGAAGCCGGTACCGGGACAGGCACCGGAGAAGCCGACCCTCACCCGCGCCAAGCCGGGCGTGGGGTCCTACGAGGATCCGGCGGAGGAAAAGCGGCGCAAGAGCCGGACAAAGGGCAAGACAGGGCGTCCGGGACGGTGAGCCGGTCGTATCAGAATCCGACGATCTGCTGAGCCGCTTACCGATCACGAAGCACTCGCTGCCGCCGCAGTCGCAACCGGCTCCACCCGGTGCTGGGCCTTTCCGGACCGTCGAATTGCTCGAGAGGGTCGCTGCAAGAGGCGGCCGTAAGAACGCGTCCAAGGATACGCTAACTACCCCCTTTTTTTAGTGGTAATCCGAAATGATTAGCCCGACATACCACTCAAACCCATAAATTTTTATGGAACATTTCTCTCCCGGTTCGAATTTAAGTTGACACTAATTTAGGGAGAAAAACATGAAAACCCTGGATGTATTTCTTACGAGCACCGGCCTGGCTCTGATGGTCGGTTTTTCAACTTCGACAACGATTCCCGCGCACGCCCAGAACCTTACGGGCCCCATGCTCGTGGCTGAGCAGTGCAGCCCTCTGACGGACGCCAATTACGAAGCATGCTGCATGGCTCAGAACAGAGCGGATATCCTCACGGCCGGGCAAATAGAGCAATGCCCGCCCCTCTCCACGGCGGCCATCGGAAATTCGTTTTCCACGACCTCCACCGACAGCGGTCCTCGCAACCTGAACGGCGATGACGGCGGCGGTGGTAATCCCGGCGGCGGTGGCGGCGGCGGCGGTGGCGGCGGTGGCGGCGGTGGCGGCGGCGGCGGCGGCGGCGATCCCGGCGGTGGCGGTGGCCAAGACACCGGCAAGGGTAACCAAGACCATGGCAAGGGCAACCAGGACAACGGCAAGGGCAGCCAGGACAATGGCAAGGGCAGCCAGGATAACGGCAAAGGCAGCCAGGACAACGGCAAGGGCAGCCAGGACAACGGCAACCAGGACAACGGCAAAGGCAGCCAAGATGGCGGCCTCAAAGGTAATCAGGATTAACCAGGTCACGATCACCGCGATGGCGGGAAGTCGGGCCACTGAAGGATTGGTTGCAAGAGCGCTCGACCGCAAATGACCAGGACGTCGTGCCGGCTTTTCATAGCCGGCACGACGTCCGCGCCCTGACCACGCGCACTACATGCGTGCAGATCCGGGTGCGTTGCCGGCGAGCATCCAGCTCTGAAGGTAACCACGGCCGGACGGGAACCTATTTCACAGTGGAAGTGCTCCAACGAGCGGTACCCTGGCATGGACAGGCGGCACCTGCTCTACTCCGCCGCGCGCGCCTTCGCCTCCACCGCTTCCAATTCGTAGGAATATCCCTCGAGCATGGTGTAGGCCTGCTCGATCGCCTCGATCTGGGCTTCGGCATTCCTGATCGCCTCGGCGATCGACTGGCTGCGGGCGCGCAGCATGGAGCCGAGCACGTCTGTCTCGGGCCGCCGGCCGAGGCGGTCGAGATGCTTGCGCACGCGGGAGCGGTGGCGTTCCAGTTCCAAAATGTGGAAGCGGTTCTTGACGATGTCGTCGGAGAGCTTGCGCCGCATCGCCGCGACCGGATCGAAACTGCCGGGCTCGCGCTCGTCGAGAATGAAATCGTTGACGAGCGTCTCCAGCATCATCAGGCCCTTCAGGTCTTTCGGGTCGGCGAGTTGCGGATCGTAGCCGGTGTCATCGTAGACTTTGCGGCGCACTGGGTCCTTCAGGAGGTCGTAGGCCGCCTGCAGCTTGCCGAACTTCTCGGCATCACCGCCGCGGTCGGGATGCGCGGTCTTCACCGCCCGACGGTAGGCCGTCCGGACCGCCCGTTCGTCGGCGTCGCGCTCAATTCCAAGGAGGGCATAGGGATCGATCACGCCGGCCACCTGCTCATCGTCAACTCGCATATTCGTCTCCGGTATAGACCTACCGGTTCGCCGCGGCAGCAGCAAGCCCGCGAGGCCCGTAGGGAGAGCGCAGGCTCAACCTAAGGCCTGTTGAGATTCGGGATACCTGCCACGGCTTGTTCGATCTCCTCATCCCTGTGCTCGTCACAGGGATCCAGCCAGACCAAGTCCTTGGGCTGAATGAACTCTTCCCGCGCCGCAGACGCGGCGCTGCTGGATCTCTGTGACGAGCACAGAGATGAGGAGGAGGAGAGATTGCAGTCCTCCGATAGGTTTCCTAGGATCAATCTCAACAGACCTTAGAGCGGGATGAGGAAAAGTGTGTGCGATTTTCCGCCCGCATCCCGCTTAAACTATTGGAATCGATCACGTTCATGTTTCTAGGTCGATCCGACCTAAAAACATCGTGATCCAGTGCCGGGACGAAAATGTGGTCAAACGAAGCAATCCACGACATTCGTCCTGCGGCAGATGGCACCGAGAGGTCACGCCGGCGCTTCGGCATAAGGCATCGCCGCAGGTGCGAGGTCGCAAGAACTCCCCCTTGCCTTTTTCGCGGAATACTGCCAATCCTATCTCTGTTCGGGCGTTTTCAATCCCGGAGACTGGACTTTCGCTTTGAGCCTGGCTTGACGCCGGGACTGCCGCAAGCGGCATCGTAGACGTCTTTTCCCCGATATCGTGACCACTCGACGCCTTTCAGCGCATTTCGCTGAAGACGACACGTTCGCTTCCTCCCGGGGGCGCGGACACACTACCTAAAGCAACCGATGCGTGATATTGAAGCGCAGGGTTGCGGCAAAGACAGACTGAAGGAAAAGGACTTCTTCCATGGCCACCAAAGGCATCGTCAAATTCTTCAACCAGGACAAGGGTTTTGGTTTCATCACGCCGGAAGGCGGTTCGAAGGACGTTTTCGTCCACATCACCGCTGTCCAGGCCGCAGGCCTCACCACATTGAACGATGGCCAGGAGGTCAGCTTCGACACGGAGCCGGATCGCATGGGCAAGGGCCCGAAGGCCGTCAACCTCCAGGCTCTCTAAGCCTGGCGTTCGACAAAGCTTGAAGAGCGGCGCTTCGCAAGAGGCGCCGTTTTTCATTGGAGAGCGCCCATCCGGCCTGCCGCCCACCTTCCCCTCGCCGGCGGCGGAGACTCGCGCCGCAGTCGAGCTACTCTGCCGCCTGCCTTGCCGTTACCGCCTCGAACACCGCGTCGAAGGCAGCATGGATCACTTGCGGACCGGCGTCCTTGCGGGTGGCCTCGGTAGAGAGTATCTGACGATAGCGCCGCGCGCCGGGCCAGCCCTGAAAGAGCCCGACCATGTGCCGCGTGACGTGGATCAGCCGGCCGCCATTCTCGATATGCGCGGCGGCATAGTCCGCCATGGCGTCACGAATCCCGGACCAGAAATCCAGCGACAGTTTATGGTCATGATCGGAAAAGCCGTCGCGATCGACCGGCATGGGCTCGGCCCCCGTCAGCGGGTGGACGAAATAGCCGTCGGCGGCCGTCAGCAGGCCGCTGTCGTGATAGGCCGCACGGCCGAGCATCACGCCGTCGAGAGGAGCACCGCACGCCGGCTCTGCCGCAGTCCCGGTGGTTCCTCCCGTCGGCAGCGACAGCGGATCGAGGTGGGATAGCGCCTGATCCAGCCTTTGAAGACCCCCATTGAGACCGATGAAAAGATTCGCATTTTCCGCCTTGAGCCGGTGTACGAGGCCATAATCGAGCGGCGGAATCTCGCGATTCTCTCTCGGGCTCAGCCCTTTGAGCCATGCCTTGCGGGCATGCACCCAGACGGCATCCGTTCCGGCATCCTTGACACGCTGGACGAGGTCGCGAAGTGCTACTTCCGGATCCTGATCGTCGACGCCGATGCGACATTTGACCGTGACGGGAATCTTGACCGCCGCCTTCATCGCCGCGATGCAGTCGGCGACCAACGCCGGCTCCTGCATCAGGCAAGCGCCGAAGGTGCCGGACTGCACCCGGTCTGATGGGCAGCCGACATTCATGTTGATCTCGTCGTAGCCGAAGCCTTCGGCGATCCGCGCCGCCTCCGCCATCTTCGCCGGATCGCTGCCGCCGAGCTGCAGGGCGACCGGATGTTCCGAGGTGTCGTGGCCGAGCAGCTTTTCCCGGTCGCCTCGCAGGATCGCATCCGCGACGATCATTTCCGTATAGAGCAGAGCATGGCTCGAGAGCTGGCGCGCGAAGAACCGATAATGACGATCGGTCCAGTCGATCATAGGCGCCACGGCAAAGACAGGCGCCTTGAAGTACCTGTTTTCTCCCCTCTTCCCGTCAGTTTGCACCGATTCCATCATGTCTCGTCAGCTCTCGTTTGATCCCTTTTAACCCGTTTTGCGTTGCCATTGCTACATGCGGCAGCGGTCCGAGGCTTGTAGCAAATCACGTGCACAATCGTCGAGTGAAAGAGAGATCGTTAATATAACCGATAGAAGAAACAGATCAGAACCAGATTATTGGATGTATTGTTCCTTCGCAATTAATACTGTCGATTGTATCTTGTGGCCAAAATCGGGCAGCTCTCGGCGCCTGCAACTGGATATTCTGTTGCAGATCAGTCAGTTATAATATTCTTGCGTAAGCCAGCACTTTCTGTGCCATCCTGCGCCGCGCTGGAGGCTGAGGTTCGAAACATGTCCTAAACTTTAGGGAAGGAAGCAGGACAATGCGTAGAACAGGAAAAACTATCATCGGCTCATTGCTTGGTCTCGCCTATGTCGTTGCCACGCCATTTGCCTCACTAGCGTCGTTCGATGACGGCCTGCGTCAGAGTACAGCGCTCGCCGGTCCTCATGGTGACGTCCTTGTCGTTGCCGACGCCGGCAGCGCGCCAGGCGGAAGTCAGGAGACTGGCTCAGGTGGCGGCCAGGATACCGGTTCCAGCGGCGGTCAGGATAGCGGCTCCGGCGGCGGCGAAGGCTCCGGCGGCGGCCAGGATACCGGCTCTGGTGGCGGTCAGGATACCGGCTCTGGCGGCGGTCAGGACACCGGCTCCGGTGGTGGCCAGGATAGCGGCTCCGGCGGCGGCGAAGGCTCCGGCGGCGGTCAGGACAGCGGCTCAGGTGGCGGTCAGGATACCGGCTCTGGCGGCGGTCAGGACACCGGCTCCGGTGGTGGCCAGGATAGCGGCTCCGGCGGCGGCGAAGGCTCCGGCGGCGGTCAGGACAGCGGCTCAGGTGGCGGTCAGGATACCGGCTCTGGCGGCGGTCAGGACAGCGGCTCCGGTGGTGGCCAGGATAGCGGCTCCGGCGGCGGCGAAGGCTCCGGCGGCGGTCAGGACACTGGCTCCGGCGGCGGCCAGGATAGCGGCTCCGGCGGTGGCGAAGGCTCCGGCGGCGGTCAGGACAGCGGCTCCGGCGGCGGCCAGGATACCGGCTCAGGCGGTGGAGAAACCCCGGCTTCCACTTCGAGCGACTGACACAGCACCAATAGTCGCTGAATCACGATGATTTCAGGTCGGGTCGACCTGACATCATGAACGTGATCGACTCTAGGAAGTTAGGGCGGGATGCGGACGGAAAACCGCACACTTTTCTCCTCATCCCGCTCTACTGCCACAGGCAGAGGCGGTTGAAGCTCATTGAAACCCCGCCTGACGGAACCACTCCTGAATGCCGGCAAGAACTTCCGCTTTGGCGCCCTCGAGCGTCGGCGCGTAGCGGAAGCCTGTTTCACCGGTACCGTTGCAATGGGAGATACGCCAGGCCCAATCGCTCATGGCCTGCCGTTTCATGACAAAGGCGACTTCATGTATGCCAAGCATCGCGCAGAAAGTCCCATTCTGCAGCGGCAACCAAGTCAAACGGATCTCTGCAACCGTCACCATTCCAGCCCTCCAACAGCAGAAAAGGTATAGAATGGGGGCCAAGTGCTTGAAACCCCGCCATTTAAGGGGATGCAGCGCAATGCGGGTGGCGAAGGAAAGGACAACTCCAGATAAGGGCTTGTTCGGCGATGAGCTAGCGCCCCTTCCGGCGAAGATATCCGGTCGGCCGCAGCGGCGGCGGACAGAAGCAAAATTGTGTTTCAGCAAAATTGCGGACAAACCGGAATCCCTGAGCTACATTGAAGCGCTTGGCTCGGTCTCCGGCCTTTCGCGGCAGGGAACCGGGGCTGACCCGGCAGCGTTCTTGTACATGATCCCGGGAGCGGGAAAGCGGCAGTCGAAGCCGGTGTCCGTCGCTTGTCGCCCGATAGGAACCGAACATACCCACGACGCGGGGCACGATTGCCGCGTCGCTGCAATCCAGGAGGAGAAGCATGCAGGTCTTGTGGAGCAATCCCATCGAGCTTGGAATGACCGGGGGTGACGTGCGCATGGTCAAGGGACCGTCCGATGCGCTCCGGTGCCTCGCGGACCATTGGCCTTATCGCGGCCCCTATTATGTCGCCGCGCGCAGCGCGTGCCGCGCCGCGATCGACGGGCGCCGTACCTGCGAGGAAGCACGCAGACTCTTTCTTTCCGCCGCTGAGGAGGCGCGCCTTAAAGCGCACTAGCTCACGATAACCCGAGCAACCGACCGCGACACGTGATCGATCCTTTGCGTTGGCGGCTGCCGGTGACGATGGCGAATGGCGAATGGCGTGATCCTCCGCCTCCTGCGCGGATCATTGCTCGGCGCCTCCAGTCGGGGCCCATGTATTCGTAATACAATTCTTGTGCGGCGCAATATTCGCCTGCACCCAGTCGGACCGCTTGAAAAACAAAGAAACCGCTAATATAACCGATCCCGAGATTTAATCCGCGAATATGGGAATGCGACCTTCGCAATCGCGCGGTCCAGCCTCGAAATAAGTCGGAAATCTTCGCCAAACCGCCCGATTTCTGTCGTGAAGGCTTCATCTTGCGGGGTTATATTTTAGTCCGTCTCACAAAAACCAATATCGAATGTTTAAGGTCCCATCAAAAGAGGGACATAAGAAAATAATACGGGAGAGCTATGATGAGAGAGCGTAATCTCTATCGTATCGTCGAAGTCAGCATGAAGCGCGAAAGCGGCCGGAAGGAAATCGGCATCATGACCGTACGCCAGGCCCTTGAGCTTCCCCAGGTACCGAGCCTCGAATACAGCCATCCGGAGCTAAACTCGCGGTCCGACGGGCGCTTCCTCACGCGTGACCAACTCGAGGCCTATGCGCGCTGCGCCTGAGCCCGAGAGCGCGGCTCCGGCATCATCCTCATGCTCTGCCTATTGCAGCAGCCCGTCCGGCTGCTAACGTCCTTCTCTCCAGATTCGCTTCGGCGTCGCCCTGACTTACCGGGCGGTGCCGGTGCGTCGATTCTGCGAACGAACCGCTCGGGCCAGACCGAGACCGAATGATGGAGCCGGACGATCATGCAGACAGCCCTGACACCCCCGCCGCTCATCCTGCTGCCGATCTCCGGCAGTTCCGTCGGGTTTCCGGTGCGCCGGGTCTATTGTGTCGGCCGCAACTATGCGGCCCACGCCCGCGAGATGGGTCACGACCCGGACCGGGAGGCACCCTTCTTCTTTCAGAAGAACGCCGACAATCTTCTGCCGCCGGGCGAGAATTTCCCCTATCCGACGCGCTCTTCCGACGTTCACCACGAGGTTGAACTGGTCGTCGCGATGCGCACCGGCGGAGCGGACATTCCCGTCTCGGAAGCGGCAGATCACATCTTCGGTTATGGCGTCGGCATCGACTTCACCCGCCGGGACCTGCAGGCGGAAGCGAAGAAGGCCGGCAAGCCGTGGACGGCCGCCAAGGCGTTCGAGCATTCCGCTCCGGTCTCCGCGATCGTCCCCGTCACCGCGATCGGTCATCCCGCAAGCGGCAACATATGGCTCAAGGTCAATGGCGAACTGCGCCAGCAGGGCGATCTTGATCAAATGATCTGGAAGGTGCCCGAAATCATCGCCGAACTGTCCCGCCTCTTCACTCTCGCACCGGGCGATATCATCATGACCGGGACGCCATCAGGTGTGGGTCCCGTCACGCAAGGCGATGTCGTCGCCTGCGGCATCGACGGGATCGGCGCGATCTCCGTCAATATCGTTTGAGAAACAGGAAGAGCGAAAGTCACCGCCTTCGATTAAAGGACGCAGCCGCCAATGCCGCTTTACGCTCTAGGACCGCTCAGACCGCAGACGCCGACCGAAGGCAGCTATTGGGTGGCGCCGGACGCCAATATCATCGGGCAGGTTGAGCTCGGCGAGGACGTCGGCATCTGGTTCGGCGCGACGCTGCGCGGCGACAACGAGCCGATCCGCATCGGCGCGCGCACGAACATCCAGGAGGCCGTCATCATCCATGTCGATCCCGGTCACCCGGTTTCTATAGGCGAAGGCTGCACCATCGGTCACCGGGCGATCGTTCACGGCTGCACCATCGGCGACAATTCGCTGATCGGCATGGGAGCGACGATATTGAATGGCGCGAAGATCGGCCGCAATTGCCTCGTCGGCGCCAATGCGCTGGTGACCGAGGGGAAGGAATTCCCCGACAATTCACTCATCGTCGGCGCTCCGGCCAAGATGGTGCGGACACTCGACGACGCCGCAGTCGAGGGATTGAAGCGTTCGGCCGAACATTATGTGAAGAATTGGCAGCGTTACGCCGCCCAGTTTACGCTGCTGGATTGATACGCGGCCTTACGCGCAGCTCTTGCAGTGTCCGCGGATCTCGATCGTCGTCTTCTCGGTCTTGAACTCCTGCGCCCGCACGAGCGTGGAAAGCCGATCCTCGATCACCTCGTCATGAAACTCGGTCACCTGGCCGCAGCCTTCGCAGATGGTGAAGGCCGTGACGCCGTGGTCGTGCTCGTGTTCATGCGGGCAGCTGCAGGCCACGAAGGCGTTGAGGCTCTCCAGCCGATGAACCAGCCCGTATTCGAGCAGCTTGTCGAGTGCGCGATAGACCTGCAGCGGTGCGCGAAAGCCATTGTCGCGCAGCTTGTCGAGAATGGTGTAAGCGCTCATCGGACCGTCCGAATGGGCAAGCGCCCCCATCACCAGCGACTGGTTCTTGGTCAGTTGGGGCGTAACCATCAGTGATGTCCTCCATGCGAAGTATGCGGGGCGCTCTCGATCCGGCGGCCGACCGGCAGCAGACTCAGCACGAAAAGGACCAGCGCCGCAACCACGATAGACGGTCCCGACGGCGTATCCCAATGAAGCGAGCCGAAAAGCCCGCCGGCAACGGCGACCGCGCCGATCAGCGAGGCGCAGACAGCCATGACTTCCGGAGACGAGGCGAAGCGACGGGCGGTCGCCGCCGGTATGATCAGCAGCGAGGTGATCAGCAGGATGCCGACGATCTTCATGGCGATCGCAATCACCAGAGCCATCAGCAGCATGAAAAAGAACCGCGCCCTTTCGGGATTGAGGCCTTCCGCTTCGGCCAGCTCCGGATTGACGGTCGATGCGAGCAACGGCCGCCATAGATAGACGAGCGCGAAGATCACCAGAATGCCACCGCCCCAGACGATGTCGATATCGGCGCGGGAAACCGCGAGGATGTCGCCGAAGAGGAAGCCGACGAGGTCGATCCGGACCCAGGTCATGAAGGCGACGATGACGAGGCCGATCGACAGCGCCGAGTGCGAGAGGATGCCGAGCAGCGCGTCGGTCGAGAGCGCGCCGCGCTTCTGCAGGAAGAGAAGCAGCACCGAGACGACCGAGGCGACGATAAACACGCTTACCATGAGGTTGAGGTCCATGAGCAGCGAGAGCGCCACCCCGAGCAGCGCCGAATGCGCCATCGTATCGCCGAAATAGGCCATGCGCCGCCAGATGACGAAGCAACCGAGCGGCCCGGCGACCATGGCGATGCCAATTCCGGCGACGAGCGCGCGAATGAAGAAATCGTCAAGCATCGCGCTTCTCCGTCCCGTCGTAACCCTGGAGCCGCGCGTGATGGCCGCAGCCGCAGTCCGGATCGTGGTCATGAATGTTGTCGGCCTCTTCGTGATGATGATGGCCGTCGCCCGGGAAGCAGCTTTCAGTGATGCTGCCGTCCGCATGCAGCACCCGCCCGTCCGGGAGGTGCGTGTGGTCGTGGTGATGACTGTAGACCGCAAGCGCGCCGGCGGCCCGGCGGCCGAAGAGTTTGAGATATTCCGGACTCTGGCTCACCACCTGCGGCGTTCCGCGACAGCAGACATGGCCGTTGAGGCAGACGACCGTATCGGTTTCCGCCATGACGATATGGAGATCGTGGGAAATGAGCAGGATACCGCAGCCGGTGCGGTTGCGGATCTGCTTGATCAACTCGTAAAGGGCTATCTCCCCGGAAAAATCGACCCCCTGCACCGGCTCGTCCAGGACCAGCAGGTCGGGTTTGCGGGCGATAGCGCGGGCAAGCAGCGCCCGCTGGAACTCGCCACCCGAAAGGTGCTGTACCTCGGCCTTCGCCATGTGCAGCATGCCCGTCGCTGCGAGCGACTCCTCGATTTCCCGACCTTTAAGCGGCCCCGTCAGCGTCATCAGCCGCTCCACCGTCAAAGGCAGCGTCCAGTCGACCGCAAGCTTCTGCGGCACATAGCCGACCTTCAGCCCTGCGAGCCGCTCGACGTGTCCCTCATCCGGCTTGAGAACCCCGATCGCCGTTTTTGCCGTCGTCGACTTTCCCGATCCGTTCGGCCCTATGAGGGTGACGATCTCGCCGCGGCTGATCGAAAAATCGACACCGCGCACGAGCCACCTGCCGTTTCGCCGCACCCCGGCATTGGCGAGGCTGACCAAGGGCATCGTTTCTGGTGATCGGAAGTTCAACATCAAAAAGTTCCGGCTGGTGGTTGCCACTGGCTATCGCACACGTTATAGCATAACGCAATTGATGTAATAACATAACAACGCCGTTACAAGCAATGTCCGGCCGTAAAAGCCGGCTGCAGCCCACCGGACAATTCGGAGAAAACGATGAAATCGACGACTGCCCTCCTGTTCGCCTCGACGCTTCTCCTGGCCTCCCCCGCATTTGCGGCGGCGCCCAATGTGGTCGTCTCGATCAAGCCGGTCCATTCGCTGGTCGCCTCGATCATGCAGGGCATCGGCGAGCCCTCGCTCATCGTCGAGGGCGGCGCCTCCCCTCATACCTACACCATGAAGCCTTCGAACGCCGCGGCACTGCAGGCGGCAAAGGTCGTGTTCTGGGTCGGACCCGGCCTCGAGGCGTTCCTCGACAAGCCGCTTGATACGCTCGGCACAGGAGCCCAGGTGGTCGAACTCGGCGAGGCTCCCGGGCTCGCGAAGCTGAAGTTCCGCGAGGGCGGCGCCTTCGAGGGGCACGATCACGGTGAAGAGGGCCATGGCGAGGAAGCGGGCCACGAGGGGCACGAGGATCACGGCGATGCCCATGCCGGCGAAGCGGAGGGTGCCGAGCACGCCGATAAGCATGACGATCACGATCATGCCGAGGGCGAGTTCGACATGCATATGTGGCTCGACCCGATGAACGCCAAGGCCATGGCGACCGAGATCGAGAAGACCTTGGCCGCGGCCGATCCGGCCAACGCCGCCGCCTACAAGGCAAATCTGGAGAAGTTCAACGCGCGGATCGACGCTCTCGACAAGAGCCTCGCCGAGACGGTGGCTGCCGTCAAGGACAAGCCTTTCGTCGTCTTCCACGATGCCTATCAGTATTTCGAAAACCGCTACCAGGTGCGCGTCGCCGGCTCGATCACCGTCAGCCCGGAGGTGCTGCCCGGCGCCGAGCGGCTCTCCGAGATTCGCGCGAAGATCAAGGAATTGGGCGCGACCTGCGTCTTCGCCGAGCCGCAGTTCGAACCGAAGCTCGTCAGCGTCGTCATAGAAGGCACGCCGGCGAAATCCGGCACGCTCGATCCGGAAGCCGGCACCCTCGAGGCTGGACCGGATCTCTACTTCCAGATGATGGAAAACATCGGCGCCTCGCTGAAGGAATGCCTTTCTTCGGCGAGCTAAGTGTTTAGTCCCGGCATTTGATGGATTGGATCGGCCCTGAAGCGCGTTCGGGCTCTTTTGACCAGCATTTGCTAGGGCCTGTAAGATCCGGAATACCCCCGCGGCTTGTTTGATCTCCTCATCCCTGTGCTCGTCACAGGGATCCAGCCAGACCAAGTCCTTGGGCTGAAAGAACGTTCTCCGCGCCGCAGACGCGGCGCTGCTGGATCTCTGTAACAAGCACAGAGATGAGGGTGAGGAGAGATTGCAGGCCTCAGAGATGTTTCCCAGACCGCGCAGTCGGCAAGATGGCTTACATACGCGCAAACGGCAGCTGCCGTGACACCCACCCCCTCCCAATCTCCTCGTTCCTGTGAAAGGCACAGGAACGAGGGCCGCGGAGACGCGACGGCGTCAATAAGCCGATGCAAGGCCTGCGATCACGCCCGTTGCGAGGCTGATCAGCAGAAAGTCATTGTCGACACGCACCCATTGCTGGCCCCGCGGCGGCGGCCGCAGCTTGTAGCGGCGGTAGTCACGGACATAAGCCATGTGGCGCCGCTCGGACGGGCTCAGCCTGTGGCCGCGCGCCCAGCGGTGCTTCTTGATGATCACGCGCTTTTCGACATGCTTCTCGACGTGTCGGTCGACGCGTTTCTCGACATGTCGATCGACGTGCCTGTGGCGATTGCGATCATGCGCCTGCGCAAGCTCGAAGGAGCCGGCCGGCTGAGCAAGCGCCATCGGAGTGGCGAAGAATGAGCTTGCGACGAGCGCGATCAGAAGGCGTTTCATGGGGTTTCCCTTTCGTTATTACCCCCCGAAACTAAGCCTCCCTTCCTGAACCGAATATGAAGCGTGACATTACAAATAAGTAATGATTACCGATGCTTATAAGAATTCCCTCATAAACGTACGGCATTTCAAACGCTGAGCGCCTGGTAGCGGAACCGGTCGAAGTCGGCAGGCGTCGCGCAACCCGAGATGTCGAAAGCGAAAATGCCGGCGAACGCCCCCGTGAAGGAACCGTGCTCGCCGCGCCCGCCTTCGTCCGAAATCACGCCGGCGTCGAGCACCGGCCCGATGGTCAGCCACTCTGCCTGGGCCGCTCCCCGCCAGAAGAACTGGAGATCGTTGTCTCTGACCTCCATGGCGAGTTGAACTGGACCGTCCGGTACGGCGAAACCGCTGCCGACCGGATAGGTCAACCGCCCGTTCGGAAAATCGCCCGGACAGGAGAGTATGGTTAGGACGCGTCCGAGGGTTTCGTGCCGTGTGACACCGAGGGCATGGAACTTGTGCCGGTTATAATAATGGGTCAGTCCCGCGACCTGCTGATAGGTATCGGGAGCGAAATCGACGACGGCTTCTGCGCGGAAGGAATGGTGTTCCTGCCGCCGCGCCACCAGCGCCTGCTCGAACCAGCTGCCGATGCTCTCGCGGCCGAAGAGCCGGAGATGCCCGGTCCGGGCGGCTAACGAGAAGATCCGCTCCGGTACCGGAGTGCGCAGCCACTGGAACTCCGGCGGAAGCACCTGCTCGTCGAAGTCCGTTTCAAAGAGGACGCGCTCAGCGACGGTTCCCGCGGCTCCCGGCGCGGGCACGGTCACCCCGGGAACCGGCCCGCCATTTTCGAGATAGAGCCAACCGTCCTCCCGCCAGACGCATTTCTGCAACGCAGTCTCGCGCCCGAGCGTGCAGCGTCGCTGCGGCGGCAGCGGCCGGCCGCAAAGATGCGTATGATAGGCCTGGCCGTCCGGCGTCTCGACATATTGCCCGTGCCCCGCCCGTTGCAGAGCTGCCTCCGGGTGATCCTTGGAGGTGATGAGATGAACATTCGGGTGCATCTCGTAAGGTCCGTCGATCGTGCGGGACCGCGCCATGCCCACGGCGTGGTCGTAACCTGTTCCACCCTCGGCGACCGTCAGGTAATACCAACCGTCGCGTTTGAAGAGATGCGGCCCTTCGACAAGGCCGAGCGGACTGCCGGCGAAGATGTTCTTCACTGGGCCCACGAGCTTGCGGGTCCGCTCGTCCCATTCCTGCAGCAGGATACCGTCGAAAGCGGGGCTCTTGGGCGAGCCGGCGAAGCTTTCCGAGCGGTGGTTCCATTGCATGTTGAGAAACCATTTGCGGCCATCGTCGTCATGGAACAGCGACGGATCGAAGCCCGACGAATTGACATAGACCGGATCGGACCAGGTGGCCTCCACCGCTTCCGCCGTCACGATGTAGTTGTGGGCATCCTTGAAGTTGCCGTCCAGGCGTTTGACGTCGGTGTAGACGAGCCAGAACAGCCCGTCGCAATAGGAGAGGCACGGAGCCCATACGCCGCAACTGTCGGGATTGCCGCGCATGTCGAGCTGACTTGCGCGCTCGAGCGGGCGGCGCACGAGCCGCCAGTTCACGAGATCGCGCGAATGGTGAATCTGTACACCGGGGTACCATTCGAATGTCGAGGTCGCGATGTAATAGTCTTCGCCGACCCGACAGATGGATGGGTCCGGATTGAAACCGGGCAGGATCGGGTTCCGGATCGTCGCGGTCATCTCTTGCATCTCCCTCTTCGCGGTGCCGCATCCAGCCCCATGCTCACCGTCTTTTCAAGACCTTTCACGCAGGCGCTCCCACACCGGCGATCCTGGCAGGTTGCCACCTCTCGAATCGCGTGAAATCCCCTGCACGGGCTTTATTTTCCACGAAAGCTGCGGCGGAACATCGGCGGGAATCGCGCTCGCGTGCCTAAGTTTTGATCATTCGCCGGCGGACTGTATTCGACTTTCGTCTGAGACCCCGCCCCTATCCCGGAAAATCGGCCGTCGCACTTGAAAGCAGGCTTGAAATGGGCACTCTGCCTGTGCTTGGCAAAAAAACAAAAACCATTGCGGGGAGGAACTCGATGAAACCGTTACTCGGCTTCAGCCGATTGATCGACGCCATTACCGAAAGGATCGGCAAGGCGGTCTCTTGGCTTATTCTGGTGGCCGTGCTCGTGAGCGCCGGCAACGCCGTCATCCGAAAAGTGTTCAACATGTCGTCCAATGCATGGCTGGAGGCGCAGTGGTATCTCTTCGGCGCGGCCTTCATGTTCGCTGCCGCCTACACGCTGAGCCAGAACGAGCACATCCGCATCGACGTCGTCTACGGAATGTTCTCGCGCCGCGTGCAGCACTGGATCGACCTCTTCGGGCACGTCTTCTTCCTGATGCCCTTCGTGGTTCTCATGCTCTATTACCTCGTACCCTACGTACGGATGTCATATGTCTCGGGCGAGCTTTCCTCGAGCGCCGGGGGGCTCATCATATGGCCGGCGAAAGCGATCCTGCTGATCGGCTTCGTGCTTCTCGCGCTGCAGGGCGTTTCGGAAATCATCAAAAAAATCGCCATCATGACCGGGAACATGGATGATCCGACGCCTTACGTCCCGGCCCATGCACCGCTCGATGACGCCGTTGCGCCGGAGGCCCGTTCATGATCGAGTTCGTCGCTGAAAACCTGGCGCCGATCATGTTCGTGTCGCTGATCGTATTCCTTCTGCTCGGATACCCGGTCGCCTTCTCGCTCGCCGCCAACGGTCTCCTGTTCTTCATCATCGGCGTCGAACTCGCGCCTTTGTCCGATTCCATCAATCTTTCCTGGCCACTGCTGAACGCACTGCCGGAACGGTTCTGGGGGGTCATGTCGAACGACACGCTTCTCGCCATCCCCTTCTTCACCTTCATGGGCATAGTGCTCGAACGGTCGGGCATGGCCGAGGACCTTCTCGACACGATCGGCCAGCTCTTCGGTCCCGTGCGCGGCGGACTTGCCTACGCGGTCATCTTCGTCGGCGCGCTGCTTGCGGCGACCACCGGCGTCGTCGCAGCTTCCGTCATCGCGATGGGCCTGATCTCGCTGCCGATCATGCTGCGCTACGGCTACGACCGGCGCATCGCCTCCGGCGTCATCGCCGCCTCCGGCACGCTTGCGCAGATCATCCCGCCGTCGCTGGTGCTGATCGTTCTTGCCGACCAGCTCGGCCGCTCGGTCGGCGACATGTATGCCGGCGCCCTCATCCCCGGCCTCGTTCTGACCGGGCTCTATATGGGCTACATCCTGCTGATGACCTTCGTGAAGCGGCACTCCATGCCGGCGCTGCCTCTGGAAGCGCGCACGCTCGGGTCCGGCGTCACCTCGCTTGCGATCGCGCTCCTGGTCGCCTGCGCGATCGCCTATGCGGCCCACGTCTATCTTTCGCCGACGCAGGGCGAAAACGCGGACATCCTCGGCGCGACGGTGGGCATCATATTCATCTACCTGGCCGCCCTCGCCGACAGGACGCTCAAGATCAACGCGCTTTCGCGGCTGGCGCAACAGGTGATCATCGTTCTGATCCCGCCACTGGCCCTGATTTTCCTCGTTCTCGGGACGATTTTCCTGGGCATCGCCACACCCACCGAAGGCGGCGCCATGGGAGCCGTCGGCGCGCTCGTCATGGCGGCCGGCAAGGGCCGCCTCAACATGGAAGTGGTCCGCGCCGCACTCGCCTCCACGACGCGGCTCTCCGCCTTCGTTCTGTTCATCCTGATCGGCGCCCGCGTCTTTTCGCTCACCTTCTACGGCGTCAACGGGCATCTCTGGGTGGAGCATCTGCTGACGGCCTTGCCGGGCGGCGAAATCGGCTTCCTGATCGCCGTCAACGTGCTCGTCTTCTTCCTGGCCTTCTTCCTCGATTTCTTCGAGCTCGCCTTCATCATCGTCCCCCTGCTCGCGCCGGCGGCCGACAAGCTGGGCATCGATCTGATCTGGTTCGGCGTGCTGCTCGGCATCAACATGCAGACGAGCTTCATGCATCCGCCCTTCGGCTTCGCGCTCTTCTATCTGCGTTCCGTGGCAGCCAGGGTGCCCTATCTGGACAGGGTGACCGGCAAGATGATGCAGCCCGTGACGACCGGACAGATCTATTGGGGCGCCGTGCCTTTCGTCTGCATACAGGTCGTCATGGTTGCGCTGACCCTCATGTTCCCGCAGATGGTCCTGCATTATAAAGGCAGCGGCGCGGCGGTCGATCCGTCGACGATCAAGATCGAGGTCCCGGGCTTCGGCACCGGCGGCGGCGGTCTTACCCTGCCCGACAATGGCGGCGGCCTCGGCCTTCCCGGCGGCCTGCAGCTGCCGGGCGGCAGTCCGCTCGACGGGGGTGGCCAGCAGCCGGCCCAACCGAATACGGCGCCTCAACAGAACAATCCGGCCCCCGATCTCAGCGCACCGCCGTCGTTCAACTAAGGTCCGTTGAGATTCGGGATACCCCCGGGGCGGCTTGTTTGATCTCCTCATCCCTGTGCTGGTTGTTTAGCCCGGGGACATAACTGACGGGTGTTCGGGGAGATGGCTGACACGTCATACTGGCATGGATTTGGCTTCGAAGGGGGTATTCCATGCCGTGGCGAGAGGTATCGACGATGGGAGAGCGGCGGGAGTTTGTGCGACTTGCGCTTGAGGAGGGTGTGAACCGGCGGGAATTGTGCCGGCGGTTCGGGATCAGCCCGGATATCGGTTATAAATGGCTGGCGCGGTGGGAAGCCGGCGACCGCGAGTTGGCGGATCGCTCACGGCGCCCGCATATAAGTCCGATGCGTTGCAACGAAGCGGTAGAGACCGAGGTGCTTGGGGTGCGCGATGCGCATCCGGCATGGGGGGCGCGCAAAATTGTGGGCTATCTGGAACGGCAGGGAACCCACCCGCCGGCGGTTTCGACCGTTCATGCCATCCTCAAGCGCCATGATCGGATCGTAGCACCGCCGGGCGGCGCGCCGGCGTTGCAGCGCTTCGAGAAGGAGGCGCCGAACCAGCTCTGGCAAATGGATTTCAAGGGCTGGGTGCAATTGGCCGACGCCACGCTCTGCCACCCGTTGACGGTGATCGATGACCATTCCCGCTTCGTGCCTTGTCTCATGGCCTGCGCCGATCAGCGAGGCGCGACCGTACGCGGCCATCTGGAGCGGACATTCCGGCGCTACGGGCTGCCGGACGCCATGTTCGTGGATAATGGCGCGCCATGGGGCGATCCGTCAGGCGAGGGCTGGACCGGCCTCGGCGTATGGCTTCTGAAGCTCGGCGTCGCCCTACTGCACAGTCGCCCCTACCATCCGCAGAGCCGTGGCAAGAATGAACGCTTCCATCGCACACTCAAGGCCGAGGTGTTCGCCTTTGACCGTTTCAGGGATCTTGCTGCCGTTCAGCGCGCCTTCGATGCCTGGCGCGAGCTTTACAATTTCGAGCGCCCGCATGGGGCACTCGATCATGACGTGCCGGCCAGCCGCTACCACCCCAGTCCGCGCGCCATGCCGGATCGCCTGCCCGAGCCCGTCTATGACGAGGGCGAGATCGTGCGCAAGGTTTCCGCCACCAAAGCCTATGTCAGCTTCAAAGGCCGGCTATGGAAAGTTCCCAAAGCTTTCTGCGGAGAACGCCTCGCCATCCGCCCGCTCGACCGCGACGGCCACTATGGCGCTTTCTTCGGTGCCCATCACATCGCAACAATCAACTTGACCAACAAGCAATCCGTCAGTGATGTATCCGAACAGGTGTCCGCCATGTCCCCGGGCTAAACACTGGTCACAGGGATCCAGCCAGGCCAGGTCCTTGGCCTGAAAAAACATTTCCCGCGCCGCAGACGCGGCGCTGCTGGATCTCTGTGACAAGCACAGAGATGAGGGCCAGGAGAAACGCCATCACCGATCTCGCAGCAGCCGTCATAAACACCAGATGAATCTCAACAGGCCTTAAAGCGGGATGGAAAAGTATGTGCGAACGGAATTTCAATTTGTTGAAGCATTTTACCGGTCATCGATTCGGTGAAACGAAGATGAGAACCGATTTCGTCAGGTGATAAGCAAAAAAAGAACCCCGAAGCACCGTCGCTCCGGGGTTCTTCATTTTGCAATCCAGTCCGCAGCTTCAGATCTTGCCGTTACGCTGCTGGATCATCATGAAGGTGTCGTAGTTGTATTCCGCAATCTGTGCGTTGAGGAAATACTCGGCGCGGAAGGCTTTGATCGATTCCCAGATCTTCTTGAATGGCGCGTTCGACGCTTCCATTTCCGCGTAGACCTTGTTGGACTCGTCGAAGCAGGCCGACAGGATTTCCGGGCTGAACGGGCTCAGCTTTGCCCCCGCAGCCACGAGGCGCTTGATCGCGGAGGGGTTGAGATAGTCGTACTTCTGCAGCATGTTCGCGTCGGTCGCCTGGCAGGCCGTCCGCAGGAGCGACTGATAGGCCTTCGGCAGGCCGTCGAAGGCTGCCTTGTTGAACATGGCATGCACGGTCGGGCCGCCTTCCCACCAGCCGGGATAGTAGTAATACGGTGCGACCTTGTAGAAGCCGAGCTTCTCGTCATCATAGGGACCGACCCATTCGGCCGCGTCGATCGTGCCTTTTTCGAGCGCCGGATAAATGTCGCCGCCGGCGAGCTGCTGCGGGACGACGCCGAGGCGTTCCATGACCTTGCCGGCGAAACCGCCGACGCGCATCTTCAGGCCCTTCATGTCGGCAACGGTCTTGATTTCCTTGCGGAACCAGCCGCCCATCTGAACGCCGGTGTTGCCCCCCGGGTAGCCGACGAGGCCCTGGGTTCCGAGAAACTCGTTGAAGAGGTCGATGCCGCCGCCATGATAGTGCCAGGCGTTCATGCCGCGGGCATTGAGGGCGAAGGGCACGGCTGCGCCGAGTGCCCAGGTCGGATCCTTACCCCAGTAATAATAGGCGACCGTATGGCACGCCTCGACGGTGCCGGCAGCCGCCGCATCCGCTGCCTGCAGGCCCGGGACGATTTCGCCGGCGGCGAAGACCTGGATCTGGAAATTCCCGTCGGTAGCTTCGGACACGTATTTCGACAGAACTTCCGCACCGCCATAGATGGTATCCAGCGATTTCGGGAAGGACGACGTCAAGCGCCAGGTGACCTTCGGATTGGTCTGCGCAATGGCCGGCGCAGCCAGCGCCGATGCAGCAGCCGCACCCAGGCCGCCGATGCTCGCATGTTTGATGAATGAACGGCGATCCATGGTTCCTCCCTGTTTCCCGCCACGAGCAGTCCGGCACGGATCGACCGCGCCACTGCCCGTCGAGCCTTGGTCCGCCCCGTCCGGGACGTCGCAAGGTCTCTTTCCTCCTCGTTATTGCCGGCAACGCTGAAGCCCGCGAAGGCTTTGCGCACCGCGGCACATGTGCACCATACATAATCGATAATGCATGTCCAGCGACCGTTTTGCGCCGTCTTCTTCGACTTTTGTATAAGACGCCGCAAGCGGTTGGAGGTTGGCCAAAATCGAGGCAAATCAATGCATTCGAGCCAATTCAGAGCTCGGCGGATTTGGCCCAGAGATTGACGTCGGCCTCGCGGGCGTAAAGATCGATCTCGCTCAGTTCCTCTGGTGTGAAAGTGTCGTTTTCCAGCGCCTTGACGCAGTCGACGATCTGTGCGGAACGGCTGGCGCCGATCAGCGCCGAGGTGATGCGGCCGCCGCGCAGCACCCAGGCGAGTGCCATCTGGGCGAGCGTCTGGCCGCGCCGTTCGGCGATGGCGTTCAGCTTGCGGATATTGTCGATGATCCCCGGACGGATGAAGTCCTTCTTGAGGAAGTGGTTCTGCGCGGCGCGGCTGTCCTCGGGAATGCCGTTCAGGTACTTCGTCGTCAGCATGCCCTGGGCGAGCGGCGAAAAGACGATCGAGCCGACGCCGAGTTCCTCCAGCGTGTCGACGAGACCGTCATCCTCGACCCAACGGTTGAGCATCGAATAGCTCGGCTGGTGGATGAGACAGGGCGTGCCCATCTCCTTCAGGATTACCGCCGCCTCGCGGGTACGCTGGGAGTTATACGAGGAGATGCCGACATAGAGCGCACGCCCCGAGCGGACGATGTGATCGAGCGCTCCGCAAGTCTCTTCGAGGGGCGTTTCCGGGTCGAAGCGATGGGAATAGAAGATGTCGACATAGTCGAGCCCCATGCGTTTGAGGCTCTGATCGCAAGAGGCGACAAGATATTTCCGGCTGCCCCACTCGCCATAGGGGCCGGGCCACATGTCATACCCCGCCTTGGACGAGATGATGAGTTCGTCGCGCAGGGCGGCGAAATCGCTGCGCATGATCTCGCCGAAGGCGATTTCGGCCGAGCCGGGCGGCGGACCGTAATTATTGGCCAGATCGAAATGGGTGATGCCGAGATCGAAGGCCGTGCGGCACATGTCCACCTTGCGCTCATGCGGCGTGTCGCCACCGAAATTGTGCCAAAGACCCAGCGAAATCGCCGGCAGCTTCAAGCCGCTCCTGCCGCAGCGATTGTACTTCATCTTCTCGTATCTGTTTTCCGCCGGTTGCCAGGCCATGACTTATGTTCCTTCGTTCGCTTCGGTGGCCTTGAATACCCCTCCCCACAAGGGCCCTCAAGAGGGGGTAGATCGATAAAGGGCCCCTCATCCGCCTGCCGACACCTTCTCCCCGCAGGCGGGGCGAAGGGGACAGCGGCAGACGCTCGATCACCTCTCACACCGACAATAGCAGCAGGAAGCCGGCCGCTTGTCCCTTCTCCCCATCAAAATGGGGAGAAGGTGGCGGCAGCCGGATGAGGGGCACCGGCAAGGCCCGGGCAACCGGAGGAGGGTCAACGCAGAAGCAGGCTCAGCGCAACAACGCCCGCGCCTCTTCAATACCGAGCGCCGCCGGCTGAGTGCAGGTGGTCGACAGCGTGACGAAGCTTCCCTCCTCGCCGGATTTCAGGATCGACACCATCACGTCGACACCGTGCAGCGTACGTTCCAGCGAGCAGCGGGCATCGCGCCCCTTGAGGATCGCATCGGCCATATCCGCAAGCCCCGCCGTACGATAATTGGCGATCGGGCCGAGCGGATGGTCCCAGTTGTTGACGGCGAAGGGGTGCTCCCACATTTCGAGCGGCTGGATGTCCTTGTTCCGCCCGCTCGCCTCGACGGTGCCGCCGAAGAAATTCGGATCCGGAACGAAGAGCGACCCTTCGGTGCCATAAAGCTCCATGTTCGCATGACGATGCGCCCAGACATCCCAGCTTGCCGATAGCGTGATGGTGGCGCCGTTCCGGAACTCGAGCAGGGCATGAATGTTGGTGGGCGTCTTGACCGGGATAACCTCCCCGTTTCTGGGTTCGCTGGTGATGGTCCGCGTCGTGCTTGCCATGGAGGAGAGTGCGGCTACCCGTTTCACCGGTCCGATCAGGTTGATCAGGTTTGCTATGTAATAGGGTCCGAGGTCGAGCACGGGCCCGCCGCCCGGCAGGAAGAAGAAGTCCGGATTCGGATGCCACATCTCCATGCCCGGGCTCATGACGTGGCAGGTACCGGAGGTGACCTGCCCGATCTTGCCGGCGTCGATATAGGCGCGCGCAAGCTGATGGGCTCCACCCAGGAAAGTGTCCGGTGCGCAGCCGACGGTCAGCCCCTTCCCCGTGGCGATTTTCCTGAGCTCTTCGCCCTGCTCCAGCGAAAGCACCAGCGGCTTCTCGGAGTAGACATGCTTGCCGGCTTCCAGAATGGCTTTCGAGACCGGAAAGTGCGCCTCCGGGATCGTCAGATTGACAACGATGTCAACTT
This sequence comes from Sinorhizobium meliloti, assembly GCF_017876815.1. Classification (NCBI taxonomy): domain Bacteria; kingdom Pseudomonadati; phylum Pseudomonadota; class Alphaproteobacteria; order Hyphomicrobiales; family Rhizobiaceae; genus Ensifer; species Ensifer meliloti. The sequence continues at coordinate 3,057,364 of NZ_JAGIOS010000001.1, read as the reverse complement.
CCGGATTGGCGAGCAACGCATCGATGCTCTGCGCCGTGACGTCGAATTCGGCGCCCCGTGCTTCCGCCGCCGCCGGATTGATGTCGGCACAAGCGGCGATCCGAATGCCCCTGAACAGGGGGGCGAGCTTGAAATAGGTCGTGGAAATATTGCCGCATCCGATGATGCCGACACCAAGTTCTTTTGTCATGGGACTTATCCGTCGATCAGTAGGATTGAATCGAAGCCAGCGAGCGCTTGGCGAAACGCCTGAAATCGCTGGGATTGTCGTGTTCGGCGACAAAGTATTTAACCGAGGTTCTGGAGAGCGCCTGGATCAGTGCCTTCCAGTCGAGCGTGCCCTCTCCGACGTCGGCCCAACCATCCTCGTCCGCTTTCTCGCCCTTGGGCGCGATGTCCTTGACGTGGACCGCCGTGATGCGGGTTGGATATTTGGAGATCCAGCCGAAGGGGTCTGCCCCGCCGCGCACGATCCAGGCGATATCCGCCTCCCAGGAAAGGTCCGGACCGCCGGCGAAAATCTGGTCGAGCGGCACCGAGCCGTCGGCGAGTGCATGGAACTCGAAGTCGTGATTGTGCCAGCCGAAGTCGAGCCCCGCATCGCGGAACGGCTTGCCGGCCGCCTGCAGCCGTGCCCCGAAGGCTCGCCATCCGCCCGCATCGCCCGGGCGCTGGTCCGGCATCAGGTAAGGGCAATAAATAGCGCGAATGCCGAGCGCCTCGGCGATCTCAAGCACGCGTGGAGCGTCGCTCTCCAGCATATCCAGGCCGAAATGCGCGGTCGGCATGGAGAGACCGTTGCGATCGAGCCCTGCCTTGAAATCGGCGATCTCCGCGTCCGAGAGGGCCGCGTAAAGGGCACCGTAGCCTTCCACCTGTGTGTAGCCGGCAGAGCCGACAGCAGAGAGGACCTCGGCAAAGGGCGGAAAATTGCGGGCGCTGTAGAGCTGGAAGCTGACGTCTTTCATCGAAATCTCCTGGTGGTTTCGTTGGAACGGTTGCTTGGGAGTGCGCGTAAAAGGGGTCACCCTTTTCCCTGGCAGGATTCGAGATCGTAGGCGCTGAAGCGTGGGCTCGCGCCCGCGTCGAGCGCTATCCTCGGGGTGAAACGGATCGATTTCGTCTCGCCGGCGGTCAGATCGAAGGCATTGTCGGAATAACGTCCCTCGACATCGGCCTCGATCATGACGTGCAGCGCCAGCCCGGCTGCCGTTACGGCGACATCGAAGGAACCGTCCGGCCGAGGCACCGCCTCGATGGTCAGGCCGGAAGGCACGAGATCGAGCGCCTTATAGGTACCGTGGGCATAGTGTCCCTCGCCCGTTGCCCCGTTCGAAGCTTCGAAAGACCAGAAGAGCAGCGTGTCTGGCGGAATGTCCTTCGCGGCGACCGTCACGAGTGTCGACGCGCGATCGGCCGGGCACGTCCCCGCTGCGGCGAGCAGCCGCTGCCGATTGCCGTCGAGCGAGACCAGGAACGCCTGCAACTCGACCGTCGCCGGCTCGGCCGTGTCGTTCACCATCGAGAAGGCGATCTCCCGCCCATCCGCAGAGGGAATTGCGGCTACGGCAACCGGCTGGAAGAAGCGGCGCGCCATGTAGTGCATCGCCTTCCAATGTCCGCCGTAGTCGAGGCTCGACCACGACGCGACCGGCCAGGTGTCGTTGAGCTGCCAATAGAGCGTGCCCATGCAATGGGGCTTCAGCGACCGCCAGTAGTCGACGGCCGTCCGGATCGCGAGGCCCTGCTGGATCTGGCTCAGATAGACGAAGCTCGGAAAATCCTTGGGGAAGCGGAAGTAGCGGAACATCGTGCCGGCAATGCGTTCGTTGCCGCCGGCATTCTTCTGATGCGCCTCCATCACCGGCGAGGCGATATTGAGGTCATGCGCTTCGGCGAACTGCCGGATGACCTGCATCGAGGTGTAGGACTGGAATCCGAATTCCGAGCAGAAGCGCGGCCGCACGGTGCGGTAATTGTCGAAGGATTTGTTCTCGTGCCAGACGGACCAGTAGTGCATGTCGCCGGCGCCGTCGGCGTGCCAGGCGTCGCCGAAATCGAGGTAGCCGACGGAGGGGCTGGACGGCCACCAGATCGCTTCCGGGCAGGCCTGCTTCATCACCGCCTCGACCGTCCGGTTCAGGCGATCGTACGAGACGAGATAGCGGTCGCGATCCCGGCGGCTCTCCTCGAACCAGGTAAGCGCGCCGACAAGCTCGTTGTCGCCGCACCAGAGCGCGAGGGACGGATGGGTCGAAAGCCGCCTGACCTGATAGTCCACTTCGGCCGCAACATTCTCCAGGAAATCCGGCGTCGACGGGTAGAGATTGCAGGCGAACATGAAATCCTGCCAGACGAGCAGACCGAGCCGGTCGCACAGATCGTAGAACCAGTCGGGCTCATAGAAGCCGCCCCCCCAGACGCGGATCATGTTCATGTTCGCGTCGACCGCCGAGCGAAGCAGGTCCTCGACACTTTCGGGCGTTACCCGCGACATCAGAGCATCCGCCGGTATCCAGTTGGCCCCGCGGCAGAAGATCTCGCGGCCGTTTACCCGGAAGGCGAAGCGGCTCCCCGCCTCGTCCTTATCGGTGACGAGCTCGATCGTGCGGAAGCCGATCTGACGCGTGACGGTTTCGCCGGGCACCTCCACCTTAAGCGTCGAGAACGCCTGGTCGCCGCTGCCGGCCGGCCACCAGCGCCTGGGCTCCTGCACCGTGAAGACATGGGTAAGGCGCGTTTCCCCGGCGCCGACCGCGCAATCCAGCCGCTCGCGCACGCCGTCGAGCATGAAATGGACCGGCACGATGCCGGGTTCACGGGCGAAGAGCTGGACCGTCACCTGCAGATCGACGGACCCGTCATCCAGCCACATCTGACGCGTGGTGACATGTTCGATGCGGGCCGTTTCCAGCCGGCAGAGCGCCAGCGAGCCGTAGATCCCGAGCGGCGCAATGGCGATATTCCAGTCCCAGCCGAAATGGCATTGCGGCTTGCGCAGCATGTTTCCGTTGGCGATCGGCGAATTGCCGTCGTGATAGGGCACGTAGAAGGGTTGCGCCGCCTGCCGCCGCGCTCCCTCGGCAATTGCCGAATGGAGCACGATGCGAATGCGGTTCTCGCCGGCGACGATCGCGCCCGATACGTCAGGCCGATAACGGCGGAAGCAATTCTCGGCCTGCAATACGAGTTCATCGTTGACGTAGACCGAGGCGACCGTGTCGATGCTTTCGAAGTCGAGATACCATCCCCCGTTCAGATCGTCGGCATCGATGACGACGGTGCGCTCGAGCACCCAGTCTTTCCGGGCGACCCACTGGACATCGGCCTCGTTTCGGCCGCGATAGGGATCGGCGATGATGCCGGCCCGCTGCAACGCGCTGTGCACGTCGCCCGGCAGCGCGATCGTCAGGGCGTGGCTGTTGTCGGCGGCGGCAAGCAGCCAATCGCCGGAAAGGTCGATACGGACGGCATCGCGGTTCGGGGTCTCGGAAGGCATTTCCATGGTCCATTCGTGCACCGGGCGGCCTGCACCGGCGCCGTTTCATTGATGCGGACCGAGTCTCGTATCCCGGTCCGCTTCGCGACTTGTCAGAGGCGGTTTTCACTCTCGGCGTCGAAAATCGACGCGACGCCCATGTCGAAGGAGAGGCGCACCGTGCTTCCCGGCGGGTAGCGCCTTTGGCCGGCAATCCGCACCGACATCGATTGGCCGGCAAATGTCAGCCATAGGAGGTTGTCCGCCCCCATCGGTTCCTCGATGTCGACGACCGCCTGATGCGTTGGCTCGCCGTCCCTCGCCTCGTCGACCTTCACGTGCTCCGGCCGCAGGCCGAGAACGACTTTCTGGCCCGGCTGCAGCCTGGTATGCGCCGGATAGGCGGTCACGTCGAAGGCGATGCCGCCGGCCCGAACGAAACTGCGTCCATCCTTCGGCTCCACCTCGCCGCGGAAGAAATTCATCGACGGCGAGCCGATGAAGCCGGCGACGAAGAGGTTCTCCGGGGCGTTATAGATCGTCATCGGATCGGCGAGTTGCTGGATCACGCCGCTTTTCATGACGGCGATCCGGTCGGCCAGCGTCAGCGCTTCGATCTGGTCATGGGTGACGTAGATCATCGTATTCTTCAGCGACTGGTGCAGGCGCTTGATCTCCACGCGCAGTTCGGAGCGCAGTTTGGCGTCGAGGTTCGACAGCGGCTCGTCGAACAGGAAGACGTCGACATCGCGCACCAGCGCCCGGCCGATCGCCACGCGCTGCCGCTGACCGCCGGAGAGCTCCGAAGGTTTGCGCTTGAGCAGCGGCTGGATCTGCAGGATCTCCGAGGCCCGCTTCACGCGCTTTTCGATTTCGGCCGGCGGGATCTTGGCGACTTTCAAGCCGAAGGAGAGATTCTTCTCAACGGTCATCTGCGGATAGAGCGCATAGGACTGAAACACCATGCCGATGCCGCGGTCCTTCGGCTCCTCCCAGGTGACGTTGCGGTCCTTGATGAAGATCTGCCCGTCGGAAACGTCGAGCAGCCCGGCAATGCAATTGAGCAGCGTGGACTTGCCGCACCCGGAAGAGCCGAGCAGGACGAGGAACTCCCCGTGATCGATGTCGAGATTGAGCCTGTCGAGCACTGTGACGGCGCCGAAGTTCAACGACAGGTCCCTGACAGATACGCTTGTCATGCTTGCTTATCCTTTCACTGCGCCGGCTGCGATGCCGCGGACGAACAGGCGGCCGGAGACGAAGTAGACCGTCAACGGCACGAGGCCGGTCAGGATCGTGGCCGCCATGTTGACGTTGTATTCCTTCACGCCCTGAACCGAATTGACGATGTTGTTGAGCTGGACCGTCATCGGGTAGTATTCCGGCCGGGTGAAGACCACGCCGAAAAGGAAGTCGTTCCAAATCCCGGTCACCTGGAGGATCATCGCAACCACGAAGATCGGCAGTGACATCGGCAGCATGATCTTGAAATAGATCGTCCAGAACCCTGCGCCGTCGACGCGTGCGGCCTTGAAGAGCTCCTCCGGCAGCCCGGCGAAATAGTTGCGGAACAGCAGCGTCAGGATCGGCATGCCGAATATCGTGTGCACGATGATCAGGCCGGTCAGCGTCCCGTAGACGCCCATTTCTCTGAGCACGATCACGATCGGATAGATCATCACTTGGTAAGGGATGAAGGCGCCGACGATGAGGATGGTGAAGAACAGATCGGCGCCCTTGAAGCGCCAGTTGGCGAGCGCGTAACCGTTCACGGAAGCGATTGCGATCGAGATGATCACGGACGGCACGGTGATGCGCACCGAATTCCAGAAGCCGCGGGAAAGCCCATCGCAATTGAGACCGGTGCAGGCCTCCGCCCAGGCTTTCACCCAGGGCTCGAAAGTGATCTCGAGCGGCGGAGCGAAGATGTTGCCGACGCGGATCTCGGGCATGCCCTTGAGCGATGTGACGATCATCACGTAAAGCGGCAGAAGATAGTAGAGCGCCACGACGATCAAAGTGCCGTAGACGATGATATTGCGGCGGGAGAGCGTCCGGCGCGGCTTTCTGCCGCGAGGCCCGGCCATGGGACCGCCGGGGGCAGTCTCGTAAGCCGCGGCCATGCTGTGATTGGCGATGTTATCCACGCTTGCGCCCTCCTCCGAACTCCAGATATGCCCACGGCACGATGATGATCGCGACGGTCACGAGCATCATGGTGGAGGCGGCAAAGCCCTGGCCCAGGTTCTGGGCCTGGAACATGTAGTCGTAGACGTATTTGGCGGGCACTTCGGAGGCGATGCCCGGGCCGCCGCTCGTCTGCGCCACGACGAGGTCGTAGACCTTGACGATGCCGCTCGCGATGATCACCAGAGTGGTGATGAAGACGCCGCGCATCATCGGGATTATGATCAGCACATAGGTCTTCCACATCGGGATGCCGTCGACCCGGGCCGCTTTCCAGATGTCCTCGTCGATCCCTCGCAACCCGGCCAGCATCAGGCACATGACGAGGCCCGTTCCCTGCCACAGCGCGGCGATGAGAATGCCGTAAATGACGATGTTCGAATTGTAGAGCGGGTCGAAGGAGAAGCTCGTCCATCCAAGAGACCTGACGATCGACTGGATTCCGTATTGCGGATTGAGCAGCCATTGCCAGACGAGACCGGTGACGATGAACGACAGGGCGAACGGATAGAGCATGATCGTCCGGAACGTGTTCTCGAAACGGATCTTCTGATCCATCAGGGCGGCCAGGACGAAGCCGATCACCAGGCTGAAAACCAGCGAGAGGCAACCGAAGACCGCCAGATTCTGGATCGAGACCAGCCAGCGAGGCGCGGCCCACAGCCGCTCATACTGGTCGAAGCCGACGAAGGCGAGCCGCGGCAGGAGCTTGGAATTGGTAAAGGAGTAGACGACCGTCCAGGCCGTGCCGCCCACGAAGATGACCATGGCCGTGAGTATCATCGGGATAGAGGCGATCTTCGCATTCAGGTTTCGCAGCCACTGGTTCGGCCGCGCCGAGCCACGTGTTAGACCTGTCATGTTTCCTCCTCCGGATCTGCAAAAGGTTTTCTTGTGATGGGCACCGCGGAATGCGCCGGCGGCTCACGCCCATTTGCCGCCCTCGCCCGCCACGCCTGCGCCGACAAAAATCAGCGCAGGCGGCACGATTTCACCGTGCTCTCGGCGAGGGAAGATCAGCCCCGTCAAAGTGCGGGGCTTGGAGCGCCGCTCTCAATCCGCAGCGGCGATGATGTCGGCGAAACGCTTCTGCGCATCTTCCGGCGTCATGGAGTGGTTCGCGAAGAACTCGGAGAAGAGGTCCTCTTTCTGCTTCTGGCTGTCGGCCGACAGAAGCTGGTCCGTGCCCTGGATCACATTGCCCTTGGCGAGGATATCGAGGCCCTTCTTCATGCAGTCGTTCGCGGCCGCGAGATCGACGTCCCCGCGCACCGGCAGAGAGCCCTTCTTCAGATTGAAGGCCACCTGCGTTTCCGGCTTGAGCAGGGTCGACGCCAGCACTTCCTGCGCCTTCGACTTTTCCTCATCCTCCAGAAGCGGGAAGTAGAACGCGTCGCCGCCGGTCGAGATCACCTCGTTGACGCCGAGACCCGGAAGGCAGGTGTAGTCCACGCCGGCTTTCTGACCCGCAAGCTGGAACTCGCCCTGGGCCCAGTCCCCCATGATCTGTCCGCCGGCCTTGCCGGTGATGACCATGTTGGTCGCCTGGTTCCAATCCTGGACGTTGGTGCCCTTCGACATGCGGCGGGCATCGTCTGCAGCCTTGAAGACTTTGGCGATTTCAGGCCCGGCCGCCACTTCCTCATCCTTCTGGGCGAAGACCTTCTCGAAGTTCTCCTTGCCGGCGATCGCGACCATCAGCACGTCGAAGGCGCCGTTCGCCTGCCACGGCTGACCGCCGACGGCGAGCGGAACGATCCCGGCCTTCTCGAGCGCCGGTGCGGCTGCGACGAACTCGTCCCAGTTCTTCGGAACTTCGACGCCCGCCTGTTTGAAGGCGGCGTTCGAAAGCCAGAGCCACTGCCAGGAGTGGATATTGACCGGCGCGCAATAGATCTTGCCTTCGATCGTGCAGGAGTCGAGCAGGCTCGACGGCTTCACGATTTCCTTCCAATTTTCCTTGGTGGCGATATCGGTGAGATCGCGCATCAATCCCGCCTGCACCAGCTCTTCCGCCTGACGGCCATGGTTGAACTGGGTGGCGGCCATCGGGTCACCGCCGGTTATGCGGCTGATCATGATCGGGCGCGCCGTACCCCCGGAGCCGGCGATCGCGCCGTCGACCCACTTGTTTCCGGTTGCGTCGAAAGCCTTCGCAAGCTCGGCAACCGCGGCCGCCTCTCCACCCGAAGTCCACCAATGCGTGACCTCGAGATCGGTCGCGCTGGCAGCGCCGAAGGGCAAGGCAGCGGTTGCGCCCAAAGCGGCAGCTAGAAAACGTAAATTCATGAGTGTCCTCCCTCACTGTAACGTTGCCGTAAAAACTTAGATCAAAGAATTTCCCCGCGCAACACCTACAACGGCCAATTCACGATAAATGTGAAAATACAATTTTTGGTAGCACATTCCTGTGAGAAAGGTATCGACGAAGCGTCTGGTCAGAGGCAAGGCTCTCAACGTGTTTTTCGAGGTAAGCTGTTAGTAACGCTGGGTCTTCCCATACTTTTCGTCTCGGAGGAGCCTTTAATGTCTTCCCATATGCGACATCGGCGCTCTCCGTGGCGGAACTCAACCTGCGGGTTGCGCCCTTCGCATTGCAGCAACGAAAATGCTCGACATTGCTACTGTATCGTTACAGATTTCCGGCTGAACATCGGCGTCGATGAATGTGGCCGGCAGCCGTATTTCGTATATAAGGCGGGGCGACGCGGCCTGCGGTTGAACGAGTGCGACGGGGGGCCGTGGTTCAGGAGAGCGGATTGGCGTGACGGGCATGGATGGCAAGACGAAGAACAGAGCGACGACGGCGGCGCCGGTCGAAGGCGGCAGACCGACCCTTAAGACGATCGCCTTCATGACCGGGCTCGGTGTCACCACCGTCTCGCGCGCCCTGAAGGATGCTCCGGACATCGGTGCGGAAACCAAGGAGCGCGTCCGTCTTGTAGCAAAACAGATCGGTTATCAGCCCAACCGCGCGGGTGTTCGCCTCAGGACGGGCAAGACGAATGTCATCAGTCTCGTGCTGACCCTGGAGGAAGAGATCATGGGCATCACCAGCCCCATGGTCATCGGCATCACCGAAATTCTCGCCGGCACGCAATACCACCTGGTCGTGACGCCCTACAGTTCGGCCAAGGATCCGCTCGGTCCGATCCGCTACATTCTCGATACCGGCGCGGCGGACGGGGTGATCATCTCCCGAACCGAACCCAACGATCCGCGCGTAACGCTACTAACCGAGCGCCGCCTGCCCTTCGCCACCCATGGACGCACCGAGATGGGGCTGATCCATCCCTATCACGACTTCGACAACGAGCGCTTCGCCTACGAGGCGGTCCGAAAGCTCGTCGACCGCGGCAGGCGGCGGCTGGTGCTCCTCGAGCCGCCGCCGAACCTGACCTTCCATTCGCACATGCGCACCGGTTTCGAGAGGGGCGTGAGGGACTTCGGCGCGGAAGCCGTAAGCTTTCACCAGGTCAACATCGACCACAGCCTGGTGGCCATCCGTGATGCATTCGAGAAGCTGATGCGTTCCCCCGATGCCCCCGACGGTGTGGTTTCCGGCAGCGGCTCCGGCGCGATCGCGTTGATCGCAGGGATCGAAGCGGCAGGCAAGAAGGTCGGCGAGGACGCCGAAATGGTGTCGAAAGTGCCGAGCGACTTCCTGCGCTGGCTGCGTCCGGAAGTAATGACGATGTATGAGGACATCCGCATTGCCGGGCGCGAGCTCGCAAAGGCTGTGATCGGCCATATCGAAGGCCGCCCGCCGGAGACGCTTCAGAGCCTCAGCCAACCGGAATTCCAGCCGCCGATGGCGAGGTCGGCGGTATCGTAGGCCTGCCCCGCCTGTTACCAGCGCCCCTCATTCCTGTGCTGTCACAGGAATCCAGCCAGTCCAAGTCCTTGGGCTGAAAAGACTCTTCCGCGCCGATGCAGCAGGGCTCAAATCCCGGCGGCAGGCCAGTACTTGTCGTCGGTAAAATCGCTTGGGATGGGATTGAGCTGCTCGAGCTTTCCGGCGACGAAATCGATCTGCATCTTCAGGTACTGGATAGGCCCTGGGATAGGCGCGCCGGTTGCCAGGCTCCGCACCCGCCACTGCTCATAGCCCGCCGCCTTTATGCGTCTCTCCGCCTCGTCGCGGATGGTCACCGATCCGGCGGCCGTGACCTCCGCCGCCTTTCCCCCTTCGATCACTGTGAATTTCATGCCTGCCTTCTCGAATGGCTCCCTTATTGAGATCTTAACCGCCTGGGCTTGCCTGGACTTGTCGTAAGGGGGCGGCCAAGCCGCCCCCTTAAACGCATGCGATCTCAAGCGTTCAGACCGCTGCCCCATGGACCGTGATGGCTGTCTGCGCCATCGACACGGTCGAAACCGTGGGCGCCGAAGAAGTCGCGCTGCGCCTGGATGACGTTGGCCGTGCCGCGGCCGCGGCGGTAGCTGTCGAAATAGCCGAGCGCCGAGGCCAGCGCAGGCACCGGCAGACCGCCGAGGACGGCCGTCGAAACCACCCGTCGCAACGCGCCGTCGCTCTCCTTGACCATGGCGGCGAAGGCGGGGGTGACGATCAGGTTCGCGGCATCCGGTGCTTTGGTAAAGGCGGTGGTGATCTCGTCGAGGAACTGCGAGCGGATAATGCAGCCGGCGCGCCAGATCTTTGCGATCGTCGGCATCGGCAGGTTCCAGCCGAACTCCTTCGACGCCGCCGCCATCACTGCGAAGCCTTGCGCATAGGCGCCGATCTTGGCGGCGAGCAGCGCGTTTTCCAGGTCCTTGATGAAGCCGTCCCTGTCGGCCACCTTGATTTCGCCGACCGGCGGCAGACCGAGAACCTTTTCGGCGGCTTCCCGCTCTTCCTTCGCCGAGGAGATGCTGCGCGCTGCGACCGCCGCTTCGATTGCGGTCGCAGGCACGCCCATGTTCTGCGCCTCGATCACCGACCATTTGCCGGTGCCCTTCTGACCGGCCTTGTCGAGGATCATATCGACGATGGGCTTGCCGGTCAGCGGATCGGCGGCCTTCAAGACCTTCTCGGTGATTTCGATCAGGTAGGAGTTGAGCCGGCCCTTGTTCCAGGCGCCGAAGACCTCGCCGATCTCCTGTGCCGTCATCTTCAATCCGTCACGCAGGATCCCGTAAATCTCGGCGATCATCTGCATATCGGCATATTCGATGCCGTTGTGGATCGTCTTGACGAAGTGCCCCGCCCCGTGCTCGCCGAGCCAGGCGACGCAGGGGTCGCTATCATATTTCGCAGCGATCGAGGTCAGAACCTTCTCGACGCGCCGATAGGATTCTTCCGTGCCGCCGACCATGATCGAGGGCCCGTGGCGCGCGCCTTCCTCGCCACCGGAGACGCCCATGCCGATGAAGGTGAGACCCGAGTCCTTCAGCGCATCGAAACGGCGCATCGTGTCGCGGAAATTGGCGTTGCCCGCATCGATCATGATGTCGCCCTTGGCGAGATGGGGCTTCAGGGCCTCCATCTGCTGGTCGACCGGATCACCGGCCTTGATCATGATAATGATCGGACGCGGCGGGCGGATGGCGGCGACGAATTCTTCGATCGTTTCGCAGGGGACGATCTGGTCCTTGAGTGCGCCGGCCTCAGCGTAGAATTTGCGTGTCGCGTCGACCGTGCGGTTGAAAACGGCGATCCTGTTGCCTTTTTCAGCGATGTTGAGCGCCAGGTTCGAGCCCATGACTCCGAGACCGATTAGGCCGATTTCCGCCTGTGACACGTGATTGCCTCCATTGGACAGGAGAGCCGGCCACGGGGCGCAATCGCGCGCGTGCCGGCCCTTCGAATTGATCTGCGCGTGTCTGCCGCCCCCCAAGGAAATCAGGGACCGGACGGCACGCGGCGGCGGAGGCTGTTTTGGCATTCAAATCGATTTACGACAAGCCGTTCCTGACAAAATCAAACCTTTTCCGACCCCTGCTCGACGCCTTGAACACGCGCCGGAAGGCACCCTCTACGCCCTCCTTCTGAATGCGTCCGAAGCGAATCCACGGGATATATCGCCTCATGCCCCGTGTTCTGCCCGATCCAGCCCCGCAGAGCCTTGATCTGAGTCGAGTTTGCGCCCTAATGCCGCACAATACGTCCGAGTCCCCCGCGCGACGGGAACGAGGGGCCGGCGCGCAACCTCCAATGCAATAGGAGCGAGGACCGTATGGATACGATCATCGGCTTTCTGAACACGATCTTCTGGGGCTATGTGCTCATCTATGGTCTGCTTGCGGTCGGCCTTTATTTCACGGTCCGGCTCGGCTTTCCCCAAATCGTTCATTTCTCCGAAATGTTCCGGGTCTTAAGCCGCGGCGGCAGCAAGGATGCGGCCGGGATCAGCCCCTTCCAGGCGCTTATGGTCAGCCTCGCCTCACGTGTCGGAACCGGTAACCTCGCCGGCGTGGCGGTCGCTCTTTATCTCGGCGGACCCGGCGCGACCTTCTGGATGTGGATCGTGGCGTTCGTCGGCATGGCGACCGCCTATGCCGAGAGCGCGCTGGCTCAGCTATACAAGATTCGCAACGAGGACGGGCAATACCGCGGCGGGCCGGCTTTCTATATCGCTCGCGGCCTCAATGCGCCCTGGGCGGCCACGATCTTCTCGGCCTGCCTCATCCTCTCCTTCGGTCTGGTGTTCAACGCCGTTCAGGCAAACTCGATCGCCGATGCGGTCCAGGGCGCCTTCGGCGTGCCCAAACTCGCAGTCGGCGTGGCCGTTGCCCTCCTCTCCGGCGTGGTGATCTTCGGCGGCATCCGCCAGATTGCCCGCGTCGCCGAGATTGTCGTTCCCTTCATGGCCGCGGCCTATCTGCTCACGGCCGTCTACGTGCTGATCGCAAATGCCTCGGCGGTGCCGGGCGTACTCTGGACGATCATCTCGAGCGCCTTCGGCTTTCAGGAAGCGGCCGGCGGCATCACCGGCGGGATTGCTGCAGCGATGCTCAACGGCGTCAAACGCGGCCTCTTCTCGAACGAGGCAGGCATGGGCTCGGCCCCGAATATCGCAGCCGTGGCGACGCCTGTACCGCACCATCCCTCGTCGCAGGGCTTCGTGCAGTCCCTGGGCGTCTTCATCGACACGATACTGATCTGCACCGCGACATCGGTGATGATCCTGCTTTCGGGTACGCTGGAACCCGGCTCCGGCGTCACAGGAACACAGCTCACGCAGGCGGCGATGAGCACCCATATCGGCTCGGCCGGCACCTATTTCATCGCCATCGCGATCTTCTTCTTCGCCTTCACCTCGATCATCGGCAACTATTCATACGCCGAAAACGCGCTGACCTATCTCGGCGGGGGCAACCGACTCGGGCTTATGATCATGCGTTGCGCCACGCTGGCGATGGTCGTCTGGGGAGCCTACGAAAGTATCACCACCGTTTTCGACGCGGCCGACGCCTCCATGGGACTGATGGCGACGATCAATCTCGTCGCGATCCTGCTCCTTTCGGGGACCATCGCAAAGCTGACGAAAGATTATTTCGAACAGCGTAAAGCGGGCGCCGTCCCGGTTTTCCACGCGGCCGACTATCCGGAACTGCAGGGAAAGATCGACGGCGAGATCTGGTCGCGCGATTAGAGCCAGCTGGGATCGCCGAGGCACTCCTTGCCTCGGCGATCGGGCATTGACCGCGCAGGTTCGCCGGCGCAAAAGAGGGCAATGGGAACGTCCTGCCCCGTATATGACAAAGACGCCCGCGCCCCCGAACGGCTCCAGCAGGAGGCCAGGCTGAGGCTCGGCCCTCCCGCACTCGCGCAGACGAGCGGAATCTATCGTGAGCAGTCGCCCCCAGCGGCGCTCGCCTTCCACTTCAAATGCCTCTGGCTGCATCGCATGCCCGACGGCGCCCCTTCGAGCATCGCCGTCGTACCCGACGGTTGCAGCGACATCATCTGGTCGTCGAAGGGGCTCGCCATCGTCGGTCCCGACAGGATTGCCGCCTTTCCCGAGCTTCCTGCCGGCGAAACCATCATCGGCGCCCGATTCCGGATCGGCGCGGCGGCGTCGTGGTTGCGGACGCCGCTCCGTGAAATGACCGGCCAAACGGTGCCGCTCCATCTCGTCTGGGGACCGGCTACGAACGAGATCGAGGCGCGGATCAGGGATGCAGCGAGCACGCCGGAGCGGCTCGGTGTTCTTGCCGCGGCCCTGCTTGGACGTCTATCCGCCGCCGAGCCGCCGCCGCCGGACATTGCGGCTTGCGTCGCACATCTCCAGGTCGGCCGGTCGACCGTGGACGATGCTATCCGGACCCTTGTCCGTGAGATCGGCACCAGCGAGCGGACTCTTCGCCGTCACTGCCACGAGCATCTGGGCTACGGCGCAAAGACCCTCGGCCGCATTCTTCGCCTGCAGCGCTTCCTGGCCGCCTGCCGCTCGCGGCCCGGGGACACGCTGGCAAATCTCGCTGTCGATGCCGGCTATGCCGATCAGGCCCATCTTGCCCGGGAGGCAAGAGGGCTCACATCCTTCACGCCGCGCGAAATCCAGCGGCAGTTGGCCGCGCGCTTCGGCATTGGCCGGGTTGAGAATTTCCGCACAACGACCTGATTCAAAAGACTTTGTCACGTCCATAGGCGACCGGCACCGTTAATCGGTTTCGAGCCTACGCGGCAAGATTGGCCGTTTCGTTCAAGACCATTGCTTGGCGCAATGCTATAAATCCCCTCGACGGAGAAACACATGGCGACGATGACGGCCCGGATCATTCACACCTCGATCGAGCGCGACTGGCGCGAGGTCTATGCCTTCATGGCCGACCACGAGAAGATGCCGCTCTGGGCGACCGGTCTCTCCTCCGGGCTCACGCGCGACGGCGACGAGTGGATCGCACCCGGCCCCCTCGGAAATGCCCGCGTCCGCTTCGTTGCCGATAACGAATTCGGTGTGGTGGATCACCTGGTGACACTCGATAACGGCGCGCGCGTCCACAATGCGCTTCGCGTCGTGCCGAACGGCGACGGTGCGGAAGTCATGTTCACCCTGCTCAGGCAGCCCGGCATGACCGATGCGCAATTCGCCGAGGACGCGGCCTGGGTCGAAAAGGACCTTGCCGCGCTCAAATCCATCCTGGAAACCGGTAACCACAATCAGGAAAGCGGCAAAGATAATGGCCAGCAAAGGTAACGACAAACGTATCGACTATGTCGAATTCAACGTGACGGATATCGCCGCAAGCAAGGCCTTCTACGGGAGCGCTTTCGGCTGGACCTTCACGGATTACGGCCCGGAATATTGCGAGTTCGCCGATGGGCGATTGACCGGCGGTTTCACGACACTCGGCCCGGTCCGCAGCGGCGGTCCGCTCGTCATCATCTATGCCGACCAGATCGAGGACGCTCAGCGACGGGTCGAAGCCGCAGGCGGCAAGATCGTCAAGCCTATCTTCACCTTCCCGGGCGGCCGGCGGTTCCATTTTGCCGACCCCGATGGCTATGAGCTGGCGGTGTGGTCCGCGCAGTAGCCGTACGCCTGTTCATTCGCCGAAGCGGATGAACAGCGCGCCGACGAGCCCGAAGACGACGATGCACTGCAGGATGAACATGGGCCACTCCTGTGACATCTCGTTTCCTCCTTTCGGCGGACGCTGTCACGATTCCCTTCGCGCATGCCCGGCGCACTCCAGACAATCCCTGAATCGGCACCGATTTGAGGAGACGGCGGTTTACGAGGGGAAAAGATGTGCGTCAGGAGACCGGCTCAAAGAGACCGCTTGATGTGCCAGCGGTCATGATACCAGAGCCACTGGCCCGGATATTCGCGAACCCAGCTCTCGACCTTGTCGTTCAGCATCTGCGCCGTTGCCGTGACATCGACGCTGCCATCGGCCCTGCGGGGGATCTCGACCGCCGGCTCGAGCTCCAGCCGGAAGCGGTTGCCGGGCAGGCGAATGCAGCGGGCGGGATAGACCTCGCAATTGAACTGGCGGACGAGCTTGGCAAGCAGCGGATTCGTCTGCACGTCCTGCGCGAAGAATTTCGTCTTCAGGCCCTTACGGAACTTCTGGTCGACGAGCACGCCGACGCCGCCGCCGCGTTCGAGCTGCCTGGCAAGGGCGAAAGAGGAGCCGGCATGCGACGGCACGAGGTTGCCCATGCGCTCCTTGCGGAATTCGAATACCCGGTCGGCGAGATAGGGATTGTTCGGCGGCCGGAAGAGCACCGTCACGTCGAGGCCGAAGGCCGAGCCGGCAACCGGCAGCATCTCGAAATTGCCGCTATGGGCCGTGAAGACGATGAACGGCCGTGGATTGTCCCGCAGTTCCAGGAAGAGCGGGATGCCCGAAACCTCCACCCTGCCCGGCTCCGCGCGCGCCGGATCGAAGTCGAAGAGCTGATCGAGGAACACGTATTCGGCGGCGAGCCGCCCCATATTGCCCCAGCTCTCGAGCGCGATCGCCTCGATCTCGGCATCGCTCTTCTCGGGAAAGGCATTGCGCAGATTGATCAGCGTCAGCTTGTGACGACCAGTCTTCGGCCCGATCCAGCGGGCAACGCGATCCATGAAGTTGATGGCCATGTCCGCGGGGAAAAGCTTGAGTATCGTGAGAAGCAGCAGGACGAACTGCGCGATCGACCATTGACGGAAGCGATCCGCAGCAAGCACCAGCCGTGTGATCAGCATCCGCACGAAGATCAATCCATCCGCAACACGATCTTGCCGAAGATCTGGCGCGACTCCATACGCTCCAGCGCGCGGTCGATATCGTTGAGCCCCACCTCGGTGTCGATCACCGGGTGAATGAGCCCGCGCCCCATCTTCTGCATGGCGTTCGCCATGTTCTCCATTCGGCAGCCGAAGGAGCCGAGCAGTTTCAGCTGCTGCTGGAACAGCATCATCAGATTCATGTCGGTCGAGACACCGGAAGTCGAGCCGCAGGTGACGAGGCGTCCACCACGCTTCATCGACAGCATCGAGCCCGCCCAGGTATCCTTCCCGACATGTTCGAAGACGACATCGACGCCCTTTTTCTTCGTCAGCTTCCGCACCACGCCTTCGAAACGATCGATCCGGTAGTTGATGACGTGGTCGGCACCGAGCGCCTTCGCCCTGTCGATCTTGTCGTCCGATCCGACTGTGGTGATGACCGTGCAACCGATCTTCTTGGCGAGCTGGATCGCGGCCGTGCCGATACCGGATCCGCCGGCATGGACGAGGATCGTCTCGCCGGGTTCGAGCTTGGCGTTGTCGAACAACATGTGCTCGACGGTACCGAAGGTGACCGGCGCCAGCGCCGCGCCGATTTCGTCGACGCCGGGGGGTGCAGGCACCAACAGGCGCGCCGGAAGGTTGACCTTCTCCTGCGCGAAGCCGTCCAGATGGAAGCCATGGACGCCCCCGACATGTTCGCAGAGATTGTCGCGCCCCTCGCGGCACGGGCGGCAGAGGCCGCAGGTACGCGCACCGTAGATCGAGACGAGCTGGCCGGGGAGCACATTGGCGACGCCCGGGCCGATGCTCTCCACGACGCCGGAGGCTTCCGCGCCGATGACGAGCGGCATCTTGCGCTTGGCGAAAGCCATGCCGCGCCAGCCCCAGACGTCGATATGATTGAGCGCGACCGCCTTGACCCGCAGCGTCACCTCGCCAGGACCGGGCGCCTCCGGCTCCGGCACATCGGTGATTTCAAGCTTGCGGTCATCGAGCAATTGCAGGGCGCGCATGGTCTTTTCCTTTGCATATGTCGTTGTCGCGCGAGAGTTGCGCGGAAGGGATAGACCCCCTCTGGCCTGCCAGCCATCTCCCCCACAAGGGGGAGAGTAGGCGTGGCATGCCTTTCGCCTTCCAATCAAGGCTCATCTTGTTGCGACGCTTGGAGCGAAGCGAGAGGCCAACCGCACCTTTCTCCCCCCTTGTGGGGGAGATGGCCGGCAGGCCAGAGGGGGCCTTTTTCTTCCACTCAGGCCGGCTCGGCGGTCATGACAAGGCTGGCGTTCTGGCCGCCGAAGCCGAAGGAGTTCGACAGCACTGCAGTCACCTGCTGGCTGCGCTTCACGTTCGGCACGACATCGAGAACGATCGCCGGGTCGGGGTTCTGGTAGTTGATCGTCGGCGGCAGCGTGCCGCTGAGCATCGTCTGGAGCGAGAAGACCGCTTCGACCGCACCGGCTGCCGTCAGCGTGTGACCGATCATCGACTTGTTGGATGAGACCGGGATCGACGGCAACCGCTCGCCGAAGACCGCGGACATCGACAGATACTCCATCTTGTCGTTTTCGGGCGTGGAGGTGCCATGGGCATTGATGTAGCCGATCCCGGCTTCGTCGATGCCCGCATCCGCAAGTGCCGCGCGGATCGTCGCGATCGCCGGTCCGCCATCGGGGGAGGAACGGGTGCGGTGGAAGAGGTCGGCCTTTTCGCCGCAGCCCTTGAGAATGCCGTAGATGCGGGCGCCGCGAGCGACCGCCGCTTCCAGCGATTCGAGCACCAGCGTCGCGGCGCCTTCCGCAATCACGAAACCGTCGCGATCCTTGGTGAAGGGCTTCGAAGCCTTTTCCGGCGGCTCGTTCTGTGTGGAGAGCGCCGAGAGCAGCGAGAAGCGGATGAGGGCCTCGGCACTGACCGAGCCGTCCGTCGCAACCGTGAGCGCCCTGTCGGTCCTGCCCTGGCGGATGGCTTCGACGCCGAGCTGTATGGCGGTCGCCCCGGATGCGCAAGCCGTCGAAAGCGTCACCGGAAGGCCGCGCGTACCGAAGCGGTCCGCAAGACGCTCCGAGATCGAGCCGAATAGCACGGCCTCGTGGAAGGTCGGATCCGCCTTCTGCCGCATTGCCGCGAGGAACCGATTATAGGCGTCGCCCGGCTGGCTCGACGGCGGCGAGCGGTCGGCAAGCTCGAAACGGGCATTCCATTCGGGCTCGATCGGCGGGGCCGCCAGGAAGAGCGGGCCGTTGAAATCGCCGGAAAGGCCGGCCTGAGCCAGGGCCTCCAGCGTCGTTTCGCGCGCCATCGCATAGGAACGCTCGACGGCATTCTCCGCAGGAATCTCGATGAAGTCGACCGTGCCGCTGATGCGGGTCGAAAGAGCATCGGTCGGGAACCGGGTGATCTTGTGAATGCCCGATACGCCCCCGGTGAGCGCCGCCCAGTTGTCGTCGAGCCCCTGCCCGAGCGAGGTGATGACGCCCATGCCGGTGACGGCAACGATCGGACGGCCGAGGTGGTCCTTATAAGCCTTGCTCATAGTTCGAGCTCCTTATTCCGCGGCAAGCACGGCGACGCCTTCGCCACGGGAGTGGCCGATGGTGGTGACGACCGCCGCCCTTGCCGGGGCCAGCATCGGGGCTTCGGCGGCGGGGTCGAAAGGTGGAACCTTGGCTGCGTGTCCGAGCGAGAGCGCGGCAAGGACCATGCCGACCGGAAACTGCGCCTCGATGCCGTGACCGACGAGCCCGCCATAGGCACGGACCGGCCGGCCGGCGAGTTCGGTTTCGAGAAACGCCTTTTCCCGTCCGGCAAGGTCATGGAAGCCCGAGGTGCCGGAAAAGACGACGGTCGACTGCGGATCGAGCTCGAGGGCCGGCTTCGATAGATATCTGAGGCGCGCTTCGAGCCGCCCGTCCTCGCGGCCGCCGCGGTCGCCGCCGATCGCATCGATCGCCGCATAGATGCGGGCGCCGCGTGACTCGGCATATTCGCGCGACTCCAGAACCAGGAAGGCGCCAACGGAACCGAGGATCATGCCGCCCCCGTCCTCGGGCTTGCGGGACCAGATCGGATGCCACTCACCGAGCGCATGGCCCTGGATCGCCTCGATCATCAGGACGATGTCGAGACGCTCGGCCGAAAATGCACCGCCGACCAGCGTGTGGCTCGACTGACCGGCCTTGATGCGGGCAAAGGCCGTCTCGATCGCGGAAATGCCGGCCGCCTCTTCGCCCATGAAAGTGCGCGACGAACCCGTGACCTTGTGCACGATGGAGATGTTGCCGGCGAGAAGGTTGGAAAGCTGCGCCAGAAACAGCGTCGGGCGCAGCTCCGTCGTCAGCTTCTCGTTCAAGAGCCGTTCGCGGTCGTTGCGCTTCAGCGCCTCGTCGACGATGAGCGAGTCGACATTGATGTCGCGCTCGCCGCCGCCGGCCGCGACGATCATGTCCATGCTGCCGCAGGCTTCGAGACTGTCCTTGAGACCAGCGTCGTCGAGCGCCAGGCCGGCAGCGAAAACGCCGAGACGCTGCCAGTTCTCCATCTGCCGCTGGTCGCCGCGCTTCGGAATCTGCTGCGACCAGTCGATTTCCGGCAACGGGTGGACCGGATAGGGTGCGAAACGTTCCGTTTCGATGCGAACCCCAGGCGGCTTGGCCGCGCCGAGCAGCGCCACATGAGGCTCGGCGCCGACGCCCTGGCTCGTCACGATGCCTACCCCGGTGATCACCACATCGTTCGCGGATTTCGTCATCTTCACTTCTCCGAACCGGCCATCGCGGCCATGAGCCCCAGTTCTTCCGCACGCTTGCGCACGATTTCGCCCAGCGGCACCTGGTCGAACGGGATCGTCCTCAGCTTCAGCTGAGCATCGCATATCTTCTTGCCGCCAGACGCAATCCTGGCCTTCGTCACTGCAAAGCCGGATCCCTCGTGCTCGAGCAGAGCCTCTATCTCGAGCTCGGCATTCGGTTCGACGAAGCTGCGCATCTTCGCACCGTCGACCGTCATCAGGAACGGCATTGCGGCGAATTTCGTCGCGGCCAGCACCAGGAAGCCGGAAGCCTGCGCCATGGTTTCGATCAGCAGCACGCCCGGGACCAGCGGGTAGCCGGGGAAATGCCCCTCGAATACCGGGCTCTTCTCCGGCACGACCGAGCGCGCCACCAGACGGCCGGCCGACAGATCGACGGTTTCGACCCGGTCGATCATCTGGAAATATTCAAGGAGCATGCAGGCTCATCCCATTCGTTTCGCGCTCAAGTAAAAATGCCGATGCCGCCTGTCAAGCGCGGGGCGCGACAGGCGGCATCGGGAAAGGGGCCGATCCGTGTCAGCGATGATCGCCAAGCTCCGATCGCAGATGAAAGCGCGATCCACGCGGAAAGCCGCTTCAGGCTTTCCTCAACCCGCTTTTGCGGCCCGCAGCTCGTCGATCTTGGCACAAAGGTTCTTCAGCACGAAGTACTCCTCGGTCGAGACCTTGCCTTCGTTGACTTCCTGAGTCCACTGCTCCAGCGGAATCTTGATGCCGAATTCCTTGTCGATCGCAAAAACGATGTCGAGAAAGTCGAGGCTGTCGATGCCGAGATCATCGATCGTGTGGCTTTCCGGCTTGATCGTCTCGCGATCGATCTCGCTCGTTTCCGCGATAATATCGGCAACCTTGTCGAATGTAGCTGTCACGCGCATACCTCTTAAAATTCGAGTCTTGGCGAACCCTATAGAAAAATGCACCGCAAAAGCCAATGCCCCATGGTCTTTTGCCACCGCGATTTGGAGAAGGTGTTGCTCAACGACGACCGTGTAGGCCCTGAGCGGGGTTACTTCGTGATCCGGGACCTAGAAAAGCAGAAGCGGCAAAGCAGCAGCCGCGAAGGCGAAGGTCATCACCGAACAGGCCGCATAGAAGACGGTGACCGCAGCCTCGATATCCTCGATGGCAGCAACCGCACGGCCGGCGTCGTTCATCATGGGCTCGTCGACCTTCACACCACCATAGATTCTCGGTCCTGCAAGCTGAACGCCGGTTGCGCCTGCCATCGCAGCTTCGGGCCAGCCGGAATTGGGCGAGCGGTGAAGTCCGTGATCGCGCCGCGCCACCTCGATTGCGGTTTTCGCCGCTTCCGCACCGCGCCTGAAATAGGCGCCGGCTGCGATCAGGAGGGCCGAGAGCCGTGCCGCGGGCAGGTTCGCCAGATCGTCGAGCCGCGCCGAGGCCCAGCCGAAATGAAGATATTTCGGGCTCTTGTGGCCGATCATCGAGTCGGCCGTGTTCAGCATCTTGTAGGCAAGAAGGCCGGGAAGTCCGGCAACCGCATACCAGAAGGCGGGAGCGACGACGCCGTCTGAAAAGTTTTCAGCAAGGCTTTCGATAGCCGCGCGGCAGACCGCCGGCTCGTCGAGTGTGTTCGGATCGCGTCCAACGATCATCGATACCGCCTCGCGGCCGCCAGCAAGTCCATCGCGTCGCAGGCCGGCGGCGACCCGGGAAACGTGATCTGCAAGGCTCTTCTGGGCGAGGAAGACGGCCACCGTGACAACCTCGAGCAAAGAGCCGAGGGCGCCAAGCACATCGAAAAGCCGAGCGAGCACGACACCCAAGGCCGTGGCTCCGGCGAGCAGTACCAGTATGCCGACGACACCGCGGAATTTCAGCCAGGCCTTGGTGAATTCGCCGCGGTTAAGCGCCTCGTCCACGTATTCGACCGCCTTGCCGAAGAACACCACCGGATGCGTCAGACGCGACCAGAGCCAGTCCGGATCGCCGAGGACGCGGTCCAGCAGCAGCGCTATCACAAGGATAAGAAGTATTTCAGCCGACACTACACACCCATCCGGTTCAAAGCCTCGGCGAGACGACGGTCGCCCTGCGCGTTCGGTGACAATCCGATACGCAGCCAGCGCGGATCGTAGTCGAACTTTCGCGTCAGGATATGCGCCTCGCAGAGCGCCGCGTGAAGATCGTAAGCCCGTTCGTGTTCTACGAGCGTGAAGAGGCCGGTGCCGCCGACCACATCGAGCCCGGCGCCGAAAAGCACCGCGTCGAGCGCGGCCTTGCGTTCCGCGATGCCGACCTTGATCCCCAGCGTGTCGCCTTCCATCAGCTTCGCCGAAATCGCAAGTGCCGGACCCGAGACCGACCAGGGGCCGAGCCAGTCACGAAACGAGTCCTCGACCGTCCGGCTCGCGACTACAAAGCCGAGCCGAAGACCCGCAAGACCGAAGTATTTCCCGAAAGAACGGAAAACGACGAGGTTGTCATTGGCCGCAACGTGTCCGGCGACGCTTGCGTCCGGCTCCAGATCCCCGAAGGCCTCGTCCACCACGAGCAGGCCGCCATGCGCCCGCATCGCCTCCGCCATTGCAAGGATTTCCTCCGGCGGAAAGCGCCGGCCGGTCGGATTGTTTGGATTGACGACGACCGCCAGGCCGTGCGCCGCCTGGAGATCACCGGCGCACGTGACCGAATCGACGACCAGGCCGGCGGCTTTCAGTACGCGCGCATATTCGCCATAGGTCGGCGCGAATATGGCGACGCGCTTTCTCTGGCCGGCGATCCGCGGGAGCAATTGAATGGCGGCCTGTGTTCCGGGCACCGGCAATGGCATGAGTTCGCCCGTCCGATAGTAGCGACTGGCCGCCGCACGCGCTGCCTCTTCCACATGCCGATCCGGCAATCGGTGCCAGACGCGCGCGTCGATTTCCGGCAGGGCGGCGGGACAAGGGTTGATCCCCGTCGAGAGGTCAAGCCAGTCTTCGGGCGTCCCCCCGAAGCGCGCTGCGGCTTCCGTGATCCCGCCGCCATGAATGATGGGAGCGGCCATGATCATTCCGAGAAATCGATGAGATGCATGAAGGAGCCGGCAACGTTCCGGCGACGGAGGCCGGCGCGGCCGAGATCGAGCCCTGCCGCGTCACGTACCGTGAAGAGCGGCTCAGCCGCGCCCTCCGAAACGATCGTGGCATAGTGAAATTCGTGCGCCGTCATCGGTCCCCGGAAAAACACGTCGTCAACCGGCGTGACGCGCCGGTAGCCGAGATGCCGCTTGCGTTCGGCGAAGCTCGTGACGAGCGGCAAAAGCCCGAGCATCTCGTAGCGCCCGCCATCCGCCGCGACAAGCCCCTCGCCGAGCACCATGTAGCCGCCGCACTCCCCGAAAACGCGCGCCCCGCCCCCAGCTGCCTTGTGCATGGCCGCGCGGAAATTCGAAGCATTGGAGAGCTGTTCCGCATGAAGCTCGGGATAACCGCCGGGGAGATAGACCGCATCGGCACGCGGATCGGGCGCCTCGTCCGCAAGAGGCGAGAAGAATGTGACTTCGGCCCCCTGCCCGCGCCAGCCCGAAAGAAGATGCTCGTAGCAGAAGGCGAAGGCCACGTCGCGCGCGACGGCTGTCCGCTGGCCGAGCGGCTTTAGCGTTCCGGCCCTCTCTCCCACCGTCAGCGGCGTCGCCGCAGCAAGCACCGCCTCGAGATCGCAACCCGATGCGACCCGCATTGCCGCGTGATCGATGAAGGCTTCCAGCGATCCATGCTCGCCTGCCTGTACGAGGCCCAGGTGGCGTTCGGGCAGCTTCAGTGCAGCGTCCTGTCGCAGTACGCCGAAGACCGGCATCGCAATTCCGGCAAGCGCATCGCGCAGCATTCCCTCATGCCGGTCGCTGCCGACCCTGTTCAGAATGACGCCCGCGACACGGACATCGTCGCGGTGACGGGCATAGCCGCCGACCAGGGCGGCCACGGAATGGGAGAGGCGCGCGCAATCGACGACCAGGATCACTGCAAGTCCAAGTGCTGCGGCGAGATCCGCCGGCGCGCCCGTGCCGTCCGCTGCACCGTCAAAGAGGCCCATCATCGCCTCCATGATCAGCACCGAGCCGTCTTCCGCCGCAGCCGCCGCATTGGCTAGGAGCAGCTCGGGGCGCATTGCCCAAGGGTCATAATTGAAGCAGGGTTTGCCGCTGGCAGCCGTGTGAAAAGCCGGGTCGATATAGTCCGGCCCCGCCTTTCCAGGCGCGATCGAGAGCCCGCGCCGTCTCAATGCCCGCATCAGGCCGAGCGTGACCGTGGTCTTGCCCGAGCCGGAGCTCGGGGCTGCAATCATCAGTCCATTCATGCCGGGTTCCGGAGAATGCGGCTCGAAAACGGATCGGGAGCGAGCGCCCGGCCATCGAGCGCGCCAAGCCAGTCGAGCGAGGCGCGAAGCCGGACGACCTCGCCGACGACGACGATTGCCGGCGGCTCGAGCCCAGAAGCGGTCACATCGGCTTCAGCGGACGAAAGAGTGGTTTCCAGCACCACCTGTTCCGGTGTCGCCGCATTGCAGACGAAGGCCACCGGCTCGTCCGGCGAGCGGCCGGCGGCCATCAGATTGGCGGAGATCTGGCCGATATGCTTCATCGCCATGTACATGACGATTACCGGAGAGCCCTTGGCAATGCCTTCCCAATTGATCCTGTCCGGCACGACGCCGGAAGAGTCATGGCCGGTAAGGAAAGTCACCGCGTGGTTGACCTCCCGATGCGTGACCGGAATGCCGGCATAGGCAAGCCCGCCTATGCCCGCGGTGATCCCGGGAACGATGCGGAACGGGATGCGGTGCTCGACCAGGGTCAGCGCCTCCTCTCCGCCTCGGCCGAAGACAAAGGGATCGCCACCCTTGAGGCGCAGCACCCTCTTCCCTTCACGCGCCAGTTCGACGAGCCGCAGCGAGATGTCGCGCTGTTTCGGCGAAGGCTTGCCGCCGCGTTTGCCCGCAAATTCGAGTGCTGCACTCGCTTTGGCGAGCTTGAGGCAATCACCGTTGACCAGCGCATCGTGAACGATGACATCCGCCTGGCGAAGCGCATTGGCTGCGTGTAGGGTCAGAAGGCCGGGATCCCCCGGGCCCGCACCGACGAGCCAGACCGAACCCGGCTCGAGTTCAGGCAGGCCAGCAAACATGTCGGTCATCGGTCGATACTCCGGGCAAAGCAAGGCATTCCATCCGATCCAACCGAGGAAAAACTTGAAGTCGTTATGCAGGAAACAATGGCAGATAATTGAATCGGCTCATCAAAGAAACTGCAAAATTCGCCCGAGGCCATCACATGGCTCCCCTTGCATAATCGGCCGGTCCGGCGATTGCCGCCGTCGCCCGCACCGATCGGATCTTAGGCACGAGCAGCACCGCGTCGCACCCTGCGGCCGCCAAGGCCGCGCCCTCAGCGACGCCGTGGCAACCCGTATGGGCAAAGACGACCTTCGATGGATTTTTTAGACGCGACGATTGCGCCTCCAGCGTGGCAGCGTCGAAGAAATGCGTGGGCACCGAAAAGTGCCGCGCGACCGCATGGATCGCGGGCTCATCGGTCCGCGCATCCAGAGAGGCGACGAGTCCGACATCCTTGCCGGAAGCGCCGGCGTCCGCAAGCGCCTGTTCGGCAAGCGCGATAACCTCTTCGGGCGCAGTGTTGCGCTCGCAGCCAAGGCCGAGCACAAGTTTGGCGGTGATGTGTCCTTCGGCGGAAGGCATATGCGGTGCGGCTCCCATGCGGCGTCGGCGTTCCATACGAAGCGCCGGCCCGGCGAAATGCCACGTACCGGTCCGGACAGCACCGGATCAAGCCCCCTGCATGGGTCGGCCGCACCGGACGCTCTTTCAGTCCGCCTGAACGGACGCCGTCGCATGATCGTCATTTTTATCGGAGCGCTTCAGGTCGGTCAAACCGGATTGCGCCATCCACGTGTCGCAATCCGTGCAGCCACGGGATCGACCTCAGACAATTCTTTGCATTTCGGCGTCACCTCTGACACAAGGCGGCTGAAGCAGTTCCCGCCGCCCTATTTGCTCGAGACTCCAGTGCACGACCTGGCCCTCCACATACTGCTCTTTCTTTTCGCGGCCGCATTCCTTGCCGGCTTCATCGATTCGATCGCCGGCGGCGGCGGGATGATCACCATCCCGGCCATGCTGATCGCGGGGATTCCACCGCTCGAGACGCTCGGCACCAACAAGCTGCAGTCGCTTTTCGGCTCCGGTTCGGCGAGCATCGCCTATGCCCGGCACGGCCACGTGAACCTCCGAGAGCAACTCCCGATGGCGCTGATGTCGGCGGCAGGCGCGGTATTGGGCGCATTGCTGGCGACGGTCGTTCCCGCGGACGTTCTGGAGGCCGTGCTGCCGTTCCTGTTGATCGGCATCGCGCTCTACTTCGGTTTCAAGCCGAATATCGGCGACCTCGACAAGCATCGGCGCCTGTCGGTTTTCCTGTTCACAATCACCTTCGTGCCCCTGATCGGCCTCTATGACGGCGTTTTCGGTCCGGGCACAGGTTCCTTCTTCATGCTCGGTTTCGTCTCGCTTGCAGGCTACGGCATCCTCAAGGCGACGGCGCACACGAAATTCCTGAATTTCGGCTCCAATATCGGCGCATTTTTCGTCTTCCTGCTCAGCGGCGTCGTGCTCTGGAAGATCGGCCTGACGATGGGCGTCGGCCAGTTCCTCGGCGCGCAGGTCGGCTCGCGCTATGCGATGGCAAAGGGCGCGAAGATCATCAAGCCTCTGCTGGTCGTCGTTTCGATCGCGCTCGCCATCCGGCTGCTCGCCGACCCGGAATATCCGCTGCGTATCTGGCTGAGGCTGTAGGCCACAATACCAAACTGACCACGGATTAGCCGTTCCAGACGAGATGTCCGCCGCCCAGATCCGATGGCGGCGGGAAGGATGGCGCATAATCCAGGGCGCGCACAGGACTCGGCAGGTCTTCCGCTTTCGGCACGAAATCCCGGCGTACTCGGCCCGGATCGGCCACGGGAACGGCTGCCATCAGTTTCTTCGTATAGGGATGCTGCGGACTCTCGAAGATCTGCCGCCGCGTGCCCATTTCGACGAAGCGGCCCATGTACATGACCGCTACCCGGTGGCTGATCTGCTCGACGACCGCCATGTCGTGCGAAATAAACAGGTAGGAGACGCCGGTCTCGTCCTGGATGTCCTGCAGGAGATCGAGCACCTGTGCCTGGATCGACACGTCGAGTGCCGCGACGGACTCATCTGCGACGATGAGCTTCGGTGAGAGAGACAGGGCGCGCGCGATACAGATGCGCTGCCGCTGACCGCCCGAAAACTCATGCGGGTAACGCTTCATCTGCTCGGGCGACAATCCGACCCGCTTGAAAAGATACTCCACCCGGTCACGCAGCTCGCTTCCGCTTGCAAGGCCGTGGATCACAAGTGGCTCGGCCACCAGATCGCCGACCCGCATACGCGGATCCAGCGATGCGTAAGGGTCCTGGAAGATCATCTGGACGTCACGCAGGATGGGCCGCATCGTGCTCCCTCGCAAGCCGCGCGTGGAGCGTCCGTCGACGCGTATGTCTCCCGTCCACGGGACAAGGTTCAAGAGCGCCTTGCCGGTCGTCGACTTGCCGCAACCGGACTCTCCGACGAGAGACAGCGTCTCACCCCTGCGCACGGACAAAGAGATGCCCTCCACCGCGTGAAGTCGCCTGACCGGGCGCTGAAGGATGCCGCCCTTTATGTCGAAACGAACCGTGAGGTTCTCGACCTGGAGCATCGGCTGTTCGGCGCCTGGCTCAGATCCTGCCTCGACCGCCTTCCCCGCTGCACGCTTCGGCGTCTCCGTTCCCGCCATTTCGCCAAGGCGCGGCACGGCGGATAGGAGCTCCTTCGTGTACGCATCCTGCGGATGCGCGAAAAGATCCCTGCTGGTTGCGTGCTCCACGGTACGGCCATGCTTCATCACCAGCACCTCGTCGGCCATTTCCGCGACCACGCCCATGTCATGGGTGATCATGATCACCGAAATCCCGTGATCGGCCTGCAGCTTGCGGATAAGGGCCAGGATCTGCGCCTGAACCGTTACGTCGAGCGCCGTCGTCGGCTCGTCGGCGATCAGGATTTTCGGGTTTTGCGCGAGCGCCATCGCGATGACGATTCGCTGACGCAAGCCGCCGGAGAGCTCGTGCGGATATTGGCCGAGCCGCCGCTCCGGCTCCGGAATCTGAACCTGGTCCAGGAGTTCGGCGGCCCGCGCCCGCGCGGCGCGCCGGCCACTGGTGTTTCCGTGGGCGGTGATCGCCCCGATCAGCTGATTTCCGACCGTCATCACCGGATTGAGCGAGGTCATCGGCTCCTGGAAGATCATCCCGATCTTGCGCCCGCGAATCCGCCGCATGCGTGCTTCCGGAAGCGCCAATATGTCCTCGCCATCGAGAGTGGCCGAGCCGCCCGCAATTCGTGCCATCGGCTTCGGCAGCAACTGCATCAGCGAAAGCGCGGTCATCGATTTACCCGATCCGCTCTCGCCTGCAAGACAAAGCGTCCTGCCGGGAAGAAGATCGAAGGACAGACGCTCCACCACGACCTTCGGCCCGGTCGGCGTAGCCACCTGGACGGTCAGATCCTTCACGGAAAGCAGAGAGGAAGTCATCAGGCAGAGGCCTTGGCAATGTCATCGGAAGGACGTCCTGTCCCGCCGAGGCGGGGCAGGACCGGTTCGTCACGCAAAGACGATGCGCGGGAAATAGAAGGACACGACCCAGTTCGGCTGGTCGACGATCTCGCTGATGCGAAGGTCGCCGCAGACGGAGCAGAGCATGTAGGCGTCTTCCGGCTTCATGCCGCGTGTCGCACAGAGAAGGTCGATCATGCCGGACACGGCCGCCCGCGCACCTTCCATCAGATCGCTTCCAATACCGGTCGTGACCTCATAGCCCTCGGCATCGAGATGCCGTGTGACGGGGCCCGGCGTGGTAAAGCGCGGCATCCTGAGATTGGCGTCCTTCACCAGTTCCAGCTTCAGGACCACGTCCATCGCGCTTTCGATGGCCGTGCCGCAGACTTCGCCATCGCCCTGCGCCGCATGCGTGTCGCCGATGGAGAACAGGGCGCCCTCCACCTCGACGGGCAGATAGAGGGTTGTGCCCGCCGCCAGGTCGCGAATGTCGAGATTGCCTCCTACCCGCCGCGGCGGAACCACGGAATGCAGCCCCGGCTCTGCCGGCGCGAGCCCGATCGTGCCGGCGAAGGGCTTCAGAGGAACCCGGCCGAACTCGCCAAAGGCTGCGGGAGCGAGCGTAGCCGGATCATATTTCCAGAGTGTCAGCGCCGGCTCCGCGAACTGGTCGGCGAGGAGCCCGAAGCCCGGAATATTGGCCGTCCAGCCAAAGCCGCTCGGCTTGAAGTGCTCGATGGTCACCTTCAGGGCGTCACCCGGCTTGGCCCCATCGACATAGATGGGACCGGTGACCGGATTGACCTTCGTGAAATCGACCGTCGAGACATCGGCAACCGTGCTGTCGGCGGTGAAATGACCGGAACCGGAGTCCAGGCAATTGAACTCGAGCCGCGATCCGGGCGCCACGGTTTCCACCGGCGGGATCGAATGATCCCAGCCGTAGTGGTGATGGCGTCCGTGGATGGTGTAGTCGCAGTTACTGCACATCTTTTGCATATACCTGATCGTAGTGGACGGGGATGTGGACCGGATCGACAAACAGCTTGTCGTCGCCGCCGATACGCTCCGAGCGGATGGTGAAGCGCTCCTCGTTGAAGATCGGCGCCCAGGGCGCGTCCTCCATGATCTTCAGATAGATGTCGCGCCACAGGGCCTCGCGCTCCGCGGCCTTTGCCGGGTCGGCGATGGCGTCGGCTTCGGCTGCCTTCTTGTCGAGCTCTTCATTGCAGTACCAGGACCAGTTCCAGCCTCCCGGCACGGCACCGCCGCAACCCAGAATGGGGCCGTAGAAGTTCGACGGATCGGGGAAATCGGCAATCCACGCCATGCCGCCCGACCAGATCATCGGCGCCTGGTTTTCCTCGCCGCCGGCCGCGATGACATTGGCCTGTGCGAGCGACTTGATCGATGCCGTGATGCCGATCGCCTTCAGATCCTGCTGGATCGCCTGGGCGATGCGCGGCTGCGGGTCGGTGTTCATGACATAGAGTTCGGTCGAGAACCCGTCGCCGAGGCCGGCCTGCTCGAGCAGCTTCTTGGCGCCTTCGGGATCGTAGGCATAGCCTGCGTAGTCCTTTGCATAGCCGGGCATCGAGGGCGGCAGCGGCTGGTTGGCAGCGACCGCGCGACCGTTGATGATACGCAGGATACGATCCTTGTTGATGGCCATGTTCACAGCCTTGCGCACCTCGACCTTGTCGAAGGGAGCCATCTTGACGTTCATCGTCACATAGCCGGTGTGCAGCTGGCCGCCCCGGATGATCAGATCCTTGAAGTTGGGGTCGTTCGTCACCTCGACGAACTTCGCCGGCGGAATGCCGTCTCCGGGCACGTCGATTTCGCCGTTCTGCAGGCGAAGAAGCGCAACGACCGGCTCCTGGCCAACCTCGAAGGTGATGCGGTCCAGCTTCGGAAGCCCTTCGTTCCAATAGTCGGTGAAGCGTTCGAACACCAGACGCTGCCCAAGTGTCCATTCGGCAAGCTTGAAGGCACCGGAACCGACCGGATTCTTACCGAAATCGGCGCCGTGTTTCTCGACCTCCTCCTTCGGCACGACATGGGCAAAGTTGAGCGCCATGACGTGGAGGAAAGTGGCGTCCGGGCGGGTCAGTTCGAACCTGATCGTGTGCGGATCCTGCACCGTGATGCCGGATAGCTCGCCACCCTTGCCGGCCGAGGCCTCTTCGACCCCTTTGATCGTTGCAAAGAACCCGGCACCCGGGCTCTGGGTCGCCGGGTTCACCACGCGCTCGATCGAATATTTCACGTCTTGGGCAGTCAGCTCGCGGCCGTTGTGAAACTTGACGCCCTTGCGCAGCTTGAACGTGAAGATTTTGCCGTCCTCCGAGATTTCGTAGGATTCGGCAAGGTCGGGACGCAGCTCGGTCGTGCCCGGGACATAATCCATCAGACCGTCGAACAGCGACTTGATCATCGACCAGTTCTGCCAGTCGTAGCCGATCGCCGGATCGAGGGTCGAAACGTCGTCCTTGTAGGTGACGGTCATTTCGCCACCCTGCTTGATGTCGTCGGCAAGCGCGGGATTTCCCATGAGTGCGGCGGTGCAGACGCCGGCCAGTAGCAAGTTCCTCATCTGAAGTTCCTTTCTTGATGCTGCAGTTTTTTCTTCCCGCGTCAGCGCAGCTTGATGCGCGGGTCGATAAGCGGTGTGATGAGGTCGGCGAGCAGGTTGCCGAGCACGATTGCAAACGCAGAGACGAGCGTGACGCCCATGATGATCGGGATGTCCACCCGCTGGATCGCCTGCCAGGCCAGCTGGCCGATGCCGGGCCAGCCGAAGACGCTTTCCACCACCACGATGCCGGACATGAACAGACCGATGTCGATGCCGATCATCGCGATAACGGGCAGTATCGCGTTGGGCATTGCGTGCCGGAACAGGACCTTGGCGCGACCGGCACCGGTTGCGCGCGCCGTGCGGATGAAATCCTGGCGCATCACTTCGATCAGCGAGGAACGCATCATGCGCGAATACCAACCGGCGCCCAGGAAGCCGAGCGTAACGGAGGGCAGGACCAGATGGGCGAAGGTGCCGTAGCCGCCAATCGGGAACCAGCCGAGCTTCACGGCGAAGACGTAAAGCAGCAGGATGCCGATCACGAATTGCGGCGCCGACACCCCGACGAAAGACGCGATCATCAGCGTATCGTCGGTGCGTGAGCCGCGCCGGAGCGCCGCGACGATGCCCATGGTGAGCCCGAAGATCAGTTCACAAGTGATGGCTCCGGCCATCAGCACGAGGCTTGCCGGAAGGCGCGATGCGATCAAAGTGGCGACTTCCGTCTTCTGCAGATAGGAGCGGCCGAAGTCGCCCTGCACCAGGCCCGTGACGTAACGCAGATACTGCTCGTAGAAGGGCAGGTTGAGCCCGAGCTGTTCGCGGATGTTCTCCACGGTCTGAGCCGTTGCGCTGCGGCCGGCGATCTGTCTGGCCGGATCGGCCGGTATCAGATAGAGCAGAACGAAGGTGACGAAGCTGATGCCAAGCAGGATGACGACCGTCTGAAGCAGTCGCCGCGCGATATAGGCTGCCATCAATGCCTCCCCTGCTGCGTCGGATCGAGAACATCGCGCAGCGCATCGCCGACCAGGTTGAAGGCGAGCGCGAGCGCCAGGATCGCCGCACCCGGTATGAACACCAGCCAGGGTGCCGACGTGAAATAGGTCTGGTTTTCGAAAATGATGTTGCCCCACGACGGGATGGGCGGCTGCACGCCGATACCGAGGAATGAAAGCGTCGCCTCCAGTAGTACAGTCGTCGCAATGCCGAGCGTCGCCCAGACGATGATCGTGGACAGAAGATGCGGCAGGATGTGACGGAAGAGAATGCGTCCGGCGCCGGCGCCCATGGCCCGCTCGGCAGTCACGAAATCGCGCTCGGCGATCGAGCGGGTTTCGGTATAGACGACGCGGGCGATCTGCACCCAGTTCACCATGGCGATGACCATCGCCACGATCCACAGGCTGGGCGTGAAGATCGCAGCCAGAACGATGGCAAGGAGAAGTGCCGGAAAGGCCATCATCAGATCGGTGAAGCGCATCAGCACGGTGTCCACCCAGCCCCGGAAATAGCCGGCTGCAATGCCGACGAGCGAGCCGATGACGACGGCAATGCCATTGGCGACCACGCCGATGACGAGCGAGGTGCGCGCGCCGTAGATCAGGCGGCTAAGGAGGTCGCGTCCGACAAGGTCGGTACCCAGCCAGAACTGGCTGTTGGGCGGCAGCGGCGCGCCTTCGATGGTCAGACCCTCGAAGAACTGCTCGTGCGGGTCATAGGGCACGACCCAAGGCGCAAGCGCTGCTGCGCCCACCACCACGATGATAACCGCAAGACCGATGAGCGCAAGCGGCCTGTGCAGGAGGCGCGTCCACACGCCCGGTGTCCTGTTCTCTTTGCTGCGCGCCGTTTCAGCGACCATGGTCGGCATTCTTCAATCCGTGGTTCTCGAATTCCTGGACGATGGCCGCAGCGACGTCCTCGATGCTGCAGCTGCGCGACATCGCGGTCAGGCGCAGGTGCTGGTAGGCTTCGCTGGCCCCGCAGTTCTTCCGGAGCATCAGCAGTGCCGTCGCCTCCGCAAGTTCCTGGCGTCGCGCGAGGCGATCCTTCAATGCGGCGACGTCACGATCGAGCGCACGGCGGCGGACAAAACTGTGGCTTGCGACCATCAGAGCACTGTACAGCCCGGCGCTGCCGATGGGCTTCAGGAGCTGCGCGTCGGCCCCTTGCGCGATAGTCCAGGCGATGCGGCCGGGTGCCTCGGAGCCGATCAGTGCGATCATCGGCAAGGGGGCTTCCCCCTGACGCCAGGGAAATTGCTCGTCGTGACCCATATCTGCGTCGATCAGGAGGACGTTGAACTCCTCTGCAGATCGATCCCTGGGAAAATCCGGCCAGGCCTGTTCCGCCGCAATGCCTATGCGGGCGCATTGGGCAAAGAGAGCGTCGACGTTCTGATGCGGCCGGTGCAGAATGAGCGCCCGCCAGCCATCGAAATTCGGGGTGTTATGAACGGAACTCATTTCACCACCTTCAGTTCGGGCCGCCCCTCGTCCCGCCCCAACGGGCGGACAAGCGGCGTGGATGTCAGGAACGGATCCGGCGCGATGGCTTCATACGAGCGCTTGACGATCTCGAAACTGCCATCCGCACCCGCGCGGCCGATATGGGCAGGCAATTCCACGTGGTTCGTCCATCGATCGACGCTGATGGCCCCGAGCGGCGTGTCGACTGCCTGCCCGCACAGGGCGGCGCGTACAAGATCCGCATCGTCGCTGCCGCTGCGCGCGATCGCCTCGGCGATCATCACCACGGCACTGAATGCCTGCACATAGAAGGCATCGACCACGGCACCCGGATCCAGCGCCGCAAGTGTCTTCAGGAAGGAGTCGTTTTCGGGCGACTGGATCGTGCGGAAATAGCAGCTGACCGTGAAATGTCCCGCCGCGGCGTGTCCGAGCCCGGCGATCTCGCCCTCGTACAGATTGCAGCTGATGACCGGGCATCTATCCGGATGGAAGCGATCATCTGCTTCAGCGAGAGCCTGAAGTGCGCGCAGAAAAGCGTAGGACGACGGTCCGATCAGGTTGTTCAGGATAAAATCCGGTTTCTTCTCGCGCACCTCGTCGATCAGATGGGCGATATCCGTGTCTCCCATCGACACGAAACGCTCGCCCAGGATCTCGCCGCCCGAGCGATGGAGAATGTCGCGTGCGATCCGGTTGGTCTCCCAGCCCCAGATATAGTTGGAGCCGACAAGCATCGCCCTGCTGCCGAAGCGCGGCGCGATATAGTCGAGAAGCGGCACCAGGTGCTGGTTGGCACAGGCGGCAACGTAGATAAGGTTTTCGGAAACCTCGAAACCTTCATAGACGCATGGATACCAGAGCAGCGCGTCGAGCTTCTCGACCACGGGAATCACTTCCTTGCGGCTCCAGGAGGTGGTGCAGCCCACCACATGGCGCACACCGTGCTCGCGGATCAGTTGCCTGCAAAACGGTGCATAGCGATCCGCCTCGCCCGCGGGATCGAAATGATGGGCCTCGAGCCTGAACGGGAAACGCCGGGATGCATTGACATGCTCGATCGCTGCCATCGCGCCGCCAAAGCCCTGGCCCGCCGGCTGCGCATAGCTGCCGCTCCGCGAGAACAATACTCCCACCGGGTAGGTAACGTTGCCTGTCATTCGCCCCTCAAATGCAAAAAGGCCCCGCAGAGAAACAAAGTTTCTCTTCGAGGCCCAGATGCCGACAGATAATTTCAGCCAAGCCTAACGCTAGGATACGACTTGTCAATACGAATGGACATAGCGGCGACGATTTTGGCGAAGACGGCAGTCAGCGCTGCGGAGAGCAGCGCCAATAGCTGCCAGCTCTGCGTCATCAGAATTCGACGCCCTTCTGGCCCTTGATTCCCGAGCGGAAGGGATGCTTCACCAGCTCCATCTCCGTCACCAGATCGGCGATCTCGATCAGGTCTTCCTTGGCATTTCGGCCGGTCAGGACCACATGCGTCATGTGCGGCTTCTCTTCCTTGAGGAAGCTTACGACCTCGGCGACGTCGATATAGTCGTAGCGCAGCGCGATGTTGATCTCGTCGAGGAGCACCATGGAGTTGCGTTCGTCGCGGATGAGCTCCTTGGCCTTTTCCCAGGCCTTCGCCGCCATGGCAATGTCGCGCGCGCGATCCTGCGTTTCCCAGGTGAAGCCTTCGCCGAGCGTGTGGAACTGGCAGATCTCGCCGAAATGCTTCTCGATCAGGTCGCGTTCGCCCGTGTGCATGGCGCCCTTGATGAACTGAACGACGGCGCAGGGCATTCCGTGGGCGATGTGGCGAAAGATCATGCCGAATCCGGCAGTCGACTTGCCCTTGCCCTTGCCGGTGTGGACGATGATCAAGCCTTTTTCGTCCGTCTTGGTGGCCATGATCTTGTCACGGGCGGTCTTCTTCTTCGCCATCTTCATGGCGTGACGCGCTTCATCCTTCTCGGCGATCGGTTCGCCGGTATTCGCGGTCTCGTCGTTCATGATGTCCTCCCTATTGATTTCCGGCCATCAGACGGTCGGTAGCCGCGCGGCCGGAAAGGCTGTTCAGTTCGAATCGCGCCGAATTGGAGCGCGGGTTCCATAGGCCGCGGTCGATCGCCTCCAGCAGCCTCTCCGATATTTCCGAAAGCGCGGCCGGGTTCTTTTCGCGCAGGAACCCGAGGACTTTCTCGTCGGCGATATAGGCCTGATAGGCTGCCTCGAAGTGATGATCGCGGACCGCCCCGGTGGTCGCAGCGAAGGCGAACATGTAATCGACCGTCGCGGCGATTTCGAAGGCTCCCTTGTAGCCGTGGCGCATCACGCCGTCGATCCACTTCGGATTGACAACGCGGGCACGCACCACGCGGCCGATCTCCTCCTCGAGCGAGCGGATGACCGGCTTTTCGGGGCGCGAATGGTCGTTGTGGTAGATGGCCGGGCGCTGGCCGCCGAGATGCTCGGCCGCGGCGCTCATGCCCCCCTCGAACTGGTAGTAGTCGTCGCTGTCGAGCAGATCGTGCTCGCGATTGTCCTGGTTCTGGACCACGGCTTCGATCGAGCGCAGACGCTCCTCGAAAAGGCCGCGCTCCGCCTTTCCATCCTCGCCGGCACCGTAGGCGTAGCCGCCCCAGCTGAGGTAAGCCTCGGCAAGATCGCCGCGCGTTTCCCAGCCCTTCTCGTCGACAAGCGCCTGCAGGCCCGCTCCGTAAGCGCCGGGTTTCGAACCGAAGACGCGATAGGAGGCACGGCGTCGAGCCTCCTTCGCGTCGGCGCCCCGCTCTTCCCACCGCCGCGTTTCGGCACGCATGCGGGCGGCGATCATATTGTCGGCATCGTCCTCGTCGAGCGCGCCGACCGCGCGGACCGCCTTGTCGAAGAGTGCTATCTGCTCGGGAAAGGCGTCGCGGAAGAAGCCGGAAATACGCAAGGTGACGTCGACACGGGGACGGCCGAGAACGGCAAGCGGAATGATTTCGTACCCGGTCACGCGGCGCGAGGCCATGTCCCAGACGGGCTTTGCTCCGATCAGTGCCAAAGCCTGGGCGATATCGTCTCCGCCGGTACGCATGTTGGAGGTGCCCCAGGCCGTGAGACCGAAGGAGGACGGCCATTCGCCATGGTCCTGCAGGTAGCGGCGGATGAGCAGCTCCGCCGATTTCTTGCCGAGCTCGTAGGCCGCCGGGGTCGGCACGGAGCGGCTGTCCACCGAATAGAAGTTGCGCCCCGTCGGCAGCACGTCCGGACGGCCGCGCGTCGGCGCACCCGAGGGACCGGGGGCGACAAACCGGCCGTCGAGGCCCGTCAGCAGACCCTTTATTTCCGCCTCGCCGGAGCTTTGGATCGAAGGCTTCAGCCGCGTCTCGATCACGGCAAGTACGGCGCGGGTGTTGGTCCATCCCACCGGACAGGCTATTTCGCCTGAAACGAGCTTCGCCGCAAGCAGTTCGATGCGCTCGACCGTGTCGCCGGCGGTGCGCCATGGCGCATCCGAGAGGGCGGCGAGAAGATCGGGCTTCAGGCCGGCCCAGGGATCGGACATGACGCAATCGAGCGGGTCGAATGGTTGCGGGCGTTGCGAGCGTGAAGCCGCGTGCAACCCCAAGTCCACCGCGATTGCCCGTTGCAGGCTCTGATCTCCGCCCTCACCCAGACCCCGCGGCACACGGGCGAGCGCGACCGTAAGATCGGTCAAGAGCCGACCTTCCGGCGCCAGGCCGAAAACATGCAAGCCGTCGCGGATCTGCATTTCCTTGAGGTCGCAGAGATAGGCGTCGAGTTTTTCGAGCGCCCGGTTCTCGCTGTCGCCCTTCTCGATCCCGGCGTCGTGGTCGAGGCCGATGTCGCGGACGAGATCGAGGATCTGCCGGCTGAGCAGCCTCAGCCGCCGCGGATCGCCGCCCGCGGCCTCGTAATATTCGTCGACCAGCGCCTCCAGGTCCTTGAGCGGTCCGTAGGACTCCGCCCGCGTCAAAGGTGGCGTCAGATGGTCGATGATGACGGCGCTCGTCCGCCGCTTGGCCTGTGTGCCTTCGCCGGGATCGTTGACGATGAAGGGATAAAGATGCGGCATCGGGCCGAATATCACCTCGGGGTAGCATTCTTCGGAAAGCGCCAGCGCCTTTCCGGGAAGCCATTCGAGGTTGCCGTGCTTGCCCATATGGACGATCGCATGGGCACCGAAGACCTCGCGCAGATAGGCATAGAAAGCCAGATAGCCGTGCGGCGGCACGAGGTCCGGAGCGTGATAGGTTTCCTTGGGATCGATGTTGTAGCCACGCGCCGGCTGGATGCCCACGAGCACATCGCCGAAGCGCGCGAGCGGCAGGGCGAATACGCCGTCGATGAAGAAGGGATCGGCCTCCGCCGCACCCCAGCGCGCGGTCACTTCCTCTTGAATCTTTTTCGGAAGCGCGTCGAAGAAACCCTTGTAGCGATTCAAGGAAATGGTTTCGCGGATTTCCCGGTCGCGGCTCGCCGCATTGGTCGGCCCGGCCATCAGAAAGCCGATCAGCGCGTCGCCGTCATCAGGAACATTGCCGACAGCGTAGCCTTCTGCCGTCATCGCCTTCAGCACTTCAATCGTGCCGGCAGGCGTATCGAGACCCACGCCGTTTCCGAGGCGCCCGTCGCGGTTCGGATAGTTGGCCATGACGATTGCGACCCGGCGGCCCTCGGGCCGGGTCCGGCGCAGCTTCGTCCAATTGGCGGCGAGGCGTGCCGCGAAGCGCGCGCGATCGGCAAGCGGCTCGTGGCCGACGATATTGGCCTCCACCAGCGGGTCGTAAACCGAGGCTGCCTTGAAGGAAACGGCACGGGAGAGAACCCGCCCGTCCACCTCCGGCAACGCGACATTCATGCCGAGATCGCGGGCCATCAGCCCTTGAGCCGAAGTTTCCCAGCCCTCCCGCGACGACCCGGAAAAGATGACCTGCAGCACCGGCGCGCCGCCCGATTCGAGCACGGTCGGCTGGCGGTCCGCGCCCGGTGCGGAAACGGCAAAGCCCGTGGCGTTCATCACGACATCCGGAAGGGCTTCGGCGAAGACCGCTTCGAGCGTGCCGATCGAGACCGGATCCTTGAGGCTGGAGACGAAAACGGGGAGTGCCCGCACGCCCTCGGCCGCAAGCGCCTCGATCAGCGCCTCTACCGGTTTCGTCTCCCCGCTCTGGACGAGCGCGCGGTAGAAGCAGACGGCGACGGTGGGTTCGTGTTCCGCTCTGTCCGCCTGCGCGGTGGGTACAGCCCGACGCAGTTCGGATAGGCGAACCCATTCCTCGACGCCGATCACGCCCCTGCCCGGCCACCATATGCCGGCCTTGAGCAGCGGCCGCGCCGGCTGCGGCTTGTCGCCGCCGTCGATCAATGCCTGCGCGTAATCGAGGAAAAGGCCGGCATTCTCCGCGCCGCCTTCGGTGCAATACCCCCAAAGGCGCTGCCGGTCTTCCACCGATACGGTGGAAAACGGGTCGAGGCCCGGGTCTGGCTTGTCGTCGCCCGGCAACACGGCGATCTGGAATTTATTCGCAACCGCCGCGGCGTAGAGCGCCTCCAGGACGTAACGGAAGTAGCTCGCACCACCCAGCGGCCGTACGACGATCAGCTTCGCATGCCTCGCCGTGCGTTCGACGTAAGTGTCGACCGACATGGGGTGCATGAGATTCATCAGGCTGGCGATCCGCAGGCTTCTTGCGCCCGCGCGCTGACGATGGGCAGCCGCGATCGAGGCAAGTTCCGTATCGGCCGCCGACAGGAACAATATGTCGCCCGGGCTCTGTCCGAGGTCGATCGCCTCATTACCGTCGGCGATCGTTCCTTTCTGAGCTAGGAGGAGATGCATGGATGCTCCCGCAACAAAGACCCCTCCCGAGGGGTTGGGGAGGTGAACTTCAGTTTCACACTCAAAATCGCCTCACACGAGTGCCGAAATCGCTGCACGCACGGCAGGCTCGTCCATGTCGTGCAGCCCGATGACGACGAGACGCGTGCTGCGTGTTTCGCCGGAAGCCCATGCGCGGTCGAAATACTGGTCGATGCGGCTGCCGACCGCCTGGACCAGGAGGCGCATCGGCTTTCCCGGAACGTCGACGAAGCCCTTGAGGCGCAGCACGTCGTGCTCTGAAATCACGCCCTTGAGCCTTTCGGTGAAAGCGGCAGGGTCGGCTATCGCGCCGAGCTCTACGACGAAGCTGTCGAACTCGTCGTGATCATGCTCCTCGCCTGCCTCATGTTCCATCTCGTGGTGAGACTTGCGGTTGACGATATCGCCCTCCGTACCCACGCCAAGCCCGAGCAGGATGGCGGCGGCTACCTCGCCGTTCCTCGCCTCGATCATCGTCGGCTTGCGGCTGATGCGGGAGGCCACCTCTTCGCGCACGGACTTGAGTCCCGCGGCGTCGATAAGGTCCGTCTTGTTGAGAACGATGAGGTCTGCGGCGGTGAGCTGATCCTCGAAAAGTTCTTCGAGCGGGCTCTCGTGGTCGAGATTATCGTCGCCGACGCGCAGCGCGTCCACCTTGTCGTGATCATCCGCAAAGCGGCCCGCGGCGACCGCTGCGCTATCGACCACTGTGACGACGCCGTCGACCGTTACCTCGCTGCGGATGTCCGGCCAGTTGAATGCGGCGACGAGCGGCTGCGGCAGCGCCAGGCCGGAGGTTTCGATGACGATATGATCCGGCCGGTTCTCCCTCTCGAGCAGCTTCGTCATGGTCGGGATGAAGTCGTCGGCAACGGTGCAGCAGATGCAGCCATTGGTCAGTTCGATGATATCCTCTTCCGAACAGGCTTCCGCTCCGCAGCCCTTCAGCACATCGCCGTCGACCCCGAGATCGCCGAATTCGTTGATGATCAGCGCTATGCGCTTGCCGTCGGCATTCTGCAGCAGGTTGCGGATCATCGTCGTCTTGCCGGCACCGAGAAAGCCGGTGATGACGGTAGCCGGTATCTTGCGCTGCGGAGCCCTTGCGAGTGTCATGAATCAACCCTTCATTTTCAGCGGCAGTCCGGCCGCGACAAAGTAAACTTCTGCGGATTTCTCCGCCACGATCTGATGGAGCCGGCCGGCGTGATCGCGAAAGTCGCGCGCCATCCGGTTTTCCGGGACGATCCCGAGACCCACCTCATTGGAGACGAAAACGAGGCGCGAGCGCGCCTCGGGCAGAAAGGCGGCGAGCGCGGCGAATTCGGCGGCCATGTCGCGCTCCTCCATCATCAGATTGGTCACCCACAGGGTCAGGCAGTCTATGAGGACAGCCCGGCCGGGCTCATCGATGCGGCGAAGCAGCCCCACGAGATCGAGCGGTTCCTCGTGCGTGGTCCAGCCCTTGCCCTGCCGAGTGGCCTGGTGAAGGGCGATGCGCTCCTGCATCTCCTCGTCGAAGGCCCGGCCGGTCGCAAGATAGTGCATCGGAGACCCGGTGGCTTCGACGAGTTTTTCCGCGAAGGTGGATTTTCCCGAACGCGCGCCGCCAAGCACGAGGGTCGGGCCGAGATTGGAAATGTCCATTACCGCTTGCCATAGCGATGGCTGTAGCGGCAACGGCGCACGCCGAAAACGCGTTCGATCGAAGATCTATGAGCCACGACAACCTCCGTGCTGGCATCGGGGAGCATCTCCCCTCGGGCGGAATGCCCTGACGGATGGCAGGTCTCCTGGCTCACGGCGTCACGATCCTCATGGCCGCACGTTCGCCGGACCGGCTCGGCCCGAAAAACGATGCGGCAAAAGACCGAACGGGCTCGCCTCGCCTTCCCGGCGTTTGCGGCATCGCGAAAGGCGGACGATTCGTAGAAGAAGAGGCGTCCTGCCCGGCTGATCGCAATGCCACGCCAGTGGCTTTTCCGACATGCCGCCAAACTTCACGAGACTGCCCATGCAGCGCGTTGAAATCCGGCGAAATGCCCGATGGCGAACCCTGACCGTTCTACAGTCGCGGGGTCGGCTGCGATAAGGGCGCCCGGCGTGGGTCCGCCCCTTCGCATTCCCATTTACTCCCTCGCCCCACCTCGGCACGAGAGAACCATCCATACTGCGTTAATTATGAAGCGGCGGCGGCAAAGTCAATCGACGGCCTGCGACACCGGGGCCGCCGATTACGGCAGAAATGCGCTTTGCGTCGGCTACTCCGAACGGGTAGGCAGACACTTCCGCCCACCCCATGATAAGAATGAATGCTTGGGGTCCGGCGACATTGTGTCGATCCGGTTATTTCTCATTCACGCTCATGATCCCGGACCACGTCGGCCGCAGGAGATCATCGTGGAGGGTGCGATGTTTCACTTGCGTCGTGCCGCAATCGCTGTGTTGGGCGCAGCGTTTTACGGTTCCATACCGACAATTGCTGCCGAACCGGTTGGAGAAGCGGTCCGGATCAGGACGGTGGTCACCGGCAGCGGCGGACCGCTCGTGGAGCGGGACGCCGTTCACCGGGACGAGCGAATAAGCACGTCCAGATCCGGGCTCGGCCAGTTCGTGTTCCGCGACGGCAGTAAATTGGCGGTGGGGGCAGGCTCTTCCGTCGTCATCGACAAGTTCGTCTTCAACGATTCGAAATCGGTGCAGCAACTCACCGTCGCCGCCGCCAAAGGCACGTTTCGCTGGATCAGCGGAAATTCGAAGCACTCGGCCTATCAGATCCTGACACCTGCCGGAACGATCGGCGTACGCGGAACCGTGTTCGATTTCTACATCGGCAATGACGGAACGACGGCGATCGTTCTCCTGGAGGGCGCGGCCCGGTTCTGCGGCCCGGCGGGATGCCAGCAGCTCACCCGACGCTGCGATTGCGTGATCGCAAAGCGCGACGGAACCATGACGGACACGCACAGGGCCGGTCGCCGCACACTGGCGACGCTCGGAAACCGGAAGGCCCTGCCCTTTCTTTCGGGCGACCAAAGACTGTCTGCCTCCTTCGGCAGCATGAGCGGCAGTTGCGGTATTTCGGCCGCTGTCGAGATCAAGCCGACCGCGCCGGAACGCGCGCGGCCGCCCGAAAGAGCAAGCCCGCAAAAGGCGCCCCGCCCGGGCAAGACACCCAGCAACGAGCCGGGCAAGCGTGGCCTCGACAAGGGGAAGAAGGGGCAGGACACGGGCAAGAAGGGGCAGGACACCGGCAAGAAGGGCCAGGATACCGGCAAGAACGGGCAACTGGACACAGGCACGAAGAAGGGCCGCGGTTAGAGCACTCCCTCTCTACTCGGCGGATCCGACTTCGTCTGCGAACGGCAAAGGCTCACCGGCAAAGTGGTCTGTCCGGCGCCCGATGCGGCGGTAGAAATCCGATAATCCTCCACATAGGGCCGGAGCCTTGAGCTTTGCGGCATTGACGAGTTCTCTGCGCGGCCGTGACCTCGAACGCATCGCCCCGATCAACTGTTCATGAATGCGCTGCAGCTCGGAAAACTCGGCCGAAGCGGCCATATGCTCGTCACCGACCACGGCGTATACCCGCGTTCGCGTGCTCTTGCCCTTCAGCGCCAGCGCCCCCGCCTCCAGCACGGCGCACCGTTCGCCCAAATCCGCCGTCGTCTCGGATATAAGAATATCGAAGCCGACGTCCTTGCAGGCGGCCTCGATCCGGGCGGCGATGTTGACCGCGTCGCCGACGGCCGAATAGTTGAAGTGCATCTCCGCCCCCATATTGCCGACGCAGGCAAGCCCGGTATGGATTCCCACGCCGATCGCCACCTTTTGATCGCTCCCGAAGCCGAAGGCGTCGCTCTCGTTGAGCCGGGCGAGCGTCTCGCGCATGGCCAAGGCGGCGCGGACCGCCTTGCCGGGGTGATCGGCGACGTCGACGGGCGCGTTCCAGAACGCCATGATCGAATCGCCGATGAACTTGTCGAGCGTGCCCTCGTTGGCGATGACATGGCGGCTCAGCGCGTCGAGCAGCGTATTGAGAAAACGGACCACCTCTCCCGGCGTCAGGCGCTCGCTGATCTCCGTGAAGTTGCGTACATCGACGAACATGATCGTCAACTCACGATCGTCGCCGCCGAGACGCAGGGCGTCCTGCGTATGCTCGATGCGATAGAGAAGCGAGGGCGACAGGTACTGGCCGAAGGCGCGCCGAACCACGCGCCGCTCCCGGTCTATGACCAGGAACCGATAGGCGGTTGCCGCAAAATGGGTGATCGATCCGGCAAGGATTGGAGCCAGAGGGTCGAATAGCAGGCCTGCATAAAGGAAGGCTGACCAGGAGGCCACGAGGGCCAGCGCGGTTATCAGGAGGCCGCAGGCAAGCGCGACGGCCGGGCTGACGAAGGTGGTCAGCAGGACAAGCAGGCTGCCTGCAGCCGCGATCGCAAGGATCTCCAGTCCGTCCGCCCAATCCGGGCGGGAGAGAAAGCGGCCCGAGAGGACCTGCTCGACAGTCTGCGCGTGCAGCGACACTCCGGGCACATTGTGCCCAAGAGCCGTGGTGCGAATGTCCTGCAGGCCTGCTGCCGACGTGCCCACGAATACGATACCGCCTTCGATCGCTGCCCTCGTTTCGGCGGAAACTCCGCCGGGCGCCAGCACCCGGCCGGCAGAGACATATCTTTCAGCGCGATCCGGACTGACATAGAGCCAGAGTTCGCCCGCTGCGGTCACCGGCACCACGAATTCGCCGACCTTGATCAGCGTGATGGTATCGGGCGCATCCGGAGCACCCGCTACGATGTAGGTGGAAGCGCCTTGAGCCACGCGCAGCGCTTCGAGGGCCAGGTTCGGATAGAGTTGCTCGCCATCGCTCAACAGCAGCGGGACCGAGCGCACGACGGCCGACCGGCTGCCGGGATTGAGGCTTATATGGCCCAGGCCCGCGGCCCTGGCTTCGAGTTGCGGCCTCAAAGGAGTCGCAGCCGTAAGCCGCGGCGGCGCATCGAACGGGCTTTCCCCGGTGAAGGCGAAACCCGCTTTCACCGGCGGCCGGTAGTTGCCTGCGTTGGTAAGGCCGAAACCGAGCACGACGGGCCGGTCGCCGATCGATCGTGCGAGTATCTCGTCATTGTCCGGCAACCGCTTAAGGAGCGCCTGATCGACGCCGGCGACGTCGCGCATGACGCTGCGCGGCGAA
The DNA here is from genome assembly GCF_017876815.1 of Sinorhizobium meliloti. Classification (NCBI taxonomy): domain Bacteria; kingdom Pseudomonadati; phylum Pseudomonadota; class Alphaproteobacteria; order Hyphomicrobiales; family Rhizobiaceae; genus Ensifer; species Ensifer meliloti. Next base: position 3,012,462 of record NZ_JAGIOS010000001.1, on the reverse strand, counting down.
AGACGGTCGGGTTCGGAGAACAGGATGTCGAAGGCTATCGCCGCCGCGCCAATTTCCGAGAGCCGGTCGACCAGAGCGGCAACGCGGTCGCGCGGCCACGGCCACTGGCCGAACTCTTTCAGCGACGCCTCGTCGATGTCGACGACGCGAACCGGAACGTTCTCGAAGCTGCGCGGCGCCAGGCGCTGGTACTCGTCGAAAGTGAGATCGCGGGCGAGACGCAAAAGTGGCGGATCGGTTGCACGCAGCACTGTGAGCGCCGCGACGATCGCCAGGCCGATAATGACCCCAACTAGCTGCGTGCGTGCCATGGCAGCGCCCTTCGCGCCGGACGCCGTCGCCATGCACAGCGGCGAAGAGGTCGTCCTACCCCGAAACCATGCTGCATTTTTCGCAAGGCGTATGCAACGGAGAACGTGAAGACGGGTGTAAAGCTCAGGTCCTGGTTGGAAGGACCTTGTCGAGAAATGCAAGCATGGCGCCGTTGAACACGTCGGGTCTCTGCAGCGGCGCAAAGTGGCTGACGTGTTCAAGCGCGATCAAGTCGGCTGCGGGAATGCTCCGGGCGAGATATTGGGCGTGCTCCCATTTTATGAACTCGTCCTTCTCGGCCTGCACGACCGCGACCGGTACTCGGATTTCGGCGAGGTCGCCTGCCGAGTAATTGGGTTGCGTACTCATCATCTCGCTGACGGCCGAGACGAAGTCGTCGAACTGATCCGGCGTCGCCGACAATTCGGCATAGTCCTTCCGGTGCCGGGCGAAGCAACGATCGATAACCGGAGTGGCCTCGAATTCTGTCGCGCCGCTCGGGTCCATGTTGCAGGCGAAGAAAAAGACGCCGGCAATGCGCTCGGGCGCGCGGTTCGCAAGAACGAGGCCGATGCAAGCCCCGTCGCTCCAGCCCACCACGGCGAACTTCTGAAGCTGCAGCATGTCCGCGACGGCGAGGACGTCGGATGCCATCACTTCGTAGCTGTAGGGCCGCTCATCACGCGTGCTGCGCCCATGTCCGCGGCTGTCGATGAGCACGACGCGACGGCCTGCGTCAAGAAGCGGCGCAAGCTGATAGCCCCAGTTGCCGCTGTGGCCGAGGCCGCCGTGCAAAAGGACCACCGGTGCTCCCGCGCCGTATGTCGAATACCATATCCGGGCGCCATCGCGCTCCACATAGCCCTGCTCCGCGGCTGGAGGCAGAGCCGGTGCGCCCCGGGCTTCGAACTGCCGAAGATCGTCGTCGTATTGCTGCATTCCGATCCTTTCAACGAGCCGTTTGCTGCGCTGGCGGCACGATACGGGCCGGGGCGGGAAACTCCAAACGGGCACGCCTCGTCCGGCCGGCCCTACCCGAGCAGTGTCCCGAGCCACGCCCGATCGAGTACCGTTTCGAGTTCCAAGGCAATCTCGTCGAGAGCCGCATCCACCGACCGGCGGTAATTGCCTCCCCCGCCTTCGATACCGAAGCTCTTGAGCAGCGCGGACCGGTAGGCGTCGCTTCCGAAAAGACCGTGCAGATAGGTGCCCATCACGCGGCCGTCCGCCGACATCGCTCCATCCGGGCGGCCGTCGATCTCGACCGGCGCGCGGCTGCAATCGGCGCCCGTCGTCTTGCCGAGATGGATTTCGTAGCCTTCGAGCGCGACGTCGTATTCCCGCGACCAGGCGCGGCTGTTGCGAACCGTCTTTTCCGGAGCCATCTCCGTCTCGACGGACAGCAGCCCCAGCCCCTCGATCTCGCGCTTGCCGCCCTCGATACCGAGCGGGTCGGCAACCCGGCTTCCGAGCATCTGATAGCCGCCGCAGATACCGACGACCCGGCCACCGCGCCGCATATGCCGGTCGAGATCCCGGTCCCAGCCCTGCCTGCGGAAATCGTCGAGATCGGCAATGGTGGATTTCGAGCCGGGTATGACGATGAGGCCCGCATCGTCGGGAAGCGGCGTCCCCGGCCGAACGAAGACTATGTCCACGTCCGGCTCCGCGGCCAAGGGATCGAGATCGTCGAAATTGGCGATCCGCGACAGGACGGGGACTGCGACCTTCAGCGCCTTGCCGCCGCCCCGCGTCAGCCTCTCGAGGACGACGGAGTCTTCGGCAGGCAGCCGCCCGGCACTTTTCAGCCAGGGCACGACGCCGAAGCAAGGCCAGCCGGTGAACTGACGAACCGATGCGATGCCGTCATCGAAGAGGGTGACATCGCCGCGGAATTTGTTGATGAGGTAGCCGGTGACCATGCGCCGGTCGTCCCCCGGCAGGATCGCATGCGTGCCGACCAGGGACGCGATCACACCACCGCGGTCGATATCGCCGACGAGAACCACGGGCACGTCAGCGCGGGTGGCAAACCCCATATTGGCGATGTCGCCGGCGCGCAGGTTGATTTCGGCCGGCGAGCCGGCGCCTTCGACGATCACGAGATCGGCGCCGGCGGACACCTGTTCGAAACTCTCCATGACCGAGCCGAGGAGGCTCGGTTTGAGAGCCTGGTATTCCTTCCCCTTGGCCTGGCCCGCCACCCTGCCCTGGACGACGACCTGGCTGCCCACATCCGATTGCGGCTTCAGAAGCACCGGGTTCATATGCACGGAGGACGGCACGCGCGCGGCAAGCGCCTGGAGCCATTGCGCACGGCCGATCTCGCCGCCGTCGTCGGCAACGGCGGCATTGTTCGACATGTTCTGGGGCTTGAACGGTTTTACGCTGAGGCCATGATTGGAAGCGAGCCGGCAGAGGCCCGCTACCAGTACCGATTTTCCGACATCCGAGCCGGTTCCCTGCAGCATGATCTTGCGTGTCATGCCTTTCCCGTAGCATCGAAACCGCCCGCCGCAAAGCTCTGTTCCGACGCGATTCCGCCATGATTGCGTCACCGGCGGTCACGGTGCATTTCCGGCCTTCTTCAAGCGTGCGAAAATTTCTCGCACGCTTGCTCAATTGCGACATGCCGTGCCGAGCCTGGCATTCAAGTCGTCCCGGCAAGAGCCTATATCCGCGCCATCGAAACCCCGCCGGAAATTGCCCGGTCTCCCAAGGTAGAAAGCCATGCTGTTCGTCTTCGGCAAACCCAACTTCGTTCAGATCGCCTGGAACTCCAAGGCGCCGAACGGCCAGTCCCGCGTCCGCAATGTCGTCGCGGAAGCGCCGGTCGGCCCACTCGGCCTCATCCGAACGTCCAACGTCGGATAAAGCGCCACGTCGCGTTCGAAACCGCCCCCTTTTTCGGGGCAGCTTCTTCACGCTTCCCCCGGAAATGCAAAAGCCGCACCCAACCGTTGGAACGGAAGGGTGCGGCGATCAGATTATTCTGCTGAATATCGGGTCCGGCACGCACTACCTGATCCGGACCTGCGGCAGTCGCCCGCCGCAGGCAGACAATTATCCCCACAACCTTACCGGATCGTTATTGAGGTCTTAACCAAAAGTGAATTTCGTCGATTTCGCCGTTCGTGTGCTCGGTACAGCGAGGGCGTCACGGCGGAATACGCCGCCGGCGCCAGACGCCGGATGAAAAGGTTGATTTCTCAACGCGAACACTTAGGCTTGCCGCAATGACAACGAAGTGGGCCGGCTGGCAGCTTCAGCGCGGGAGCGGTTAGGCGGCGCTCCATCCACCATGTGTGGCCGCAGTGACGTGAAGGTGTCGACGGACATGAAAAAACTCCTTGCTACCCTCATCCTCACGGCAGGCATATGCTCTCTGGCGGGCCCCTCCGGAGCTGCCGAATGCGGCGACGTCAGCATAGCCGAGATGGACTGGGCGTCGGCGGGCGTCGCGGCTCACGTGGACAGGTTCATCCTGGAAAACGGCTATGGCTGCAGCGTGAAGCTCGTCGCCGGCGACACGATGCTGACCTTCACCTCGATGAACGAGAAGGCAGAGCCCGACCTGGTGCCGGAACTCTGGATCAACTCCGTACGCACGCCTTTCGATGCCGCAGTCAAGGAGGGCCGCCTCGTCGAGGGCGCCAAGATCTTGAGCGAAGGCGGTGTCGAAGGCTGGTGGATTCCGAAGTTCATCGCCGACGCGCACCCGGATATCCGAACGGTGCAGGACGCGTTGAAGCACCCGGAACTCTTCCCTTCTCACGAGAACCCCGCAAAGGGAGCGATCCATAATTGCCCTTCAAGCTGGAACTGCCGGTTCTCCACCGCCAATCTCTACAAGGCTCTCGATGCGGAAAAGGCCGGCTTCCAGCTGATCGATCCCGGTTCTGCTGCCGGGCTTGACGCGTCGATCACCGAAGCATTCGAGAAGAAGACCGGCTGGCTCGGCTACTATTGGGCTCCGACCGCCTTGCTCGGCAAGTACGAGATGACCTTGCTGTCTTTCGGTGTGGATCACGACAAGGCGGAATGGGACTCCTGCACTGCCGCTCCGGATTGCCCGACCCCAAAGGTAAACTCCTATCCGGTCTCGGACGTCTATACCGTGGTGACCAAGTCCTTTGCCGATAGAGCAGGCAGCGCCATGGACTACGTCGAGGCGCGGCAATGGGAAAACGCGACGGTAAACAAGGTTCTGGCCTGGATGGATCAGAACCAGGGGACGAACGAGAGCGCCGCCCGCTACTTCCTCGGGAACTTCCAGGAGATATGGACGCAGTGGGTAAGCCCGGAGGTCGCCGAAAAGGTGAAGGCGGCGCTCTGATTGTCGGTCGGATCGGCCTGAAGTCGTGAACGTGATCGATTCCGGTGCCCCTTCGAGGATGCGGCTGCCTGATGCGCGACGCACGAGCCGCGCCTGCGTCGCAAACAGTAAAGCGGTCCGCGTCTTCCGCTGTCACAGTTCTGATGCAAGGAGCGGCAAGCGCCGCGAAAACGCAGTCGGCGTAAAAGCTCCAAGCCAAGAGAAGGGGAAAGGTTGTCCATGGCTAGTCACGCAATCGAGGTGAAGAACCTCTACAAGATTTTCGGCCCGCGCGGGGAGGATTACGTCAAGCTCGTCGAGAACGGGATGGGTAAGGCCGAACTCAACGAAAAGCACGGCCACGTGCTCGGACTGCAGGACATCAACATTTCCATGCCTGGCGGCTGCATAACGGTCGTGATGGGGCTCTCGGGGTCCGGCAAATCGACGCTGATCCGGCACATCAACCGGCTGATCGATCCGACCTCCGGCGAAGTCCTCTACGACGGCGTCGACGTCTGCAAGATGAACGAGAACGACCTTCGCGCATTCCGCCGCCACAAGACGGCGATGGTCTTTCAGAAATTTGCACTGCTGCCGCATCGCACGGTTCTCGAGAACACCATCTACGGTCTGGAGATCCAAGGCGTGGACCGGCGCGAGAGCGAGAAGCGTGCGCTTGGCTGGATCGAGCGCGTCGGCCTTCAAGGCTTCGAAAAGCACTATCCGAACCAGCTTTCCGGCGGCATGCAGCAGCGCGTCGGCCTTGCCCGCGCACTTACAAACGACGCCGACATACTGCTGATGGACGAAGCCTATTCGGCACTCGATCCGCTGATACGCGTCGACATGCAGTCGGTGCTGCTCGAACTGCAGAAGGAGTTGAAGAAGACGGTGGTGTTCATCACCCACGATCTCGACGAGGCCCTGAGGCTCGGCGACAAGATCGCCATCCTGCGCGACGGCCGCGTCGTGCAGCAGGGAACCGGCCAGGAAATCGTGCTCTCGCCGGCCGACGACTACATCACGGCCTTTGTGAAGGAAGTGAACCGCGGGCGGGTGGTCAACGTGGAAACGATCATGCGGCCGCTGTCCGGCAATCCGGAAGGCCTGCCGCTCGCCGCAGGCACCGTGCTCGAAGCCGCCGCCCGCACCATGACCGGCGCGCAAATAAGCAATGCGCATGTCGTCGACGCCAATGGCCGCCCGATCGGTGCGATCGACCTGCAGATGATCATCTCCGCCATGGTGACGCCCGTGCAGCATACCGACCGGCAGGCGGCTTGATTCGCATTGAGGGGCGCCCATGGGCGCCCTCGTTCGGGGGATATTCGGCTGGCCGGTTTGCCGCTGACCGTGTCGTTGCTTCTGCGTCTTCCGCGACGGTGAGCTGCCGGCAGGCCGCGCATCTCACCGTATCCAGGCCGATCGCTGTCGACAGCTTCGATTTAATGGCATATATTGCCAGTCGCTTTTAGGAAGATGTGCATGGCTACTCGAAACGTCGTTCTGACTGACGCACAATCAGCGCTGCTTGAACGGTTGGTCGCCTCCGGGCGCTATCAAAATGCCTCGGAGGTCTTGCGTGCCGGGTTGCGGCTGCTCGAACGGGAAGAGGCCGAGCTGGACGATTTGCGGGCAAGGCTGAGCACGGGACTCGATGAGGCCCGTCGCGGCGATCTAGCCGAAGGTACGGGCGAAGAGGCGATCCGCCGTGCTTTCGCGGCAGCGCATGCAGCCTCCTGATGCCGAAATCCTGGCGACTGACCCGATCCGCGGAAACGTCGTTGACCGTTATCGCCCGCTGGACAGTTGAAAACTTCGGACCGAGCAGGCTGCGGGTTATAAAGAGGATTTGATCGCTCGCTGCGCCGGGATCGCGGCGGGAACGGTGCCGTCGCAGGATTGCCGCCGCATCATCAGTTCAGAACTGCCCGAAGATTTGCGGTTTGCCCGCTGCGGCCAGCACTTCATCGTGTTTGTCGACAATGCCGAGCAGGTAATCATCGTCGATTTCCTGCACGCCCGCACGAACCTGCCTCGGCGGCTGGCCGCCCTGGCGGCATCCAAACCAGTCGAGAGTCATTGAAACGGATGCTCGATCGGTGCGGTCGACCTTCTGCTACAGCGCCGCGCGCGCTCGACAGGTGATATTTAAGTGACCGCCAGCCTTCCGCTGATGTATCTGAACTCCTGCGTCTTGCCTCCATAGCCATAGGCTGCCGCCGGTACCTCATGCACGAGCACGTAGCTTTCGGGATGGACAGTCCCGAGAATATCCTCGAAGGACGCAAAGATCGCTTCGATATAGGCGCCAAGTTCCTGTTTGGTATTGGTGCCGTCGACAACCTTGATGTCGAGCCAGAAACTGCTGGCCTGCTGCGATGCGAGCGATTTTCCGCCCGCGAACCAATGCCGCGGATCGACATAGCTGACGACGACCGCCGTCACCGAGGGGTCCTTGCGAAGATGCGACTGAGTGAGGTCGCTTACCTTTGCCGCTACTTTCGCCGAAAGCTCCGGCTCCGGCTGTCCGGTAACGCTGATGTTGATGATGGGCATCACAGGTTCCTTTCTCGAAATAACACCTCTTCAATTTGCCACCGCTGCCACATCAAAAAAATCGAATTGTTTTGCAGGAATACTTCTGTAAAACTGAAGTATGAATCCGATCGATCCCGAACTGCTGCGCACTTTTCTCGCATTCGCCGAAGGCGGTTCGCTTGCAAGAGCGGCAATGGCCGTCAACCGTTCGCCCTCCGCCGTGACGGCGCAAATGCAGCGGTTGGAAGCGCTGATCGGCGAGCGCCTTCTTGCGCCCGCCGGGCGCGGACGTGTGCTCACGCCCGTGGGAGAGGAACTCGCCGCGCATGCCCGGCGCATTTTGGATGCGCATCGCGACGCCTGGCTCAGCCTCAGGGGCGCGCGCGCCGATGGACGGATCTCCCTCGGCAGCACTCAGGACTTTGCCGATACGATGCTGCCCGGATTGCTGCGCCGCTTCGCGCGCTCCCATCCGCGCATTCGCCTGGATTTGAGGATCGGCAGGTCGAAAGAATTGACGGCCGACTTCGATCAGGGCCAGATCGACATTCTTCTTGCCATGCGACAGGCGGCTGCAGATGACGAATTGCTTGTGCTCGGCGAACAGATGCTTTGGCTCTGCTCCGACAGGGGCTTGGCAACGGACGAAGAGGAGCTACCCCTCGCCGTGCTCGACCCACCTTGCGGCTTCCGCGCCGCCGCCATATCGGCCCTAGAGAGAACCGGCCGCCGCTTTCGGATCGCGGCAACGAGCCCCAGCCTGTCGGGCTTACGCGCGGCTGTCTTGAGCAGCATCGCCGTTACCACCCGGACGGGACGATTTCTCGGCACTGGCATCGAGCGCGCTCCTGCCCATCTCGGCTTGCCATCCCTGCCGCCGGCGGAATTCAGCCTGCGTCTGCACGCCCGGGCGGATAAGCCCGCAGCCGACCTTGCCGCGCTGCTTGCGGACGAATTGCCGCGTTGATCTGTGCAATTCTGTTGCCAACACATAAAGATATCTTTATATCTTATTGCAATTCCATTCAGCCGGGAAAATCCGATGTCCGTTGCAGCCCATGCCCTTTCCGATCTCCTCGCCCAGAAGGGCGTCCTGCTTGCCGATGGAGCCACAGGCACGTCGCTCTTCGCCATGGGGCTTGAAGCGGGCGAGGCGCCGGAGATCTGGAACGAGACCAAGCCGGACAACATCACCAAGCTGCATCAGGACTTCGTGGATGCCGGTGCCGACATCATTCTCACCAATTCCTTTGGCGGCACACGCCACCGGCTGAAGCTTCACCAGGCCGAAGACCGGGTCCACCAGCTCAACAAGCGGGCGGCAGAAATCGCGCGCGCCGTCGCCGACAAGGCTCCGCGAAAAGTCATTACGGCCGGGTCCGTCGGCCCAACGGGCGAACTGCTGATACCGCTCGGCGCCCTCTCCTATGAGGACGCGGTCGCGGCCTTTGTCGAACAGATCGAGGGCCTGAAAGCCGGCGGCGCGGAGGTCGCCTGGATCGAGACCATGTCCTCTCCGGACGAAATTCGTGCGGCCGCCGAAGCCGCGGCGAAGGTCGGCCTCCCTTATGTCTACACCGGCTCCTTCGACACCGCCGGCAAGACGATGATGGGCCTGCACCCGAAAGACATTCACGGCGTCGCCGCTGATATCGGCGAAGGTCCGGTTGCCGTCGGCGCGAATTGCGGCGTCGGGGCGTCGGACATTCTTTCCTCGCTGCTCGACATGACGGCTGCAAGCCCAGAGGCTACGATCGTCGTCAAGGGCAATTGCGGCATTCCCGAATTCCGCGGCTCGGAGATCCATTATTCCGGGACTCCGCCGCTGATGGCGGAATATGCCCGGCTGGCCGTCGATGCCGGTGCCAAGATCATCGGCGGCTGTTGCGGCACCTCCTGCAACCATCTGGCCGCAATGCGGCTTGCGATCGACAATCACACCAGGGGCGAGCGCCCCACGCTCGAAACGATCGTCGAGAAGATCGGACCGTTGCGCAACAAATCGGCAAATGAAGGCCCCGCCGCCCCGGCCCGAGAGCGCCGTCGGCGCGCGTAAGGTAATGCTTGCGGCAGCTCCGGCGGCAAAGCCGGAGCTATCCTATTTTACGGGACCAGAGTGAGTGCGCATGTGCGCCGCCGGGACGGCGCTGGCGCTCACGAAAGCAAGCTTTTCGAGATCGCAAATCCCGTGCAAAGGTGCCCCGAACCGACCGCGCTCCGACTCCCGCGAAACCGCCGGAGATAAAGCCGGCGTGAAACAGCAGGACGGGGATTACGGCGACGGCGCGCAGCCCGTCGATCTCGGGTCTATAATGCATAATGCGAGGCAGGTACTTCCGTGAGGTCGGCGCGTCGTTAACATGTGCAATCGGCCGGCGCCACCCCGCCGATCACCTCACGCGCGCCCGTCGCAGATGATTGCGCCAGGCTTCGAGCCCTTCTTCGATGTTCCTACGGCCGAATCCGACGCGGAAGCGATCCTGCGCGACCGGCAGCAGATCGGAGACAAAAAGGCTTGAAGGAAGCAACAGCACGCCTGATTCCTCGACAAGGCGCCGGCAATGTTCCTCCACACTGCCCGGCCCGTGATAGCGGGCGAAGCCGACGCAGCCGCCGTCCGGCGCCTGCCACTCGTAGAGATCGGCAAACTCGGCGAAGAAGGCGCCGAGTTTTTCGAGATTTCGCGTGCAGAGTGCGCGATTGCGTTCGAGTATCCGATGGCGGGATTTCAGCGCGATCGTCGCCAGCACCTCCGATGGCCGGGAATTGCATATGGAAAGGTAGTGTTTCATGCCTTCCATGCGCTGGAGAAGCGCGTGATCGCGGCAGGCGATCCAGCCGATCCGAAGCCCCGGAAGGCCATAGGCCTTGGACATGACGTTGAGCGAAATACCGCGGTCGAAGAGTTCGGCCGCCTGCGGCAGGCGCTTCTCCTCGTCGCGCTCCAGCCCTCGATAGACCTCATCGCTGAAAAGATGAATGCCGCGCTCGGCGCAGAGTGCCGCGAGCGCGCGAAAGACCGACGGCTCGGCGACAGCGCCCGTCGGGTTATTGGGGAAATTGACCGCGATCAGCTTCGTATTCGGCTGCAGCGCCGACTGGACATCGGCGATATCGAGCTGCCAATTGTTCTCGGGACGGAGTGCAACACCGCTTACCGAGGCGGCGATCGTGACCGGAAGGGTTTCCATCGACTGGTAATTCGGCACGGTGACGATGGCATGGTCCTCGGGACCGAGCAGAGCCAGCATGGCGCAGTAGAGCCCCTCCTCGGCACCGGCGAAGCAGAGGATATCTTCCGGCTCAAGCCCTTCGTAGGTCGCGGCGATCGCCTTGCGGAGCGCCGGAGCGCCATGGGTCTCCGTATAGCCGAGCGTCAGCCGCTCCCACGCGTCGCGATCGGCCTCGTCGGCAAGCGAAAGAAGTTCGGCCATCGACATGGTTTCGCTGTCGCTCGCGGTCATGTGGTGGCGCGCCGTGAACTCCCAGCGCGAGAAATGCGTCTCGAGGCGGAAGGCCGGCAAGGTCGTCATGGTCGTTCTTCCCTTTGAAGGCGAGGCTCGGTGCTCATTCAGGCGGCGCCTTCGTCGCGCGCGGCTGAGAGATAGTTGTAGATGGATGCGCGCGAGGTGCCGATCAGGCTTGCCAGATGGTCGACGGCGTTGCGGGTCTTGAAGAGCCCCTGCTCTTCGAGTGCCGCAACCAGGGCCACGCGATCCGGGCGCTTCAAGGCGGAAAGCGCAAGGCCCCTCACCTTTAGCCAAGCGTGCAGCGCTGCATTGATCTCCTCGCGCCAGTCGCGCGAAAACAATGCCTGCGGCCGTCGTTCCGGCGTGCCGGCAAAGGCCGCGAGCAGCCTCACGGCGTCGTCGATACGGGAAACATCGAGATTGATGCAGAGCAACCCGACGGCACGTTCTTCGCCGTCGCGCAGCACCGCGGATACGGATTTCAGCCGCCGCCCATCCGCACCCGTCTTTTCGTAGGGCCCAAGCACGGAGGCGCCCTCAACGATGTCCCCGAGGCCATCCTCGATGAGCGATACCAAGCCCACGCCCCGGCCGGAAAAAGCATTCCAGATCGCGGCGATCCGCCCGCTCGCAAGATCGTGCAGGACGATCTCGGCATGGGGATAGAGCAGCGCATTAATCGCCGCGGCTGACGGCGCGTGGATCGCGAGACTCTGGGGGATGATGGGTTCAGTCTTCATGCAGGCATCTGACGGGATTTGTATATTTTGTCAATATTAGACTTATAATACATCCGATCGCAAGTCAGCGCGGAAACTTCGCGACGACAGCGATGATCGGGCCGAGCGGAAACAGCCGGTCGTGCCGATTGATCTCCGGCGCATAAAGGCTCGAGATCGTGCCATCCAGAAAGAGCGCATTGGGGCAATCCAGCGCGTCGCGAAACAAGGTCGCGAAATCGTGAAAGCGCACCGGCCGTTTCGACACGGCGAAGACCACCTGGCCATTGGGCGTCACCCCGACGCCGTTGCGGGTCTTGAGGCTGTCGCTATCCGGCAGGAAACGGGGATGCAGCGCACCGTCGATGACGAGCATCGGACCGGATTGCGTCGCGAAACGCGGCTCGATGCCGGCAAGGCGATAGGCCTCCGCAGCCATGACCCCGGCCTTGCCGTCGCCGACATAAAAGACGCCGTTCGGCAGCATGTGAAAGTTGCCCCAACCCGGATTTGTATTGAGCGGCGCCTGCTCCGCGCCCTCCTCCACATGCAGCCCGACCGGAGCGAGGTCCTCGTGGTACATGCCGCCGTTCATTGCGAAGACGAGATACTGTTCGCGACGACGAAGTTCGAGCGACAGCGCTCTGAAGGACCTGAACGGCACGCCCGCCTGGTCCTTGTTGTAGAGTCGTATGTCGCTCGTCGCCGGGTCGAAGCTGCAGGCGAGGTAGGTTTCGCCGAGGTGGCGAACATCGCGGCAGGCACCGAACGCGGGTGTAGCGAGACCGGCGGATAGAAGGGCGGCGCCGGCGATGAAGGCTCTTGTAAACAGCGGCATCGAACAGACCCGGAGGGAATCATACGACGTAGCATCGCATGGATTGCAGCGGATTTATGTGGGCGCGCTCTGATTAAAACTCGATCGCCGCCATATGGAAACGCAACTGCCCCACCGGATAGCGATAGTCGCGCCCAACCGGACAGGCATCGCGCGACAGGCAGCCGTGAGCAAGGCAGCCGGCCACCCCTTCCCCGGTTCTCAGATGCGCGCGGCAGCGCCCGATATCGAATGTAGCGCCTGCCAAAGCATCCGCCGGGCAGGTGGAAAGGCAGGGCCTTCCAACACAGGTTTCGCAGGGGTGGCCACCCGCCGGCTCGCCCGTCACCGGCATGGCTCGATCGAACGCAAGCGCGCCGCGATAGCCGTGCCATAGACCGTAGAGCGGATGAATGAGGATGCCGAGCGGCGACGGCTTCAGCCCTTCGGCACGCATTGCCCATTGCTGGAAGGGCTGCCAAGGGGGATCGGACGGAAAATACGCCGAGGCGCCTGCTGCCGCAGCCGCCGGGCGGATGACCTGTTTCGACCAGTTGTCGAGCGGCTCCGCACCGCCGCCGTCGGGTTCGCCTTCGCGCCACCGGCGGAAAGGCTCCCAGACCGAGCCGCCGACATTGCCGATCAGCACCACGCACGCTGCGGGCTTGCCGCCTTCGAGCGTTGGTCCCGCCTCGCCCGGCGCGAAATTGATGGTTCCGCGCAAAAAAAGACCGTGCGGCGCAAGCGCCGCACGGATGGTTTCAAGCACATCGCTTTCCGATGCGTAAGGAGCCGTCATTTCGGTTTCGGCCCTTGAGTTTCGTAATGCGGGCGCCAGACCTCTTTCTGTATCATATCGGCCACCTGCGCCGCGCCGCCTTGCTCCCTGGCTCGCTCGGGAGCCTTTCAGGTGAAGGCGTCGGGCATCGAGTCCTTGCGCTTCGCGATGAATTCCTTCAGCGCCTCGTCGATCGCCGGATCGAGATAGGGCGCCTCATAATGTTCGAGCCACGAGCGGGCGAGCGCGTTGGCGCGCTGTTCGATCCGCTTTTCGCCCTCGATCTCCCACTGCTCGAAGGAGTTGTTGTCGGCGAGCGGCGAGCGATAGAAGGCGCTCTGGAAGTTCGCCTGCGTATGTGCACAGCCGAGATAGTGGCTGCCCGGGCCGACTTCGCGGATGGCGTCGAGCGCCTGCGCGTCTTCGGAAAGGTCCACGCCCTCGGCCATCTTCTGCATCATGCCGAGCTGATCCTGGTCGATCATGAACTTCTCGTAGGATGAGACGAGACCGCCCTCGAGCCAGCCGGCCGCATGCAGCACGAAATTGGTGCCGGCAAGCAGCGTCATGTTCAGCGTATTTGCCGATTCATGCGCGGCCTGCGCATCCGGAACCTTCGAGCCGCAGAGCGAACCGCCGGTACGGAACGGCAGGCCGAGGCGGCGAGCAAGCTGAGCAGCGCCGTAGGAGACGAGCGACGGCTCCGGCGTGCCGAAGGTCGGCGCGCCCGACTGCATCGAAATCGACGCGGCGAAGGTGCCGAACAGCACCGGCGCGCCCTTGCGGATGAGCTGGGTAAAGGCCGCGCCTGCCAGCACTTCGGCGAGGATCTGCGTCAGTGTGCCGGCGACCGTGACTGGGCTCATCGCGCCCGACAGGATGAAGGGCGAAACGACGCAAGCCTGGTTATGGCGGGCGTAGACCTTCGCGGCACCGAGCATCGTCTCGTCGAAGACCAGCGGCGAGTTGGCGTTGATGAGGTTCAACGTCACCGCATTGTTCTCGACGAAATCGTCGCCGAAAAGGATCTTCGCCATTGCGACCGTGTCTTCGGCGCGCTCGGGCGCGGTGACCGACCCCATGAAGGGTTTGTCGGAATAACGGATATGGCTATAAACCATATCGAGGTGGCGCTTGTTGACGGCGATATCGACCGGCTCGCAAACCGTGCCGCCCGATGAGTGCATCGACGGCGCCATATAGGCGAGCTTCACGAAGTTGCGGAAATCCTCGATCGTCGCATAGCGGCGGTTGCCGTCGAGATCGCGCACGAAGGGCGGGCCGTAAACCGGCGCGAAGACGGTCGCCTTGCCGCCGATCTGAGCGTTGCGCTCCGGGTTGCGCGCGTGCCAGGTAAAGTCCTTCGGCGCCGTCTTCAAGAGCTCGCGGCAAAGTCCCTTGGGGAAATGCACGCGTTGACCGCGCACGTCGGCACCAGCGGCCTTCCACAGATCGAGCGCTTCGGCATCGTCGCGAAACTCGATGCCGATCTCTTCGAGAACGACGTCGGCGTTGCGTTCGATGAGCTGCAGCCCTTCCTCGTCAAGAACTTCGTATTCGCGAATCCTGCGTTGGATATAGGGCAGAGACGGTCCCGGGCCACCGCCGGTGCGGGAAGCGCGACGCGCTGCCGCTCCCCGCCCCTCACCACGCGCGCGGCGTCCGCCGCCTTCGGCCGCACCTTGTTCTGTAACGTCGCTCATTCGCTCATTCCTCTTCCCGCGGTGCTCCGCGCATCATGCGCGATGAACGCCGCAACACTTTGATGGGTGGGCGCATACCCCTTTCGCGAGGCTAAATCCAGCGGCGGGCATATGCATCCGGTAGTCGATTTAGCCTAATGCTACCAAGGCGCCGGACCGGTACGGGTCTTAATGCGCCAACGGCTGGCGCATCTTAGACACTCGGTCTGCGGTCGCTCCCATTGCAGTGCGTCGAGCGTGCGTCTTTCGCTGCTTCAGATCGGGACCGCGCAAGCGCCACTCTAACGCCTTGAAGTGCTGCATAATTTTGCAGGCGGCAGATTCCGAACCGCGGAATAATGCGCTACCGCTGTCGCATGGGAGCATTTACGCGGGGCGCCGTCGTTTTTCATCATATGCGACGTCGCTTTCAACAAGAGATTTTTAGGTGTAGCCCGCTAAGGATTGGGCAACGCGTCCGGATTGTGCCATCTCTCGTGCCACCCGTGCGAAATGACTGTGCCAGGAACCGAGGAACCCAACTATGGCAGACGATGAAATCATTCTCGAGGACCTTTCCGACGAGGAACTCGTGCAGCAGATGCATGACGACCTCTATGACGGTCTCAAGGAGGAAATCGAGGAAGGGACGCGCATCCTCCTCAAGCGTGGCTGGACGCCTTACGACGTCCTGACCCAGGCCCTGGTCGAAGGCATGCGCATCGTCGGCATCGATTTCCGCGACGGCATTCTCTTCGTCCCGGAAGTGCTGCTTTCGGCCAATGCGATGAAGGCCGGCATGTTCATCCTGCGCCCGTTGCTCGTCGAAACCGGTGCCCCGAAGCTCGGTAAGATGGTGATCGGCACGGTCAAGGGCGACATCCACGACATCGGCAAGAACCTCGTCGGCATGATGATGGAAGGCGCCGGCTTCGACGTCGTCGACCTCGGCATCAACAATCCGGTCGAGAACTACCTCGAAGCGCTCGAGCGTGAGAAGCCGGACATCCTCGGCATGTCTGCCCTGCTCACGACGACCATGCCCTATATGAAGGTCGTCATCGATACGATGAAGGAAAAGGGATTGCGCGACGAATACGTCGTCCTCGTCGGCGGTGCACCGCTCAACGAGGAATTCGGCAAGGCCGTCGGGGCCGACGCCTATTGCCGCGATGCCGCCGTCGCCGTCGAGACCGCCAAGGACTACATGAAGCGCAAGCACAATCAGCTCGCAGCCGGCTGAGACGATCTGACATGAAAAAAGCCGGCTGCCCGTGTGAAACGAGCAGCCGGCTTTTTGTTTTTCGGAAAGAGCACTTACCGGGTGCCGTCAGTTGGCGGCCTTGGCGACCCGTTGGCCGGCTCCCTGTGTCGCGTTGACTGCGTTTGCAGTATCCTGTCCTGCGCCGCGGATCGTATTTGCGCAGGAACTCAGGGCTGCCAGCGCTATCAGAACGGCTCCGATGGTCGCGATGGATTTTGTCGTCATGACCGTGATTCCTTTGTGTTGATGCAAGGCGGAATAAAGATGGAAAACGCAACGTCGGCAAGAGAACGTGCACAACCGAAGAAAGTTCATGTCATTGGTTGCGGCGCGATCGCGCGCGAAATTCTTGCCGTCTGCGCGGCCAACGGGCTTGATCACATCGAGCTCAACTGTCTGCCGGCCATCTGGCACAACACGCCGGAGAAGATCACTCCGGGCCTGCGTGAGGCTATCACCCGGGCGCGCGCCAACGGTTTCGAGCGCATCTTCATCGCCTATGCCGATTGCGGCACCGGCGGGCTTATCGACCGACTCTGCGAAGAGGAAGGGGTGACGCGCATCCCGGGTCCGCATTGCTACTCGTTCTTCGCCGGAAACGCGGACTTCGCAGCCCGCTGGGACGATGACATCACAGCTTTCTTCCTGACGGATTTCCTTGCCCGGCAGTTCGAAGCCTTCGTCATCGAGCCGCTCGGCCTCGACCGGCACCCTGAACTGCGCGACATGTATTTCGGCCACTACCGCAAGCTCGTCTATCTCTCCCAGCAGGAGGACGCCGCGTTGCAGGAAAAGGCCCGGCGCGCCGCCGTTACTCTCGGGCTCGAATATGAGTACCGTTATACCGGCTATGGCGATCTTACGACATCGCTGATCGAGGTTTGATCCGCTCTCTCCGGTCCCGGCACTCACGCCTCGTCGGCGGTGCGATGGCCCCGCGATCCTTCGGGATCGTTTGCAGGGCACAGCTTAAGGCTGTACTAACGTATCGACGGCATATTTCCTGCGCTGACCTGCCGCGCAGCGCACCTCAAATCCCATCTGGCGCAAATTCTTGTCGCGATCCGCTGATGTGTAACGTGAAATCTGAAAAAGGGGCGCTGTCGAGCGCCGAGCACAAGGGACGCATCGTCGTGGTGACCGCCGGAGGCGACAATGCGAACATCATGATCAACGCATTGGCTGCGCGCTTCACGAATGTTGCAATTTTGCAGGAGGAGCCGGAATCAAAGGCGCTCTTCGTCATGCGGCGTGCGCGCAAACTCGGATGGGTAATGGCACTCGGGCAACTTGCGACGATGTTCGTCTCCCGCATCGGCAAGCGCTTCACCCGGCGTCGGGCAGCCGAGATTCTTCGCGAGAATGATGCGTCCGCCGCGCCCAACCGGACGGTGCCCGTCCACCGCGTTGACTCGATCAACGACGCGGACGGCCATGCAATGCTTCAGCTACTGAAACCCGCCGTCCTCTTCCTAATCAGTTGCCGCATGTTGAAGCCGGAAACGCTTGCTGCCGTCAATTGTCCGATTCTGAATTTCCATGCCGGCATCAACCCGCAATATCGCGGCTTGATGGGAGGCTACTGGGCGCTGGCCAACAACGATCCCGAGAATTTCGGCGCGACCGTCCATCTCGTCGACGAAGGCGTCGACACCGGCGGCATCCTCTATC
Organism: Sinorhizobium meliloti; assembly: GCF_017876815.1. NCBI lineage: Bacteria > Pseudomonadati > Pseudomonadota > Alphaproteobacteria > Hyphomicrobiales > Rhizobiaceae > Ensifer > Ensifer meliloti. Next base: position 2,994,890 of record NZ_JAGIOS010000001.1, on the reverse strand, counting down.
AATCGCGGCAGACGCCGCGCCGCGCCGACACGATCCACACCTACCCCCTTCTCCAGACGGCCGCCTCAACCGACATCGCCATCCGTGCGGTCGAGGACGCCCTTGCCGGGAAACTGCGCCCGATCGCCATCGCGGCCCCGTCGCGGCAGTGGTACCATCCCCCGGTCTGGACTTGGTTCTGGAATGGCCTGCGGCACGGCAGGTGGTAGACAGAGGGACCTGCCTGCTACTGCGCCCCCGCGCTCAAGACCCGATGGGTCGCCCGGTCGACGGCATGGCCAGTTTGCGTTCCGTCTTCCCTGAATCCCCGTGCCGTGTTGGCGCAGGACGAAGCGAAGATCAGGATTAGAACTGCAAATACGGTCTTCGACATGACACCCTCGGAGACAGCCCGGCAATCCAAGAAAAGATGATGCATGCCTGCGAGAAATCAAGCGTGGTGGGAATCTTGTCTTTAGCCGACAGATGAGAGAATATTAGATATTCCTCATGTCAAATCCGGTGATCGGAGAACGTCATGACCGGCAGATCATCGATCGTCGCAGCCGCGCTCGCCCTTTTGACGATGGCAGGCTGCATGAGCAGCCAGTCGGCCCGGAACAGCAACAGCCCTCAACAAAGCGGCGGCTCCGGCGAAGGCGCCGGTAGCGGCAGCATGGGCGGTTCCGGCGGCGGCAGCTCCGGCTACTGAGCGGATCTTCGGTCGGATCTGAAGTCATCGTCCGATGAAAGAAGGGCCGGCTGTCCCTCCGTGCGTTGCCGGAGGGACAATGCTCGACGACCTCAGTAGTAAGGCGAATAGCACTGCTGTCTTGGGCCGCCATAGGGCTGGTAGGAATTGTCCGCAGCGCGGTACGAGCGGTAGCGGTCATAGCACCAGTTGACGTGGCTGGCAGGCATTCCCGGCGCCGCATAGCGTGGCTCTGCGTAACGCGGCTGGGCGATGGCGCCGCCGATGATCATACCGGCACCGAAGGCTCCCAGTGGATACCACCAGCCGTCGCTGTGCCGGCGGTAGCCGTGGCGGCGATAGTTGTAGCCGCGATGCCCGTTATACCAGCAGTGTCGATGGCCGTGCCGGCGCCAGCCGTGCCGCGGGCGATGCCGGTGACCATGCCAGCCGCGGTGGTCGACCATCTGCACGTCGATCGTCTGCGACACCGGAACGGTTGGGACGGGCATGGCTTGCGCAGGCGCATAGCCGGTGAAAGCCGTCACAGCCGCGAGGAACAGGATCCCAATCTTCTTCATCTCCACACCTATCTGTTCGAATAGGTCAGAGCTTTTGCCGCCGGCCAGGTGAACGCGCAGTGAATGCAAGATTCATGATATTCTTAAGGACCATCCGAGGCGCCGGTGCACGCGTGTTCCCGGTCCTTTGTCGCCGCCGATAAGGCAGGCATTTCGCCGCGCCGGCGCAAGCGGCGCGCTCCGCGAGCGCAAGGTTCGGATGCGTGATTGTGCAGCGTCGTTTTTGGACATATCGGACGTCGTGGCAAGGTGAGCCACGGCGCGTGGACATGCGCATTGTCGCCCTTATAGGAGAACAGGAATCCGATGGCAGACCGCATTATCGTCTACTGGCGCGATATCCCCGCGCAAGTCATCATCAAGCAGGGCCGCAAGACCGCCAAGCGCGAGCTCTCGCTGCGCTTCACCGAGGCGATCGACATGTGCGCCATGCGCACCGGCGCCGCCGAGACCGACGACTACCTTGCCGAATGGCGCAAGGCCGATCCCGTTCCAGTCTCCGACGACCTCGAGGCGGAAGCCGACAGGGCGGCGGCCGAATTGGAAGCCGCCTTTGACCGGGAGCGCCTCGTCGCACTCATCAAGGCCGGAGGCCGGGACAATGCCTGACCCGAAGGTCGTGACCGGCAACGCCCAGTCCGCCAGGAAGGCGGCGACGGGCGCCTATACACCCCAGGGCGTGTCGCCCAGCCGCCGCTCGCGCCACAAATACACGGTGCGTCTCTGGGCCGTACGCAATTCGCGTTTCCTCGAGTGGTTCTACAACCGTTTCGCCGACATGTTCCTGCTTCTCCATCCTCTGTGGAACGCAATTGGCTACAACCGGGTTGAAAGGCCCGTGACATTCGTCGAGCGCCACGTCAAGGGCTTCCTCTTCGACTGTCGCATGTGCGGGCAGTGCGCGCTGTCCTCAACCGGCATGTCGTGCCCCATGAACTGTCCGAAGCAGCTCAGGAACGGGCCCTGCGGCGGCGTACGCGCAAACGGCAATTGCGAAGTCGAGCCGGACATGCCCTGTGTCTGGGTGCAGGCGTGGAAGGGCTCGCAGAACATGGTGAAGGGTGATGCGATCATGAACGTGCAGAAGCCGGTCAACCAGTCGCTGCGCGAAACCTCGTCCTGGTTGCGGGTAACGGCCGAGGCCGCGGCCGCCCGCGAAGCGGCGAAGAAGGAAGGCCCGCAGCAATGAGCCCGGACATCAATCCCCACGATCCAGGCGCTCCGCTCGACCCCCTGCCCGGCCATTCCTCGCGCGGGCGGTTGGAGCGCGTGCTGCGCCGCGGCGAGTTCGCAGTGACGGCCGAGCTCAATCCGCCGGACAGCGCCGATCCCCAGGACGTCTACGAGCGCGCGGCAATCTTCGACGGATGGGTGGACGGCATCAACGCGGTCGACGCTTCGGGCGCCAACTGCCACATGTCATCCGTCGGCATCTGCGCGCTCCTGACGCGCATGGGCTATGCGCCGATCATGCAGATCGCCTGCCGCGACAAGAACCGCATCGCGATTCAGGGGGACGTGCTCGGCGCCTCGGCCATGGGCGTCCAGAACATCATGTGCCTCACCGGCGACGGCGTGCAGGCGGGCGATCAGCCCGGGGCCAAGCCGGTTTTCGATCTCGACTGCATGTCCCTGCTCGAGACGGTGCGCATCATGCGCGACAATTCCAAGTTCCTTTCGGGCCGCAAGCTGACGACGCCGCCCCAGGTATTCCTCGGAGCAGCGATCAACCCCTTCGCTCCGCCCTATGATTTCCGCCCCTATCGCCTCGCCAAGAAGATCGAGGCCGGCGCACAGTTCGTGCAGAGCCAGTATTGCTTCGACGTTCCGATGTTTCGCGAATACATGAAGAAGGTGCGCGATCTCGGTCTTCACGAGAGGTGCTACATCCTGGTGGGCGTCGGGCCGATGGCATCCGCCAAGACTGCCCGCTGGATCCGCTCCAATGTTCCGGGAATCCACATTCCGGACAGCATCATCAAACGGCTCGAGGGCGCCCAGGACCAGAAAAAGGAAGGTAAGCAACTCTGCATCGACATCATGAACGAGGTGAAGGAGATCGAGGGCGTCTCCGGCGTCCACGTCATGGCCTATCGCCAGGAGGAATACGTTGCCGAAATCGTCCATGAATCAGGTGTCCTGAGGGGCCGTAAACCCTGGACGCGCGAAGCCGCGCCGACCGACGCGCTGGTTGCCGAGCGGCTGGAACATATCCGCGAAGGCAAAGAAGAAAATCAGCAGCAGATGGCCGAGGCCGCCGCGCACCACCCGCATTGAGACAAAGCCGTGATCGGCGGCTTTAGCAGAGGATAACCGGCGCTCCTGCTCGTCCAGCGCCTTACAAACACAGAACGGCCCTATTACATAGGCCAACGCTCAAGGTTCAGAGGATCTTATATGACCCGCACCATCGTCGCCTCCGCCACACGCGAGATCATCATCGGCTTCGACCAGCCCTTCTGCGTCATCGGCGAACGCATCAATCCGACCGGCCGTAAGAAGCTCGCCGCCGAGATGATCGAGGGCAACTTCGACACCGTGATCAAGGATGCGCTGGAGCAGGTTGCCGCCGGCGCGACGATGCTCGACGTCAATGCGGGCGTGACGGCCGTCGACCCGAACGAGACCGAGCCGCCGCTCCTCGTCAAGACGCTGGAGATCGTTCAGGGCCTCGTCGACGTGCCGCTGTCGATCGACAGTTCGGTTACCGCCGCCATCGAAGCCGGCCTGCGCGTTGCAAAGGGCCGCCCGCTCGTCAATTCGGTGACCGGCGAGGAGGAAAAGCTCGAAGCGATCCTGCCGCTCTGCAAGAAATACGACGTTCCGGTGGTGGCGATCTCCAATGACGAGACCGGCATTTCGATGGACCCGGACGTCCGCTTCGCGGTCGCCAAGAAGATCGTCGAGCGCGCCGCCGATTACGGCATCAAGCCGCACGATATCGTCGTCGATCCGCTCGTCATGCCCATCGGCGCACTGGGATCTGCGGGCCAGCAGGTCTTCGCGCTGCTTCGCCGCCTTCGCGAAGAGCTCAAGGTCAACACCACCTGCGGCCTCTCCAACATCTCCTTCGGCCTGCCGCACCGCCACGGCATCAACGCCGGCTTCATCCCCATGGTTATCGGCGCCGGTATGACCTCGGCCATCATGAACCCCTGCCGTCCGCAGGAGATGGAGGCGGTTCGAGCCGCAAACGTGCTTAACGGCACCGACCCGAACTGCACAAACTGGATCATGACCTATCGCGACCACAAGCCGGCCGAAGGCGGCCATGCCGTCGCCGCTGCGGCAGCACCGGCGGGTGCCGGCGGGCGGCGCGGCGGACGCGCGGCGCGCGCCGGCGTCGCACGGGCGGAGTAAAAATGGCCAAGCACCACTCCTTCGCCAGCGACCTGGCGGCACTCTGGTTTCAGGCTCCGATGGTCATCGCCGCGCGTACGCAGGCCATGGCCGTCGCCGCTATCACCGGCTCGGCAACCGACTATGTCGAGGCAAGCCGGATGGTGACTGAAAAAATGGCGGCCGTCGCCGAAAGCGTCGTCGCCGCCAATGTCGCCCTGGTGAAGGAAGGAATGAGTGCGGCCGCGGCACTTGCCGCCGGAAAGCCGGGCTCTGCCGCCGCGCACAACCGGATAGCGGCGGCCGCAGTTCGGCCCTATGCCAAGCGCGTGCGGGCAAACGCCCGCCGGCTCGCGAAATAAACTGCTGGCGAGACAGAAAATGTTGAACGTGCCCTCGAAGGACGAAAAGAACGATCCGCTGGTGCTCTTCATGCCCTCCGGCAAACGCGGCCGTTTCCCCGTCGGTACGCCGATCCTCGACGCCGCACGTTCGCTCGGGGTCTATGTCGAAAGCGTCTGTGGCGGCCGCGCCACCTGCGGACGTTGCCAGGTTTCCGTCCAGGAAGGCAATTTCGCCAAGCACAAGATCGTTTCGTCCAGCGACCATATCTCGCCGATCGGTCCCAAGGAGCAGCGTTACGCGAGCGTGCGCGAATTGCCGGACGGGCGGCGGCTGTCCTGTTCGTCCCAGATTCTCGGCGATCTCGTCATCGACGTCCCGCAGGACACCGTCATCAACGCGCAGGTGGTGCGCAAGGCCGCAAGCGATCGTGTGATCGAGCGCAACGCGGCGGTGCAACTGTGCTATGTCGAGATCGACGAACCGGACATGCATAAGCCGCTCGGCGATCTCGATCGGATGAAGGCCGTCCTGGAAAAGGACTGGGGTTGGAAGGACCTTCTGATCGCCCCCCACCTGATCCCCCAGGTCCAAGGCATATTGCGCAAGGGCAATTGGGCCGTGACTGCGGCGATCCACCGCGACATGGACTCCTCCCGTCCCTTCATTGTCGCTCTCTGGCCGGGATTGAAGAACGAGGCCTATGGCGTCGCCTGCGACATTGGCTCGACGACGATCGCGATGCATCTCGTATCGCTGCTCTCCGGACGCATCGTGGCCTCCTCCGGCACATCGAATCCGCAGATCCGCTTCGGTGAGGATCTGATGAGCCGCGTCTCCTATGTGATGATGAATCCGGATGGCCGCGAGGCGATGACCAAGGCGGTCCGCGAAGCGTTGAACGGCCTGATCGGCAAGGTCTGCGCTGAGGGCGAGGTCGACCGCCACGACATTCTCGACATGGTCGTCGTCGCCAATCCGATCATGCATCACCTGTTCCTCGGGATCGATCCGACGGAGCTCGGACAGGCGCCATTCGCGCTGGCCGTATCCGGCGCCTTGCAATATTGGGCGCACGAAATCGACATAGAGGTCAATCGCGGCGCGCGCCTTTATATGCTCCCCTGCATCGCCGGCCATGTCGGAGCGGACGCCGCGGGTGCGACGCTTTCCGAAGGGCCGCATCGTCAGGACAAGATGATGCTGCTCGTCGATGTCGGCACCAATGCCGAGATCGTGCTCGGCAACAGGGAGCGCGTCGTCGCCGCCTCATCGCCGACCGGCCCGGCCTTCGAGGGGGCAGAGATCTCCTCCGGTCAACGAGCCGCACCCGGAGCGATCGAGCGCGTCCGCATCGATCCCGAGACGCTGGAGCCGCGGTTCCGGGTAATCGGCGTCGACAAATGGTCGAATGAAGAAGGCTTCGCCGAGGCAGCTGCAGCAGTCGGTGTCACAGGAATCTGTGGCTCGGCGATCATCGAAGTCGTCGCGGAGATGTACCTCACTGGCATCATTTCGCAGGACGGCGTCGTCGACGGCGCTATGGTCGCGAAGAGCCCGCGCATCATCCCGAACGGCCGCACCTTCTCCTATCTGCTCCACGAAGGCGAACAGCGCATCACCGTGACGCAGAACGATATCAGAGCGATCCAGCTCGCCAAGTCGGCGCTTTATGCCGGCATCAAGCTGCTCATGGAGAAACAAGGTGTCGATCACGTCGACACGATCCGTTTTGCCGGTGCCTTCGGCTCGTTCATCGATCCGAAATATGCCATGGTGCTCGGCCTGATCCCCGATTGCGACCTCACTGAGGTGAAGGCGGTCGGCAATGCCGCCGGCACAGGCGCGCTGATGGCGCTCCTCAATCGCGGTCACCGCCGCGAGATCGAGCAAACAGTGAGGAAAATCGAGAAGATAGAGACGGCGCTTGAATCGAAGTTTCAGGAGCATTTCGTCAACGCCATGGCGATGCCGAACAAGGTGGATGCCTTCCCGAAACTCGCCGAAGTGGTTACCCTGCCGGCGCGCAAGTCATTGACCGATGACGGTGGCGAAGGAAGCGGCCGCAGGCGGCGACGCAGCAGGGAGTAGTCCGTCTCACCGCTTCGAATAGCCGAACCTTGTGTCGACGGCCAAGGAGATCCGATGAAAAGCGGCTGCAATCCTGGACGGATCGTCATCCTCAACGGGGCGCCACGATCCGGCAAGTCGAGCATAGCCGAGGCGATCCAGGAGACATTCGACGGACCATGGATGAACCTTGGCGTCGACGCCTACATGGAGCGAGTAATGCCTCGCCGCTGCCTGCCGGGTATCGGGTTGCGGCCCGGCGGTGAATTACCTGAAATCGAAGCGCTCGTACCTCTCTTCTACGCTGCCCTCTACGAGTCCGTTGCCGCGCATAGCCGGCTGGGTCTGAACGTTGTCGCCGATGTCGGGCATCACGACGCCTATGGCGAACCGCGCCATATCCTTCCCGACTGCGCTCGCCGGCTTCTCGGCCTTCCCGTCCTCTTCGTCGGGGTGCGGTGTCCGGTCGAGACGATAATGGAGCGACGCAATCGCGGCCAGCCCGGTCGCGAAGGCGGTTACCTCACCGGTAGCGAGGCGGAGCCTGTTCCGCGCCAGGTGCTCGCATGGCAGCGAGAGGTGCATCGCCCCGGTATCTACGATCTCGCAGTCGACACGTCCATGATGACGCCTGACGAATGCGCCGCGCTCATCCGCAAGCGGCTCGAAGCAGAGCCCATGGCTCCGACGGCATTCCAACGGCTGGCCAGAATGGCCAGCATTTCGCAGCCGGATTAAGGTCTGTTGAGCTTCGGGATACCCGCCGCGGCCTGCTTGATTTCCTCATCCCTACGCGTCCGGGAACCCGCGTGAACTCAAGCTGCTGCCTTCTCCATATAGGACGCCAACAGGCCGCCCCAGCCATTCTCCGAATCGAAAATGCCGCGCATTTCCTTGGCCTTCACGCCGTATTTTTCAAGATGGCGGTGCTCGAGAATGACGGTTGTGCCACCTTCCCCATTTGCCTCGAACAGGACCTCCACTTCGGTATGCAGGCCGGGATCGTAGTCGAAATCGGCGTTGAGCTGCCAGTCGAAGAGAACTCGGTTCGGTCGGTCGCAAGCGATGACACGCCCCCACTCGCACTCCTCTCCCGCGTTGCCGATCTCGTACCAGCGGCCACCCGCGACGGCCTCCACCACAACCGTCTTTTGGCCGGACTGCGTGAGGCTGTGGCCCTTGATCCACCACGTCCCCATTCCGCTGACGAAAACGTCGAACGCCTGCTGCGGCGATGTACGCACCGTAACCGACTTGCGGACCGGTGCCGGCTCGATCATGTTCATGAGGTCCTCCTCCCGTGAGATCGCGATAAAGTTACTCTTCGGCTTCTTCGGAACGCTCGGCCCCCTCGGCCGCCTGCTTGAAAGCGGCGAGCTGATCGTCCCAGAATCGGTCGAGCCATTTCCTGAGCGGCCCCAGCCCGTTCGGATCGATCGAATAGATTCGCCGCGCACCCGACGGCACATCGCGCACGAGGTGTGCCTCCTTGAGTATCTTCAAATGCTGTGAGATCGCCGGCTGTGAAACCGGCATCGCCCGGGCGATCTCGGCGACCGACTGCCGCCGCTCGGCCACCTTCTCGAAGATGGCACGGCGCGTTGGATCGGCAAGGGCAATAAAGGCTCTGTCCTGATCATAAGTCATAGCTTATTATAAGCCATAACTTATCATCGTCCACCCCAATTTCAGCGCGACGTTTGCTTCTCGGGTCGTTTGGCGGTCCCGGGAAGCCGCTTGCGCAATTATGCCGCCTGCATCCGCAGCTCGGCGAAGGCAGCCCGAACATGCTCCGCGACCGCCAGAACCGGCGCCGGCGCATCTTCGATGACCTTGAGGCCGATGTTGTAGTGACCGAGATCCGGCAGGCCGTCACGCTCGCCGAGCTGGACCATCTCGCCCTGGACGAGGTAGCGCGGCAGCGGCGCGATCGCGAGCCCGGCGAGAACAGCCGCACGCTGTCCGGTGGTATAGGCGCTCAAAAAGGCGACGCGGAACTTGCGGCCCGCACGCGACAGCTTCTCGACCGCATCGGCACGCCAGACGCAGCCGTCCTCCCACATGGAAACCGGAAGAGGATCGCGCAGATGCGCGTTCCCGCATTTCGCACCTGCCCAGACCAGTTTCTCCTGCATCAGGATTTCGGCGCCCTTGGCAGATTCCTCGGAAAGGCTGTTGAACACGGCGATGTCCAGGCGGTGCTCGTCGACCCGCTTGCGCATCGCGTTGCTCATGCCGATCGAAACGTCGATGGTGACGTTCGGATACGTCTCGGCAAAGCGCTTCAATACATCAGGCAGGATTCGCTCGCCGACATCCTCCGGCGCACCGACCCGCACCACACCGTTCATGTCGGGCAACAGGAAGCGGGACACCGTCTCGTTATTGAGCGACAGAAGCCGCCGGGCATAGCCGAGCAGGAGCTCGCCCTTCGGCGTCAGCGACACCGAGCGGGCGTCGCGCAGGAACAACGTGCAGCCAAGCATTTCCTCGAGCTTCTTGATCTGCATCGAAACCGCCGAAGGCGTGCGGTAGACCGTCTCCGCGGCGGTCGTAAAGTTACCGGTCTCGGCAATGGCGACGAAAGTCTTGAGCACGTCCATTTCGAGCAGCGGAAGCGCGTGGCGCATCATCATGTTCATGGCGGCATCCTCGATCAGAAAAACTGAAAGATAGCTTAACTTCATTTCGTTTGATTGAACATCACGCATGCGCGATAGTCAAGCTGCAAGGGACGGAAACGCCCTGAACCAGAAGGAGAAGGCTATGTCCGCTCTGACGTTGGCGATCAATAATGGCGCCCCTCATGAAAGACCGGCCCCGAGCGCCGCACCCACCGATCGGGCGCCCAGGCAGGCTCGATCCATCGATGAGGGGGACATCGTTCTGGCGATGCTGTGGCATGCCCGATCTCTTATTGAACTGATTGCCGAGCGGCGGCGTGCCGGCAATCTGGTCAGGAATCGGGTGGAAACACGCCGGCAATTGGCGAGACTTCCAGCCAGGGTGCGAAACGACCTGTTACCCGCGGAACAGCAGCCGATCAGAGCATCCGATAGAAAGGCTATAGCGGGCGAAATCAATCACGATGTTTGATGAATTACATCAAACATATTCGTTTGAATGATCAATCGCGTTGCACCATAACGTCCATGGTCGCGACCTTTTGAGGAACTCAGAAGGAACCAGCAATGTCTATGAACGAGCATTCGTCATCCGCATCGAGCCAGGGTCTTGCAGCCCTGCCCGGACTTTTCAACCTGCGGGCCCGTGCCTGGGCAGCCTGGAAGCGGCACCGCAACGAACGTGTCCTGGAGAACCTCTCCTACGACACGTTGAAGGATATCGGCTTCCCCTCCGTCGATGATGCAGTACATAAGACGGACCAATGATTAAAGACTGCAGATGCCACCCTCCCGGCATTGACCGCAAGACCAGACTATAAGGGCATTCCCGCAACGGAATGCCCTTCTTGTTTCGAGGGAGCGCTAAACAGTCGCCGTCAGCAGTGCTCCCTACTCGAAGAATCCCTTCGGCGTCTTGCCCTTCAGAAATGGTTCGACGAACGCATGAAGCAACTCGGGCTGGCTGATGACGGCGGTATGCGACGTCGCCGGGAGGACGGCAAGGCGCGAGGCGGGCAGCGGTTTGCCCATGTCGCCCATGACGCCCCCGCCGAGCAGCCGGAACAGAGCGACCGAATGTTCGAGCGTCGCCACGTCCGCATCGCCGGTGATGATCAAAACCGGGGTTTTCAGCGCCCTGACGTCCGCTTCCCATGCCATCGGCTCCTTCTCCAGCGCGATCAGCTTCCTGACGAGTTCGGGAAAACCGTCGGGATTGGCCGCGAGCTTGCGATAGTCCTCGGCAAACGGCATGTTGACGAACATCTCGACCGACATCTGGGGAATGAAGGCCTTGAACGCCGGCTGCCAGCCCTCGGCATCATAGGCGACGGAGGCGGCGGCGAGCTTGTCGACCTTTTCCGGGTGGCGGATGGCAAGCTGCAGACCGGCAGCCGCACCCATGGAGTAGCCGAAGACATCGGCCTTTTCGATCTTCACGGCATCCATGAAGGCCGCGACATCATCGGCCAGATTGGGATAGGTGATCGGCCGGTCGATATCCGTGGTGCGGCCGTGGCCCTGGAACTCGATCGCATAGACCTTGTGGGTCTCGGCGAGCTTCGGGATGATCGTACCCATCGAGGGGATGTTCATGTAGGCGCCGTGCAGCACGATGAGCGGGTCGCCCTCGCCCGAGACTTCGTAATACATTTCCATGCCGTTGACCTTGACCCGATTGCCCGCCGGTTCGGATCGGGCAAGCGTGGCGCCCGCAACAAGCAGGGTCGCGGCAATCAGTGCGATGCGGAACATAGGTCTTCTCCTCGGTTTGCGGCCGGCCTATGCCGGTTTCGATGATAAGACGAGCGGAGCTCCCGGTCTCCGACATTGATCAACGCAATTTTTTCAGCAATGCGCGCGGCCTGTGACTGCCTTTGCTCGGACGACCCTCGCCTCCTGGTAAAATTTGCAGCTGGCGTCAGCGGTAGGTTTTTGCTTTCGTAAAAGCGGCCCGTGCCAAGAGCTCCCAGCAGATCGGTAATCCTCATGAGTGAAATTGAAGCCCAATTGCCGGTGATCCATTTTGCGGACGCAAAGACCTTCGAAACGTGGATCGCGGAGCAAGGCTCCGATTGCAAAGGGCTCTGGGTGAAATTCGCCAAGAAAGCGTCCGGGATAGCGAGCATCACGCCGAGGGAGGCGCTCGATGTGGCGCTCTGTTACGGCTGGATCGACGGTCAGCGTATTGGATCCGACAGCGACTTCTACCTGAACAAATACACGCCGCGCCGTGCGCGCAGCCGATGGTCGCAGGTGAATTGCGCTCGGGCGACCGAATTGATCGCCGAGGGGCGCATGACGCCGCGCGGCCTTGCCGAAGTTGAACGCGCCAGGACCGACGGCCGATGGGATGCCGCCGCGCCACCGCCGAGCAAGGCGACCGTTCCTGACGATCTTCACGATGCGCTCGCGCAGAATGCAGCCGCTAAGATGCTGTTCGACGAACTCGACAGCCGAAATCGCTATGCAATCCTCTTCCGCATTCACGACGCGAAGAAGAGCGAGACGCGCGCCGCGCGCATCGAAAAATATGTCGGCATGCTCGCCCGGGGCGAGACGCCCTATCCGCGGCGCAAGGCGCGATAGATCGACCTGCCTCTCAGGCCGCCAGCGGCTCGACCTCGACCGTCACGTGCGAAAGCTCGTGGATGTGCTCGAGCTTGCGGCGGTAGGTCGACGGGCTTTGCGGATTCTTCGTCACCAGCGAAACGATGGCACCGTGGTGGCCGGGCCCAAGCTGCCACACGTGCAGATCGGTGATCCGATCCCCGTCCCGCTCGATCGCCGCGCGTATTTCGTCCGGCAGGTCCTCGCCCGGCGGGATGTAATCGAGCAGCACGCTGCCGCTGTCCCGTATCAGGCCCCATGACCAGCGGGCAATCACCAGCGCGCCGACGATGCCCATCATCGGATCGAGCCATATCCAGCCATAGACGCTGCCGGCTGCAAGCGCGACGATCGCGAGGACCGAGGTGAGCGCGTCCGCCAGCACATGCAGGTAGGCAGCACGCAGGTTGTTGTCCCGGCCGTGGGCCGAGACGCTATGGTGGTGCTCGTGATGGTGATGATGGCCGTGGTGATGGTGACCGTGGTGGTGATGTGAATGATCCTCGCGAAGCAGCCAGGCACAGGCGAGATTGACCGCAAGTCCGAGCACGGCCACCGAAATGGCCTGCGGAAAACTGATCGCCACCGGATTGGCAAGGCGCAGAAGGCTTTCCCAGCCTATCAGCAGAGCGATCAAGGCAAGTACGATCGCGCTTGAGAAACCGGCGAGATCGCCAAGCTTGCCCGTACCGAAGGTAAAGCGCGGGTTGCGGGCGTTGCGCCGGGCGTAGAGATAGGCAAGCGCCGCGATCAGCAGGGCCGCGGCGTGCGTCGACATGTGCCAGCCGTCGGCGACCAACGCCATGGAACCGTAAAAGGTACCCGCGGCGATCTCCGCGACCATCATCCCCGCAGTCAGTGCGATGACGAACCATGTTCGCCTTTCGTTGCGCTGGTGATTGTCGCCGAGGAATACATGATCATGGCCTGCGGGCGCCGGTGAATGGGTTTCGCTCATTTCAGGTATCTCCTGACGATTTCGATCAGTTCGGCAGCGCCCTCTTCGCGCTCTCCCTGGGTTTCGTGGCCGGCTACGTGCCCGCGAATATGATCTTCTATCAGCTCGATCGTCAGCCCGTTGACCGCACCACGCACGGAGGCGACGAGGTTGAGAATATCGCCGCAGGGCTGGCGGGCTTCGAGCGCACGCTCGACCGCCTCCATCTGCCCCTTTAGCCGACGGACACGGGCGAGCAACTTTTCCTGATCTCTGATCGTATGGGACATAGCATAGGGGGGTACCCTATTTTAAACGCCCATGCAAGCCGCACCGTCGCTGCGTTGCATTGGGGACAGGCCCTGAAGCTGCGCGCTCTCCAATGCGTCTTGTCAGATACCGACATCCGAATTCTGCAAAGGTGAAAAGTCGCTAGCGGTAAAGCCGCAGCTCAAGCGCACCTGCGCAACTTTCGCTCAGTTTGCCTCATTTTTGCTCGATTACGTCATCGCGGTCCATGATCTTGTCGCATTTCATACACTCGTCGACCCGGCACGCGACAGGCCCGGGCGGAGGGATGTCGCAATGCGAAATCTCTTCCCAGTCGCGGCTTTCCATGCCAATGTCGCAATTCGACAAGCTGAAGCGCATATTCCAAGCGACGAATATGCGAGCCTTAATGCATGTCGCCAAAAGTGCGCAGCGGTTTGGGGCTGACGACATGCACGAAAGCGACGACCTGAAGTGCGTCGCATGAATTCGATCTATGCAACGTGCTTTAGCCTGGGAGGTTTCATGCACAAACCGCTGACGAAGAAGCGTTCGCTCGTCTTCTTTCTGGTGCCAAACTTTTCGATGCTGCCCTTTTCGGCGGCGATCGAGACGCTCCGCATCGCCAACCGGATGCTCGGTTACGAAGCCTACACGTGGCGTCTCGCCTCGACCGACGGCCAAAAGGTCTATTCGTCGGCGGGCATTGCGCTCGAAGTCAACACCTCGCTCGCCGACGAACGCAAATATCTCGGCGGAGAAAGCCGCCCATCCATGGTGCTGGTCTGTTCGGGCGTCTATGTCGAGGACTTCCAGAACAAGTCGGTGAATGCATGGCTGCGCGAAGCCTATAACCGCGGCATCGCCGTCGGCAGTCTCTGTACGGGCGCCCATGTGCTCGCCTCGGCGGGCCTGCTCACGGGCAAGCGCTGCGCGATCCATTGGGAAAACCTGCCGGGCTTCTCCGAGAGCTTCCCCCAGGCCGATGTATATGCGGACCTCTACGAGATCGACGGCAACATCTATACGTGCGCCGGCGGCACCGCCTCGCTCGACATGATGCTGAACCTGATCGATCAGGATTTCGGCGAGAACCTCGTCAACCGCGTCTGCGAACAAGCGCTCACCGATCGGGTGCGCGGGCCGCACGACCGCCAGCGGCTGCCGCTGAGAGCGCGTCTCGGCGTCCAGAACGCCAAGGTCCTGTCGATCATCGAACTGATGGAGAGCAACCTCTCCGAGCCGCTGTCGCTACTGGAGATCGCAGAAAGCGCGGACCTGTCTCGCCGTCAGATCGAGCGGCTTTTCCGCCAGGAGATGGGCAGATCGCCTGCCCGCTATTATCTGGAAATCCGCCTCGACCGCGCCCGGCACCTGCTTATCCAGTCGTCCATGCCGGTTGTGGAAGTCGCCGTCGCCTGCGGCTTCGTTTCCGCTTCGCATTTTTCGAAGTGTTACCGCGAGCTTTACAACCGCTCGCCGCAACAGGAACGCGCCGAGCGAAAGCTGACGCTGCAGATGGCGCGGTAGATCGCCGCGTTTCGGAACGATTGAACGGCGAGGCCTTCATCGGGCGGCACCGGCAACTGCCGGTGCCACGTCAACGCCCATGACGGACCCTGCGTCATCCGCGCCGGCGTTTTCTCCTGAAACCGGCCCAAATCAACCGGCGGCGCCGGTCGCCCGGACCGCCCGAATGGCGGTCGTCCTTCAGGCCGGGATCTTGGTCCTCGCGTTCAAAGTTCTCACCTTGGTGAGCGTATCGAGGTTCTGATTGACGCGGCAGTAGAATTCCTCGTTGACGAAGGGGCGAACGACGAAATCGTTGCCGCCGGCTTTGAGGAACCGGGCGGAAAGCAGCCGGTCCTTCGACGACGACACACCGATGATCCTTAGCTGATGCGGGCCGTGGGCGGCGCGGATTCGCCGCGTAAGCTCGAAACCGTCGATATCGGGCATATTGTAGTCGGTTATGACGAGGGCGATGTCCGGATTGTTCTTCAGGATTTCCAGCGCCGCAGAGCCGTTTTCCGCCGAGCTCGTTCTGAAATTGTAGCGCTTCAACTGCGTCGTCAACACGGCCCGGGCCGTCGCGCTATCGTCGACGATCAACACGTGATGCTGCTGGTTCGTCAGGAATCGGCAGACGGACTCTGCCAGCATATCGACAGCAAAGACGCTGTCCTTGATGACATAATCGACAATGTCCTTGGCGAGGATCGTCTCGCGCGTGCTCTCCTGAAACGAACCGGTGAAGACGATCGTCGGCACGCTCATTTCGATCAGGTAGGTGAGTGCCTCTCCGTTCTCTGCGCCTGGAAGGTTGATATTGGAAATGGCGAGAGATGGCGCGAAGGAAGCGTTTTCGACCGCGAACTGCAAGTCCTCGTAGTCACGACAGACGATCACATCGATATCGAAAAGCTCCTTCAGCCGCTTCGAGACCATCGAAGCAAAGAGGTTGGAGTCCTCGGCAAGCACGATACGGTGCTCGCCGAGGGATTCACCGGAAAAGTACATTCCGGAAATGCCGAAGAATGACATTGATCGCCTATGAATAGAGTGTCCCCGGAAGGCACCCTATGAGCAAAACGCTTTATCCGGTGTTAATGGCGCGCTCATCCAAATGTCCGCGAAGGCATCCCTCAAACGAAGACGACATCATCCGCCGAAAGGTCGGCAAGTGCGACCTTGTCCAGCAGCAGACCGAATGTATCGGATCCATTGAAGGCGATGTAGAGCCCGTCTTCCGTCTCGGTCGCGGCGGCAACCAGGTCGGCGAAGCTGTCGATGCGCGTGGTGTCGGGTGCATATCCGGTAAAGCGCAGCAGGTCGCCGCCGTCCGCATCGAAATCCGTGATGCGATCCACACCTGCGAACGAAAACGTATCGGACGACCACAGGAAGGTATCTGCGCCTGCTCCGCCCGTCATGACATCGTCACCCGCGCCGCCCCAAAGCACGTCGTTTCCGGCGCCGCCGTCCAGCCGGTCGTTGCCGTCGTTGCCGGCGAGCTGATCGTCGCCTGCAAGCGTGCGGATGCTATCGTTCCCCGAGCCGCCGGACAGCTCGAATCTCTCGATATTGGTGAAGATCAGCGTCGTACCCAGCGTGCCGGTCGAAGCGTCGAAATTCGTGCCCGGCAGGGGATCGACGACGCGCAACGTATCGCTGCCGCCACCGCCATCGATAAAGCCGGATGGCGCAACCACCTGGATGAGGTCGTCGCCTGCGCCGCCGTCTATATATGTCTCTCCGTCGCCGAAACTCGTTCCGCCGTCGTAAATCTCGTCGTTCCCATCGCCGCCGGCGAGCACGTCGTTCCCGCCGGCACTGATCAGGATGTCATCGCCAGCGCCCCCATAAAGGGCATCGTCGCCGCTTCCGGAGGCGACATAGTCCCTGCCGCTGCCGCCGGCGACATAATTGTCGCCGTCGCCCATATGGGCGGTGAGCGAAGACAGATTTCCGGCGATCAGCGTATCACTGCCGCCGCCGAGATCCACGCTTGCAACCTCGATCCCGCTGATCAGAGTGCCCGTCGAGGCAAACCCCTGTCCGAAATCGATAGTGACGCCGTCGGTTCGTCCTTCATCGAAGATGGAGAGTTTATCCCAGCCGTTACCGCCGTCGATCACCGCGGAGGAAAGCGTGGTGATGATGATGTCGTTATGGTCTCCGGCAAAGATCCGGTTCGCGCCAACAGTGTCGTTGATGATGTCGCCGCCGCTGCCTGTGTCGATCGCGTCGTCGCCCAGCATGCTGGTGCCGTCGTCGCCGTCGACGCCATATGGGCCTACGACGTCGTTCCCGGCGCCGGTCGAGATGATGTCGTCGGTGGCGGCGCCGAATATCCGGTCGTTGCCGCTGCCGGTCGTCAGGACCAGCCTCTCGATGCGATTGAAGAAGATGTGTTCCCAGTTCGCCGTGTTGTAGCCGATGATGCCGTGACCGTGCTCGCCGCTGAACCGGACGTCGGAGCTGACGTTCGACAGGTCGACCACCAGCGTATCGACGCCGGCACCGCCTGTAACCGCGCCGCCGGTCCCGATCAGGCTGATGAGATCATCTCCCTCGCCGCCGTCGAGCCGGTCATACCCGCTCCTGCTTGTCAGACGATCGTTTCCAGCCCCGCCGTCGACGAGGTCATCGCCGCCGCCGGCATCGATCTCATCGGCGCCGGCTAGACCCCAGATGCGATCCTTCTCCTCGGTTCCAGATAGCGTATCGTTTCCGGCCGTCCCCACGACTGTAGTCATGTCGCTCATCCCCTGAGTTGCGAAGAAGGCCACTAATATTAAATTCCAAAGAACAAATCGAGATACGGCTAAAAATAATTTTCGTACTACAAATATAAATTACATTACTTCAAATATAAAATTACATTGCACCCAAACCGAAATGCGGCCTGACCGCCAGCCGATTTCCGTATAGAATGTGTTCATGAGCGAAGCCCAACCCCTTTTCGATGTGCTGCGCCATTCGGCAAGGACGGAGGTCGCCGATGCATTCGAGCGGCTCGTTCGGGATGCACCCGATCACAGGCTTTGCCGGATCAATGCGCTCGCCTTTGCCGCGCGCGAGGGCCTCGACGAGGAAGAGACGATCGCAGGCTTTCTGCATGCGTCGCGCCTGGGCATTTTCGAGCTTTCCTGGAATGTGCTCTGTCCGGGTTGCGGCGGTGTACTCGATGCCAACACGTCCCTGAAGACGGTGCAGAGCACGGAGTATACCTGCGCGCTTTGTGCCGCCGGTTACGAGCCGACGCTCGACGAGATGGTCGAAGTCACCTTCACGGTCAGTCCGCGCGTGCGCCGCATCGGAGCACATACGCCGCATGAATTGCCGCCGGCCGAATATTTCCGCCAGATCTATTGGGGTTCCGGCATCGACCTGCCGGAAGAGGATTACGAAGCAAAGGTCGACGAATTCCTGTTGGAGGCACTGGAACTGCCGCCAGGCGAGAAAGCCGTGATCTCGCTGCAGCTTCCCGCGGAATTCGTCATCATCTTCGAGCCGGTGACGCATGCCGCGCAATTCCTGGATGTGAGCGGCGAACCGACAAGGGAAAGGAGGAATCTCGGGCTCGTCTTCGATCGCTCGCACCGCCATCACGAGACGCTGAGCTTGCCGCCCGGCCCCTTGCGCGTCTCGGTGGAGAACCACGCCGAGGTTCGTACCCTGCCCTCGATCTGCGTGGCAGGCGAAGCGCTGCATGCCCTGCTCGGCCGCCGTCGGCCATTTCTCACCGCCAAGCGGCTGCTCTCCAACCAGACTTTCCGCGACATCTACCGCACCGACACGCTCGATGTGGACCAACGGCTGAAGATCACCAGCCTTACTTTCCTCTTCACCGACCTGCGCGGCTCGACGGAACTCTACGAGCGCGTCGGCGACCTCGCGGCCTTCGACCTGGTAAGAACGCATTTCAACGTCTTGAACGAAATCGTCGCGGCCGAGGCCGGCGCCGTCGTCAAGACGATCGGTGATGCGGTTATGGCGACTTTCCCGACGCCCGACCGGGCTGTCACTGCGGCAATGCGGATGCGCGAGGCAATGCGCGAACTCAACGAAGAGCGCGGCAGCGAGGACCTGCTCCTCAAGATCGGCATCCATGAGGGGCCGTGCATCGCTGTCAACCTGAACGACCGGCAGGACTATTTCGGCCAGACCGTCAACATCGCCTCGCGCGTGCAACATCTCGCCACCTCGCGTGAGATCTTCGCGACCGGCTCCGTCCTCGAGGATCCTCGAGCATCCGGTGTGCTCTCTGATCGGGGCCTAAGTCCGATGGCGCACAACGTGACGCTAAGAGGAATTGCCAACGAGATCAGCATTTTCGCGATCCCGTGAGCCGCTCTTACGCCAAAGTTCTCAAGGAAATTCTTGCAGCTTGTGGCGTTGCTGTCGGTATCGTCCAGCGTCCTGGGTTCGGTAACACCACGAACGAGGAGAGCCGGAATGAGAAAGATCATCGTTGGCGCATTCGTAAGCCTTGACGGAATCATGCAGGCGCCGGGCGGACCGCACGAGGACCCGGTCGGCGGCTTCGACCATGGCGGCTGGGCCGCCCCCTATTTCGACGAGACCATGGGACAAGCGGTGGACGAGATGTTTTCCAAGCCGTTCGATCTTCTGCTTGGGCGGAAGACCTATGACATCTTCGCCGCACACTGGCCCTATGCCGGCCCTGACGATCCGATCGGTCCGCTCTTTGACCGGATCACCAAATATGTCGCCACGCGCAACCCCGATCTGAGGCTCGACTGGCAAAACAGCCGTACTCTCGGCTCCGACCCAGTTGCAATGCTTAAGAAACTGAAGAGCGAGGAAGGTCCCGATCTTTTGACCCAGGGTTCGACCGACTTCCTGCAGACCCTGTTCAGCAACGATCTGGTAGACGAGATGTACATCTCGTACTTTCCGGTTGTGCTCGGAAAGGGCAAGCGGCTCTTTGGTCACGGCGCCATGCCGATGGCCATGAAACTCCTCGGTTCAAAAGTCTCCGGGACGGGCGTCACCGCCAACAAATACGTCCGCAGCGGCCCTGTCGTAACAGGTTCGTTCGAGTTCGAGCAGCCGACCGAAGCGGAACTGGAGCGGCGAAGAAAGCTGAGCTGATCTTCCGCTTTGCACGTGCCGTCGCCAAACACGGTGCGGGGCTACGGCCCCGCATTATCTTTGAAAGGCCCAACTTCCGGCGGCCTTCCGCTCCCGGAGGATAGCCGCACGTGGCGTCACTTCACAACGACGGAGCCGTTGACGATTTCGATCGTCTCGTCGCCCTGGAGCCCCACACGGTCGCCGCTCGGCGCAGTGACGAAGCAGCCGCCGGGGCAGATCACTTCCGTCGCACCTGCATCGATTGCCACTTCGATCCGGCTCTCCCCTTCGACGATCACCAGAACAGCGGCCTCGCCATCCTTGTTTGTAACGGTCGCGGCATAGGCCACGCCAGCCCACAGCATTGCGGACACCATAACGACAGCATACGTCTTCATCACATTCGGCGCTCGAGCGCCGCCCCCGTTTCGGCCGGCCGCCTTCCCGTCGCGAAAAGGAAGACGCCGGCCACCCCTCTAGCCACGGCCAGCCTACTGCATGTTTCCTTTGATCGTAACCGATCAAAGGTCAAAAACATGCAGCAGATCAAAGCGCTACAGCGACCTTTGCGCGTCTGATAAGACGCGCGGCGCTGTAGTGCATGTTTCCTTTGATCGTAACCGATCAAAGGTCAAAAACATGCAGCAGATCAAAGCGCTACAGCGACCTTTGCGCGTCTGATAAGACGCGCGGCGCTGTAGTGCATGTTTCCTTTGATCGTAACCGATCAAAGGTCAAAAACATGCAGCAGATCAAAGCGCTACAGCGACCTTTGCGCGTCTGATAAGACGCGCGGCGCCGTAGCCCAGAATTTCTCGAAGCGTACGCCGTGCAGGAAAAACAATGCGGCGGCTCGAGCCGCGTCAGAACACCGGAAGCTGCTCGGCGTTCCTGTGTCCTTCGAAAATGCCGATTAGTTGTCCCGGCCCACTTGATCCGTCGATTGTTCGCGGTCTATGCGTTTTGCAACGCCGCAGGCGTTTCGGGGACAAGAAGGGTTACCACACATGGAGATTTTCACTTCCGCCGGCCTGACGGCACTGCTGCAGGTCATTGTGATCGACCTGGTGCTTGCCGGCGACAACGCCGTCGTTATCGGCCTTGCAGCAGCCGGCTTGCCGCTGGAGCAGCGCAAGAAGGCTATTCTCGTCGGCATTCTCGCCGCAACCGTGCTTCGCATCGTGCTCGCCATCTTCACGGTCCAACTGCTTGCGATCATCGGGCTCCTGCTCGCCGGCGGGCTCCTCCTGCTTTGGGTCTGCTGGAAGATGTGGCGCGAGATTCGCACTGGCGGTCACGAAGGCGTTGACGGCCTGGGAAATGCGGACGCCTCGGCCCCAAAGAAGACTTTCAAACAGGCGGCAACACAGATCGTGATAGCGGACGTGTCCATGTCGCTCGACAACGTCCTCGCCGTCGCCGGTGCCGCCCGAGAGCATCCAACCGTGCTCGTCTTTGGTCTGGCGCTCTCTATCGCGATGATGGGTATCGCCGCGGGCTTTATCGCCCGCCTGCTCAGCCGGTACCACTGGATCGCTTACATCGGCCTGGCGATCATCTTCTACGTCGCACTCGACATGATCTATCGCGGGGCAATGGAGGTGTGGCCACACGTTATGCCGGTGGCCCAGGCTCTGGCCGGGCTTTAGAGCACTCCCCGGAAACGGTGTGTAACCGTTTCCGGGCGGAAGTGCGCAGTTTCAACGTGCGGCCGGGGTTCGGCCGATAGAAGGAGCGGTATTACCGCTCCTTCTTCTCTTTCCTGCCTTCGCCAATGGCGCCGGCGCGTCAGGCCTTGTCTTCGGCGAGATCAGGCCTTCTCTTTCTCCATAACCGAAGGTTCGGGTCCGGCGCTTCCGGCTTCTTCCTCAGGCGTTACATCCTCGATCTTCATCGGGAACGGCGCGCCGATTCCCTCGTCACGAAAGCGCTCGTAGATCGAGACGCGAAGGTCGTTGCGAACACCGCCGGCCGTCAGCACGTCCGCGACATAGATGCGCAATTCAAACGTCATTCGCTCGTCTTCGAAGGCCGTGAAGCCGACATTGGGAGCCGGGTTCTTGAGGATCATCGGATGGGCTGCGGCGATTTCGTAGAGCAGTTCGATAACCCGGCGCGGATCGCTGGCATAGGTCACCGTCACTGCAATTTCCGACCGGCCGAGCTTGTTGCGGTGCGTCCAGTTTCCGACCGAGGCGTTGATGAGCAGAGAATTCGGCATCATGATCGACTGATGCTGGAAGGTCTCGATCTCGGTCGCGCGGACGGAGATTCGCCGCACAAAGCCTTCGGTCGTACCGCTGACGATCCAGTCGCCCACCTTGAAGGGACGCTCCACCAGCAGGATCAGACCCGAAACGAAATTGGAGACGATGTTCTGCAGGCCGAAACCGACGCCGAGGGAGAGGGCGCCGGCAACGAGGGCGAGACTCGAAAGATCGATGCCGGCGGCCGACAACCCGATAAGGCCGGCAATGCCCACGCCCATATAGCCGATACCGGTACGTATGGAGTTGCGCACGCCGGCGTCGACGCGACTGCGCGCCATGACGTTGCCGTCGATCCAGCGCTGCACCCAACGCGTGACGAGAAAGCCGAGGGCAAAGAGCAGTACCCCCGCGAGAATGCCCACCAGCGAAATCGTGATCGTGCCGATCCTGATTTCGGTCAGCACCTGATAGGCCCAGGACTCTATGTCCGCAGTCTTGAAGCCCCACTGCATCAATATCAGCGGGATGAAGAAGGAGAGAACGAGCACATAAATGCCGAGACCGGCAAAAAGGCCGAATTGGTCGAGCGCAACCGGCTCCAGATGGAAGCGGCGCTCCAGATAGCGTCCGGCTACCGTTTCGGCAAAGGCGCCCTGCTTGGACACGGACTTCCCCGTAAGGAGGCCGATATAGACCGTCACCAGGATCGCGCTCGTTACCGTGATCTGCGTGGCGATGAAGCGCGCCAGGCCGACATAGCCCGACAATGCAGTCGCGATGAGCGCCGCGCCCAGCAGGAGAAACGAGAGCGAAATAACCCGCGGCCAGGGACGTCCCGGTGCATCGTAAGGTTCATCGGCCCTCAGCACAGGCCGGATCCACGCCATCGACATGAGAATGAGACCGATGATGATCGATGCCACGAAGCTTTTGGCGATCGTCAGCACCACCGGAGAACCGAGAGACTCGCTGATGCTGCCGAGCAGATAGTCGAGCCCGTTGACGAGCGCCATCGCGAAGATCGGCACCATCAGCATTTTCGCGCCGCGATCCGAAACGCGCACGAGCCGCCAGCTCGATCGGTTCGGCGATAGCACCGCGCCTGCCAGCCTGGCTATGAAGAACAGCACGACGCCCATGGCGAGCGTGATCGCAACTATGGGAGCAATATCCGGCCGCAAGACGTTGAAACTACTGAGGAAGAAGTAGCTCGACATAGCGAAGGCGGCGAGCGCCAGAGTCGGGATGAGTGTCGACCAGAACGCAAGCGAAAGCTGCCGGAAATAGGTGGGCTCGTCGTCTTCCTCGTGGCGCATGAGGACCGGCGAAAAAAGCCTGTAACCGCCGACCAGGAAGAGCAGCGCGGCGCAGAGCGAAAGGAAGATCGCGCTCAGCAGCGGCACGCGCTTGTAATTCCAGGCGAATGTCAGCCAACCGCCGATGCTGCGCGACAGTGCCATCGCTTCGTGCATCGTTGCAGTGACGGCTTCGCTCAACATCGCCGCCGAGACATCCGTATGTCTCAGCAGGGTGTTGGAGAAGATCGCCCGGCGCGTCGCGGTGATCCGGTTGGCAAGTTTCCTCGCCTCGACCGAGAGGTTCTCCGCCCTGCCCGTCAGAGCATTGATCGCCCCGCGTTCCGCCAGGAGGCGTTTGCGCTCATCGGTGATGACCGCGTCTTCGGGCGGCTGCCCCTCACCGGGAGGATCGCCGAGCTCCGTGAGCCTCGCCTTGATTTCGTCGAGCCTCGGACGGGTGGGGACGGAGGCGGCGATGATCTGCTTCGAAAGCTCGTCGACCTGCACCCTGAGTTCGGCGAGCATGGCGTCGTCGTCCTCGACGGCATTGGTACGCTCGATGAGACGCTTCAGCTCCCGGTCGGCCTGGGCAAGCTGATCCTCCGCCTGCTGCAATACCGGCGATGCGGCATCCGGCGCCTGACCCGTCCCGGTCTGCGTCGCCGGCTGTGCCGGTTCGGCCTGCGGCGCGGGCTGGACGGATTGGGCAGGCTGGAGAGGCTGGGCAGGCGCCGCCTGTTGGGCCGGCCGGGTTTGCTCAACGCTCGGCTCGGGCTCCTGCGCAACTGCGGATCCGCCGGCAGCGAGCGTCAGCGCACCGAAAGACAGGGCGATCGAAAGCGCCCTCAGTTTTTCCAGGAGATGCAATTTCCTACCCTTCGATAATCCCTGCGCCGCGCAGAACCGCTCCGAGCTTTGCCAGTTGCCGGTCTGCACATGCATAACGGCAAAAAGATGCAAATCCTCTGAGATCCAGGCTGATCTGAATCGTCTCGCGGCTCAATCCTCTTCGGAATGCCTGGCATAGTCCGCCAGCAACTGCTCGTAACTCTCCAGCGGTGGCAACGCCGCGTAGCTATGAACGGCGGATGTGCTCACCCACGGCAGCTTTTCACTGGTCCAGGTTTCTATGAACGGCCTGCACCAACTGGGATCGTCGAGCATGGTCGCGCGGAGATTGACGAACCAGTCCATGCCTTCCGGGCGCGTGAACATCCAGCTCATGCAATGAGGACAGAAATAGTGGCGCGTTGCGCCGTGAAGGCCGCCGATGACAGGCTCGCCGCGTGTGACCTCGAAGCCTTCGCTCGGAATGGCGACGCTCAACGAGAACGCGCTGCCGGTCATTCGCTGGCAGCCGGTACAATGGCATGCCATCGTAAGAAGCGGTTGCGCGCTCACCTTGATGCGCACCTGTCCGCAGCGGCATCCCCCTTGCCAGGGCAGTTCTCCGGCACTCATGGTTTCCTCCTGATTTCGTTCTCCGCCATGGTTCATGCCTAGAACCCGGCGCCGGGCTGCGCGAGGTACTCTTCCTCGGCCGCTGACGACATGCGGGCCAAAATGCCATTGCGGTGCGGGAAGCGCCCGAACCGCTCGATCACGTCGCGATGCCGGATCGCATAGTCGAGGTAGCTGGCGTCTCCGAGTTCGGTGAACAGCTTGACCGACATGGTCTGGTCGGTCAGGTTTTCGGAGTGCTCGAACGGCATATAGAAAAACGCGCGCCATTCCCTCGGCACCGCCATGTCGGCGCTCGCGCCGATGGCGAGCTTCGCCTCCCGCAACGCAAGGCAATCCGTGGCAAAGGCCAACGGCGACCCGCGATACATGTTGCGCGGCATCTGGTCGAAAAGGATGACGGCCGCCAGCCAGTTCTGCGGGGTCTCGCGCCAGACATTGTCGAAGTTTCTGGACAGGGCCAGGTGCGACGCCTGAAAGCGCTGCGCACATTGCTCGTCGAGCCCTGGATCCGGCGTGAACCAGTGGTCATAAGAAAGTTCCGTGAACCAGAATTTCAGCACCTCTTCCGGCGTACAGATCTCGATATCGCCAGTCATGACGCCCACATGCCTCCCTACTGCCAGAGCAATTCCAGAGCACTTCCACAAAAGATACGCTTCCGCCGCAAGATAGGCGGCGATCAGGCCGTTTCCACCGAATGCCTGCAATTTGGCAGGCAATCCGTATTCGCGCGCGGTTCCAATTCTCCCCGGCATTCTAACGCAGCGGCCAGACCCACATCAGCATCGGCACCGCGACGATCACGATGACGACGGAAAGCGGCAGACCCAGTCGTGGGTAGTCGCTGAACCGGTAACCGCCGGGTCCCATAACCAGCGTGTTGCATTGGTGGCCGATCGGCGTGAGGAAGTCGGAGCCGGCGCCGATGGCCACCGCCATCAGGAACGCGTCTGGCCTGTAATCGAGCGCCGTTGCAAAACTGGCGGCAATCGGCGCCATGACGAGGACCGTGGCGGCATTGTTCAGAAAGGGTGTCACCGCCATGGCCGCAACGACCATGATGGCAAGCGCCCCCGCAGGCGGCAGACTCGCCGCCATTCCGCTCAGCCAGCCCGCGATCAGGTCCGAGCCGCCCGTCGTGCGCAAAGTGTCGCTGACGGGGATCAGCGCTGCAAGCATGACCAGGATCGGTCCGTCCACGGCGCGATAAACGTCACGCAGAGGGATGACGCGAAACACCACCATGGCAAGCGCCGCAGCAAAAAAGGCGATTTGCACAGGCACGACGCCAACCGCGGTCGCCCCCATCGCGGTCGCCAGAACAAGCAACGGAACGGTGGCACGGCGAATGGTGCCGAGCAGGATTTCCCGTTGCGCGAGCGGCAGGCAGCCGAAGTCCTGCAGGAAAGACGGCAATTCCCTGCGGGTACCCTGAAGCACGACGATGTCGCCGGCCCGCAGTCTTATGCTGCCAAGCCTCTGTTTCAATCGTTCGCCTTGGCGGCTGACGGCCAGCAGGTTGATGTTGTGATTGTTGAAGAGCGCCAGGCGCTGAGCCGACATGCCGATCAGCGGTGAGCCGGTGGCGATCACCGCCTCGATGGCTTCGGTCTCGGCTTTCTCCTTGTCGTTCGGCATCGGCGCACGATCGCCGGAGATCTTGAGCTTTGCCTGGGAGACGATGCGGTCGAGCGCAGCGGGACCGCCTTCGAGCAGAAGGATATCGTCCAGTTCGATAACGACATCGGGCAGCGGCGCCAGATGCGTGCCGCGACGGAAGACGGCGATCACTACGGCTCCGCCATCGCCGATCTTGACCAGGTTGCTGAGCGGCTTGCCGATCACCGGCGACCCGGCCGGGACCATTGCCTCGGACGTGTAGTCGGTGATCTCGATCGCCTGATGCATGCCGACCTGCTGACTTTTCCGCTCCGGCACCAGGCGATAGCCGAACAGCAGGAACACCGCGCCGACCAGTGCCAGAGAAGCGCCGACGGGCGTGAAGTCGAACATGGTGAAACTCTCGCCCGTCAGATCCGCACGCACCCGGGACACGACCACGTTGGGCGAGGTGCCGACCTGCGTCATCAGGCCACCGATCAGCGAGCCGAAAGCCATCGGCATCAGGAAGACGGAGGGCTGCACGTTCGAGCGGCGCGCGAACTGGAACGCCACCGGGATCATGATCGCCAGCGCGCCGATATTCTTTATGAAGGCCGAAAGTACCGTGACCGTGACGACGAGCAGAGCAAGCTGCGCCCTCACCGATTGCAGATCCGGAAGAAATCGCTGGATGGCGGCATCGACCACACCCGAACGTGCAACGCCCGCGCTGACGATCAGTGCGCTGCCGACGATGATGACGATGTCGTCGCTGAAGCCGTCAAAGGCGTTATCGAAAGGAACGATACCGACCGCAACCGAAAGCATCAACGCCGAGCAGGCGACGATGTCGTAGCGAAAGCGACCCCAAATGAAGAAGATCATCATGGCGCCGAGCACGAGAAACGAAAGGGTCTGTTCGGCGGTCATGGGCAGTACCTGAGCAGCGACTCGTCGGAAACCGGGGTTCTGTTTGCAGGCCCATTCGCCGACACCGAATCAAACGCGCGATCCCACTGGAAGGTTCGCACGGGGTTCCTCATGCATCGGCGGGCCTCGGCCATTACATCCTTCAAAGATTCCTGCCTATGCAATCGAAATATCGCGAAATCCCCCACGAAACGCGCGTGATGCCCGCGACACGCCGAACTTCCTGCTTTCTTTGCACGTTGTCGAATAAGGAATAAGCTGGTGCAACTCATATGGGGCGAAGCATGTACATGAACCGTCACGCGATGCAATCCGCCGCAGCCTACTGCATCTTCCCTGAAACCGGAATGAAGCTGGAGAACCGCACAACAATGCGGGCCCCGGCAGGACATCGCCACGTGTCCATCGGGAGGCGCGGCGCCGTGAGCACAGCTCTCTTCACCCTCTGCGCCGCCGTCGCGCTCAGCGCCTGTACATCGACGCAAACGGTTGGCTACGGCCCCAGACTGGAACCCATGCCCGGCAGCATCACCTATGGCGGTCAGCCGCGAACGAAACTGACGAAGGCCCCGATTGGCAGCATGGTGCCGCACCAGTTCTTCGACACCTATGGTCACCGGGTCTACGAGACCTATGTCATTAATCCGGACCGCTCGTTGCGACTGACCAGCCGCCGCATAGATTACGACATATTCAGCGACTGAATGCCGGCGAGAATCATGCAAGTGGCGAGGATCGTCATGAAATATGTTCTTCCTGTCCTGTGCGTGCTCACACTTCTGACCGGCTGCGAGGCGACCTCGATGGGCTATTCGCCTTATTTGGAGCCGATTCCCGGCAGCATCACCTACGGGGGCCAGCCACGCACCAGGCTTACCAAGGCGCCGGTCGGCAGCATTGTGCCGCATCAGTTCATCGACCGGTTCGGCCGCCGGGTCTACGAAACCTATGTCATCGAACCGGACCGGTCGCTGCGGCTGGTAAGCCGCCGCTACCGCGACCTACCCCTTTTCGACGACGATTGAATGGGCGCGTCGGTCCCTGCGCTGGAGCACTTCACCGGAAGAGCGCGAGCGATTTGCTTGGATTGCGCAATTCAATGATCAGGCATCGAAGAGCGGCGCGGCCGCTATTCGCGCACCGTCTGCATTGTGTTGGCGGGCTACCGCATCCACCGCTTCCGGTTACGCGGTTACGATAGCGAAAGAGGACCTCTACCCAGCTCTCGTCAGCATCAGCACGCGTTTTGCCACATCGGCAAATGTCACGCCGAGCGCTGCCCCGCCGATGCCGATAACGCCGAGAGCGCCCATCCCCATCAGCTTCCATTTGCGCACATCCTCGGTCACGGGCTTCATCGCGGCAATATCGTCCTTGACGAGCATCATCGAGCCCTCGAGCGTCCGCATGCGCTCGACCAGTTCGTCCATCCGGCGCGTCATGGATACGCGGCCCACATCCGATCTATCCTCCGATCGGCGCAGGTCCTCCCTCAGGTTCTTCACCTCGGCTACCAAGGTCCCGAGCTGCTGGTGAACGCCGGCATCAATCATCTCCGCCCTCCCCGTGTTTCGCGCATTCCGCCCGAGTCCAGACGGATGCCGCACAGAGGCCGACCACCGTGCGGTCGATCTTGCGCTGGTCGGCCTGCGTCGCGCCGCGTGCGCCGGCAAGCTCACTTCCCGAGATGCCGCGAAGGCCGCTCACATCGGCCGGTCCCGAAGTTCCACAGCCCGCCAGAAGAAGAACAGACGTCATAGTCAAAGCGCTTCGCGTCAGCGCTCTTTGCTGCTTCATTGTTCTGCCTTTCGATTGAATTGCGGACCGCCTGGGCGGCATTCGAACGGATTTCGAGTATGGCCCACGAAATTCCGGCCAGAATCAGGGCACCGATGACCAGATTGCTCCACGGCAACGTCATCGCGTGAGACCCAATGCATCGCGAACCGCCGGCATCGACGAGATGGCGTAGACGGCAAAACCGACGATTACGGCGAGGATCGCAAGCTGCACCCGCCAATCCAGCGCGACAAGGTTCAACTCCTTCAGCGCCGTGACGAGCGTGCCGCCGGCCGTCAGCAGCCAGGTCCAGAAGCGGCCGGACCGGGAAACCGGCCTGCGCGGGCGTGCCGGAACCACAAGCGCCGCCTCCTCGCCCACGCGGTCCGCCTCATCCTCTCGTGAACCGGCTGCCAGCACCGCGCCAAGCACGGCCTCCAGCTTTTCCGGCCGTACCAGCGCTCGGTTGAGCCCGTCGCCGGCATAATAGGACTGCCCGCGCCTTATCCGCTGCCGGTCGCCCTGGCTTTCGGCGAGAACCGGCAGGGACGCCCATTCCATCGCCAACCGCCTCGCGAATTCAACAGGGCTGATTTCGCCGGAGACAAAGCCGGCGAAGCCACGGCGGTTCAGAAGGTGAAGGGCGAGCCGGTCCTGAAGCGCGGGATCGAAGCGCTGTTCTCCGCGCAGTCCCGGTACTTCCTTCAAAAGCCCGGTGAGCGTGGCCCGCATGAACTGATAGCCCCCCGCCGCACTCGATCCGTGCGCCCTCGCCCATCCCTTCTGCGCACGGATCACCTCGGCGATCGTCATCTCCGTAAGCGGCTTTGTAAGCTTCCCCTGGTTATGTCCGTAGATCACGTCGTAAGACGCGCGGCCCTTGCTGCCGACTTCCGCCTCCCGGATAAAGTCGAGCAGCATCGCCGCGCCTTGAGGCACGGTTTTGGTCATGGGTTACCTTTTTGCTGAAGATTGCAGGTCGTACTGAAGACAGGCGGACAGGCCTTTTTGAGATTCGGGAATGCCGCGGCGGCTTGTTTGATTACCTCATCCCTGTGCTCGTCACAGGGATCCAGCCAGACCAAGTCCTTGGGCTGAAGAAACATTTCCCGCGCCGCAGACGCGGCGCTGCTGGATCTCTGTGACAAGCACAGAGATGACGGAAGAGGAGAGATTGCAGTCCCCCGGCGTGCGTGCCGACAAGACTGACCAGAGCTTCAACGCCATTATCCATCTCGCAGCAGCCGTCATAAACTCGAGATGAATCTCAACAGCCTTAATCCGTTGCGACCTTGCTGCCGCCGAAGAGGCGCTTGGCGCTCACGCCATGGAGGCCCGTTGCGGATCGCTGCGGCATTCGGTATGTGCAAGGTCAATTCAACGATAGAGAAAATCAGTGCCCAAGCCGAAGGTCGTCGTCGTTTTCCCCGTCTACAATGGCGAAAAGACACTCGCCAGCAGTCTACGGTGCATTGCCGAACAGACGTTCGAAGGCTTCGAAGCAATCATTCTCGACAATAAATCGACTGATAAGACGGTCGACATAGCCGAGCAATTTTGCCGGTCGGACGACCGCTTTTCGCTCGTCAAATGCGAAGAACATGTAGGCGCGATAGCGAACTTCGCGAGAGCAGTACAGCTCGGCGCAGAACGCGGTGAATATTTTTGCCTGCGTGCATGCGATGACCATTCTTCCCCGGATTTTTTGGCCCGGCTCGTGGAAGCACTTGATACCAATCCCGGAAAGCTTCTTGCCGCATGTCCGACAAAGCTGGTGGGATCAAGCGGAAGCAGAATCAAAGCCCCGAACGACTCGGCCTTCAATTTCACCGGAAAGTATGTGGCCGGTCAGGTGCCAAGAAACCTCACCTTCCCCGCTGAGTGGATTTACGGTCTGTACAGAGCCGACGCAAAAGAACTGCTCATGTCACGCTGGTTCGAACTTGGAAATCCGTGGTGTTTCGCATCCTACGTCGTGTCGGAGTTTGTCGTCCTCGATTTGGTAGCGTACGTGGACGGAGCGACACTTGACTTTACAGAGGGATCTGGATCTGAGGCGCGTTATCGTG
Source organism: Sinorhizobium meliloti (assembly GCF_017876815.1). Classification (NCBI taxonomy): domain Bacteria; kingdom Pseudomonadati; phylum Pseudomonadota; class Alphaproteobacteria; order Hyphomicrobiales; family Rhizobiaceae; genus Ensifer; species Ensifer meliloti. The sequence continues at coordinate 2,963,492 of NZ_JAGIOS010000001.1, read as the reverse complement.
CCAAGAGTTTTCGGGATCGTCTAACTCAGAGGCTGAAATATACTACAGGGTGCTACGCTTTGGTAAAAAAGCTTCCAGACGTCAGCTGGTCGACGCGGATGAAGTTCTTTAGAATGTGTTGGAACGATGCGCGACGAAAGACTCGATACAAGCTGTTCTGGGTTTTCTAGTATCCATTTGACTGCAAGGTCTTTCGTTTCCACGGCGCACCTTGCCGACTTCCACTCAGTTCTATGTTGGTCGATCCCTGATAGGAAGTCTAGAGGTCGGCAGATGTGGACCACATTGCGTCAATCTGGTCGTCGGAGACTCCCAGGGCGGCGGCAATGGCCCCAATCATCGGATGCATGCGGTTGAATGTGGTCGCGTATTCCCACTCGATTTTCGCAACCTCCTTCTCAGGACCTTCCTGCATTGCCTCAATGGCGGCCGTGACCTGAGACGGAGTAAAACCGTTGTTGAGGAGGCCCAGACGAAGCCGGCGGGTGGTCAGTGACGGAAGCGACGCACGGATTTGCTCCTTCGTCGGCGGTACATAATTTTGAACCGGGAAGTCCGGATGCTGCTTCATCCACATACGGATTGCAGGGTTCGCACCAATCGAGTCGTCAGGCGTGGAAACGTAGTGTTCGAAACGTTCCTCCACGCTGTTGACCTTCAACGTGAGATCGAGATCGTAGACGCCTGACGTAGGCGGACAGGCGTCATCGGTCATTGCGGCCATCAGAGAACCTTTCTGGCGGTGAAGTTCCAGTTTGCGTAGCCGTTGTTCGCCCGTGCGTGGCGCTTCATCATCAAGGCGTAGCGTGAGGCGGAGATCAGATCGTCGCGTTCCTTGACGATCCTGCCGTCCTTGCGGTGATAGAGGCGGAACTCCTCGAACCATTCCGTGCAGGTGGAAAACACCTTCCAGCGCCCGCTCTGCATCCGCTGCAGCATGTCGGAGAGCCCCGCTTCCACGCCGTTGGTGCCGTCGTCGAAGGTCGCGCGCTCCGGTAGAAGGGCCAGCCCCTGTGCGCGGTATTGCGCCGCCAGTTGCTCGCCGCTGCCCTTGTCGTGCTGCAATCCGTCATGCGGCCAAGCCCAGGGCATCGCCGCTCCCCAGGGTTTCAGTGCCGCCGCATGGATGATCGGCGTCGCCTCCCGCTCGCGATAGATCTTCGTCACGTGGAAAACGTCCGCGTCCCGGTCCCAGGCGCAGCCGACCGCCGCGAAAGGATGATCCCAGCCGAAGTCGAGCCCGCCGATCTGCACCCAATGCTTCGGGATTTCGAAGGGATCGATACGAATGCTCTCCTCCGTCACAGGAAAGATCCTGCCGGATCCGAGCGCCGGCACGCCCCTGGTGCGCGCCTCCCGCTCATGGGCGGGATAGCTGTCGATCACCCTTTGTCGCTCCTGCGGCGTGTAGTGCTCCGCATCCTCGATCGTCATGGTGATGACCGCGCGGTCCGGCGATTTTTCCATGAGGTACCTGGCCACGACCGCGCTCAGGCCCCTGAGCGGCGTAAAGGTGACCGCGATCGCGCCGCGCGTCGCATTGGTGCGGGTGATCCCCTCGAAATAGACGTCTTCGGGCGGCTCCTCGTCGAACCAGACATAATCCACCGTATTGGCCTGCCATTTGGCGCGCCCCTGTTCGTAGGCCTTGAAGAGAAGGGTCGAGGCTCTGCCGGAAACATGCCGCACCGTCACGCTGTCGAGAGCACCGGAAGCACCGGCGCGGCGTGTCGTCGCCTTGATCGCCGCCTTCGGGAGAAATCCGGTGCCCCACTCCTCCTCATTCAGCGGCGGACCGATCAGCAGCCGTTGCACGCCGTCGCGGGTCAATTCATAGGATTCCGAGCCCGCCAGCATGACGATCGGCCGGTCGAACCGCCGGCCCTGCCACCAGTCGGGATAGCGCCCGGTCAGATGCATCGCCGCCTCCGCTGCGCCGGCCAGCGTCTTGCCGAGCTGGTTGCCGGCCATGAACAGCCTCTCGCGAAAGGCCGCGCCCGCCGCATGGAACTCCCGCTGCTTGGCATAGGGCCGGTAACCGGCGAGGATATTCGTTCGTTGCCGCCTGTGGAGCTCCGCCATCAGCAGCATCTGTTCCCTGAGCATCGCGGAAAGGCCGGACGCAATGGTCCCCTCGGATGGGTTGGATACGCTCATCCGTGATCATGCCTCTATATGCTGCGAATTGCCGTCGTAGCCGGCGTAAGCTTAGCTTCGTCTTTGCTGGACTGCGCCGGAATAAGATCAATAATGTCCGCATTGCCGCTGACATACGTAGCGCCGATGGGAGAAAATCATGATCGAAGGCCATTGCCATTGCAGGGCGGTCCGCGTCGCGGTCCCCGTCCGCCCCGAAACGCTCGGCGATTGCAACTGCTCGCTCTGCAGCAGGCTCGGAACGCTTTGGGGCTATTATCCTTCCAGCGAGGTCAGCATCACCGATCCTGAGAAAAAGCTCGTCGGATATGTCCAAGGCGACAGGACCCTGACCATGCATCACTGCGGCGTTTGCGGCTGCATAACCCACTGGTCGCCGGTCGGCCGCAGCTCACCGCGCATGGGGGTCAACATGCGCGTCTTCGAGCGTTCGGTCTGGGAAGATATCCCGCACCGCCTCATCGACGGCGCGAGTTGGTGAAATCGGCTCTGTTTGTCTCGGGCCTTCAGATTCTGCCCATCAAGAGCAAGATCAACAGGACCACGACCAGAACGCCGAGAATTCCCGAAGGGCCGTAACCCCAGCCGGACGAGTAGGGCCAGGCCGGAAAGGCGCCGATCAAAAGCAAGATCAGAATAATGAGGAGGACGGTGCCAAGCATATTGCGGTTCTCCCTTGCACAATCGAAATTTCCGCGAACGAAATCACGCGCCAAACCGAGTTTCTGCAGCGACTTTTGCGCGCCTCCAAAGTCGTGGGTGCGCTACAAAGCACATCGTTCATTCTACCGAATGCGAAAAGGCAGAATATGTTCCACGCCCCTCGCGACCCATATATGGGCAACACTCAATCAGAAGGCGCAGTTTCCTTCGAAGCCCGGTCTTCATTTTCCGAGTTGTCACATCCGGAACAGCGAGGCCGCGTGAAAGGCGCTTTTATCTAGATGTTCTCATATGGGTGAGATCATGCTAATTTTCTCGTTTCTCGGAGGGGAAACCGATGCCACGTATTGCAAATCTTTATTTCAGAACGGCGATTGTTTTTTTGATCCTCGGCATTTCGATCGGCCTGCACATGTCGATCACAGGCAACCATGCCGCAACGGGGGCCCATGCCCACGCTAATCTGCTCGGTTGGGTAACCATGGCGATTTTCGGCGGCTATCACGCGCTCAATCCTCAAAAGGCGGCAAGACGGCTGGCCATGATCCAGTACGCCGTCTACACCTTCGGCGTGACAATGCTTATCCCATCGCTTTACCTGCTGCTCTCCGGAAACACCGCCGTGGAGCCGATCGTCGCCATATCGTCGCTCATCGCCTTCGCCGGCGTTCTGCTCTTTGCCGTCATCATCTTCTCGAGCAGCGAAGCGTCTGTCTCGGCAAGAGTGGCGCCGACTCACTAAACTAAGGCCTGTTGAGATTCATAGGTGAAGGTCAAGCCGCTTGTCGTCTCCCCCCTTGTGGGGGAGAATATATGCGGCGGCCCTCGCCTCCGCTTCTGCGTTCGTCCGCGGCATCGTTTTGGGCATGCGAAGGTCAAACCGTCTATCGCGTGCCTCAAGGCAATGGTCCCGCGAGAGGATCAGATGTGTATATGCCCTATAAAGTTACCTTTTCGCAGGCGGCACGCGCTTTCGCAGGCCGCCTGCCCTCTTCCTTAGTGAAAGCAACGGCCGAATCGCAGCGTCCAGCGCGCGGATCCGGTCGATGATCTGTTCGTCCGACAAATCGTCAACCCCGCCGGTTGCGGCACTCAGGTCCTTCGGCAGAACCGATGCGACGAGCTTCAGATAGGCTTCCGGCTTCTCCTCGCGAATACGAGCGATTACGTTGACACCATGCCGGGCGAAGTCCGCCTGCACGGCTCCCAGAAAGCTGCCTCCCAACGGACTGCCCTCACCTCTCGCAGCCGGCGTTCCCGCCGCGTCGTCCGGCGCTTCCGCTCCCGGCGTGGCGCTTTGATCATTCATTAAGAACTTCTCCGCTCGTCGTTATCCCGGAGCCGGCAACATACGCCCGCAACTTCTGCAAATTATTTCCATCGTATACAATCCGTAATTGCGCCAGAATCGCGGATCAGATGAGGTGCAACGGGACTGCACCACCGCGATTATCGAAAAGTTAACCGCCACACCGGGAGGGAACATGCGCCGAAACTTTGCCACCGCCTTTATCATTGCCGCCTCGACGGTCTCCGCCTTTGCGGGGGAGCCGCGCGAACCGCGCTACTTCGTGAAAGCCTGGCTTCAAATGGCCAACAGGAGCTTCGAGCACACGACCGGCTGGTGCGGTGGAGAAGATGATTGTTTCGTGCCGATCGGTGAGCACGTGATCCGGTTGCGGGAGATGACGGCCTCCTCGTATTCGCTCAGCTTTTGGACCGACCCCTCGCAGCAGGATGCCTGCTGTGTGACCCGCACCGGTTTTCCCGCGCTGCGCCTCTGGAGCGGGCGTCCCCGCGTCGTTCCTCTTTACTACACCCCGAGAATATCGGGCGATCCCGGGCGAACACCCTTCGGCAAACTCGTCATAGCCGTCGAGTATCTCGGCAAGCCCAACTCGGCGCCCGAGCCTCCGCGACTGTAAGCGTCTCCGCGAGGAAAACATGCTGCGTGCACTCGTCTTCATGCTTTTCGCCACCGCTGCAGTCTCCGCGTCTGCGGCCGGGCGAACCGGCGACTCCCGCTTTCTCGTCAAGGCCTGGGTCCAGAAGTTCGACAACAGCTTCGAACATGTGACAGGCTGGTGCGACGGCAATGATCTCTGCACCCTGGAACTCGCCAGTCACGAGCTGCGGCTGAACTTTTCCTTACCGGAAACAGCTATCGCCTCCGCGTCCACACCGATCCTGACGCTCCCGCCCCCTGTTGCGTCTTCGCCGACGGAACGGAAGAAGCATTCATCGGAGACGGAACGCCGCATGCCGAGATTCTCTACTACAGGCTCCCGGCGCAGCTGGCCGACAAAGGCCCCGTCGAATTCGGAACGCTCTACATCGCACTCGAAGATCTGCGCTGATGCGTTCTTGTTCCGGCCGGCGATGCCGCCACTCGCTCAGTGCCGATTGCGGCGTCTGGATCATGCGAGTTTGGGATCGACGCGTCGTCACGCCGAATCCGCCTCGCGGATTCGGGAGACGCGGAAGGCGCATCGCCGGCCGTACACGGCGCCGCGGCGTTTGGAACGCGCAGCATCGCCGTGAACCATGAATCGGAAGTGAGGGAGCACGCCGCGCCGGGGGGAGCGCCGGACGCTTCGAGATCGCCTCTGGAGGATCAGAGCAGGACTGCAATCCCTCATCTCTGTGCTTGTCACAGAGATCCAGCAGCGCCGCGTCTGCGGCGCGGGAAGAGTTCTTCCAGCCCAAGGACTTGGTCTCGCTGGATCCTATGACGAGCACAGTGATGAGGAGATCAAACAAGCCGCGGCGGGTACTCCGAAATCTCACAAGTCACGCTGCTGAAGCCGGAAGAGGATAAAATTCCTATCCTTGATTTATGGAATAGCGCAACTGCCCCTCGGTGCGCAAGCCTTCGTCACGTGAACCGCGGTCGTTTTTCGAATTACCCACGGGAAATCATTTCTATGTCCTACAGCGGACCGCAGAAGGTGAGTTCGTCTGCTGCGGCCGCGCAGCCCGAAAGAGGCTGCTCAAATTTTGTTGTACAAATGTATATTATAATTTCCTTGCATAAGACATTGGCCTCTGCTTCAATCCAACCAGGCTGATGCTCAAGGGCTAGGGTATATACTCCGATACTAATAATGCCTCGCAGGAAAGGCAGCAACAAATTCGCCATCGGTGCTCGATGTCGGGTGGCGCTGCGTGCCGAGGCGAGAACACATTGCTTTGAACGCTTATTTTTAAAGACTGAATTTTAGTCCCGCATTCCGGTCGTTCCGGGGAACCACAGCTGCCCGCGATGCATTTTGCCTTCCCGAGAGAAGGAGCTTTGTCCATGCGCAATCATTGGATCTATGTCGCCATCGGCTTTATCGTCGGTGCAGGCCTATTTGTCACAACCGCCTGGCAGCGCACACCTGAATCGTCCAACCAGTTCGCCACCGTAAAACTCGAGAAGACCGACCGCCTCCAGGGCGGCATCCAGACTTCGTTCGTCATGGAGCGTTTCGGCCCTGCGCAAGCGGTTGAATGACAGTCGTCAAAACAGGGCGTTCACCAGCACTGGCCTGGGCTAGCTGCCGGGTCGACGTGAGCCCTTGCCTTTCGCCGCCGGATGCGCAAGTTACTCGCGCCGGCGGTTTCCGGCACGGCACGACGATCGAGGAAGCCTGCGTTGAACTCAGATAACAAACCTGACGGCGAAATTAAGGTCGAGAAGCGGACGAACGGGCGCTGGGCCTTCGTGCTCAGCTATCGCGGCGTCACTTATCCGGCGGAGGGTCAGTTCAGTACCCAGCTTCTGGCACAGTCCGCGGCTTACGTCGCCATGAAGCTTCTGCGGAACACACGCTGAGGCATTCCCAGCACGGCAATTGTCCAGCACGTCAATTGTAAGGTGAGTTGCACCGCCGGCGTGCGCCATCAAAGGGCTGAAACGTATCGTCCGACAAGCGATACGAGGCGTAGCGCTCCTGGCACCAGCGAAGATGCGCATTGGCGTCGAACTGCACCCTTTGCCTCTGGCGCAGGCGCGATCTGTCCACCGCTCCGGGCGAAGGGCCACCTACCGTCGCACCGGGGCCTATGCCGATATCAGGAGCCCTGCCGCGATAGCGGGAGCCGTAGTTCGGATATCGCTGTTGCAGGAAGTCGCGGTATTCCCTCTCGATGAAGAGATTGTGGTTGCTGCTGCCCGCGGGACGACCGGCGCAAATTCCCGTGCTGCACGTCTGGGCTTGTACCGGTATCATACCTATCGCTGCGGCAATCACCGCTAAGGCGAGCGTTGCTGAAGCTTTCACGGACCTCACCTTCTTTCTGCTCGGAGAAAACGATCCGCCTCGACATGCTCGTTCGAGGCGGATCCATTGAAAGCATTTAACCTCAATCGCCCAAAAGTGCAGCGGTTTTGGGACAACGGCATGCCCGGCATTCTTGCGCGGCGCATGATAAGGATAATATTCCTATAATGGAGTAAACGAATTATCCTTCTTCCCATATTGACGCAAGCCCTTTTCAAAGAGCAGGACATTCAGGCCCCGCTTCAGCCAATCCAATTGGGCTTCCGGCATCATTCTTAACCCTTCGTAATCCATCACGCAGACATTGAAGACGGTGGTTTTCACCTGCCGCCCCTCCTCGCATCCGAGCAACAGGCCTTCAAGCCGCATCATCCTCTCCGCCGCGTTCTTCGCTTTCAACGCGCGAGCCTCGCTTGGCTCGCCCGAGTGCCCTCTTACGTGATCGATCTGCTGGGCCCTGACGCTCGGAAAGGGAATGCCCGTCAAATGATAATAGCGCACCATCGTCGCCGCGTAGTCGTCGCCCGCCTCCCGCTGCTGCTCGGTGATCCGACCATCGAGAAACAACCGGCCGAGCGTGTAGCCGGCAAGGGCGCCTCTGGCCTCGAGGCCATGCATGCGCTTGCGCGCTGCAAGCGCCACCGCCATCGCTTCCTTTTCGCTTTCCTGTTTGGACCACTCCGGCTTTATCTTGCCGCAGGCAAAGCGCTCGGCATTGGCCTTCCGCGGCCGTCCGAGTTGTGCCTTGCGCTTTGCACGCAATTTCTGGGCCTTGGTCAACATGGGAATCCTTTCGAGCGTGGTGATTGAGACATCCGTCGCGGACGACCAGCCGTGAAGCAGCGGGACGGGACGGTATCCGAGGTGAACTGAGGGTGGATATGGAACGCGAGCCCGCCACCAGGCCCGGCTGAAGGTGTCATCTCAGGAAGCTGTTCCGCTTCCGGCACCGCCATCGTTCACGACCGCAAGCACGGTCGTGTGGTCTCGATGGAAGATGCGGCCGATCCCCGCCAGCGAGAGATCCCGGCGGCGCTCATAGACCGCGCGCATGCAGGCATGCCTCGGCTTCACCAGCCGGCGCTCCCGGCGCACGCTGATGATGTCGTCCCAGCTCACACCGGGAAAATCCTCGAGCACGGCGGCAACGATCTCCTCGATCGGCGCTCTGTCGCCGCCGTCCTCGTTCGACGCACCGGTATCGCGGCCGCCAAGCAGGATTCGGGCCTGCGCGAGCAGCCGGGCTCCCGCATCGGCAAGATCGGCTTCCAGTCTCGCGATCCGCCGCCCTTTCGCTTCATTGTCAGAAGCAAGGTCGGCCAACTGCCCTTCGAGTTCTTTGATGCGAGCAGATCGGCCCGCCGCGTCGCCCGGGCGGGCCAACCGCTCCCGCACGGCCAGATAGTGCCGCGTCTGCCTTGCCAGTTCAGAATTCTCCACCATCGCTTCTCCTACTCCCTTTCCGGCGCTCCCAGCAGTCACGGAGCAAGCGCAGCCGCGACTTGACTTTATCCATGACATCTATAATGTCGTGTTGTCAACATGATTTGTGTTCTCAACATTGCTATGTCCGTGTCATGAGCGAAAGAGCTGAAAGATTGCGCGAGGCGCGCGTCAAAGCGGGCTATCGGTTCGCCTCCGACGCGGCGAATGCCTTGGGCATCGTCGCCTCGACCTATCGCGCCCACGAGAATGGGCAGAATGAGTTCGAACTCAGCGAAGCCGAAGTTTACGGACGCAAGTTCAACGTCGACCCGCTTTGGCTGCTGACCGGCACCGACCGCCGAATCCCTACAGGCTCGGCGCTTGGCTCGACAATGACCGAAATCGACGTACCGAACGCCCGGATCGGCGCCAAGGTCATCGGCCAGGGGGAAAAGATCCCGGTCTTCGGTCAGGCAGTCGGCGGGGTTGATGGTGAATTCATAATGAACGGCAATGTGTTGTACGAAGTCATGGCGCCGCCGATACTCTCGGATATCTCGGGCGCCTATGCGGTCTCGGTCTCAGGCGATTCGATGTATCCGCGCTACGAAGACGGCGAGGTCTGCTTCGTCGATCCGAGCCGGCGCGTCCGGAAGGGAGACTATGTGATCGCCCAGATTCGGCTGGAGGAAGGCGGCGCCCTGCTGGCCTATGTCAAGAAATTCGTGCGCCACAACAGCTCCGAACTGGTTCTCGAGCAGTTCAACCCTCACAAGGAGCTGCGCTTCGAAGCCAATACCGTTCACTCGGTCCATTATATCGCGCTCGCCGGCAACGCCTGAGCGATACGAACTCCGTTACGATCTCCTTTCGTTTGGACGGCACCTCGACGACATCCTCGATGCGGCGGTCAGCTCAACACAAAACGTGTTGACATGTATCGTGTCAGGTGCAATGTTGAGTGAACACAGGGAAAAATTGCGCGGCGGAGAAACGCCGGCAGTCAATCGAGGAGAATAAGACCCACATGTCCCTCCCCCGAATCAGATCCGATCTTCATGGCCAGGTCGACGAACTCTTCGCCGCCGATTTCCTCCGTTCAAGCGACGCGCAGAACCAGATGGCGCTCAAGTGCTTTCTCTCCTCCGCCTATTCCAGCCTGGCTTCGCTCGCCTGGCACCTTGGTGCAGATGGACATGTTTTCCAGCGTGAAGCTCAGCCCGCGACGGACCTCGTCGACGATGCCTTCTTCGCACTCAATCGCGAGCGCGAGTTCGGCAGCGGCGCCGATGCGAACCAGGTGCAGCGGCAGCTCGGTACGTACAATTCCCGCCAGCAGTTCGGAGGCGCCCTGTGATCCGCGCCGAGACATACGCCGTCGTCAATCTCGCGGCCCTCAATCTCATCGAGGCGGTCAGTGCCGCCTACTACGTCACCGAGAGCCAGGCCATCACCCGTCACGAGTTTCGCGCCCGCGAAATGCTGAAGAAAATTGCCTTGGCTCTCGGCTATGAGCTGGCCGAAGCGGCGGCGCACGACAGTCGGCAGGAACGGAGATCCGGCGCGGAGTCGTCACCGGCCGCCCTACCCGGTCTCAGGCTTGTATCCGCCGGGCTTGCAGCACCGAACGCTGACCGTTGAACCGCCCTGGACCATTCAATCGTCGTCGGGAGGGCACGGCCATTTGCCGGGCGCGGCCAGACCCGATGGCAGTTTGGTCGCGCCGTCACCGCAGGTGAGATCGACCTGCTCCTGTGTGAGCCCGGACGCGCTGGAAAGGTCGACGCCCTCTATCCTGGTCAGAAAGAGAAAGGCCCGATCCAGATCGATCGGCCCTTCGAGCACCGCACCGCTCAGCTTGGCGCGCGAAAGATTGGCCATGGAAAAACGCGTGCCGGTCAGCACAGCCTTGTCGAAATTGGCGCGCCCGAGTTCCGCCTTCTCGAAGTCGGCGCCTGTTAGACGCGCTCCGGTAAAATCGGTGCGCTGCAGTTCCGCACTCGCAAAGGAGGCGTTTTCCGCAGAAATCGCTGAAAAATTGCCCCGATAGGCCTCGACCCTGCTGAAATTCGCCTTGTCCGCCCTCGCCCCGGCAAGCGAAGCGCGAACGAGCGTCGCCTTTTCGAGATTTGCGGAAGTGAGATTGGCCCCGCGCAAGTCGGTCATCGTGAAGTCGGTGTTGAACAGATTGCTCCCCGGAAGGTCGCTGCCGCCAAGCATGATCTGCTTTTTGTTGCAGTCTTGCCAGTCGATCCCGGCTCTGGCTGAGCTCTTGCAATCCGCCGCCACGGCAGCGCTGGAGGCCAAAGCCGACACCGTGATTGCCACGGCGAAGAACGCTGCCCCGCCCGAGCTGTTCGTTGTCATGCCAAGCTTCTTCATATCGCTGCTCCTGGACCGGGCTGCAGTCAAAAAAACAGCCACTGCACCGAACCGCCGCAACGAAGCCCTGGAATCAATAGGTTACGGCGAGCTCGCATGTCAGAAAAGAGCGGCAAAGAGCGGCGCCGTCAATAGCCGATCTTCGCCCTTCCCCGTCGAGGGTCGCAACGCCTGTATGACCAAGAGCCTCCCCCCGACGGAACCGGGCCGCCATGGCCTCGAGGTCAAGCCTCGACGCCCTGGATGGCGGATACCTGCCAGTCGGCGCCGGGCTTGCGCTGAAACGTCCATATTTCGACCGCTTCGGTCGGCCGACCCGCATCGCCGCTGACGACGCGGCCGGTGGCTCGGTCGCGCACCACGTCGACGCTCTCGTAGCGCATGGCAACGGTCGCGTAATCGCTACCGTTTTCCTTCCATGCCTCGGCGAGGTCGCCCTGGACGAGGTGGACGTCACGGACCTCGTTCTTCAGGCCCTTCGTTGCGTTGTCGCTGAGCTCTTCCGCGAGGTAGGACATGGCTTCCGGCGTCGTCAGCCGGCGCAATGCCGCATAATCTTCCGCTCCGTAGGCAGCCTGCACATCTCTGAGCATCGCCTCGAAGCGATCGAGATCCTCCTGGCCGACTGTGATTTCATCGCCATTTCCGGAAGCCGGTGCGGCAGCGGACGATCGCGTCGCGAGCGACGCCGCGCCGGCACCGCCCGTACCTTCACCGATTCGAGGAATGCGGAAGGATGGCGAGCCCGCAGTCGCCGCCGAAGAGCGGCCGGATGCCGAGGGCGCCGAATAGGCAGGACGCTGATTGCGGCCGAAGAAACGCATCGCAAGGGAGATCAGCAGAACGCCGAGGCCGACCTGCAGCAGCAGTCCGAGGAAGCCGATGCCGCCGCCGATACCGTGGCCGAGCAGCATGCCGATCAAGCCGCCCATCATCAGACCGCCGATCATCGATCCGCCGAAACCACTGAAGAAGCCCGGGCGCGCATTGGTCGTGCGATTCTGCGCAGCGGGGTTGGTGGAGGTCGAAGGCTGCGCGTTCTGACGCGGCGTCATCGTCCGGTCGATCGGCGCGGCCGGCGCGGGCGCCGTCCGGGTTACAGGCGGGGTGGAAAAGGTCCGGCTGCCGCGTGAGCCGAAGCCACCCCCCGCCCGCCTTGCATCGGCGACATCGGCTAGTGTCAGTACAGATGCCAAACCAATCGCCGCAATGGCCATAACTCGTCCGAAACGCTGCATTTCCATCCTTCCCTATTTCGTGACCGCAAAGAGGTCATAGAACGCCATATAGAGCCGGAAGTGCCGGAATTTAAGTCTGCCGCTGCGTCTTTCGCAGAATTCGGAGCAGTTTGAGGATCCTCGCTTTTAAAGTTCGCTTTGGAGGGGCGTTTCCACGAAAAACAGCCTTTAAACATGATTATCTCAATCAACTTTGTTGCGGCATTCTGGGCGACAGAATAAGCATAGCCGCTCGTTTAGCGCGTTCGTCCGGTGTCCTTTCCAGAATGGCCGACGGCCAGCGCGGCGATCTCGGAATATCTGGCTGGACAATGACTATCGAAAAAAAGGGCGACCGCTTTCACATGTACCTGCGGCACCGCAGGTCCCTGATCGACTATGCCGCGCCGCTGCTGGGATCGAAGGACGATGCCGAGGATATCGTGCAGGATGCCTATCTTCGCTTCGTGCGGGAAACGGCAGACGAGCACATGCCGCCGAAGACCTACCTGTTTCGCATCGTGCGCAACCTTTCGTTCAACAAGCGGTCGCGGCGAAAGCTTGAGAACAACGTCGTCGAGTCCGCGGATATACCGTGGTGGGCGCTGCCACAGGCCGTCGAGACGCCGGAAGCCCAATTCCTGATGTCCGAGGCCGCAGACCGGGTCGCCCAGGCGCTCGGAGCTCTTCCGGATCGCATGAGACGGGCATTCGAACTGTACCGCTTCGAGGGGTCGACTTTGAAGGACATCGCCGAAGAACTGAGTATCTCGATACCGACGGCCCATCGCCTCGTCAGGGACGCCATGGAGCACTTGAAGGCAGGCCTCGACCATGACGAATGAACGTTCGGTACATCTGAAAAAAGCCGATCTCTCGCCTGTCTATCTTCAAAGTGAGCGAGACGCGGACTACGCGCAGCTGGATGATGGAACCATGACGCCTGACGATAATGCAGCGGAACTCTCGAAAGAGGCGACGGACTGGCTCATTCGCATTCGCGAAGCGCCCGATGATCCCGAAATGCGTTTGCACTTCGAACGATGGGTCACCACTTCCCGAGACCACAGGCGGGAATGGGAGAAGACCTGTCGGCTCTGGTTGTCCGTCGGAGCGTTGCCAGCCGCTCGGGACAAGCCCTCGGCGCACAACTTCAAGCCCGGCCGGCGCGGCGGCCGAGCTTCCTTGGCGATCGCAGCTTGTGCGATGGCCATCTGTCTTCTCGTAGCGTGGGTTCCCGGCTTGCTGATCGTCCTGCAATCGGATTACCACACTGGGACCGCGGAGACCCGCTCCCTCGAGCTCGAGGACGGCAGCACCGTGACTTTGGCGCCCGGGAGCGCGATCGCCATGGACTTCGGTCAGAGCCGACGCAGCCTCAGGCTGCTCCAGGGCGAAGCGTACTTCGATGTGGCGCACGATCCCGCGCGCCCATTCGTCGTCGATGCCGGCGGTCTCGAAATCGAAGTTCTCGGCACGGCATTCGACGTCATGGTCGATAGTGAAAGCACCCGGGTAAGTCTTGAACGGGGACTGGTCACGGCCTCTCCGTCCGGGAAGGAGGCATCTGCTGAGCGGCGTCTCACGCCCGGGAAAGCGCTCGTCTTCGACCGCGATGCGCAGGATATGACGACCTCCGACATCGACGCGGCGTCTATCGGCGCCTGGCGACAGGGACGCCTTCACGTCGTTAATGCCACCATCTCCTCCGTCGTGGAACGGATTCAACGTTACCATCCAGCCTGGATATCCCTGCCGGATCCCGTGCTCGGCAGCCAGCGGGTAACGGGCATCTACGACCTCACGGCGCCGGACGAAGCGCTCGGCGCTCTGGTCGACCCTTATGGAGGCAAGGTGAGGAGAATCTCGAGCTTCGCCCGCGTCATCTCTCGCTTCTAAAATATGACATCCGTTTTCAAGTTTTTTCCATGACCCCGTGAAAAAACCGATCTGCCGCTTTGTCTATTTGGTCGACGGCACCGGGGGCGGTGCCTGTGACAAGCAGAAGAGTGGGCATTTCATGGCATACGGGGCAGCGTCAAAGCGCGACACACAATTCACCACAAGGTACCTTCGCGGTTTCCTTCTATCTACCTCGGCAGCAATCGCCGTGGTCTGCACTGCGCCGCAACTGGCGGCCCAGGAAATCGCGGCCACACCGCAGCAGTCGCAGGCGGTCCGCAACTTCGATATCCCGTCGCAGCCGCTGGCCTCGGCCCTCGCCCTGTTCAACCGCCAGTCAGGCATCCAGATCAGCCAGGCTGCAGCGGGCAGGACCTCGAACGTCACCACCCGTGCGGTGCGCGGAAGGATGACGCCGGAGCAGGCGCTGGCGCAACTGCTGGACGGCACCGGTGTGCACTATCAGTTCACGGCCAATCGCGCTGCGGTCATCGGCCCCGCAGGAGACGCTGGCGCGCCTGGCTCGGAGGAAGGCGCGACCGTTCTGAAGCGGATTGTCGTGACCGGCAAAACCGGGCGAAATGCCAATTCGGGCGCCGGCTTTCAGGGGACACCCGACTGGGTCTACGAGGAACCGGCTTCCGTCAGCGTCGTCTCGCGTGACGCTGTGCAGAGCCGGGCGGCGCGCAACGCCAACGACGTGCTCGACTCGGTTGCCGGCGTCACCAGTAACCGCTCGGAAGCGCAGAACCCCGGCATCGCAATCAATGTGCGCGGCCTCCAGGATCAGAACCGGGTCACCACCATGATCGACGGCGCGCGGCAGGATTTCCAGCGGGCCGGCCACGGCGCCAGCCAGCGGGTTTATGTGGACACGGCATTCCTTCGATCGGTGGAGGTCGAGAAAGGCGCAGTCGCCGGCGTCGGCGGTGCAGGCTCGCTGGGCGGCGCGGTGAATTTCCGCACGGTGACGGCCGACGACATCATAAAGCCGGACCGGGATCGGGGCGTCGAACTCAATGCCGAGACCGGCACCAATGCCTACTACTTCAACGGCTCGCTGATCGGAGCTGCCAGATTCTCGGAGGACTTCTCGGTTCTCGGCGGCATCAGCCGCAAGCGGGTCGGCGACTACGACTTCGGCCAGAACGGCAAGTCCCCGCTGCTCGATCTTGCGGTCACGACCGCAGTCGACGATTCTTTCCTGTTCTCGCGTCTCGAAACCTTCGGCACGCTTCTGAAAGTCGAGGGCTCGCCGTCGGACGATTTCACCTTCGACCTCAGCTGGCTTCGCAACGACTCGGAGGCGATACAGGGCGGACTCGTCTTCGGCGACCTGCGCGACGACCCGCAGAACTACCTCAACAACACCGTCAGCTCATCCTTCGAATGGGATCCCGACAGCGAACTGATCGATCTCAAGGGGCGCCTCTGGTACAACCGCGTGGTCAATGACGAACTGCGCGATTATACCCCGAGGCTTCCGATCACCTATGCGATGACGAGCTTCGGCGGCAGCCTCGACAATACGAGCCGTTTCGAAACGGCGCTGGGCGACCTCTCGCTGAATTACGGCGGCGAGGCCTATTCCGACAACGGCAAGACGACCACGCCGCCTCTCGTCGACGACCAAGGCTTCGACGAGGCCTACGGCTACAAGGGATTGAACCCGGTCGGCCGCCGGTCGATGACGAGCGCGTTCCTCAACGCCACCCTGGAGCATGACGATTGGCTGGAGGTCGGTGCCGGCCTTCGCTACGACCGCTACCGCCTGAAGGGGTTCACGGAAGTCGGAGGGAGGAAGCCGCGCTACATCGTGGTCCCTGGAGTGTGCGGCTATTTTTATGACGACGGCGAGTGCGCCTATTACGACGAGGACCCCGTTTACGGCGGCGGTGAGGCGGTCTTGGAACGGGTCGATATCGACAAGTCCGGAGGCGCGCTTCTTCCGTCGGCGCGGATCGCCGTCATGCCCTTCGAAGGAATTCAACCCTTCGTTACCTATGCGCATACCTACCGGCCGCCATCCGTGATGGAAGCGCTGACGTCGGGCGGACATCCCGGTGATGCCATCGCCACCTATATCCCCAACCCGTACCTCAAGCCGGAACGGGGCCGGACATGGGAGCTCGGGATCAACATCGCACGGGACGGGCTGTTCACGGCCGGCGACAGCCTGCGCCTCAAGACGGTCTACTTCGACAGGACCATTCAGGACTATATCACGCTTGGAAATGGTTACTTCGCCACCTTCGACAAAAACCTCTTCCAGCATGTCAATCTCGACGGCGATACCACGATGAACGGGGTCGAGATCGAGGCGAGCTACGACATGGGATCAGCCTATGTCGGCGCCTCCTATACCTACCTGAAAACCGATTACGCCGACACCTACAGTTACTCCGGGCCGACCGCGTCCGGGACCCCGCTTGCAGCAAGTGGCAACACGCCGGTGCCATCGGTTCTGTTCGTCCCGCCGGAAAACAAGTTCACGCTCGATGCCGGCATCCGCCTGTTCGAGCGGAAGCTGGTTCTCGGCGGACGCGCGACCTATGTCAGCGATTCAAAGCCCACGGTGGGCCAGCTGGCGGGCCTGTTCAACACCGCCGGCTACAAGGTATTCGATATCTACGGCTCCTACAGCTTCTCGGACAGCGCCAAGCTGCGGCTCGCCATCAACAACGTTACCGACGAGCAATATGCGCCGGCATTGGGTGCCTTTTACTATCCCGCTCCGGGGCGGACCGCGACGGTATCGCTGAACTTCAAGTTCTAGAGTGGTTCGAGTGAAGCGGCCGCGCCCGATTGTCGGTTCTTCGAGCGAAGCGGATGCCCCTCATCCCGCTGCCGCGACCTTCTCCCCTTTTCTGACGGGGAGAAGGGACAAGCCTCGGCCTCACCGCTCGCTCTTGAGGGGCTGAGGGTAGAGCGGCGCCGCGAGTCCCCTTCGCCCCGCTCGCGGGGAGAAGGTGCCGGCAGGCGGATGAGGGGCGAAGTTCCGTTCGACATGCGTAACGTGGGGCGCATCTATCGCTCCCGTTCAATCGAAACGAAAAGCCACTTCGGGAGACAAGACATGGAACAATTGCTCACAGCACACTGTCGCAGGATCAACCTGCGGCCATCGTTCAGAACCAAGGAAAACTCACCATGGTTGCAACCATCAATCTGACAGCAGCAAGCGCCAACCTTCTCAACTATCTTAAGGGCTGGGCCACCAATCTGAATTACGAGGGCAACGGCCAGTTCGACTCGACGCTTCCACCCTACGATGAATGGGCGGGTGGCCAAGTTGATATCGCCGGGAGCCGCGGCGTCATTCTCGAAGGCAATTTCTCTTATATCATCCCTGCCGGCTTTACGGGAACGGTCGACAGCCTCGAATTCGGCAGGGGCCTCACCAGCTCGTCCTCATCGGGCTTCGATCTGGCGAACACCGACCTGAGCATCGATCTCGGCGGCGTGAGCCCGTCCAAAACCTTTACCGGCGCTATCTATTCGCTGACCCACAACAGCAACGTCGACTCGGACCCGCTGGCGAACTTCACCGGGGTTACCTCGAAAAGCGGAAAGCAACAGGACGGCCTTTTCGACTATCTGGGAGAGGTCGGCACCGTCCAGAACGGTACCTCCGGCAATGATTGGCTCTACAGCTTCGACGGCAACGACACGCTGAACGGCGGCGCAGGCCGCGACCGGTTCGTCTTCGACCGGGACATCGACGGTGCGCTGTCGTCGACGATCGGCAACGACGCGGTCAACGGCTTTACCGCCGGTGCCAAGGGCGACATCGTGCGCCTCGCGCTGCAGAGCACGGCCTTCGACAGCTTCGCCGAGGTCTATGCCGCCTCATCCCAGGCCGGCGCCAACACGGTCATCAACCTCGGCGCGCTCGGCGACATCACCTTGAACGGTGTGACCAAGACTGCCCTGGTCGCCGGCAATTTCGAATTCGTCGCTTGATCCCGCGGACTCGAAATCAGCATGTTTGGAAACTCCAAACGGACGCCGCCGCAGCTTAAGGCTGCGGCGGTGATTCCGGCAGCCAGGACAGCCTTTACCGGGCTAGCAATCATCAGCGGCATTGTAAATCTGCTGGCGCTGACGTCTCCCTTGTTCATGCTGCAGGTCTACGATCGGGTCCTGGCAAGCCGCAGCCTTCCGACCCTTGTCGGGCTCGCCGTCCTGGCCACGCTCATGTACGGTTTCCAGGCGATGCTGGAGATCGTGCGCTCGCGCGCTCTGCTCCGGATCGGAGAAAGCTTCGACCATCGGCTTTCGGGGCGCGTGCATGCGGCGATCGTCCGTCTGCCGCTCGAAACGCGCATGCCCGGCGACGGGCTGCAGCCGCTTCGCGACCTGGACAATGTCAGGGGCTTCCTCGCCGGTGCCGGGCCGACAGCCCTGTTCGACCTGCCCTGGATGCCGCTTTACCTTGCAATATGCTTCCTCTTCCATTTCTGGATCGGGATGACGGCGCTCGTCGGGGCACTCGTTCTCGTGGCAATGACCTTGCTGACCGATCGTTTGTCAGTGCAGCCGACCAGAGACGCGACGCGATACGGCACCGACCGCAACGCCTTGATGGAAGCCGCCCGCCGCAATGCGGAAACCGTGAGGGCGCTTGGCCTTGAGAGGCACCTGCAGCAACGCTGGCTCTCCGCAAATCATCTGTACCTCGAGGCGAACCGCCGTGCGGCCGACGTAGCCGGTGCCTTCGGTTCGGTGTCGAGGATGCTGCGGATGATCCTGCAATCGGCAATCCTCGGCGTCGGCGCATGGCTCGTCATCGAACAGCAGGTATCCGCAGGCGTCATGGTGGCAAGCTCGATCATGATGGGAAGAGCCCTTGCTCCCGTCGATCTCGCTATCGGCTCCTGGAAGCCTTTCCTGATGGCACGGCAGAGCTGGGACCGGCTCCGGAACCTGTTGCAACTTATCCCGCCCGCACATCCGCCAATGCCCCTTCCCGCCCCCAAATCGATACTGGCCGTCGAGGGCCTCACCGTCATTCCGCCCGGCTCCGGCGGGAAGCCTACAGTGGCCGGCGTAAGCTTTTCCGTCCCGGCCGGCGGGGCCATCGGGATCATCGGGCCAAGCGGCTCCGGAAAATCGACGATCACCCGCGCGCTGGTCGGCGCCTGGACCCCTGCCAGCGGCAAGGTGCGTCTTGACGGCGCCAGCTACGAGCAATGGGACCGTGAGGAACTCGGCCGGCACATCGGCTATCTTCCGCAAGGAGTCGAGCTCTTCGACGGGACCATCGCCGAGAACATATCGCGTTTCGAAAACAGTCCCGACCCGACGGCCATCGTCAAGGCGGCGCAGGCCGCGGGAGTTCACGATCTCATCGTGAGGTTCGAACAGGGGTATGAGACGCGCATCGGCGAGGCCGGCTCCGCTTTGTCCGCCGGACAGCGCCAGCGTATCGGTCTTGCCCGGGCGCTCTATAATGATCCCTTCCTCGTCGTTCTGGACGAACCCAACGCCAATCTCGATGCGGACGGTGAGAAAGCGGTGATCGACGCAATTCTGTCGGTGAGGAACCGGGAAGGCATCGCGGTCGTGGTGGCCCATCGGCGGAGCGCCATCGGGGCGGCAGACCTCGTCCTTGTCGTCGACAGCGGCCAGGTCAAGGCATTCGGCCCAAGGGACGAGGTCCTCTCCCAGGTTCTGAAGCTGCCGCCTCGCCAGAACGGCGACGCAACCCCTGCGGCAGCCCGTTCCTTTTCCGTTTCCGGGCGGACTCTTGCGCCACTCAAGGTGGTTGCGAACACCGGCACCGAACCAACGATAGCCGAAGCGGGCGATACGGAGAACGCCGATGTCAAGCACTGAAGCTGAGGCCGTTACCCGGTCCATCCGCCGGCACCTCGCGATCGGCATGGCCGTCGGCCTGGCACTAATAGGAGCTGCCGGCGCCTGGGCAACGACCACGCAATTGGCCGGGGCCGTGGTTGCGTCGGGAAATTTCGTCGTCGACTCCCATGTCAAGAAGGTCCAGCACCCGACCGGCGGCGTCATCGGTGAGATCCTGGTGGAGGAAGGCGACTGGGTAAAAGCGGGCCAGGTGCTGATGCGTCTCGATCCGACACAGACCAAGGCGAATCTCCGCATCGTGACGAAGCGCCTGGATGAACTCATGGCACGCCTCGCGCGTCTGGAGGCGGAAAGGGACGACCGCGGCGAGCTGGAATTTCCCACGGAACTCAAAGTCCGCGCGAAGGAAAGGGCCGTCGCCTCCGCCATCAATGGTGAGAGCAAGCTCTTCGAATACCGCAGACGGTCGCGGGAGGGGCGCAGATCGCAGCTGCTCGAACGTATCGTCCAGCTCCAGCATGAAATCGCCGGCCTCGATGCCCAGCAGCAGGCTTACGACCGGGGCCTTTCGATACTCGATGCCGAAATCGCGTCTCTTCGGAGCCTGCATGAGAGAGGTATCGTGTCGGTGCAGCGATTGAACGAACTGGAAACGAGGGCGGCAACCTTTGAGGGCCTTCGAGGCGAAAAAATCGCTCAACAGGCCCAGGCGGCTGGCAGGATTGCCGAGACAAGATTGCAGATCCTTCAGATCGACGAGGATCTCAAGACAGAGGTCGGCCGCGAGCTGCGGGAGGTGCAGGCGCAGCTCGGCGAATTCACCGAACGCAAGATCGCCGCCGAGGATCAGCTGAGACGCATCGATATGCTCGCCCCGCAGGGCGGCATTGTGCATCAGCTCAACGTCCATACTGTTGGAGGCGTGATATCGCCGGCCGACGTCGTCATGTCCATCGTCCCCGACAGCGACAGGCTGGCGATCGAAGCCCGCATACGGCCACAGGACATCGACCAGATCCAGCTCGGCCAGGACGTGGTGCTGCGGCTATCGGCTTTCAATCAGCGAACCACGCCCGAGCTCGGCGGCTCCGTATCCCGGATCGCCGCCGATCTTACGGAAGATCCCCGAAGCGGCCTCTCCTATTACGTCGTGCGCGTTGCCGTACCCGGAGCGGAATTGGCCCGGTTGGGCTCCCTTGAGCCGCTCCCGGGCATGCCGGCTGAAGCCTTCATACAAACGGGCCAAAGAACGGCGCTTTCCTATCTGATCAAGCCCCTGTCGGACCAGATCAGCCGCGCATTTCGGGAAGAATAGAAGCCGGAAAGAACGCAGCCGCTTTTAGGGATAGCGGATGGGCGCGATAAAGCCGAGTTCGAGCAGCTGCCTGGAACCCGAGAATCGCGTCGAGCATGCATCGGAAAAGTCGAATTCACCCGTCTCCTGAAGACCCTCCAGCATCTTGCGGTAGACGGCCGCAGCGTCGAAGTACTGCCCGTCGGCGACTGCCTGCTCGATCTTCTCTTTGTAGTCGGAGAAGAACTTGAAATGCAGCAGCACGCCGGAGACGGCGGGGAAATTCCTTTCGCAGGGCAAGGGCTGGTGAATGCTGACGCCCAGGCTGCATTCCTTGTCCCAGAAGATGACAGGATATTTGATGAGTTCGAGCAGATGGGCGAATTTGCGCTTGCGCGGGCCGCCCGTGATGCTGATCGCCCGCTTCGTATAGCTGATCTCGTATCCGGAGCCGTCGAAATGATCGGCGATTTCCCACGGCATGCGGCCGTCGTCGCTGTCGAGCGTGGCAGCCCCGAGCCGTCCGGTCGGATACATGTCGAGCATGGGGGCTGCGAGGCGCTTTTCCCCTCTGCTCTCCAATGCCTGCAGAAGCGCACCGAGCGGCCGGTTCTCGCAGTCCTCGTAAATCAGGAACTCGTCGGAATCGACATTGAGATACCACCGGTCCCAGCCATAGCGCTCGAAGAGAGCCTCGCGCCATTCACGCCCCCTGCGGGCATCGCGATACCGCACCGGCGAACTCCAAAGGTCCACATCGGCCTGCGCAAGCAGATAGTCCCGCGTCCCGTCCGACGATACGTCGTCGACGCAGATGAAGCGGGTAACGCCGAGCCCTCTGTAGTGCGCCAGAAACGACGGCATCAACTTGCGATCGTTATGCGTATTGAACACGACGGGAATGTCGCCTTTGCCGAGAGGCCTCTGGCCGCCCTCGGTCAGGCATGACATTTCGATCGGTCGCCTCCGCTTGCGAACACGCGCCGTGAGCTTGTAGGTCTCGTACCGGGTAAGCACGCGATCGAATATCCCTCTCCGATCCCGCTCATTCTCAGCTTGGCGAGAAGGATAGTGAAGATCTTTCAAGGTTCGCTCCGATCGGCCGCTGCAGGAGGATGCGTTTATCGGCATCGCCACGGGAATTCAACTCCGCCGCAACTCGAGGCGCTTGCCGCCGCAAGACTTCGGGCCAATGCGCTAGAACGCAAACGGATACCGCGGTCGCAGGCTCCGGGTCCCCAACTTGACGAAGTTCTTGAGTTTTCCCGGAATATGTTCGCGCCGGTCATAGGCCTCCAGGAGGTTCGCAGATCTGCGATCCTCGTGGAAGCGGGCGATCCACTCTTCCGTCAGATCGTCGCGCTGGACTGCCATTGATGTCTGCAGCTGCGCCGGTAGCGGCACCTGCAAGTGCTCCGCCAAGTGGCTGACGAATGGAATCGGATCGGCGGCGAGCTCCTCGTAGACGAATTCGGCAAATTCAACGCCGGTGAGTTCCAGATAGCTTTGCCAAAAGGCATAGCTGTCGCGAATGTAGAAAAAGCATCGGGCGATCTGCTCGAAGTCGTATTGGGGATTGGCCCTTCCCTCGACGTGAGCGGCAAAACTACGTGTTTGCCTCGCCCGCGCATAGGATATCGCCTGCCTCAGCGTATCCCTGCGCCGCAGGAATACGAGCGCAACGTCATGCATGGCGAGGCAATGCTGAATGAAATCCCTTCCATAGACCTCATGCGTCACGAAAAGCTGGTTCGGGAATATCTTCGAGCCGAAGACGCCGTTCGGCGTAGAGCACTTCCTGAGGAGTTCCTGAAAGAATGCGTCCCATGACAAGGCGCCGGTATCCAGCCGATGGATCTTGGGCGAGAGCCACTCGCTCGAGCGCCCCATATTACCGGCGCCATTGACGAGCGAACCCAGCCAGTTCGACCCGCTTCTCGCCTCCGTCAGGAGCAGATAACCTCGCATGAACTCTCCGTCCGAACTCGCTTCGAAGTCCCAGCCAGGCGGTCGTTAGAGATGAATATTGGCTTTTTTAGCACAAGCTGATGATCCGACGGTTCGAGACCATCCGAGAAAGCCGCCTTAGATTGGCTTGACAAATTCATTGGACGAATACACATGCGTGTGTATTGTCGTATCAGATGAAGAGCGGCGACATTATTGCAGCATTGCAGAAGGACGGATGGTACGAGGTTGCGACCAAGGGCAGCCACGTTCAATTCAAACATCCGAAAAAGCACGGCCGGGTTACCGTTCCTCACCCGAAGAGGGATCTACCAATCGGTACCCTCAGGAGCATTGAAAAGCAGTCCGGTTTGAAATTGAGGTAAGGCCATGCGCAACTATATCGGATTGATCCACAAGGACGCCGAGAGCGATTACGGCGTTTCCTTTCCTGATTTTTCCGGCGTCGTGACCGCCGGTGCCGACCTCGACGACGCGCGCGCTATGGCAGAGGAAGCCTTGGCCTTGCATATTGAAGGGCTGGTAGAGGACGGCGAGGCCATCCCGGAGCCCTCCTCCCTTGAGGTTGTCATGTCCGACGCCGAGAACAGGGATTGCGTCGCTATTCTCGTCGCGGTGAAAACCGAGGCAAAAAGAGCCATTCGAGTGAACGTTACGCTTCCCGAAGGTGTCCTGAAGCAGATAGATGCCTTCGCCGAAGCCCACGGCCTTACGCGGTCTGGATTTCTTGCTCGTGCTGCAACGCACGAGATCGAACGGGCAAATGACGGCCACGACGCCTATGCGGAATCCC
Source organism: Sinorhizobium meliloti (assembly GCF_017876815.1). Classification (NCBI taxonomy): domain Bacteria; kingdom Pseudomonadati; phylum Pseudomonadota; class Alphaproteobacteria; order Hyphomicrobiales; family Rhizobiaceae; genus Ensifer; species Ensifer meliloti. Next base: position 2,939,606 of record NZ_JAGIOS010000001.1, on the reverse strand, counting down.
GCTTGTCGGCTTTGGGCACTTCCAGCAAAAATGTGTAACGCTTTTCCATGCGGAAGCGCGTACTTTCAAAAGCTTGGAACGAGTGTCCATGCCTTAAGCAAGGCATTGGTATCCGGCAAGCAATGAACGGATCTTTGAGAAGAAGAGAAGAATGGTGGGTGATCACGGGCTCGAACCGTGGACCCGCTGATTAAGAGTAATCTATTTTTCTCTGAACAGCCTACAAATCAAGTAAAGCGGTTTCCAATGCCGTACGATACCTACACCCAAAAACGCGGAACGTTTCGTGAATTGGAAACCGAAAATTAGTTGTTCTTTGGCTGATCTGCAACAGGAATTTCGAATACGGTCGCGTCATCGCCTCGCGGCTTGATTCACCTTCGCGGATGTTGGGTGGTGCATAGAAAGCAGAGCTCGCTCCTGAGCGAGCTCTCTTCTAAAATAATGGTTTAATGAACGACTTTAATATAATACCCCTAAAAATGTACTGGTAATTCACCAAGGTCACTTAGTCCAATCACGTTAAAGTCAGACATAGACTCGATCTTTGGAAAGGTGGCACGGAACCTTTTGCCCACTGAGTGTTCACTGTAATTCGAACACCGTTGCGTCGTCGGCCCGCTCTCTAATCCCCTTGAACGAGGCGTGCTGCAGCTTGCCGTCATCCGTCCAGGCGCGATACTCGACGTCGGCCACGAGAACAGGCTCGACGAAGACGGCTCCCTTCCTTCTCAGGACGACTGCTGGCGATTTCGTCGCCATCCCCTCGAGCAGCTTGCGCAGCTCGCGCGAAAGCTCATGTGACCAGCCGGTGCGCAGCCGCCGACATAGACGAGATCGTCGCCCTTGCGCGCGGCGAGCAACAACCGGCCGAGGTGGCCGGGCACGGTCGAAGGCTCGAAGCCGACGATCACGAAGCTATCCCGGCGCTTGCAGGTGATCTTCTGCCACCACTCGCCCCGGCCGGACCGATAGGGCTTCTCGACATGCTTGGCGATGATGCCTTCGAGGCCGTGCTCGCAGGCGACGCGGAAGAACTCGTCGCCATCGGCCTGAACCTCTTCCGATAGCCGGATGGCACCGGCACGGCCGGCAACTATGGGGTCGAGCAGCCACCGGCGTTCGCGAAGCGGCAGTCGGCGCAGGTCCCAACCATCAACATAGAGAAGGTCGAAAGCAAAAAGATGATTTCGCGTGGATCATGCAAGCTAGGTCGCTTACCGAGCGCGCGCTGAAGCATGCCGAAATCCGACCGCCCCTGATCGTCAAGGACAACCGCCTCGTCGTCGAGGATTAAGGTTTCGTAACCAAGCTGGCGCGCCTCTGCCGCGATTGAAGCAAAGCGGGACGTCCAGTCGTAGCCGCCGCGTGTGATTATCCGTACCCTGTCCGGCTCCACGTGAACGGCCAGACGGTAGCCGTCCCATCTCAAAGGCCCTGTCCGGCCCTTTTGGCGGCTTGTACGACTAGTATCGCCAGACATGGATCAACCCGCTCCGGCATCGGGTCCGGCGATGAGGTGCCGCGCGGTGTTTTCGACGATGGCTTGGCCATTAGCCCATTAACGCACAGGCCCGCGAAAAGCCGAATTGACTCTTTCGGCTGAGAGAACATATTAGGAACAAATGTCGGCGGGAATTACGGGAAATCGAAATGAGCGATGAAGCCGGGGCGAGCACATTCAAGGAAACGGTCGCGTACGAGCACTGGTGCGAGCATGCCGGCTGCAAGAAGTGGGGCAGCTTCGGATTTGCCCTGGGGAAAGAGGAGCCGCGGTGGTTCTGCGCGGAGCACCAGCCCGAATGGAAATTGAAGCATGCCTAGAGGCGGAGCATGGTGGCTCTCGGAGCTACTGGCCTGGACGAAGATCCGAATCAAATGCGAGTGTGGGGTAAAGAGGCAATACGATGTCCAGCAGCTTTTCGATCGGGTCGGCGACAGGAGCATGCCGGAGTTGCTCTCCGAATTCTCCAAAGCGATCGGTTGCCCCAAGAGCGGCAATCTATATCGCGACCGCTGCAAGCTCACATATGACATGCCATCGGGAGAGCCGCCCGTCTCTCGAAGGAGCCGGCTGGTGATGCGGCCCCAGCCGGCGCTCCAGAAGAGATTACTTTCGCGAACCTCCCCGAATGGTGCGACGTGCTGTGCAAGTGCCGGAGCTGCGGCCGCATCGACCGACTAAATCGGCGCGCTCTGGCCGCGTGCTTCGGCAAAAGACAGAGCATCCTTCAGTTGGCGCCGAGAATGCGATGTAAGAGGTGCGAAAACCGAGACGGCAATACGATCTTCATAGGAAAGCCCCGGCAATAAGGCATCGCGCAGCCGTTACTTCTTGCCCAGATACGCCATCACCTTCTCTCGGTTCGGCCCGGCTTCGCGGATCGCTTCCAGCGCCCTCTGTCGCGACACCTTCGCCGTTTTCATCAAATAGGCGACCTCGTGCTCCTGTTCGGAAACGAGCTCGCGGTCGCGGCCCCTCTTCTTTGGATTGTCTGCCATGCTTTCCTCCATGATCAAACATGAAGGATAGGAGCCGGACGGATGACGACAAGGGCGGGAACCTCATGCCCGGTGACGTGTTCACCTGCCGAGGGAGTCTACAAAGAGAACATAGAAATGCACTCGCTCAATCTAGCCGGCATATTAATTCTACTTATTGTCATTGCACTGTTCGCCTTTGCATGGGTCGCACTTTGAGACGCAGCCCTTACTTCGCAAGCTCCAGCCGGCTTAGTTTTCTTTGGAACCATCCGCTAGGCCCGCGGTTAGAGAGCACCGCTGACTAAAGGCGGGCTGCTGATGAAAGATTAACGTGACGTTCTCCAGAACTGCTAGGCAGCGCCTTTCTAGCTTCGGGGTGCTGCCGTTTTTTTCTAATTTGACTTCTTCATTTAGTTTTCGGGAACCAACCAGAACACGGTGAGTTAACCGCTGCCGGCACTCATTTGAGCGCCGGATCTTCCTCGAAATGTCGATCCTGTCTACCGCATGGGGAGGATCGTCATTTGGCAGCGCCCCAGCCCCTCCCGGGGCGCTGCCGTTCCTGGCTACAGCTAGAGGCTGTCCCGAGTTCGCCGATCTGCCGAACGGCGGGAACGCTCACGCGGTTGGGTGTTGACCTGCCGGAAAATCGGATCTTGGCTGACACAAATAGAGCTGCAGCGGGGGTGCTGCAGCTCCGAACGCGACGCATTCTTCATCCTAGCTGGGGCGCAATTGCCCTGTTCCATTCAAGGGAACCGCTTCGAACGTCGCTTGCGGACATTTTACTCTCAGCAGAACCGGAATCAAGGGAAAGCGCCTGATTTGCCAGCTGGTTTATGGACGTTTCTTCAAGGTGGGGAATGGATCTCGCCCCAGCGCCTTGGCAATCTTGCGCCAGTCATTTCCGCCCATACCGGGTATTCGCAGCAATTCTGCAGTCGGCAGATGCTGCATATCTTCGACCACCTCATACCCGATCATGTTTAACTCCCGGAGAAGCCAAGGCCTGAGTTTCAAGTCTGCAAGTTTCGTTTCCATGCAAAGAAGAAAGCAGACCCAGGCGCATCGCGCAATTGCATGATTATGCAAATCAGCGCCGCAGCTGAGCCCCGTCGCGCTGGCTAGCCTCAATTCGCTGCAGGATCTCCCGCATCACACGGGTACCTCATCGCGCGCCTAGACGGTCGCCAGGCGAAGGAAGACCTTGGAGACGACTGGCAAGGTTGGTGGCCGGATGACGATCATGGCGGTGGAGACGACAGCCCCCTTCCTCAGCAGCCGCTACCCGAACCGGCCTGAAATTTGCCAATCTCAAAAACGAGCATTGTTCCGGAACATTCCAGCCAACACGGCGTTTGAGAGGCGTTCCTCATTTCAGGAGGTTGTTTTCTCCCTCTGAATTTCGACTGGCGGACAATCGCATGTGTCGGACAACTGCAGCGCTCCTGATCGCATCTGCCGGAGCGCTGTTTTTTTTTCAGCAGATCAGAGGCCTCGGAAGGGACCGCGGCAAAACCCCAAGGAAGAAAAACTTGGAACTATCGGCGGCCCAAGGAGTTCGTTAGCAGTCGCTGTTCCATGAAGCGGCTACTTCAGCGAGGTCGACTTTATCCCTTTCGCTATTCGCCAAGTCGACCCATCGGGCAGCGCCTCTCGTTCCCCTTCATCGGGGCGCTGCCAGCTCACCGCCGCAACTGCACGCCGTCGCGCTGGCTGGCCTCAATCCGCTGCAGGATCTCGCGCATCACGCGCGTATCTATGGACAGGCTGTTGAGCGTGTTCTCGACGGCCTTCATTGATGTCGCCGCCTCGGCCGCCTGCTTCTCCACCGCCGAAATTCGGAGTTCGTGATTGTCGATCTGCCGAAGGGAGACTTCGGCAGCCGTCAGGCGCTTGTCGAGGCGATCGATGGAATTCGCCTGCGAGTCCTGATTGGCGTTCACCCTCTCCCATGTCGCGCCCCACGCTACGAGGCCGCCGGCAAAGCCGAACAGGATCACGAATGTGTTGAGGTTGAATTCAAACCTCCATTTCGGAGTTGCGACCATCTTTTCGGTTTCCTGTGTTTCAGCCAATGCCCTGCCCCTCGTATGCAATGCTGGATGGTTACTGCTGCGCCGCGTCGTGGCGGGCGCATTCGCTCTGGGTCCAGGCGCGGGCGCCGCATAGTCCCGCGACTGTTTCGTCGATCTTGTCCTGATCGGCGGGCGTTGCGCCTCGAGCGCCGATTAGGGATGTACCTACGACGGCCCTAGCCGCCTGGTTGAGACGGTCTTTCGACGCATTTACCGCTTGAGTTGAGATACACCCGGCCGCGCTCAATGCAGAGGCGACGATTAACCCGAGCCTGATCAGCTTCATTGGCGAGTTCTCCGATTGCTTTGGTGGTGGCGGCTTCGAGTTCGGCGCGTTCGAGCTTCCGGCCCTCTTCCCGCGCTCCGGGGATGATCCAGAGCGCGTTGACCGTCTGCATGCCGATAAAGACGAGGATGCCGCCGGCAACAGCGCCAGCGGCCAGAGAGAGGCGGCTGAACATCACGCCTCCTCCCAGTTTGGTATGTCGACTGTCTGGCCAGCGAGCGCATGCGTGCAGTCCGAAAGGAATTGGATGCTGCCGTCGGTCACGAACGAATGACAGATTGCAGGCGGCGCACCGTCCTTGCCGGCGTCTGGACCGTCGTAGGTGACAAGTACCGAAGGAGTGAAAGTTGGCGCATCCGGGTTGCCGTTGTATCCCCAGCGAGGCCCCGGTCCGGCGCCGACGCCGACGTGGTGGGCGCCATCGCAGCCCGGGCACCAGAACATGAGCCGGCCGCCCTCGACGCTGCGGAGCTTTCTCGATAGGGCAGCCATCAGGCCATCCCCTCTACCTGCTTGGCGACCGCCTTCCGATCGGCGTTCTTGCGCCAGTAGAGGAAGCCGGCGATGCCCCCGAATGCGACGAGGATCAGGAGCAGGTTTTGCCATGGTATGCCGCCGATCGCGGTAAGCAACGAAGCGCCGCCGCCGATGACAGACGGCGTGATCACCTCTTTCGACTTCCACCACGGCGCATCGAGGCTAGGCGGCGTGACGGGAACCGGTACCGGCTTCTCCTCTGTTACGGGCGCCGCTTTGACCTCCGGCCGTGCCGCTTCGCCCGGGGTGAGAGCCACAAGCGCCGTGTGCATCGCAGCGCGCGTTTTCGGGCCGACGTCGCCGTCCACCTGCAGGCGCTGGTCAGCCTGGAACTGAAGGACGTTGTCGGCACGGTAACCGAGGAGAACGAGCGAGATCCGCGCAAGTCGGTCGAACCGGTCGGCCAGGCCGTTCTTACCGCCGTTGATCTTCTTCGTGATGGTCTCGGCGTCGCCCTCGTCGGCCCAGCGGTTCAGATCCCGCGTGTCCCAGTAGAACAGAGGCACCAGGCCTTCCCAAGGATCGGTGTTCACCGCATCAGGTTCCTTGACGAAGTCCGGGCAATCGAGCCCGGCCGCTCGGCACCAGTCGCGGAACTGGCGATAGTTGTCCTTGCCGGTGAGTTGCATGCCGGTACGGCCACGGTAACGATACCCGTCGCCATCCTTCTCCGGCGTGTTGCCGAGATCGGTTCGGGCGTCGTAGCGCTGCTGTGCCGGCGTCGGGCCCCAGAGCTCCCGGTCGTAGCGGAAGTCGCCACTTTCGTGCATGAGCTGGGCGAAGTACTGGGCGAGCCGGTGCGGCCGATCCATGCCGAAACGCTCCCCGTATCTATCCAGCGCCACGATCACGGACGCGACGTTGCTCTCGTTCACCCTGCCCTTTGCGGCAGCGCGAACGTGCTGAGCGGTGATGGCGCTCATCGATTTCTCCTGATTGTCGTTGGGGAAGCTTGGCGGCTAGCCACACACACTGGTGCATGGCGGCCCGCAGTGTTCGGGTTTAGACTGACGTTGGTCGCTTTGCCCCCCCTCGCAGGCGGCCGGGAGGCTCGTCACTGGCCCGCGGCCCTTGACGGGCCTCGCCATTGATCCACATCAGTGGAAATGGGAATTGAACATGGACGATAGCAAAGCGAAAAGCGCCGGCCCAATCGAGCCGGCTTCTGACCTCTCAGAAATCGCGGCACAGTGCGCCGCTTCGAACCTTCTGGACTTTGCGGCACAGCTTGCCGGCCTCGCCGAGGACCTCAAAGCCCTAGCAGCAAGACCGATCGAGCCAATCCCGACATAAGCCGAGCCGGACCCCTTTTAGCTATTCGATTTCTTGAGTTGCTCAATCCCAGTGCCGGTCAACTTGGTGGAACTATTCCCTCGAAGCACCCGTTAAGACGAATTAGCTCTCAAACGAAAGCGAACACCGCCATGAATGCGCAGAAGGCAGGAATGGCCCGGTTGTTTTTGGCGGCACCAGATCTGCGTGCTAGCGCGTGGATGATGAACAGCTCCGTATTTCTGAAGCTTTGCGTGGCTTACGAACATGCGTGTCTGCGCCGCGACGGACTTCGATGCGCCGCGGAGAAAGACGACGACGCCCTGATTGGATGCGAAGCTGAGTGCAGAAGCCTAGAAGCTGCCGCCATCACTTACATTCGGACACAGCGGGAATTCTCCGGCCTTCGTTGAAAGTGACGTCCTCAGGACACCAGCGCCACGACAAGCGCCGCTACGAAAGCGGCTGCGGCGAGAGCTGCAGTCCATTCTATTATCTTGACGCGCTCATCAGGACGCATCGCACTCCTCCTTCGGTGCGCCCCCTGGAACGAAACGTTCCCCAACAAGGATGGTTGCCCTCATCCCCGAACATGAGTTCGAGGGCGACGGGAAGAGTTTCCCGAGCATGTTTCACCTAAATTCACTCGACCAGTATCGGAAACCGTGACCATACGGTTCAGCCGGAGCCGTCGTTCGGATCACGAAGAGGCGAACACAATGTCTTACGATTGGGACGGCAAGCGATCTTATCGGAAGAGCGTGATCAGGTTCCTCGCTGCGCTGGCGCTGCCGGCCATATTGCTCAGTTCAGCGATTGCTGTCCCCGAATGGGCGAGAGACCCAACCCCTACGACTGCGGCCACTCAAACACCGGCAACTCGGCCATGAACTCTTCGAGGCTGGGCTGCAGTCGCTCGCCGGCCAGCACCTTCACCGTATGCGACGTCCACGCCCCATTGATTTTTCAGTTGCGGCGATCTGAGGCCGATCCTCGGCGGTCAAATGAGCTCACCGAAGAGTACCTGACGAGCTCATTGTGAGGCCGTGATGCGGGCGGCATAGGCCCATGGCATCAGGGCATCGATGTCTTTGGCGAGGTGGCCGTTTGCGAGGCGGGTGAAGAGATCGCACAGATAGGCGTAGGGCTCAACGCCGTTCATTTTACAAGTGCCGATCAGGCTGGCAAACCGGGCCCAATTGCGGCCCCCTTCATCGTGCCCCGCAAAGAGCGCATTGCGGCGGTTCATGGCCGGTCGGCGGATCGCGTTTTCCACCAGGTTGGAGTCGATATCGACGTGGCCGTCGTCCAGGAACAGCCGGAACCCGTCCTGCCGCGTTAGCATATAGGCCAGGGCTTTTCCGAGGTCAGACTTGCGTGAGACGCGCTTGGCTTGCGCTGCCAGCCAGGCGAAGAACGCGTCCACCAGCGGGAGGGAGAGGTCCTGTCGAACTGCCCGGCGATGTTCGGGATCTGAGCCACGGATACTGTCTTCGATCTTGTAGAGCGCGGCGATCCGCACCAGCGCCTCGTCGACGATGGGCGATCCACTCTTTGGCGTGGCCTTGATCAGCTTTCTGCGCCCGTGCGCCCAACAGAAAGCCAGCCTCAAGGGATCGCCACCCACCCGGTCCGACGTGGCGAGGTGAGAGTAACCACCGTAGGCATCCACTTGGATTGTCCCGTTAAACCCGTCGAGGATTTCAGCGGCATATTCGCCTTTACGCCCAGGTCGATAATGGAACACCACGCCCGACGGCGCAGAGCCATTCCAGCCGCGATCGTCACGCAACACGGCCCATAGATAACCGGTCTTCGTCTTGCCTCGCCCCGGATCAAGCACCGGAGCCGTTGTCTCGTCGACATAAAGCCGCGTGCTTTCCCACAGCAGCCGTTTGGCCATATGGTCGACCACCGGCGCGATCGCAGCACCCGTCCTGCCCATCCAATCGGCCAGGACGGTGCGGTCTATCGGCACCCCGTGTCGCGCCATGACCTCGGCCTGCCGGTTGAGCGGCATATGTTCGGAATGCTTGGAGACGGCAATCTCAGCCAGAAGGGCTTCGGTCGGCCAGCTCCCTTCCAAGAGATGCGCCGGCGCTCTGGCCTGGACGACGCCCGTTCGACCCTTGGGGCAGGCGTATTTCGGGCGGATCGTGACGATCACCTCGTAGCGCGCCGGGACCCGGTCGAGCCGTTCCGTCCGGTCTTCGCCGATCCGGACCATGTTGCCGCAACCGCAGGGACAAACGATGCTCTCAGGCTCGATCACTCTCTCGACCCGCGGCAGGTGTTCGGGCAGTGCACGGGCCTTACGCTCCTTGCGAGGAACGGCCTTGTCCGGATCGGATGCGCTTGCTTCGATCTTTTTCTCGACGGCGGCGATCCGCGCCTGTGTTTCGGCAATCGCCGTTTCAAGGTCTTCCAGCGCCAGTTCCATCTGCGCCGGATCGAGCTTTTCCGATTTCGGCCCGAACTTCGTGCGCCGATAGTCGTGAACCTGCCCCTCAAGCTTCTCGATCAGTTCCTTCAACTCGGCGATGAACGCGTCCTTTTCGGCCACCACAGCCTGCTCATGCTGACGCGCAGCACGCTCGACCGACAGCTCGAACTGCATCGCCGCAAACGCCTTCACCACCTCTGGCGGAAGGTTCGGAAACAGGCTGAGATCAAGGGGTGACGACATGCGGCCTTATAGCAAGGCAGCACAAAAAAGCCAAACAAAACAATGCAAAGACGGCCGGATACTCACCCTGCCGCCGACGGCGCCGTCACCCGTTGCGCCATCACCCGTCGCCAATCAAGACCTTCGAACAAAGCTTCGTATTGCCCCCTGGAAAGACGCATCGTCCCATCCTGAACCTTGGGCCAGGCAAAGCTTCCATGTTCAAGAATTTTGTAGGTTAGCACCATGCCGGTGCCATCCCATACCAGGATTTTCAGACGATCACCGCGCTTCGACCGGAAGATCACCGTCACCCCGGAATGCGGGTCGAGCTTCAACTCGGTCTGCATCATCAGAGCCAGCGCCTGATGCCCACAGCGGAAGTCCACCGGCCGCGTTGCAACCAGGATCGGCAGTCGTTGGCCCGCGACGATCATGCCGTCCCTCGAATGGCGCGCACCAGGGCCGCCACACGTTCAACCGATACATCGCCGGGAACCCGCAACACAACGTCCGGGCCGATCTCCAACGTCAAGACCGACGAAACCGCCTCCGACAGCGGCGGCGCCAAAACACTCACAGCCTCGCTCGGCTCTGCCGCAATCGCCAAAGGCACAAATGCAGGCTCGGCATCGCCGCTCTCCGACAGGCCCGGCATAGCCTCAAACGGCAGCGCCAGAATGCCCTCGCGCGCTTGTCGGCGCCAGAAGGAAAGCTGGTGCGGAACAACGTCATGACGGCGCGCGACATCAACAACACGAACACCAGGCTCAAGGCTTTCCGCGACGATCCGCGCCTTCACAGCATCCGGCCAACGTCGGTTTCCGCGGCGCGGCTCGACAACTTCGTAGCGCCCAACAAATCCATCATCTGCCATGCAAATCTCCAGATAGTCCTGGAAACCTTTTCGCACGCCCAGCCAGCCTCAAAATACAGCCTGTCCAATGGGGCGGAGACGGCGCTTACCCTTCACCAGCTCGTCCGTGGAATAGGTCCACACCGCCGATCGCCAGGCGAAGAGCGCCTCGCCTTCAGCCGAGAATTGCGGGTTCGGGTCGCCGCGATAGGTGATGGCGGTCTGGATGCCGTCATATTGTCGCTCACGCGCCTTGGCATCGAGATGCGCCTGGATGGCGGCGGAGTATTGCGCCTGGAGCGCGGCGCGCATTTCCGCAGCCTTCTGCTCGGCCGTGACAACTTTCGATAGGTCAACCGTCCACATTGGCAGGCTCCTCTTCAGCAGGATCAGGGATCGACGGTGCCAGATCGGCCGGCAATGCAATCACCCCGTCGGGCGGGTCGATGAGCGGCGGAGGAAATGCGACGGCCTGAGAGGGGCTCGGGCCGTGCGGCAGGATGAGCGTCAGGTGAAGCTCGCCGGCGATCCGTTCGACGGGGCCGACAAGCCATCCACAAGGAACCTCGCCGGCCGGTATCGTCGCACCGTCCGGCAACGCTGAGAAGTCGAATGCCACACCGTTGATCGTGAGGGCGTCACCAGCCCTTGTGACCTCCAGGAAGTCATCGCGGCGCTGGGGAGAGAGATCAATTATCATCAGAACCACCTTCCGAAAGCTGACCATTCATAGGGAACATCGTTTGCGGTTGAGCCTGATACGCCCATCCTGACGGCGGCATTGGCGCCGTTCTTGGAGTAGGCACCAAGGACTGTGAAGCCGCGGAAGGTCGGGAGGACAGACACCGAGTAGTTTGTATTCGAGAACGTCGCCGGGAAGCTGATTAGCGCGTTGCCGGTGACCGAGGCTCCAGAGGTAGATCCGAAGTGATTGTTGAGGGCAGTCGAGACGTTGATGGTTCCAGTTCCCCAACAGATCTGTGTACCGTCAGCAAAACGCACGTACTCGCCGTTGGCGTTGCTGCCCCGCTCAATGATTGCGCCAGCCGGGAAACCTGCCGAGTTTGAGGCAGTGCCTACAACCGGAAGCTCCACGATCGTCCAGTCCGTCCAGCTTGTGCCGCCGTTGACGGTGTTCCTCCTGAAGACCTGGTTGTTGTCCCGGTAGAAATACTGAAAGACGGCGTTGGAGCTTCGCTGGAGCACGACCAGCGTTCCGGTCGTGGCTGTCGAGGCGGCGCCGGCGTAGGTGTTGGCCCAGTTTCCCGCAAGCGTATAAACCCCAGCAATGGTTATAGTGTTGAGATCGCCATCGACCAAGCCGACATCGCTGTTAGCAGGTGACCGAACGGAGCCGCCCCACACCGGCCCGAGCTTCAGAAGGGCGTCGAGCACGTTCGTCGACGAAAGCAGGTCGCGCCCCTTCGCCTTGATGTCCGCAAGCGCGCCAGAGTTGGGGCCAGTGAAATAGGCAAGCCTGTCAGCAGCCGGCGTAAGGCCGGCCAAAACCGACAGCACCGCATTGTCGAGCCGCTGGATATAGGTCGAGAGCGCCTGAGCGTTGACGGTCTGCTGCTGCAGATATGCAGTGTCACGAATGATCCAGTATCCCTGCCCGGCCGCCGTCGTGCCCCGCCATGGCTTGGCCAGCGTCAATTGCGTATTGCTGTCGACGGAGAGGATCGGGACCGGGTTGCCGTTGCTGCTGTCGAGCCCGAAGAGCCCGCCGGCAATCAACGCCGTGGCCCAGGCGGTCCCGGAACCGGTCACCACGGCGCTGCCGGCGGTCACGGATACCGTGCCCGTTACATAGGGTATCGTCATGTCAGGAGTTCCTAAGCTGGGATGCCGAGAATGTAGTAGCGGATGCCGAGCACGTTATCGGCGCCGTCCGTGCGCCACGTGCCGGGGTCGTCTGCATCGTTGTAGTAATCGCCGGGCTGGCCGCGATTGGTGACAAACGTTGCGCTTGTCTGTGTGAGCCGGCAATGCGAGCTATCACCGCACTCAAAATTGCTGTTGCTCGAATAGACGCGTTGGCGTACCGACGGGAGCTTGATAGCTTCTTGCCAACTCCCAAAATTCTGTTCTGAGCCGCCACCGTGCTTGGTCATATATTTGACCATCGGAAACATTCCGGCCGCGTCGAAATTGATCACCGTTTCGAGCGGGCTTCCTACCGCTACATTGAAATAGCCTTCCGCGATGATCTGAACGCACGGCCACCGGGTATCTATGACGATATCGGCCCATGACGGCGGGTTGGCTGATCCTGGACGCAAGAACTGCACGACGTCCTGACCGCCCTCAGTGAACTCCCGAAGCACGCGGTTGCTGCCGCTTGTCGGACTATCCCCCGCATCGAGGTAGAGCATAAATCGGGCTCGCATTGCTCCGGACGCGTTGAAATAGATACGTGAACCGCTGAACCAATAGTCCGCCCCTACACCGTCGCCCAAGTTCGGCGTCCACGGATAGTAGATTGTTGACCCCGTGTAGAAGTGAACGTCGAGAGCGATGGTGTTAGGCAAGGTGATGCCCGTTTCATAGAACGACTCTCCCGCAGGGATCGCGATGTCTGCAGCCGCGATAACCTTGACTGGAACGCGTCGGCTGTCGAAGGCGACTTGCCACTCGGTCGCAGTTTCTGCGTTGTAGCCCGGCTTAGCGATCACCATTTTGTCCGAACGGATGATGATGTTCTTTGCGCCGTTCGGTGCCAATGCGGGAGCCTCGAGTGAAGGATCCTCATTGCCGGGGAGGTTCCACACAATCAGCCGTTTGTCTCTCGACTGAAAACGGTTGTAAGCGTCGTCGAGCGTGGACGTTGTGATGTGAGCAAACGTCCCGTAGGGAAACGATCCATACTGACTGACAACGCCGCTGAAGTTCTTCACCCAAGGCTCTTGAGCCCAGTTCCCCATGAAGAAATAGCCACCCTGGTCATTGTAGTATTTGCCGGAATAGCGGCGCTGGATGCGCTGTTGATTGAACCGTCCCGTGTTCGTCCGCGTGGCTTTCACGTCGAATAGCGGCATATTGTATTTCATCTTCGGGAACGCGGAGTTCCTGAAGAACCACCACGCCTCCCCTCCGCCTTGACCAAGCGCTTTTTGATAGTTGCTTGAATTCGACCCCGCGGGGAAATACTGGTATGTACTCCCACTGAAGCCCGAATTGATAACCTCGATGTGCGCGATCGAAGCGTTCAGAGCGTATTTTGAGTTGTAGAGGAACTTTGACCGCTGGCTATCCGGCGTGGTGCGCGGGTCGTCAGCATCATTTTTCATGATTTTGACGCACCCTGCGCCCGTACTGTCACGGCCAATCATTGTCCGCGTCATCAGCTAAGGATCTCGATCGTGCCGCTGTCGAGATCGATCTTCATTTTGCCATTACGAGATCGCAGCCGGCCGGCGTCGGCCGTGCCGATGTCGGCGATGGCGAGCCTCATAGCGCCATCCTTGAAGACTAGCGGACTCCGTGCCGGCACCGCACTGGTGGCTGCTGGGACACTGATGAGCGCCAGTAGAAAAGACCTGCGTTTCATGATTGAACCCTCTTTTCAGCTAAAGATTTCGATCGTGCCGTTGTTGAGATCGATCTTCATTTTGCCGTTCAGCGACTGAAGCAGGCCGGCGTTGACCGTGCCGATATTGGCAATCGCCAGCTTCAGCTCCCCGTTTTCGAAGGCGAACGGCAAGTGACCGCTGTTGCCCGAGAACACGAGAAACTGGTCTACCTGGATGGCCATGCGCGATTTCTGAATTCCGCCTTGGGTGTAGAGCTCGACGTAAAAGCCCGACACCTTGAAGCTCTGGCTCGTGCCCGCCCGCAAGAGCACCGAAAAGCGGGCATCAACCCCGGTTGGCGCAGCGACCGCTTCGAACTTCACAAGGCCCTGCGCGAACCTCCCGTTGAAATCGGCACTCACCCCGTTGATGCTGGTCGCGAGCGAACTGTCTCCATTGGCGCGCGCGGTCTCTTCCTGGATCAGCCGGGCGAGATTGCCATCAACTTCCGCATCGAGGCTGGTAATGCTGCTGGAGAGCGCACTATCAGCGTTTGCTCGGGCGGTAGCTTCCGCCTGAATGGCCGCCGAATTGTTGCCCGTTTCCGCCGTGAGCTGCGTGATCTGGCTGCTCAGCGCCGAATCTGCCGTCGCACGCACAGTCTCCTCAGTGATCAGGCGCGCATTGGTGCCGCCGAGGCTCGCCTGCAGATACTTCAGCAGCTGCGCCGTCGCCTCGTTCTCCGAAACGCGCACCCGGCGCTCTTCGGTGATCTGCGCCAACGCGTCACCTATGGACGCAACGATCTGCTGGCGCTCGATCTGACCGACTGCGCCTTCGAGCGAGAACGCATCCAGCAGCTCGACGAGGCGCGGACGGAAGAATTCGTCCATCTCCTGCTGCAGTTCCTTGAAGCGGTTCAGCGCATCGTCCTGCAGCTGCTGCAGGCCAGTGAGCAGCGTCTGCAAACCGGTCGGCTGCGCCGTCGTCATCCAGGGCGTGAAGGTGCGCAGCCGGTCGGGCACGGTCGTGATCGTGGCCCGGGCATTATAGACCTTGCCGGAAACCACGTTCTTCGTGGTGCGGAACAGACCGTCCTCGGGCGAGGTGCATTGATCCTCGAACAGCTCGGTAGTGCCCTCGATCTGATACGAGAAGCGCACGGCCGTGATCGTCGGATCATCCGGCGGGGTCCAGGTGAAGACGAGCGCCGGCGTGTCGTAGCCCTGCGCGCCATTGATCATGCCTGCGGCAACGTTAAAGTTCTGCACCGTCGACAGCAGCGACGGGTTGATCGTCGGCGTCGGCGGGATGACGATCGGGCCGGGCTCGATGTCATCGTCGTCATAGATTGCCGCACTGGTCTCGGAGAGCACCAGCGTGATGCGCAGCCGATCATCGGCCCGCCACTCGCTGATCAACCAGCTCTTGCCGCGCCAGGTGATCCACTCGCCTTCCTGCACCGCCAGGCCGAAGCGACGGCTGACCGGAACCGTGGCCTTGCCGCCCATACGGTTCTGCCGATAGCGGATATTGAGCAGATACTGCGCAATGTCCGGATCGGTGACTTGCAGGAAGTCGATGCTCGTCTGCCGATTACGGCCGTCGGCGGCGATGTCCGCATTCACATAGACCGGCTTCAGGCTTTCCGGGTTCCACATCGATTCGATCGAGGTGAACTGGCCGGAAAGGTGATTAAAGCGCTCGAAAGCCGAAGGCCGGAACTGCACGTCCTTCGCCCGGTCGATAGGAATATCGGCCGCGGTCAGGTCTTTGACCGGGATCTGCGGCGCGCCCGGGATGACGCCGGAAAGGCCGCGCCGATTGAGGCCATAACCGGCCATGGCATCGTCGAACTGCTTCAGCACTTCGGTATGATCATCGTCGCCACTGACGAAGAGCGAGCACTCATAGGTCTTCTTGCCGTTGCTGCGCAGCGTGTCGCAGACGTTCATCGCCACGAAATAGGTGGCGAGATCGATCTGGCCGAGGCTCTTGCCCTCGCCGATCAGCGTGCGGCCGGAGACGAGCGCGCGCAGCCCCAGCTGATAATTGAGGCGGTGAACGGCCGGGTTCTTCGTGTGCACATGGGTCGAAGGATCGTTGAGCCGCTGCGTCCCGGAGCCACCGGCAACCGTCGAGTCCTTGCGCGGGTCGTATTCGCGAAGCCCGCGGAGCACGAATTCAAGCTCCGGCCTACCCTTCGAGCCGAAGAGCTTGTCGCTATAGATGCGTTCGACGACGACGTAGCAGATCCCGGCATTGACGCTCGTGCTCTTCCACTTGTTGCCAAGACCCGCCGACACGTCGACCAGCTTTTGATCCACCAACTGGCCTGGCCTGCCATCGTAAAAGCGGATCGTCAGGACCGGGTCGCCAGAGCCGTTGACGAAGCCCTCAATATGATAGTTCGCGACCTCATTGCCGATGACCGGCCGGGATACCAGCGCTTTCTTCTCGCCGTAAATGTAGACGTAGGGCTCCAGCCCGTCGCACCAGCCATTCGCGAGCACGAAGACCTCGGCATTCCATTTATTGCCGCTCCCCCACTTGGCATAGAAAGTCCGCTGCCCCTTTGTCTTGCCGACGCCGTAGAGCGTGCCGACCGGCACATCCCCGCCGAACTGGATCTCGCCCTGAACGGCCGTGTATTTCCGCTTCTGCTGCTTCTGCTGGCTGAGCTTGCCGATCGCCAGCTTGGCACCGAAAGCGAGCGCACCACCAATGAGGCTGGCAGCGAGCGCAGAGCCGCCGAACAGCGCACCGGCGATCGCCGTCGCGATTGAAGTGAAGATTGCCATGTCTGATTATCCGAGGTGAAAGGCAGCAATGACGTCGGCAAGGCCATGATCGCTGCGGCCGCGCTCGGTCTTGGTCACGAAACGGCCGCCGAGGCAGACGCCAACATGCTCGGCGCCGTCGGCCAGGCGCAGGATGACAAGATCGCCGAGCCGCGCTTCCGCCCCGCCCTTCGGCTCCTGCCCGAGCTCGGCCGCGAAGAAGCTCACCAGCGACGTATGCCCGCGCCGGCGCAGCGCCCGCTGAGCACCGGCGAGCGTGCGATAGGCGCCACGGTATTTGTCGGCCACGGCCGAGCCCGTCAGCGCGTCGATGAAGGCGCAGCCGAGCATGAAGCAATCGGCCGAGCCATAGGCATAGGGTTTCGCAAGCTCACGCGCGAGCGTGGCTTCGACGATGCGGAAGCGGTTCATGGGCTGCCTCTGAGGTAGCGGTATGGACGGCAGGAGGCGGACCCGCTTTGTCCCCCAAGCGTTCCGTAGCCGTTCTATACTCTATGATTTAGATCGATATCAGCGCGCGACCTGGCCCCATTCCTCGGGGATGGTCGCATTCGTCGCCACGTGCTCCAGGCCCGTGTCGGTCGGATTATTGTCGAACTGCTGCTCGGCCTGCGAGCGCTTGACGCCGGTCGAGCCTCGCGCCGATCGTCCCGGCGGCTGCAGGTCGATCATCATCGTAAGTGTCCGTTCGGAGCCTGAGACCGCGCCTTCGTTGTAGCGGACCTGGTCGATCTCGTAGATCGATGAGGCGAGAATACCGAGGACTGCGTCCGTTTCGGGATCTCCCGCCAGATGGGAGATGATCACCGGAGCACTTTGGTAATTATATTGCTCAATCTGAGAGACTGCGTCCTCGGGGTTGCTGACTGGGATGTTTGAGAAGACGATAGTCCGCGTCGTCACGGCGACGCCCACTGCGCTCACCAGTTCGCCCGGCTCGAGAAAGCGGTTCGGAAGATAGGTCAGACCGTTATAGGTGTAGGGCCTCCCACCGCGATGGTAGCCGACGGTCTTGCCGGGTAAATCGAAGCGGATGAGGTCGAGCCGTGCAAGGCGGCCGGTCTCGAGCGCACTCTCGACAGCAGGATCCAGCACACTCATGAGAAAAACATCTCCGTAGCGGAAAAAGAGGCTTCGCGACCCGCCCACGATTTCGGTGCCGCCACACTGCCCGGATCAATACTCATGACACACGACGGCTTCTCGAGATGGACTGTCGCCGACGTAGTGAAATGCTGAGTATCCAAGCCGAACATGATCGAGAGAGTGACCACGCCGCTGGCGTTCGCCGTGGCGTTCTCGACGATCCGGTGAAGTGACCGGACGAGCGCCGACATCCTGAACTCGACATAATCTCCCGCTGTTAGCTTGAAACCAGCAGGCAGACCAGCAACAACGACCGTTCGGCTATTGGTGATGGCCTGAAGAACCGCGCCGCCGTTGAATACCCCTCCCCCTGCTTTCGTGCCGGCGAGCGGCTTTCCGTTGTTGTGGGCGATCGGGCGCGGCCGAAACAGGTCGTATCCGAGGAAAGGTGCACCGCGCGAACTCGACTTCATGACAAAAGCATCGAACAACCCGTAGAAGGCCGGCGTCATCCAGTTCGTCGTGTATTGCGCTTTCCAAAATGGAGTGCCCGCGGCCTGCTCTTCGGAACGCCGGCCCTCCATCATGGAAACGTCTGTCGGATTGATGGGATCAAACTGGCAGTCTCGCCAGGGCAGCATCGGCAATGGAATCGGATCAGCCATGTTGGTTGCAATCCAGGGTAATGGCCGCAATATGCAGCGGTAGGGAATTAGGGAGCAGAATCAGTGCCCACAATCGATTTCAGCGGGACAACCCAGCAGGTGCTTCAGCTCTTGGCCGATGAACACAGCAAGCTGGTCAAGCAAGTATCGGACCTGGAATTCAGGGCGAATGCCCATCGCTTTATGTTTATGTTTGTTGCAAGCGCTTTATCGAACATCGATGAATCTCAGTACGAGGCGCTGATGGCCATGACAGAGAACGCCCGTAAATCGAACATCAACTCAGCGGAGAAATTCGCGAGTGATCCGAAATTGACACCCGAGCAGCGGTCCGGTGCACGACGTGCCTTCGAGGTAATGGCGCAGGAAATGGAGGAATTCCTCACATCAATGAGGAAGGCTAAGAGCGGCGAAAGCATCTTCACCGTGATCCAAGGCGGGAAATCCATCGAAGATTAGCGGTCTTCGCCGTTCTGGTAGATGTTTGCCTTCGCCGCGTCATACTGTTTTATGGTCTCGACGGAGACGCCTCGGCTCTCCGACCGAATGACGGGCCTGAACATCGGCCCCTCCTCAGCAATCACCCGAAGGATGATCTCGCGCGGCCCATTCTGGTTTAGCTGACCGCCCGATGGCGCCACATTGCCATTAGCCGGTCGTTGAAGGCGATGGTTCGGAATGACCTCCTCGCCACCCTTGAAACGGACGAGCTCCGGCCCCTTTTCACCAACCCATGCGACGCCAGGACGAGCGGAGCTCGTTCCGTTCGCATACCCACGCAGCCCAGCCCATGGGTCCACCTTTGAGCCACCGCCGAAGAGCCAACTGAGGAGTCCTCCTCCGCCAGCCCCTGCCCCGCTGACCTGAAACACGGCATCGAGGACGTCGTTCAGCAGCTTGTCGGCGATGCGGTCAAGCACCCCCAAAGCCGCGTCGCCGAAAGACTCCCATACCGATTTGCCGTTCTCAATTCCCGCGAAGAAGTCATCGAAGAAGCCTCCGGTTACTTCTTTAGCAAAATCGAGCGCGATACCCATCTGGCGGGTCTCTTCCTCGATCGAGGCCATGACCTGCGCAAGTGACGATAGCTCGCTCTTCTGCGCATCAGTGAGCGAGATACCACGCTGCTGGGCTTCATTCAGGAGCTGCGTCTCGTAGCGGAGCGCGGCTGCCGCCTGCTCCGTGAGCCCGATAGCATCACGCTCCGCCTCAAGCGCCGCGATCTGGCGTTCGGCGCCGGCGATGATGTCGGAATACTTCTCCTGCTCGCTCTTGCCGCCGGTGCGCTCCTTCGATTTCTCGTCGACTTCGGTCAGACTTGCGGCAAGCTCTTTGAGTTTGCCGGTCGCCGCCAAAGCACCTCTGGCAATGGCACCGCCGAAGTCTCCGAGATAATCGGCGCTGAGATCGGATGCTATCTGCCCGTTACGCTTGTCTGCCGCTTTCGCGAGCTCCTCGGCGTACTTGTTTGCGAACTGGAAGTCCTTGTCCAGACCGAGGTCTCCAATCGTTCCGAGTTGCATCCCTTCCGGTAGCCACTGATTCGCTTTCGAAGCGAAACTGTCGATGAGACCGGCGCCACGCTGAACCATATCGGTCATGGCTTTGATAACTGCGTTAGCGGCCCCGATTGCAGCTGCTCCGATTACATTGGGAAATTGATCCCAAAGGAACTTGATGTCGTGATAGGCGGCTACAAACGAACCGATTACAAAGTTGGCGCCTGTTTTGGCATCGGCAACGAGGTCGCGCCCAAAGATCTGCTGCATCTCCTCGCGAAAAATGATTGCAGCCGCGAGAACTGTACTGAAGCCAGCGATAACCCAGCCAACGGGCCCCACCGCAGCCAACCAAGCTGCCGTGAAGCTGGCCGCAACCGTCCCAGCCGCGACTACGAGGCGCGACAAAACCGCGATAACATTCACGATGCCAACGACGATAGACGGGGCGTAGATCAGCGCCAGGGCTGCGGCTGCGGCGACAGCGTAGGGTGCCACGGTTTCGAGAACATCCGCCAAGGCCATCAGCGCCGATTGCGCCAGCTTTGCCCAATCAACCATCTGCAGGCCAGCGGCCGCCAGCGCGATTATGCCGATCGTCAGGAGGCTAACGGGAGAGAGCACTGACAAGAAGGCTGCCCCCAAGCCCTGCACTGGTCTCTCCATAGAAGAAAGGACGGCGGCCAGTTGCGTGCCCTGCTGAAGAGCAATCTGCAGCGGGCCCATGCCCATCTGCGCACTGACAGCAATGTCTTGGAACTGAGCGGCTATGTTTCCAAGATTCCCGCGGGATGATGCGCGGTTCTGATTGGCCGCCCGGTTCATCATCTCGATCTGCTTCGACGCTGACGCCGCAGCGGCACCTTCTGTTGCATAAGCCTTGGCGGCGGCCGCCGCGGCTCCGGTCGCACCGCGATTAGCGCCCGACAGCCCATTTGCGGCTGCTTCCGCGCGCGCGGCCGCTCCCGTCAGCTGATTGAGAGCGTCGGTGCCCTTCTGAACGGAGCCACTTTCAACCTGGAGCCCGAGCGTGGCTACATCTGCCATGGCTTTTCCTTTTCAAAGAACGTGCGCTATCGTCCTGTCGATTCAACCGGAGGACGACGATGCGCAAGATATTGGTTGCTTTGGCATTGGTGTTGTGTGCCGCCCCGGCCAACGCTGACGCCAATACCCGTGCGGCTGCTCAGAAGGCAGCCAAACAGATGATGGAAGATGCGTTCATTTACCTTGGCGCGGCATATCTTTGCCAAGACGCGTTGGGGACTTCGCACTATTATGCTGCGCGATCCGCTGTCGAACAGACCGCCATCCTTGGAGGTAAATCGCAGACCGACGCCGTTATCATTGCTGACGATTTCGACAAAAGAATACGGCGAGATCATCAAAAGAAAGCACCGGCGGAGAACGATCAGAAGTGCTTAGACGGCATCCTCGTGACACAGACCAGACTTCGTGTGTCTCAGGCCCGTTTTAAACAGGCTCGCGACGCCGACAAATGAAGGCGTTCCGGACGGCACCAAGGAAGAGTTCAAGTAGCTGACTCGACTCTACGTTGCGACTCGTGATTTGTTACTGGGAAAGGGAGACAAACATGAGCGATCCTAAGAACCCATCCCCGCCGCCGCCGCGCGAACCACCGCCACCTCCGCCGCCGGATAGAATGGTTATAAAAGACGGCTCAAAGCCTCCCAAGCGGTAGAAGCAAAACCGCTTAATCCGATCAATATTACAATTCCGCCCAATGCAACCGAACCAACCCCGAGCCTTTTGGCCATGCGTAGACAATTGGACGACCGGCGGTTGACCTCGATATTGGTATCTTGGGCAAATAGCGCCTGAGTCAGATACGCGTCGAGTGCGACATCCTCGGATATGTCGTCTCGACGCGCCCACTGCCAAAATTCGGCCCCTTTCCCAGGCATGCCCACCTTGGCTGTTTTGATTGCGACTATGCAATACCAGCAAGCGAGTGCAAGGCCTGATGCGGATAGTCCAACACCGACATTGATCCAAATGTCCACCGCCCAATTCGCCTTAATCGCCCCCGCGACAGCGGCTGATATCAAAGCTGCTGCCAAAGTCACATAAACGCGAAACAGCGCCACAGCCTGACGATCAGTCGCCAATAACATTGTGAGTAGCGCCACGTCCCGACTTCGAACATCATCGAGAATGATCTTTGGGTCGAATTTTGCCATATAGCCTCCATGCGAAATCATCCATGTGCCTTAGCACCTGGATAGTTGTAGGTCATCGTTGTCGCTGGCTATCGTATAGAGCACTCATCGCGCGCCCTGATCGCCTCGCTCTCCTTCTCGATCTCGACGCAGAACCGCGCGTCCATTGCCCTAAGGATCGCAAGCTCCTCGCGCCGGACGATATTGCCAGTCAGCTGGCACCAAACCGAGAGTTCGATGTTCGAGATCGGTACTGGCCCGGAGAACCCAGGCGGCTGCGCCTGCCGGAGCTCCCAAAACCAATCCCAGAGGAAGGCACCGTTATCCGGCACCTCCGCTTCCGGGCTTTCGACCTCAAAGCTGTCGTTGCGCTCGCGCCTGGTCTCACCGTCCTTGTCTCGGACGCTGTCGTAGCGCGCGACAATCGCTACGGCTTCGCAGAGCCTTTCGCCAAGCTCTTCGTAAAATTTGCGCGGTCCTCTGAGGCCGTGGCGACCTGGTCATAGATCCAGCCGGCCTCTTCGAGAACCTCGCGAGCCTTTTCGAAGGTGCATTCGGGCTTTTCGCCTTTCCAGTTGTGATCGCCCCAGTCCCAGGACGCGACGGAGGCTGCCGCCTTGTCGAGATATTCGGCCTCGACCTTGCTGGCCGTAAGCTTCTTCTTCCGGCTCGCGAGGAATTTGTCGCTATGCTGCCGGACCACGCGCTTCACCGCATCGCTCTCCGCGGAACGGATCATGAAACGAATACCTACGAACTCATCGGTATCCGGGCCGGTGAGATTGAGCTCGAAGAGGTCTTCGGAATTGACGAGTTTGGAGATGTCCAAGGGTCACCTATCGATTACGGGATTACAGCGGGATTGACGCGGATCGGCAGCTGGTTGAGGCCGACCGTGAAGCGCTCGAGCTCGAAGTCGTCGGAACCGCCGCCAGGATAAAGCGGGCCGGACACGACGCCGCGGCTGTAGAAAATCGTGTTCGTGAACCCCTCGCCGCCATCGTTGCGCTCGACCTTGATCGCCATGTTGTCGAGGTTGAGGGGGTTGCCGAAAGTGCGCAGGATGACCTGGCCGGCATCGTCATGCACTGAGGCGACCTCGATCTGCGGATCCCCGGCGTTTGCCGTGCCCTTCTGTTTCTGGGTCACCGGCTCATCGAGGGTGTTGTAACTGTTCATCGTCGACTCGGCGCCGAAATCGCCGATGTTTCCGACTTTGCCAACCTGCACCCAGGTGAGCGCCGCATATGCTGACTCTATAAGATCGGTGTTCTGGGCAGTGGCGCAAACATAGACCTTGCTGCCCTTCTTCGTTGCCTTGTTTGCCATGTCAGTTCTCCGGTTCGAAGGCGATGTACGGAATGGTGACGGGGATCTGCACCCGTTCACCCTCTTGGAGCGGGCCCGCCGCCCACGGCTCGCTGCTGATCGTGATCTTCACGCCAGAGGCGAATAGGGATTGGTTCTTGAAGTGATCGATCACTTGGTCGGCGACATCGAGAGCGCCGATGATCCCTTGCCCGACCGGCCAAACGACTGAGACCTGAAGTAGTCCGCGCTTCTGTTGCGGATCGTTGCCCATGGTGATCTGACGTGTCTGGTTGGGCAGGAAGGTCAATCGAAGGTATTTCGGCGGTAGCGGCTGCCCTGCCGCCGGAAACACGACGTTCGGCGCGGCAACCGGCAATACACCGGGCATTGCTAAGAGGCGGCCTGTCACGGCCTTGAAGATGATTGCGTCGGTGCCTGCCGCCATATATCCGTTACCTATGTCTGAGAAGCCGCCTCTCACTGACGATCAGGTCTATGAGCGCATCCATGCGGCGCTGCTCGCGTTGGGGCGCGAGACGGCGGCCACGGTTCGGGGCGAAACTAGTTTAAGAGCAGCACGGAAGGCGCTGACACTGTTGCAGCTTGGGCTTCTGTCGGCGATGGAGCAAAGCAGCGACAAGAACCGAGCCGTCAAAGCCCCAGACGAGCCTTCAGCTCCGAGGCCTTCCGATCCACAATGAGCGGCCAGTTCTGAGCTGCGAGCCTGACGAAGCCATCGGCGGGCTGTCCATTAGCGCCATATTCTCGGTAGCCAGCGTAAGATGCCGTGTAGCCGAAGTAGAGCGTATCGCCGATGTCCGCTCCAGCGATTACCGCTTCGATCTGAGCAAAGTCTGGCGCGTAGGTACTTCCTTCCGCAGGACTGGCAGCGGCGTTGATCGCGGGCATGGCGGTCGAGGACGCGAGCAGTGATGCCCGGAGAAATCCGGTGTCCACGCGCATACGGCCGCCCTGCCCGACCGGCGTCTGCATTTCTTCGACGACCTCCTGTGTCGCCTCCTTGAAGATAGCTTCGACGGCACCCTCGACCTTGTCGGCCCACTGCGCCACGGCAGCGCTAAATGAGAGCGTTGCCATCAAACGACCTCAGCGCGGTACCGGCGCACGACCGCGCCGATGTGATCCACCTTGTATTCGAGCCGGCATCGGCAGCCGGAAATCTCCGATATGGGCGCGCGCGGGTCGCCCGGGAAGCGGAGAAGCGCGCCAGATGGGCTCTGAAATACCTCATCCATGCCGACGGCCTTGCCGTTGAGGACACGATGGGTGTGCCGCACACGGCTGTCGCCGGCGGAACGCCATACCTTCGTGACGTCTTGCGCCCGGACCTTGCCGGCCTCGATCTGCTGCCGCATCGCCTCGTCGCGGGCGGAGCTGAGCGCAATCATGGTCTCGGTCCGCGCCAGCATTTCGCCGCGGAGAAGCAGGTTCTTATCGCGCAGCCGGCCGATGATCTTGGCCAGCGCCTCGCCGGTCACCGGCTTCCCTGCTCTGATGGCTGCCATAACGGTTCGGTCGAAACGCTTGTCGCGCGTCTTGAGCTCGAAATACCGGTTCATCAGGTCCGGGTCGCCGGAATCAAGATGCAGGCGCGCCCGCTCGATAAACTCGATCTGGTACCGGGTCAGACCGATCACGCCGCCCTCTCGGCGGCCGGTGACGCGGCTCTGCCGGCCGACGACGTCGAGGGCCGTGGATCTCGGGTTGGCGCCTCTGGCAAGCCCCTGCTCCAACGCCAGGCGGATGCCCTGTCGCTGGTCATCGGTGATGTGCGTGACCATCGTCGACGACAGGTCGCGCAGTATCGCCTCGGCAACAGGATTGCGGACGCCGAAGCGCCAGATCACGCGATTGCCTTGCGGGTCCATGACCTTCGGTAGCTCAGCGACTGCGTTGGTGCCACCAGCGTTGAAAGCGTCCTGCAGGGCAATTTCGAGCGCGGAGAACACCTCCGGCTCGATCTGCATGGCATCGACCGCGCCGTTGACGTCGCCGCGCTCCAGCCGCTCGACCACGACGCGGAGGACGATGCCCGACTTGATCTCCTCGATAGCCTGCCGGAATGCGGCGGCGAGCGCCGGCTCGTATTTGGCGAGGAGTTCATCAAACGTCATAGGTTATCCAATCTTCTTGCCAGGGAACCGAAGTACCCTGCAGGCGTTGCCGCTCCTCATTGAAGGAGAACCGAAGCCATGGGCGAAGTCACAGCAATTCCGCGTCTCGACCTCAACCGTTATCTGGGGCGCTGGTATGAGATCGTCCGCCTGCCGCTCAAATATGAAGAAGATGCCGCGACGGACATCACGGCAGACTATTCCCTTGATAACGACGGAAAGATTCGCGTCGACAACCGCTGTTTCGATAACAACAACCAGCCCAAGCAAGCGCTTGGCCAAGCAGAGCCAGTCGATGCGACGAACGCGAAGCTGAAAGTCAACTTTCTTCCGGCTGCACTTCGCTGGATACCCTTCACTGACGGCGATTATTGGGTGCTCAAAATCGATCCTGAGTACCGGGTCGCACTGGTCGGCACGCCTGATCGCAAGTTTCTTTGGGTGATCGCGCGCGAGAGTGCCATTTCGGAAAGTACCCTGGAAGACTACCTAGCTGAGGCTCGGCGGCAGGGATTTGACCTGAAGAACCTTATCAGGCCGCGCCACACCGGGCGGGAGGTGAGCGATGCTATGCTCGAGAAACAATGATGCTCATAGGGCAACCCTCTCCTTGGGCCGTGTCGGGGCGGTAGCGTGATATTCGAAGCGCTATCGCGAGGGATCGATCGCCTCCCGAAAGCCCGCCACAAGCTCTGGCTCGTATGCACTGAGCAACTGATCGAAATTCATGTAAGGATTCCGCTGCATGAACCGAAACGCCCTCTATCTCATCATCGCCGTGCTTGCCGTCATTACTGTCGGACTGGGCATCTACGTCTACCAGGAGGAGACGACACAAGGCGTCGAGATCAAGATTGGCGAGGACGGGATCTCGGTTCAGGAGAACTAAGCCGCAATCCTTCCTTGGACGATGAAGACGACCGGCGTGATGCCATCGTATTTGTTCGGGTCGCCGTTGATGATGGCGTAATCGGCGCCATTGGCGGTCACGACGTCGCCGACCGTGGGCTCGATCGAGAGGCCGACAGCGGAGATGTAAATCTGCATGTCACCGGTCTGGATGACCGTGCCGTCGATGTAGCGGGCCTCGTAGGCCATCGGGACGAGCGTGGCGGGATAAGACGTGACGACAGGCTCGCCGCCGTAAACAGGATCCGGAGGCGTGATCCGCTTCACAGTAGCGGATTGGCCGTACTTGGCGATGAGGCGCTGCGCGGTCGCCGGGAGGCGCGCATAGATCGGGTTTGCCATCCTCCGCCCTTCCTTTTCGAGAGCTAAGCCTTATTTACGCCTCATTGCCGCAAGGCTCTTTGTTCAAGGATCTGGGGGACATGTCCGCCACAATCAGCATCCTCCTGACCATCCTCTTCGCCGGGGTTGTGCTTTATCTCGTGCAGAAGCTTCCAATTGACCCTACGATGAAGCAGAGGGCTCAATTCGTTATTTTGATCGCCGGAATGGTCTCGTTGCTCGGTTCACTGGGCGTATTCTGATCAAGTGCGGGCGATGCCTGGAGCTACACCACCAAAGCACCCGGCCAGACCGGCACGAGAAACGGCCAGAGCAGCCCTTCGATCGTGGTCACGACAGGCGTTGCGAGCGCGACGAGGTCGTCGATATCCGTTGAAGTAGAGGTTGAATACTCGACCTCAAGCTGTCCGATCTTCTCGCGCTTCACCGTTTGCGATCCGGTCACGACTGGCGACAAGCTGCCGGGATTCGTCAGTTCGAGGAAAGCGGCCTCGTATGAGGCGTTGACAATGGCGACCGGCGTTTCACTCGAAGGGATCGCCTCGCCGTAATAGGTGGTGGCGCCGGTGCGTGGCCAAGCGCGCTCTTGGGCATACCCGCCAGTGCGCCGCCCGCTGAACCGAGGCTCATATCGATCGATCACCAGAGAACCGCGCTGACGTGCAGCGGTCTTCTGTTCTTCGGTCGTGCCCTCGGGGAAGACATAGCCGGCTTCGGTGGCGTACGCCGTGAAGCCGTCGTTCGTGCCGTATCCAGCCATGTCAATCTCCGATGGAATAGAACCCGGCGCTTAGGCGCCAGGCTTGGTTGCCAGATCTTCGAGGGCCGCGACGATCTCGTCTTTCTTGCCCGGCGTCTTATCGCCGAGAAGCTTGGATGCCGCAGACTTGAAGGACATGAACTGCACGTTCTGGTCCTTTGCCATTTCAAGCACTTCGAGTGCCGTCTTCGGACCGTCGCCGTCCTGGTTGCTTGCAGCTTTGGAGACGCCCTCGATCCTGAGGAAGCGAAGGCGCTTGGCCTTTTCGAGGTCGACGCCTTCGAGATCGACGTCGAGAGTCTCACCCGGTGGGATGTAGACCGCCCGCCCCTTGGAGCGGACGCCCTGCAACGCCTTGCTGTTGTTGGTGACCTTCATGACTGATCCTCCGGTTACGGTGCGGTGATTTCGTCGCCATAGGCAGCGGCACCAGGCAGACGCCATTCGGTACCGCCGGTACGGGCGATGATGCCGGTCTCGAAGCCCATGATGGACTTCTGGCGCGGCTGGAGGACACGGCGAGGCATCGGCAGGTGGAAGCGGAGAACTTCCGAATCCCGGCGATACACGACCATGCGGCCGCCGCCGTCCTGGGATGCCGTCGCGAGTTCGCGGAGCGGCTGGATGTCGAGCTGCTGGCCGGTTTCCGCCGTGTAGACGTTGTTGCGGCGGATGTATTCCAGGAGGGTCAGGAGACCATCGCCCTCGCCGAGGCGGCGGGTGGCGATGAGGCGGAAGGCTTCCGGCGGCAGCCGCAGCGTGTCGACCCACTCCACTTCCGACGTGTTCTCCCGAACGCTGGAGATCAGGTCGTTGATGTCCCGGAGGATCTGGTCGTTGGTCTTGTTCACCCAGAAGGTGGACGAGCCGCCGCCGCCTGCGCCATCAGCCGCAACGTCGACACGTGAGACCTGCGGGTCGTTGACGAAGCCGGTCCAGTTCTTCTCGGTCGTGCCGACCATGGCAACCGAGTTGAGCAGGCGCTCGACCTTGTCGGACGCCGACATGGCCTTAGTGCCGTTCAGGTCGATGCCGTAAAGGGCAGCCTGATTGACCTCCTCGAGGTTCCACTCCCAGCCGGAGCCGATCATCGCGAAGTCATGGCTGGCCATATCCTTCGTGGCCTGGTTGAAGGGCATGTCGGTACCGGCGCCGGAGAGGAATTTCGCCTCGCCTGCCGTATCGACGGTGAAGAAGGTCGTCCCGATCGCCCAGGCGTTCCCTTCCGTAACGACGGGCACGTGGGCGCCGTAGTTAAAGGTCGGATAACGCCGCTGGTAGATGCGGGTCTCGATGTTGCGCCCCTGCGCGATGACGAAGGGGAACGCGGCCTGCGCATCAGCGAAGGCCTGACGGATGATCTGGTTCATAGTTCAGGGTTCCTTTCGCGAAGCGTTACGCCTGATGGCGCAAGCCAAGGCTGATCTGGACGATGGCGCCATCGGTGCCCGATTCTTCGAAGAAGGCGTCGGGGATTGCGGGGTTGGCGCCCGTGTTGTCCGTGTTCGTGTAGCGGCCGGTTGCGGTCACATAGTAGACCGGGTCACCGGCAGCGACCGTTGCACCCGCAGTGACGTACATCGTGCCCATAGTCATGAAGGCGCCGGTGAAGTACTGCGGATAGGCGTCGGGATTGCTGGCGCTCGGCGGTACCGCCGGGTTGAGCACTGCGAGCCCGAGGAAGTCGCCGGTGGTGAGGATGGCAACGCCATGATTGCCGGCTCCCCGCTGAGCAGGAGCGCCGAACTTGATGCCGGCCGCCGTCTCGACTGTACGGCTGACCTTGTTGCACTTCTCTTCGGAAGCGATCTGGCCTGCAAGTCCCTTCGCGGGAGCCGCGCCATAAGTGGTCTGGTAGGTAGCCATTGAAGCGCCTCCTTAGTTGGTCGCTGCAGAGGTCTTGCCGGCCTTCATGTCGGCGACCATCTGGGAATAGGCGTCCACGACCACCTTGTCGGCGTCGTTGGCCTGGGAAAGGCCCTGCTGCACGACGGTGCGGAAGGGATCGGCGCCGTTCTTGCTGGCATCCTCGACGAGCATGTCGAAGCGGGCGTCGATATAGGCGTCCGACTTGTTGGCGACGGCCGCATCGCCAAGCTTGGCGACAACCACGGCCGTGCGGATGGCGGCATCGGAGAGGCCTTCGGTCTTCACGTCCTTGGCGATCGCGTGCGCCTTGGTGATGAGATCGGCACGCGCCTGGACGCGCTTGTCGAGATCCGCATCGGAAAGGATCTTGCCCTTCAGAGCATCGATCTCGGCATCCTTCTTCGCCAACTCGGCATCCTTGGCGGCCAGAGCCGTCTGATGTGCCTTCTCGGCATCGGCGAACTTGGTGTTGGCGTCGGCAAGGCGCTGCTGGAGCGTGCCGATCACCGTGGCACCCTGGTCGGTTACTTCAACCGGGATGCCATCGACGGTAACCGTCTTCAGGGTCATGATCTTGTCCTCTTTCGGTTTCTGATCACTGGTGAACGGGGTAGCGCCCCACGACCTCACACCGTCGCCGATGCGAGCTTCTGACCCGGCGCGGCCACGCTGCACGATGGCGACGTGGTTGATCCGGATATCTTTCTGAATGGCGTCGTACTTCTCGCCCGCTGGCGTGGTGCCCGGCTCCCAGGCGAGATCGCAGGTGTAGCCGGCGGAGAGGTCGCGCTTGCCGCCCTCGATCTCGCTGATGGTGGCACCGTCCATGACGACGAGGGGGACGCGGACGAATTCACCGTCGCGGGCAACCTCGTCGCCGATCTGTCCGACGGAAAGCGCTTTCCAATTATCGGCGGTCACGGCCTCGTCCGGATGGTCGTTCGTCACCGGCTTATGCGCGTAGCTACCGAGGCTGGCCTTGTCGAAGACCTGATCCTCCGGCCGATAGACCTTGACGGTTGCCATCTCCGGCTTGCCGACCTCATGGCCGGCATAGAGCTGGATGCCGGTGCGCGCGGTGCGGACATCAGCAACAAGGTAGCCGTCGGCGGTCCGTCGCGTGCCCGCGATCGGTGCATGGTCGATGAATTGCATTATCGACGAGTTCCTTTAAGTTGCGGCCGCACTTATCGCTGGGGGAATAGATGAGGCTGAAATGGATCGTGGCGGCAGCCATTGGTTTTGGTGCCGTATGGATCGCCTGGGTGTTCCAAGAGTTCGTTTTTCAGTGGTTTGACATCCCCTGGAAGAGCGAAAGGCTCGGCCAATTGGGTGATACCTTTGGCGCGCTTAACGCGCTCTTCTCAGCACTCGCCTTTGTTGCCGTGCTGTTCACCATCAAGCAGCAGGCGGATGATCTAAGACGGCAGCAGCGCCAGATATTTAAGGCAGAGCAAAATCAACATCGGCAGCGGTTCGAGGATAACTTCTTTCAGTTGTTGGCTGTCATCCGTGAGAACCGACAAGACGTCAGGTTTAGGAACTCAGACAAATACCTGACTGCCAATGTCAAGGCGGTTCCCCAAACGAAGAAAGGGCATTTCGCCTTCCGGGCAGCATATCGCGAAATGCGATACTGGGTTCGTCAGGAAGACAGAGCCGGTAGAGCGCTGAACTGCGAGGGGCTCGCTGCACTTTACGCGAAGAAAGTCCACGTCAGATACGAGAGTACACTGGGAGCCTACTTCCGCCTCGTTTACGAGACCCTCGATCGGGTCGACCGCGACCCGTTTTTGAGCGATGAGGAAAAAGACGAATTCGGCAATCTGGTCCGCGGGCAGATGACGAGCTTCGAAGCCGCGATCGCGGGATGCAACGCCCTGAACGATTTCGCGAAAGATTTCAAACGGCTCGTAATTCGGTTCCGATTGCTCAAATATGCAAGGACCGGTGACGTATACGACGAATTGACTAAGCATTACCCTCCTGAGACCTTTCAGGGACGAGATACAAATCGCCCGCCGGAACCCGATATTGACGACGATGTGGACGAAGATTGGGAAAGGGACGAGTAGAGGTTAACAGAATTACAGCTGGGTTTTCAGTTGTCAGCGCCTCATCGATCCTTGATTTCTCGAATATCTCTGCCCCAGGCGGCGGGAGGCTTGCGGTCTTTGCGTCGCTTGGATACATGGTCCCTAGCCTGTCAGGGGGAGCGTCATGTCAGCAAGCAACGAATGGACCGAATGGCACCTTACTCCTCGTGGATGGGAGGAAGGCGACAGCAAAACCGACTTTGCCAAAAACAGCAAACCTACACCAAAAGACCGCGTGCAGACTGTCGAGCATCGCGAATTCCTGTCGTCTAGCTTCTCCAGACTCGAAGTTACCAATGACATAATCTGGAGCAGCGACGACGAAAGTTTAATTGCTGAGCTTCGAGCAAAATTTGGCGATGCGCCAAATCACCTCTGACGTAGTCACGGCCATCCAATTGTCCGGTTCACCGCCTCGGCCGGGTGATCGGTGCCCATCGTTTTTGCGCGTAGCTGCCCGTCAGCTATGAAGGCGCGAAACCACAAGAAATCGCTGCATTTGTGCTCCCACCCCTGCGGTTCAGCACAATCGACGCTCAACGGAAGGGCGATTCTTTAATGACGATCTTTGATCAACTGCCGCACACGACAAGCAGGATTGAGACGGTGACGGCCAACGGTGGTTCCGTTGGCACGGGGTTCTTCTTCAACATAGAAATACCCGACAAGGGTACCATGACTATCATCGTGACTAACAAGCATGTTGTCGATGGAGCGCAGTCTGCCAGAATATATGTTTCGCGAGGTGGACCAGATGGGCCTGTTTTCGGGGTGTTCAATTCGTGGAACATTGACGATATCCAAAAAGTCGTGGTTCGACACCCAAATTCGAACGTTGATCTTGCGGCCTTTCCTGTCGGTGGCATCCTTCACGAAATGGCTAATGCTGGCACCCCTGCATACTTCAGAGCGTTTGATGTTTCCTCGATCCCTACTGATCAGCAGATCCAAGGGTTGACGGCGATCGAGGACATACTGATGATTGGTTACCCGACCGGGCTTTGGGACCAGTCGAATAACCTTCCGATCATAAGACGGGGTGTTACTGCAACGCCTTATGCGCGGGACTACAATGGGCGCCCAGAGTTCATGATTGATTGCGCCTGCTTCCCCGGATCATCTGGATCTCCCGTGTTGATAGCCAACCAGGGCAACTACCCTATGAAAGGAGGCGGCATAACCTTCGGAAGCCGCCTTTACTTGCTGGGCTTACTTTGGGGCGGGCCACAGTACACGACCCAAGGTACGATAGTCGCGCAACCAGTTCCCACCTCAATGGTGCCAATAGCTCTATCGCAAATACCAACGAACTTAGGATACTGCGTCAAGTCGAAAGCGATTAGAGAGATCATCCCTATTCTATTGAGCCGATTTGGATAGTTTTCGATTTCGAATCGCTGCTGCAGCTGCAAGCTCGGCTTCCGTCGGCTCTTGCTCTGCCAGCGTACCATATTCGTCGATCGCAGCCTCCAAGCCAGGCAGCGAACCGTCCTCGACGAAGGTGTTGACCAGCGCGTCGGACACAGCCTCGCGCGGGATGATCTCCTGTCCCGTGCCTGTTCCGACCAACTGCCGAGCAGCATCAGCCTTCATTTTGAAGACTTCCGCCTTTTCCTTCTCCGACATGCCCCAGAGCGGCGCCCACTCGTAGTAGATGTCCGGATCGCGAGAGCCAAGTGCGCTGCGGATAATGCACTCGTCGAGGCGGGCCATCGCTGGCGTCATTTCGACGGTCTGCATAGCCTGCAGGCGGTCGTAATAGTTGCGCAGGTCGCTTTCGCCTGTCGCGTTCATGCCGGCCGGGGACTGGCCGAGCAGACGGGTAGCCGGAATGTCCGCCGCGCCGGAAACGATCTGCAGGAACGACATGAGGACGTCGGGCAGCGTGGCGAAGCTCGCCGTCTTCTGCTCGTACTCCTCTTCCTTATCGAGGAGGAGGTCGCCGTTGATGCCCTTCGCCGTGGCAGCGAGCGTATAGCGCTCGAGGATCTTGGCCCGGTACTCTGCGTTGCCGAGGTTCTGCATGAAATCCGGAATGCGGATCACGTTGACCTTGGCCTCGAAAACGAGGCTGGCGATGTTCGCCGCGGTACCGTCGGCCTGCTTGATCGCATCGACTACCGACAGAAGCACGCTGTCGCCCCAGCCGGCATAGGTGGTCGTTATGATGTCCTCGTCCGGCTGCTGGCTGCCGTTAAAGATGACCAAGCGCGACGGATGGATTTCGACTTGCGCGCCATCGGCCGAATTCAACTGATAGACCTTCGGCTTGCCATACCATTCCGAGGCCGGATCACGATCGATCTCGCCGGCCGTGAGATGGCGCCGCGTCATGACCGTAAGGTATTTCAGGCCGCCCTTCCCGATGCGCTCGACGTCGAGCGGAGCGGCCAGGTCCTGTTCGCCGGTACCGATGACCATCGCGGCGCCACCCCAGAGCCGCGCCTTGATGCGGGTCTCCAGCAGCTTTCCCATCACGTTCAGGCGCTTCTCTTCCGCCTCGATCGCCTCGATCTGCGGCTTCTTCGCCTGCCAGTCGCGCCAGGCACGGATGCTGTCGAATGCCGGGATGTCGACGATCTTCCGGGGGAGCCACGCGCCCCGATAGGCGTTGAGCAGCTCCTCGTCGGTAAGCATCGGCATCGAATAGACGTTGGCCGCTGCCTTGTCCCGGCTGGTACCCAAGCTGGCGACCATGTTTGTCAGGCTGTCGCGGACGAACGCGATGATGTTAGCCATGTCCGCTCCTAAACGTTCGTCAGCGTGAAGGACGAACCTCCAAGCATCAACTCGGTGAGAGCCCAGACCAGGGCGTCGGCCCGGTCAGGTGAACCCTCTCCGAGGTATCCAGATGGCGTGAAATTGCACATCTGGTCTTCAAGGTCGGGGAAGTCTCCGACGTGATGAACCTTGCCCTGCTCATAAAGAGCGCTGATTGGCTCTGCTCGCACCGCTTTGCCTCGGCTGGCGACGACTTCCTTGAAGGGCGCGGTCTTGTCAGCCGTCGAGACGGTGAAGCGCACCATGTCGCCGCCGAAGTTCCGTTCCCCGATGATCCGGTGCGCCTGATGACGATGGTAGAGGTCGACCGCTCGCCTGCCCCACCCTTCTGGTGACAACTGGCAAGTGCCATCCTCAAGAATGTAGCCATGCCCATCGATGCCGAGGCCGGCGACGACGATACCGATATCGTCACCCGCGCCATCGCCTCTCGTACCGGAGGGGTCGACGGAAACGACGATGCGTCGCATTTCAGGAGCGCTGGCGACACGCAGGCTGTCTATGCCCGGCATCAGCTTCCCGTCGGGCGCCTTGCGATCCTCAAGAGCCCAGAGCGCGCCGCTAACTTCGCTCGCCCATTCTCCGGCCTCAAACCGCAACCTCTTCGCTGCGGACATCGAGGCCAGAACCTCGAAATACTCGGGCGGCAGGTTCTCCGAGTTGTCGGCAGGGTTCACCTGCATCTCGGCATAGTCTTCCGGCTTGGCCAGCTTCTCCTTCGTGCCTGGCTTCATCTTCGCCCGGAACATCTGGAAGCTCCAATGGAGCTTAGAAGGCGGGTTGCAGTCGAAGTAGGCCTTGAGGGCGAGGTACCTTCTACCCGTCGCTGCCGCTATCGCTGGGGCCAGCTCGCACTTCTGCGCCAAACGGGACATTGCCGTTTCCACGGATGCCCAAGGGTGCCGATTCCGATGAAGCCGCCCCTTTGTTCCGAGATGATTGCGCCCCCGGTTTCCGGGATGATCTCGCCCCCTGTTTAGTGGGGTCTGCAGGCGATGATTGTTGTCAGTTCATTCAGGCGAGGTGTCAAGCTTTGCGCGGTAGATTTCGGCGCAGACTATCGCCGCTCAATTCGATGCGGTGGGCATTGTGGACCAACCTGTCGAGTATGGCATCGGCGTAGGTTGGGTCGCCAATGACGCCGTGCCATGCGGACACGGGAAGTTGGCTGGTAATGATCGTTGATTTGCGTCCATAGCGATCTTCGAGGATTTCCAGCAGGTCGTGGCGGGCCTGTTCGTTGAGCGGCTCGAGCCCCCAATCATCCAGTATCAGGAGCTGAACATGGCCCAAGGTTCGTTGCAGGCGGGCGTAGCGGCCATCACCACGCGCGAGCGCAAGCTGGGCAAACAGCCTTGGGACACGCTGATAGAGAACTGAGCGATCGTCTCGGCAAGCCTTGTGGCCGAGAGCGCAAGCCAACCAACTCTTTCCGACACCCGAGGGTCCGCAAATGGCCAGATTGTCATGGGCGTTGATCCAGTCGCCACCGAGCAGCTTCATGAAGAGAGCACGGTCGAGGCCGCGGTCGGCGCGATAGTCGACATCTTCTGGGGTGGCCTGGTGGCGAAGCTTGGCAAACCTGAGGCGTGCCGCAAGCTTCCGATCGTAACGGGAGCTCCACTCCCGTTCGAGCAGCAGTCCGAGCCATTCGGCGTGCGAGAGATGTTCGGCTTCGCCGTTGGCAACAAGTTCGCCAAAGGCCTTTGCCATGCCGGCCAGGCCCATGGCATTCAATTTATCCAGTGTTGGATGGGCAAGCATCTTTCGTTCTCCTTAGTGGTAATAGCGAGGTCCGCGGATGTTGGCGTGATGGATCGGTTCATGCGGCGCCGCTCCATTTGAGGCAGCCGTCCGGTCAAGGTGATTGTCGAGGATGGATCGCACCGAGCCATAGGTTCGTGCGCCAATCTCCAACGCACGGCCGCAAGCGGCATTGACCCTGTCGCGGCCGAAGCTCTTGTTGAGGCGGATGATGCCGAGGCAAGCTCGAAAGCCCTGCTCGGGATGAGGCCTGTCGGCAAGAATGCGCTCGCACAACAGCGCAACATCCGGCCCCATCGCAGAGGCTTCGCGTTGAATCCGTTCAATCGTCCAGTCGGCAAAGCGGCGATGCGCAGAGGGCATATGATCGGGGATCGTCGTGTGCTTGCCGTTGCCGCTGGAGCGCCGGTGAGCGGCAATTCGCTCGCCCTTGTGGAAGATCTCGATCGTATTGGCGGTGATACGAGCCTCGACCTGCTCGCGGGCAAAGCGATAGGGAACGGAATAATAGTGCCGCTCGATCTCGACGTGATAATCCAGCCCGGCGCGCCGGATACGCCATTCGGCAAAGACATAACGTTCGACAGGCAGCGGTCGCAAAGCCGGACGATCAAGCTCCTCGAACAATTGGCGGCGCGTGGCGCCGACACGGCGCAGAACGCGCTTATCATTGAGATCATGGAGCAATTGGCCAATCGCCGCATTGACCTCGGCCAAACTATAGAAGATGCGATGGCGCAGCCGGCCCAATAGCCAGCGTTCGACGATACGAACCGCAGCTTCCACTTTCGCCTTGTCCCGCGGGCGTCGCGGCCGCGTCGGCAAGACGGCGCTGCCATAATGGGCCGCCATCCCGCAATACGTCCGGTTGACCTGGGGATCGAAGTGGCAGGCCTTGATGATCGCTACCTTGGCATTGTCGGGAACCAGCAAGGCTGGCGCACCGCCAAAGTACTCCAGCGCCAGGATATGGCATTCAATCCAGTCGGGAAGCGTCTCGCTCCAACGTGCCTGCGCATATGAAAGGCTGGATGCTCCCAGAACCGCCACGAACAGGTGCGCCTGCCGTGTCTTGCCGGACAGCCGATCAACGACAACCGTGACCGTGTCGCCGGCGTAGTCGACGAACAGCTTGTCGCCGGCCGCGTGATCCTGCCGCATCGTCACAGGCAACTTCATCGCCCAGCCGCGGTAGAGGTCACAGAAGCGACTGTAGCGATAGCCCTCCGGATAACGGCTGATGTATTCGTCCCAAAGGATCTGCAGCGTCATATGCTTGCGCTTCAGCTCGCGGTGGACCTGCGCCCAGTCCGGCTCAGGGCTCCGACGATGACCCGTCTTCGTCCCGCCTGCCTTGTAAAGCGCCGCTTCCAGGACTGCATCGCTGACGTCGTCACCCAACGGCCACGATAGCTCCGCAATGGCCGCACGCCGAAGCGTCTCGCGCACCGTCGATGGCGCAGCTCCAACCCGAACCGCGATCGACTTGTGGCCAAGTCCTTGTTCGAAGCGATATCTCAATATCTCGCGGACACGCCGCATCTCCAGTCTCTCCGCAGGCATCCCGTTCCTTCCTCGTCACGTCGAAGGAAGAAACTTCACACCAGCAGAACACCCACGCCAGATGCTTTCCGATGGGGGCGGCATCATCTCGGAATCAGGGGGCGACTATTTCTCGGAATTGGGGGGCGAGATCATTTCGGAATCAGGGGGCGGATTGCCTCGGAATTTGCACCCAAGGGATTTGGCTGCTCTCGTTGAAATAGAGAGTGGCGTATTCCTGACCGAGGATCTTCTCGACGCGCTCTTTATCGTCCAGGCCCGCTATCCAGATCTGCGATCCGTTCGGCAGCTCGACATAGAAGTCGGTCTTGTCAAATCGCACCCGAACCGACGGGAAGCAGAGAGACAGGACCTTTGGCAGGGTATCGGACCAGACCGACGTCTTCGCGTGGTTGAACCGGAACCTGAATATGACGTGCCGCGAACCCGGAGCGTTTATCGCTCGCTGGATCAGCGCCCGACAAAGAACAAACGTTTTTCCAGACCGAGATCCGCCGCGGAGCATGATGTTGCGCGCCGGGCCGGCGAGAAGGCGATTAGCCTCTCGCTGTTTCTCCGTTAATCGAGCTACCTGCATGGGTCACAGTTCGGCGTCCTCTGGCAAGACATTGAGGCTCATGCTCCCGGAGTGCTCGACACGCTCGATGAACATACCGAGGTGCTTGGCAAGCTTCTCCAAGGCGCTGTTCTTGTCCCAGACCTTAATCTTGTGGACGTGCTCGACCTCACCGTCGCCGATGTTGCGAGTCACCACTTCGACCGAAGCGACAGCGGCGGCTGTGTCGTCATCCCACTCCTCGGGCCGAAGCAGCCTGCCGTTCGCATCGAACACGCGGCGAAGATCGGAGAAGCCGATACGGGAGAGCTCTTTCAGAACACGCTCGACGGTTGCTTCCGCCTTGAGGGCGCCCTTGCCTTGGATTTCGGCTACGCGCTCTTGAATGCTTTCATTTGCATTCAAACGTGCTGCGTTTCCCCGGTTAGGCTTAAACCCCGCAAGCTGATATGCCTCGTCGGCCGTCTTACCTTTGGCGAGTTCCTGCGCGAACTTCTCGTGCCGTGCGTTCTTTAGGACGGGCATCGGTTAACCTTGGGGATCAAACATGGAAGACAAAGACAAACGATCAGATCTGCACCGAGCTAAACTCGGGATGGCTATGGTATCTGCTTGCTTGGTGCAGACGCTGAATGAAACCGACCCGACGTTTCAGCAGCGATTCCTAAAGCGCATGGAAGCCGCCTATCGCGAACTGAAAGACAACACCGGCGGAGATGTTAAGGAGCAGTTGGAGGCTCTTTCGTGGACG
Source organism: Sinorhizobium meliloti (assembly GCF_017876815.1). NCBI lineage: Bacteria > Pseudomonadati > Pseudomonadota > Alphaproteobacteria > Hyphomicrobiales > Rhizobiaceae > Ensifer > Ensifer meliloti. The sequence continues at coordinate 2,900,848 of NZ_JAGIOS010000001.1, read as the reverse complement.
ATGGAGTTACTGACGGGATGGGACCCCATCGGTGGGCGTCAGGAACCCTTCCTTGCCGACTATGAGCCATGACTTTGATGGTGTCGCAATTTTTCAGGACCGACCGGGCTCGCGCTTGAAGATCAGCACCCACTGGTACGTGCTGCGCTCTATTACCTGGTGGAGCGCATACCCTTCTGCAGCCTTCTCGTTGATGAGGGCTTGCATGCCGGGGAAGCCTGTGGGGCCGGAGTCGTAGGGGACGACGAGGTAAGCGGGCATGTGCTCATCTCCTCAAGGTGCGAAACGTTGAACTTACCTCAATCGACCGCCGTTAATTGCGGTCAACTTTGGGAGGAAGCCTATGCCGGACAACAAGAAGGCCGTTGGCCGTGACCGTCATCGGGTAGCCGCTGGACAGCCTTACGAGCTCAGCTACTTTCGAAAGAAGCACAGCCTTTCAATTGAGCAGGCCCGTGACATCATCAGGAAAGCCGGGAACGATCGCGATAAAGCGAATGCGCTTGCCGTGAAAGTGAAGAAGTCCTGAGGCCTGCCTGAGCAGTCAGGGCCGTTTGAGGGAGCGCATCGGTGGAAAACTCCAGCGCGGACGTCGCTAGCCGTGTAAGAGCAATAATCATCGAGCAGTTGGGCATCAACCCTGCCCGGGTTGTGGGCGACGCGTCCATCGTAGATGACCTCGGCGCCGACTATCTCGAAGTCGCTCAAATCGTCATGATGATTGAGGACGAGTTCAATATCGAAATTTCAGATGACTTGGCCGAAGCCGTTATCACGGTCGGAGATGCAATTTACGTGGTTATGTCGAAAACCGAGAGCTAGCCGCAGCAGAGGTAAAATGGGCCAGTAGATTTTGGCCGCATTTCTCCTATGCGCCGAGTGTGATGGCCTTTACGGAACCCGAACCAGTCGCAAACTGTTCACGAGCTCGTATCGCTCGCCACCCTGCTTTTCTTCGGTGAGCGAGTCGCCAGCCCATGATGGCGTCATCAAATGCATGTGGTCGGGCGTATTTCGCAGCGCTTCGAGCTTAGCCATCAAGAAATCCAGCCCTTCGCGGTCAAAGCAAAGGGCAACCTCGGGGTGCTCGGCATTTTCGAGTTCGACAGTAAGGATCATTGATCATCCAGCCGGGAAATTGGCAAAATGCAGCCTAGGCGGGGAGCGGTGAGTTCTCCCCTAAGGCCCGGCGAGTGTTCCCTCTAATCGAGGTCCGCGATCAGGACAGCCTGCAAATCACCCTTAGTTACCCGAACGTTAATCGACATCGCCGATTAACGCAACACGTTCTCTCGGTCGCCCCGAAATTTTACCTGACAGGTTAAACGATTTTACGATTTTGCCTTGAATATTTTCCGCGTCGGCCTATATTCATCATTGTACGCGCCCCTGAACCGCCTTTGCGCGCACAAAAGGAGAAGAAAAATGTTGACCGAGCTGGGAAAGGAACTTCGCAAGATTCGAATTGACCGTGACGAGAAGCTGATTGAGATGGCTCAAAAACTCGACAAATCGGCTGCTTTCATTTCGTCGATTGAAACCGGCAAGAAGTCGCCACCATCGGGCTTTGAAGAGATCGTAGTTCGCATTTATGGTCTGGCGGCTGAAGCTGCCAACAAGATCAGAATCGCTGCCGATCGCTCAAGAAAAGCATTCGTACTAGAGCCCCACAATGCTCTTGGGAGAGACACTGCGGGCCTTATGGCGAGAAGAATGAATGACTTAACTGCATCCGATCTGGAGGAGATACGGAACATACTGAGTAGAGGAACAAAGCCTAATGAGTAGTCAAGACTTTGTGGTGCCGCCGCGTTCGTGGGACAACATTCACTCCGTTGCAGAGAGGTTGCGATCGATCATTGGACTGGAGCGATCCCCGTATGTCCCCGTCATTGATATACTGGAAAAGGTACTGGATTATCAGCTCAACATAGTTCGTTTCGAGGTTGGAACGTTCGTCGAGATGGATGGTGCAGAGGGTCTCACGGATCCAAGTGGACACTTTATTCAGATCCGTGAAGACGTGTACGAGGCGGCTGTTAATGGCGACGGCCGCGCCCGTTTCACGGTGGCACATGAGATGGGGCATCTGTTCTTGCACACCGGCGTGCCCCTCGCCCGGACGACCAGGGACGCCGTGGCTCCGTTTAAGAGAAGCGAACCGCAGGCCAATCAGTTTGCTGCTGAATTCTTGATGCCTCGACACTTGCAGATCCGCGGCAGCAGCCACTACGACATAGCCCGCAATCACGGCGTCTCGGATGAAGCAGCGCGCAACCGGTTCAATTTTTTGAGGGGAAAAAACCTAATATAAAAGGGAGATTGGTTGCAGCCAGATCTCCCTTCTACAGAATTTCCGTCTCGGGCTTGCAAAGGGGCTTGCCGAACGGAAGCCTCAGACTCAAGCAGCGATACGGGATGTCGCAGTTCCAAATAGTATCGCACGAAGCTTGTGTCAAGGTTAACAGCGCCCCTTAGGGAGCAGGCAATGGCGAAGAACGTTCTTCCCCCGCCTCCCCCGGGCTACAAGTACATCTTCCGCCCGTGGCGGAAGTGCGCAAGGACCGGCAAGGTCCTCTGGGCACGTACTTTCGGCTTGAAAGCTTGGCCGATCTTGGTTCTGGCCTAAGTCACTAGGTGAAGGGGCGCAAATTGCGCCCCTTCATGCAACCTTGTCGATGAGTTCTATCGGCAGATCGACATGAATCAGGCCTCCGAGGCATTCTACTGCAGCCTTCACCGTGTTTCTGCCGGTTACGTCGAGGACGGTTGCCAGCATACCGCCAACCAGGCGATGCGTTGCCGCGATCGTGACGACCTTGCCCTCGGGGAACTCCTCTTGAAGCTCGCGCCTGGTGCGCTTACGGCGGGCGTTCCTGTCGCGCTCAAGAATGGCTTCAGCGGAGGCCTCGGCATCGAGCAGTTCCTCGATGAGCTTGTCTTCGATCCGCAGCGGGCATCCCGCAACGCCTAGGATTGCCGTGACGCCATCGACACGCGACAGGCGGAAGAACTCTCGGGTCGGCAGATTGACGAAGCAGTAGCCGACCAGCATGGCGAAGCGCCGCTCTTGCAGCTCCTTCGTTCGGTGGTGTTTGATGTCGCGTCGGAACGATGGCATGAACACATTGAAGCCCGCATCGCGAAGGCTGCGCTCAATGATGAACTCGCCCTTCCGTGCCTCGATTTCCCCTACACGCGGGGATGCCTTGCGCTGCGTGCCCGGCCTGGCCTTGATCGCATACCATTCGTTTCTCAGCATGATCATTTCCCTCGTCTGCTATGCTCTGGCTTTGTGGTTTCGGCAGTAGAGGCCCGTTGTTTCCGCCGCACAGAACAGGTACGGGCCGCCGGTGTTTAGGGGCCAGCAGCATTCGCCGGCCGAGAGATGGTGGAGGAGCTTTGCGGATTGGAGCCGCTCAGCATCATAGGTGGTCGCCGGGATCTCCGGTTCCCGCCTCAGTTCCGGCGCCCGCTTGCGAGGTCGCACCGTCTTCGCTGGGCCGGGTGCGCGGGTCTTCTTCCCAGCATCGCCGCGCCACGGGAACAGACTGCGGTTGCGGAAAGCCAACCCGACAATGACGTTCCGGCTGACGCCAAAGCGCTTGGCTATCTGGGAGGCGGGCAGATCATCCCTCCAGAGCTTCGCAGCGGCTTCGATGTCGACGGTTCGGTGCTGGATGGTCATGCCGCGCGCTCCTCTTCGACAGGCACGGCCGCTTCGATTTCGGATTTCACCTTGCCGCGATATGCCATCTGCTCGGCGGTGACCTGGCTGGCATCGGGAAGCGCCAGCATGCGGGCGAGCTCGTCGGCGCGCTCCGGAGATACCGGTGGGGGCTGGACGTTCAGCTTCGTCTGGATCCGACTGCGGTTGACGCGGACGGCGATCGGAGACCAAACCTCGTCGATTGCCCACAGGTGGACTGTGCCCGCCGGCAATTCCCGAGACTTGGCGAGCTGCGCGAATTCCAGATGGTCGACTCCTTCGGCAACCCTGACAAAGCCCTTCTCCGCCAGCGCGATGGCGCGCTCACGCTGGGTGACGCGCAGGTCCATGAGCCCATGTGAGCTGGGCAGCGTTCGGCTGACGGAGTCCTCGATCGCCCTAAGCGTTTCCTGCTTGCGAATCCGGTCCTCGCGGATGAGACGGCATTCGGCATTCGCCATCGCCGCGAGCTCGGCCGGCAGGGGGATGAAAGCCTTGTTGATGTTCTCGTATTCGCCGCGCTTCAGTTTCACATAGGCACGGCGCAGCCCATGGACCGGCACGTTGCGAAGCGAGAGGCGGTATTCTTCGACCGGGTTTGCAGCAGTGATCGTTTCGGAGATGCGCATGCCGCCGCTCATGAGGCCTTCGATGCACTGGCCGATTTCGTCGGCGCCGGCCGGAGCAAGCTGCTCAGTGAGAGCGGAAATCTCCTGCTGCAAGGTCGACAGTTTGGCCGGCAAATTGTTCATCTGGTTCACCGTAGAGTTCTCGTTTCAGCCTTGCGTGGATGTCGTGATGGCGTTGCATGGATGGGCTTTGCGGCCGGGGCGGCGATTGCGATTGCTGCAGCGGTCGGTCGTCGTATTTGCCTTCGAGGATCGAAACGAAACTCTTGGGCTGGCAGAGGAAATCGAGATCGGCACGCCATCCCCGGTCGTTCTCGCCGCGGCAGAACCGGCTGCGGCCGATGCGCTGGATGGCGTCGAGGACTGCAGGGAGGCCATGTTCCTCGATCCGCAGCAGCAGCGAGCGACGCCGGGATGCCGTGACGGCCCTCGGCACGGAAAGCCCGGACTGACGCGCCATTTCCGAAAACGCCGTGACGACCTGGTCGACCCCCGTGGGGGAAGAGCCCCCTTTAGGGGGCGAAGGGGGTATGGATGATTGGGGTTTAGGAGAAGGGGGTGTGGGGGAAGAACCTTCGGGGGAAGAAGGTTCGTCACCAGCGTCTGAAACGTCTTGATCGTCTGCATTAAGACGCTTTTCAGACGATTTAAGACGTTCGTAATAGCGTCTGTTTCTGGCCTGTTTATTTGAGAGCACCGGCTCTTGCGGCGCAGCCTCAGCTTCGAACGCTTCAGCAGCGACGAGAGCCTGCTCAATCGTGAGACCGGCAGCAAGCATGCGGCGGATGGCGGCTGAAACGGTCATCTCACCACCACGATTTTTCTGTTTCGTCGTAGCCGGCGAAACGAACTGGCTTACGGGGAGCGTTCAAAGCCGCCATCTGGCATATCGTTGGGCCCAGACGATCGCGGTCCATCTTCATGTTGATGACGGTGTCGGCCTCGTGCTCTTTGATATCCAAAGCCTCAGCGATCGCCATCGTGTCGGGCCCGAACTTGGCGTAGGCATCCAGGAAGGTCATGCCACACCTCCCAGCTCGTGGAACAAACACAGCTCAGCATCGGTTGCGCGATCAAAGAGGAGGTCTGAATGCCTATCAAGCCGATCCCCAAGCCCGATGACCCTGAATTCCCACCAGACATGCCGACGGATGTGCCGCCAGATCTGCCGGAGCCACCGATCGAAGAGCCAGAGCCCGACGTAGGCCCGGACGCACCAGACATGCCGACGGATGTGCCGCCAGATCTGCCGGAGCCACCGATCGAAGAGCCAGAGCCCGACGTAGGCCCGGACGCACCCGACATCAGTCCGGTGCCCGGCAAGGAGGTTCCGTCGAAGATGAGCGGTTGAACCCATCATGCCGCACCTCCCTGCTCTCGGCGCGCGGCAACATCGATCGACTTCTGATAGTCTTCGCGGATGTCACGCAACATCTTGAGCTTGGCACGCTGGACGGAGTTGCCGCCATCACCGATTCGGGAGCGCAAACCGGTTATTTCGCTGTCGAGAAAAGCGATCTTTTCTGGGATCATCGCCGGCATCCGTTTACCCGCTCTTCTTGGCCGGAAGGACGTGTTCCGCCGCTTCGAACAACCGGCATGCCTTTGCGGTGTGCGGGATGAGACGGTTGGCTTTGTTCAGGATAGGACGGTTGCAGCGGGCTTTTTTCAGCTCGCAGGGCGTTTTTGCATGACGCTTGCCGAAGTAGCCCGGGTCTGCGGGGATCTTCTCGGTACCCCCTGACACTTTCCTCGATTTCCATACGTGCCAAAAGATGCACTCGCGACAAGTTTTGCCTTCCGGACCCGTGCCGGCGATGTGCGCTTGGCCTAAGTAGGTTTCAGCAATCGGCCGGTGCACGTCTTTTGCGGTCAGATGTTCACTGAAAAGAAGATGCTCTGCCATCGCCTTGCCTCCGATTGATGTAGGTGTGGTGGTCATGCGGCTTCCCTCTGAACAGCGAGGTGGCTGCAGTTCGCCGAGACCAGCGCACAGGCGACCGGGGGCGAGACAGAGTTGCCGACACAGGAGACCTGGACCGACTTCGAGAACTCGCGCCAGACTGGGCCGGCGCCGTCTGCTTGATAGTTCCAAGCACCATCAATGACGTAGTCGGACGGGAACCCCTGCGCATTGAAGAGTTCGCGCGGGGTTAGCATCCGCATTCCGATGTCGACGATTACGAAGGTCTCGCCCGAGATCTCGACTGTGACGAACTCGCGATCGTCCCAGAAGCCGTGCGCGCGCATGAAGCTAGCGACCTGGCGCGCGCGATCGGCCTGCGCATCGGTAAAGGGCGGGACGCTGATAGTCGCCTCGACGTGGCCGTGCCGATCTTTGGTCGTTACCGTCCGCATCGGCTCGGTCTCGTGCTGGCCGTCGCCCGTGCCGTAGTATGCCTGCAGGTAGGGCATGACGAGCTGCGACTTGCCACCACCGTCCGCCATAACCGTCGCTGCAGGATCGTCAACGGCATGACCCGTCGAGGTGCCAAACTGGCGAGCGACAAATGCAGATACGAGGCTCTGTTGGCTTCCCGATTGGGTGATGGTCGCCAACGGTTCATCCGCCGCACGGCCCGGACGAGCGGTCTCGCTACCATCGGGGCGCGGATCCCCATTGTGTTGGGCCATGAAAGCAACTATTGGGCTCTGCGTGCTGCCCCTGCCGACGATTGTCGACAGTGGTTCGCACGCATCATGGCCAGGCTCAAGATAGTTGTTTTGCGCAAGGAAGGCGACCGCAACGCAGCCATCCGCCTTGGCCGTGATCGTTCCGACAGGCTCGTCGCCAGCACGCGGACGGCTTTGCCCTGCCCGGCCGCCACAACCCACCAGCGTCGGCACGATGACGGAATTCTGATCCTTGCTGCTGGCAGTAATGGTGTGGTGCGGATCCGCCACCGAGCGGACGGAGCCGCCTTGCTGAGCAGCGGTCAGAACCGGCGCAATGATGCCCAAAGGCGCTGCGCCACCCGGCCGCTTGATAAAGCTGTTCGCCGTCACCGTTGACAGCGGATCGCGCATATCCTGTCCGGTCGCGCCGGTGTTGAAGCGGATCACCGAGGGGGCAACGACGGCATGGCTGATACCTCCTGCGGTGACGACGCCGTGCGGTTCGTCAATGGGATACTCCCTGCGACCCCCGCTATCGCCGTGCGCGACACTGACCAAGAACGGACGCTCCGCATCAAGCACATAGCGCTTCATGCCGCGGGCCACGCGGGCCATCGTTGCATCCGCGAGCGGTCGCACCGCGCGTAGCTGGTGCTTCGCCCAGATCTCTGCCGAAGTGTCGAAGATCGAGGGGCAAGGCAGAGACCAGTCAATGCATTCAGCTGCGGTGCGCCACGGCAGCTTCCTGCCGGACATCACATCCGGGTCCTCAGGTTTACCGTGAGTGGGCTCAGGCCAGGCAATCGGCTTGCCGTCGAACCGAATGATCACGAACAGCCGCTTGCGGATCGTAGGAGCGCCATAGTCGCAGGCACGCAGCTCGCGAAACTCGATCTTGCCGCCGAGCCGCCGCAGCTTCTTGCACCATTTCTCGAAGTTCTCGCCGCGTCGCTCAGGGTGAGGCATCAGCCCGCGATCGGTCGCGACCAGCGGACCGTAATCTTTGAACTCCTCGACGTTCTCCATGATGACGACATCGACGCGGCCGCCACTCTTCTGGATGCGCTCGATCCAGCCAGGAATGATCCAGCAAAGATCGCGGATGTTGCGCTCCACGGGCTTGCCGCCTTTGGCCTTGGAGAAATGCTTGCAGTCCGGGGAGAACCAGGCGAGGCCGATGTGCTTGCCCTTGAGGTGGTCGAGAGGATCGACGCGATAGACGTTCTCAGAGAGGTGGTGCGTCTCTGGATGATTGGCCGCGTGGAGCGCCAGCGCATCAGGGTTGTGGTTGATGGCGATGTCCGGCGAGCGGCCGAGCGCCATCTCAATGCCGGTCGAGGCTCCACCGCCGCCGGCGAAGCTATCGACGATAAGGGGCGCGCCGACATAGGCGGAGGCCATCAAAGCGCCGGTGCTAGTCTCGCTGAAAAGGTCAGTCCTGAACATTGCGATCCCCCTCTTCTTCCCTCAGCTCAGGCGCGATTGCGAATGCCAAGCGCCGAGCGAACCGCAGCAAGCCATTTCTCGACTTCCGCCATTTCGTAGGCTCGGAGTGCAATTCTCGGATCGGCATAGTAGAAATCCTTCGCCCTGGTCCTGCTCCACCCGAGATCGCTCGCCAGCGCATCCACGATTTCGGACTTGTTTTTCGTTGGCCACTTGTGGGCTGCGGCCTCCCTCACCATCAGCGAAACCTGCTGCGTTGAGGTCTTCTCGACAGACCGCCTGATCTGCTTCGGTCGGTCCGGATCTGGCAGACGTGGGGTGAGAAGTGTTTCGAACACCGCGCGCATTTCCTCGCTCTCCACGAACCACTCGCCAGAGAAGCGCGAGGCCGCGAAAATGGAGTGCAGGTGCTCTTCGACTTCCTTGCCTCCTGGCATGTGTCCGACGAACTCAACGGGGACTGGGACTGTGGCAATGATCGATTGCACCCTCGCTCTCAGGTTGTCGCTGAACCCGATCTTCACGAGGTTGTCTGATCTGAGAACGTAAATGCTCATTGGTCCTCGTCCTTCAGTTCCGGAGCAATGAACTCGACCCAATCAGCGCGCTCTTTTGCGATGCGTTGCCAACGGCGAGCGAGCATCAACCGCATCGACAGAGGCAAGTTTCGCATCCAGCGCAGCCAGACGGGCACGGAGTTCGGATTGTTCACGCTTGCTCTCCTCGATTACTGCCAGTCGCAGTGCGTCCAATTCTTCGCCATCGATGCGGCGGGCCTTGCCTTCCTTGATCGAGCGGATACGCCGGAAGGTCAGTTCTTTCGTCACATGCTTGGAAATGAACTTGTGGGCTTGCCTATAAAGTTCCTTGACGCTCCCGTAGCGGATCTCGGGATACGCCTCCAAAAATAGTTGCTGGGCGCGTAATGTGTCGTTCATTACCTTGTCCTTACTCGACAACTTCTTGTCACGCTTCGACAACACCTTGTCTGCCTCCTGTGCGAATGTCTCTTTGCTTAGGAGACACTGTCATGCACAGGAACTTCACTTCTGAAGGAGAGGACGGCGCCGTTGGCGCGGCTGCCGGTCCCTCCCAGGTCTTTCCGTTTCGAAGGGGCTCCGCCGCAGCTGCCCCTACTGCCGGCGACGTGACCTCGTCGTCGCCGGCCCCTATTCCCCTGGGTGACGCTGTTCGAGCCGTGGTTATGAATTTGGCGAACAAGCGGATCAGGGTGCATGTGTTGCGGCTGGTCCCGAGGGAGGAGGACCAGGACCAGCCGCGTTAAGCGCCTCGGGAGGAGTTCAGCGCTTAATCTTTTCCTTGAAGCCGTTGCGGCGGAATTCGTGTTCAGCGAAGCCGCGAACAACGAGGGTGAGAGCGGCCATCCACAAGACGGCGGCGATGCAGGCGATAAGAACGGACGTGTTCATGCTGCCTCCTTTTTGACCGGCGTCGTGTGCTGCTCGCAGCTCTCGCAAAACCGCTCGATCATTTCGCTTATGGAAAGGACGCGCTCGCACCGATCACAGACGTGGTGCGAAATCGCTTTGAACTGGCGGCGCTGGACTTGGCGTGCTGCCGCTACGGAGGACGATGACCTTGCCTCGATCATGCGACTTCCTCCGCCTGCTCGCGCTCCTGCATCGCCGCCTTGCAGCGTGCGCAGTGCTCTTCCGTGTAGGAAGCGCAGCCAGCCCGATCGAGGCAGTGCGGGCGACGAATAGACGTCGGCTTGGCCGCGAAAAGGGGTGCCCGTTGTTTCTCGTCCGGGCCAGACGCTACGTTTGCGACGGATGCGCGCTCTGCGCTGCTCTTTACATATCCTCCTCCTGCGTTGGCGCCGGCGCTGCTCAACTCAGCGTCAGGGCTTGGGGATGCGGTTCCGCCCTGCGAGGCAGTGGCGATCCCGGAATTGGAAACAGCGCTTTCTTCGGCCCCCCGCGCTGCCAGCGAGGTTTCAACGGCAGGAGCCGTGCCGGCCGAAGCTTCAATGTCGTCGAGGATCTCGCCGGTCTCGGCGTCAAAGCGCTCTTCGCGCTCGATCATGATGTCTACTGCGGTGAGCAGTGCCGCCCTGCCCGCTTGCGTCTGCATGGCGGTCGCGACCGTGGCGACGAGCTTGGGGCTGGTTTCCGCCTCGGGCTCCTCAAAAATGTCGAGCTGGATCATGCCGAGAGCGTGCAGATAGGTGTCGAGGATTGCCTCTTGCTCGGCGCGCTCGTCCGCGTCCTGCTTGCGGATCGAAATGACCTTGCGCAGGATCTTGCTATCGAAGCCCATCGACTTCGCCTCGCCATAGACATCCTTGATGTCGTCGGCGATCGACTTCTTTTCCTCTTCGAGACGCTCAATGCGCTCGATGAAAGCGCGGAGTTGGTCGCGGGCAATGCCGTGTGCGTCGGACATGGTGGCTCCTCAGAACGGAAGGTCGTCATCGCTGATAGGCGGCGACGGCTGTTTCGGCGGGGATGGATTGCGGATGGAGGTGGCCACGTCAGCGCAAGCGTAGTAGCCGGCGCCCCGCGCTTCTTCTGTCCACTCGGAGCAGACGCAGGCTTGACTGAAATAGTCCGCCACGGAGGCGCAGCGCTCGCGCTCGGCGAGGATGGCCTTGGCGATCTCCTCGATCGACGCTTTGCGAAGCCCGGCTGCACCGCCACAGGACTCGGCGCAATTGCAGAGAAGGTTATCCAGCGCCTCTTCGGCTGCCTTCATGATGTCTTCGGGGATGATCTGGGCGTCAGCACTCATGCCGAGACCCCTTCGATGGGGCGTGCGCCGAAGATGTCGGGCCGCAGCAAATGCCGCGAAACTCCGGTGATCCTTTCAACTTCCAAAACGCGCGTCGGAGGGACCTTGTCCCACTGCAACACGGCAGAAGGCGTGATCTTAAGCCGACGCGCCAGTTCGCTGGCGCTGCCTGCCTGCTTGAAAACCAGGGTGAGTGGGAGGGGTTCTGTGCTCATGCCTGATTATAAGCATAACTAGAAAATATATTCAAGCAAAACTTTTATAGACGATATGGGGTTCCATAACTCACATGCTGGCTATGGACACGAAGGAAAAAGCCAAGATTGTGGGTGCAGCAATCAAGCGGGCGCGAAAACAGCGCGGCCTGGTTATGCGGCAACTCGCCGAACACCTCGGCGTGCACGTTGCAGCGATCGGAAACTACGAGAGCGGCAAGAACCTGCCCTCGACCGAGAACCTGATCGCGCTCTCCGATTTCCTTCGCGTCGATCAGGGCGCGCTTAGCCACGGCGAAGTCGTCAGCCTAACAGATGAGCCGCTCGCAGATGCCGAGCGCGTGACCGACCCTGCCCCGCCGCCTTCCGGTCCCTTGGATATTGAAGTCCTCGGAACCACAGCCGGTGGCGACGATGGTGATTTCAGGTTCAACGGTGAACGCCAAGGCTTCGTTCGCCGGCCGCCCGGGCTGATCGGCGTGGTGAAGGCTTTCGCACTTCATACGATCAGCGACAGCATGGTGCCGCGCTATTTCCCCGGCGAGCTCATATACGTTGGCGGCCGAGAGCCAGTACCTGGCGACCACATCGTGATTGAGCTTTTCCCCGAGAATGAAGGGGAAGTCGGGAAATCCTACATCAAGTACTTCGTTCGGCGGACTGCATCCGAGATCATCGTCAGCCAGTACAACCCGCCAAAGGAACTGACGTTCAACCGGTACGCCGTGAAGGCGCTATGGCGCGTGATACCTCTGGCAGAACTTCTCGGCTATTGAGGATATGCGCTTCCACTCGAACGCGCGCTCTCTCGCTCACAAATAGGGCTTGGACGGAAATGCTCTTCCCCGGCAGCCCGTCTTCCTGACAGGCGGAGCAAGTAAGCCGGGCCGACAGTTTCGCCAGCGGCGTCCCGCCGAAAATGCCAGGAAAGCGCAATAACTGGCCGACTTGCCACCAGCGCGCCCTCCCACAATCTGAACACTCGACAGACACGGACGCCACATCTCCCAAGAGTGGCTCGCTCGTAGGCAGCCTCATTCCTTTCTCCTTTGTTCACGTCTTGTTCTCACAATTGATTCTTTTTGCCGAAGAGTCGAGAGGCGTTTTCTAGTTTTGCTTTAAAGTTTTGCTTGAATCGGTTTTCTAGTTGTGCTTATATCCTTTTACAGCAGGACGCTGACGAGAGGACGAAGCAATGGCGATGGTTACCCGATACAGGATTGAAGATGAGGTCGGCCGGGTCCTTACCAACGAATATTTCTTCTCCCACGAAGTCGACGACGCTCTGCAGTTCCGTCGCGAAGACGAGGCTCTCGAAGAAGCCGCCGCATTCCCCGGGACGACCGTCGAGCGCTTCGAACGCTATTCGACCTTCCCCGATTTCTTCCTCTCCGAAGCCGTCTCGGTCGAGCGGAGCGCAGCATGAGCCGGCGTCGGGTGAAGCTTCACGAGCTGTACCGGGAAATTGAAGCGCTCGGCGGCGCTGACGAATGCGCCGACGACGAAGCATACAACGATGCAATCGACGACGTGCTGGCGATCCTCCGGGCATCGGGCTTCGGAGAGGGCTTCTACATTGACCAGCGCGAATACGAGAACCGCGCCCGCGTCTCGGTTGCCGCACAGATGGAGGCAGCCCAATGAAGGACTGCCCCGCCTCCGAGTTCGGCTGCACCTGCAACCGCTGCGCTGTCGATCGCGACGACGATCTTGAAGCGCTCAAGCAGTTCAACCGCGCAAGCTACTCACTCGCCATGTCCCTGATCTTCCTGGCTGCCGTTCTCGGCGTGCTTGCGGCCGGCCTTTGGAATGCCGACCGGGTTCAGGAACTCGTCGCCCACGAAAGGAACATCTGATGGCCATGCCCGACCTTGACTACAACCTTCATCGCCAGACCGAGGCGGCAAAGTCGCTTCTGTCCAGCCTTCGCGACCAAGGCGTTGACGATGACGCCGAACTGGTCGCTGACGCGATCGAGGGCGAAACCAACCTCCTCGAGGCTATCGAAGCTGCCGTCGCCCAGATCGACGAGTGCGACGTCCTCATCACCGGCTTGAAAGCCAAGGAAGAGGAATTCGAGACCCGCCGCAAGTCGATCGAGCGACGCGCCGAGCGCGTTCGGGCTCTGATCGAACAGGCGATGCTCGCCACCGATCAAACCTCGCTAAAGCTGCCTACAGCCACCCTGTCGCTCACGAAGCGCGCGCCCGGCCTGATCGTCAACAGCGAAGCGGACATCCCTTCCCGGTTCTTCGTCGAGCAGGAGCGCCCCGCGCCGAAGCTGGACAAGAAGGCCTTAGCCGCCGCGATCAAAGCCGGCGAGCAAGTGCCCGGCGCAAACCTCGACAACGGCAGCATCTCTCTTTCCGTCCGGAGGAAGTAATCCATGAACGCCATCACGAAATTCGACCTGTCGCCGCGCCAGATCGCGCTGGTTCAGCAGACCGTCGCCAAAGACTGCAACGCCGAAGAGTTCAACCTCTTCATGGAGGTTGCCCGGGCAAAGGGCCTCGATCCGTTCCTCGGCCAGATCATTCCGATGGTCTTCTCCAAGAACAACGCTAACAAGCGGAAGATGACGATCATCATCAGCCGCGACGGCCAGCGCGTCATTGCGCAGCGCTGCGGCGACTACCGGCCGGCGAGCAAGCCAGCCACGTATGAGCTCGACGCCTCGCTCAAGAGCCCGCTCAACCCCCAGGGCATCGTATCCGCCACCGTCTATCTCTGGAAGCAGGACCCAAAGTCTGGCGAATGGTACGAGGTCGCCGGCCAGTCGTATTGGGAGGAGTTCGCCCCGATCAAAGATGAATGGGCGGAGAACGAAAAGACCGGCAAAAACTACAAGACCGGCAAGCAGACGCTGGATGACTCCGGCAACTGGTGCCGGATGCCCCGCCTCATGATCGCCAAGTGCGCCGAGATGCAGGCGTTGCGCGCCGGCTGGCCGGAGCAGTTCACCGGTCTCTATGACGAAGCGGAAATGGATCGGGCGAAGATCATCGACTTGACCGCGTCCGAGATTGTCGAGCACGAGCGCGAGGAAAACCGCCTCAAAGCCGTCGGCGCCTCCAATTCCATCACGATCACCTGGGGCGACAATTGGGCGCTTGAAAATGTGCCCGTCGGCGAATTCTTCGACCGGGCTTGCGAGTTCATCGAAAAGGAGCCGCCGGCAAAAGTAGCGAAATGGCGGGACGCCAACCGCGAGCCACTGAAAATGTTCTGGTCGAAGCATCCGGGCGATGCGCTCGAACTGAAGAGGCGGCTTGAAGCCGCAATTGCGCGGCCGGCGGCAAAAGGCCCGTCTGATGCCGAGCTCCGCAGCCATCCGCTGATGGCGGGCTGACATGAGCGGCCCGGTCCTCTTGCAGTGGAACGGCGAGGCCTTCCAGCCGGCGAACCGGCATTGGGCCCGCGAATGCGACAAGCGTTTCGTGGTCGGCGAGTTCTATACGCTCGCCGAGCACAACGACCGCAGTATGAATTCTCACCGGCACTATTTCGCCGCGGTGAACGATGCCTGGCGCAATCTGCCGGAACAGTATTCCGGCCTGCCCTTCGCCGAATCCGCCGAGCACCTGCGTGCCTATGCGCTGATCCGGACCGGCTACTGCGATGCTCATACGATCGTCTGCAGCACGAAGGCCGAGGCGATGCGGCTAGCCGCCTTCATCCGTCCGATCGACGCCTTCTCCGTCGTCGACGTGAAGGAGGCGACCGTCACTCGGTACGTGGCAAAGAGCCAGTCCATGAAGGCCATGGGCAAGCAGGATTTCCAGGAAAGCAAAACGGCCGTTCTCGACTTCCTCGACGATCTGATCGGGGTTGAGCGCGGCACCACACAACGAAACGCGGGAGCCGCAGCATGACCGAGAACGCCCGTCTTTTGCCTGGAAGCATGTCCGAAGTGGACGCGCTAACCTGCGACGATCCGATCACGAGCCTTATCGCTCGTATGTCCGTCTCCACCGTTCATGAGAGTTTGGTCAAGTTCGTCAACTCGGAGATCCAGCGCCCGGGCGCGAATGTCGATCACATGCTCATCGGCATCGCCGCGTACATGATGCAGATGCATGCGAGCTTCGCCGCGACCTTTGTCGATGCTGACCGCGCCGACGATGTTGTCGCGCAGTTCCAAGCCGTCTTTGACCGGACGTACCGCGAGCACTTCGTCGACAGCGCGAAGGAGTTGGCGGCATGAGCGATTTACCTAACAAGGCCGATTTCATCGCTGACGAGAGGCCCGGAGAATATGAGGCCACCTTCTCGGTGCGCGGCACGATCCGCGTGACAATCAAGGCGGGAAGCTTGGAGAAGGCCAGAGCAAAGGCCGACGCGATGACCCAAGACGAGGAATTCGGATTGGAACTCGACGAGGCTGATGACGTCTCTGTCAATTGGGTCGGCAGGCCGCTCCCCATGTTCCTCGTCACCCGCGACGGCAAGAAGATGAAGGTGAGCCGTCTTCAGCCCGGGGACGTTCCTCGCCAACCCGATGAGCGAGGCTTCTGAGATGGCCGACCAGACCCTGATTTCTTGGGCAGACATGACGTTCAACCCGTGGGTAGGATGCACTCGCGTCTCCCCGGCTTGCGACGGCTGCTATGCCGCTCACCTTATGGAAACGCGTATGGGTCGCGTGAAGTGGGGCGGACCAGGCGTCGGCTCCGGCACCCGCGAGCGGACGAGCGCGGCGAACTGGCGAAAGCCGATCGCATGGAACAAGAAGGCTGCCGCCGATGGCCGCCGCCCGTTCGTGTTCTGCTCGTCGCTCGCCGACGTATTCGACAACGAGGTGCCCGCCGATTGGCGCTTTGACCTTTTCACGCTGATCGAGGCCACGCCGAATCTGGTTTGGCTTCTGCTCACGAAGCGTCCACAGAACATCGTCAAGATGGTCAAGGCCGTTGGCTTCATGCCGAAGAACATCGCCTTCGGCACCACCATCGAGGATCGCGAGCGGGCAACAAAGAACCTCGCGTCGCTCGTCGTCGCCGCAGGCCTACGCCCGCTCTTCCTGTTTGCCAGTTGCGAACCGCTGCTCGGTGATCTTGGCGACCTTTCTCCTTGGATGACGGGCGACCCTCATACTCAACGCCGGTTGGAAGGCGAGCGTTTCGAGCGCGGTATCAAGATCGGCGCAGATGGCTGGGCGAAATTGCCGGCTGTCGGTTGGTGGATCACCGGAGGCGAAACGGACCAGGGCAGCCACAAGGCTCGCCCAACTCATCCCGATTGGTTCCGCAATATCCGCGACCAGGCGCTGGCGCATGGGCTCGCCTACCACCACAAGCAAAACGGCGAGTGGATCGCGGCAACCGAAGAGCACGAATACGACACATCGCGAGGCAATGCCGGCAAACCACCGGCTTTCATCGTGGCCACGGATGGCACGGTTCATTGCTTCGACAACAAGCACGCCGTCGGCGGCATCCCAATGATCAAGATCGGCAAGAAGCTATCCGGCCGCGAACTGGACGGAGTGACGCATGATGCATTCCCGGAGGTAGCATGATGACCGACCGCCCTATTCTCTTCTCCGGCCCGATGGTCCGTGCGCTGCTCGACGGCCGCAAGACGCAGACGCGTCGGCTTTGCAAAGACCTGTCGCCGCCAGGCGTGACGATCATCCGGAAGACTATCCGGCCGTTTGGCAAAGAGCCGTACCACGCATTCGAGCGCCGCACGAAATTCGGCAACTTCGGAGGCGAAGTTCCGGTGAAGATAAGCCGTGGCGACCGTCTGTGGGTAAAGGAAACTCATGCCCGCGTCGGCGACAACGGCGACGACCATATGGCCTGTCCAGATCTGACAAGGCTCGTCTACTACCGAGCCGATGACGTGCAGCCGGAGCTTTCGCGCTGGCGTCCGTCGATCTTCATGCGCAGGCAGGATTCGCGCCTCACGCTTCTCGTCACCGACGTTCGCGTCGAGCGGCTGCAGGACATCAGCGAGAACGACGCTGAAGCGGAGGGTGTCGAACGCGATAGTGATGGGTGGCGTGATTACCTCATGCCGCAAACCCAATGCTGCGCCTCTGCGGTAGATAGCTACCGAACGCTATGGACAGCATCAACGGCAAAGGCGCATGGGACGCCAACCCTTGGGTTGCCGCCTACACCTTCACGGTCATCAAGCAGAACATCGACCAGATCGAGAAGGTGGCCGCATGATTGCGTCGCTGCGCCTTTTCCAGACCTTAGGTTTGATCCCCGGGGCTATTCTTGCCGGCACCTTGCGTCGGCTTCCCCCGCCCTTTGGACTTGCCGCTTCGTGCGGGATCATCGACTTCTTCGGTACCGGATCCGCCCTGCCGGTCCGGCAACGGAACCGGTTCGAAATCCATATCCGGTGGCACAGTCGTCCGTCGGGATGGCGTATGCTGTTCGGTAGGTTTGCCGTCTTTGGGATCACTCATGGTCGGAGTCCTTTCGTGTCGCGGCTTCAACCGCCCGCGTTCAGTAAGGTTCCGCGCAACTCGGAGAGTGCATAGTGGCCTATCGCATCGCCAATTCCATCCGCCCGGATCCGACGCCCAAGCGCAAGCCGGCGAAGAGCAATAACTACCTGGCATTCATCCATGAACTGCCCTGCTGCGTTTCGGGCCGGTACGGCGTCGAGGCTGCGCACCTGTCTTGCGCGGCTCCTCGGTACGGCCACTACGGTCGCGGCAAGGGCAGCAAGGTTTCCGACCGCTGGGTTCTGCCTCTTCATCCGGACGAGCACCGCCGTCAGCACGGCATGAGCGAAGAGCGGTTCTGGCGCGCGGCCCGCATCAACCCGCACGTGCTCGCCCTCACCATACACGGCCTCTGGACCGATATGGGCGAGGATGCGGCGCCATTCGCAACTGCCATCATCAATCGGACGTTGGCCGACGCCGGCGCGCTCCGGTCGAGGGACGAAGCATGACTGAGAAACTGACGCTTGCCCAACGTGTGGTCAGGGCCGTTTGCGAGCTCGGCGATACTACTGCCCCGGAACATCCCGACTCCCTGCTGGTCAAGGCAGGCGATCTGGAATCGATCATAGACAACCATCTAGAACGGTGGCTTCTGACCGTCTACGACGCTCCACAAAAGAGGGAGGAAGGCGCTTCCACCCCTCCCGCAGCGGCGAATTCCCCGATCACGCCAATTGTCAACAAGAACGGCAGTGGAACGAACAGTGAAACGCCGGAAAAAACCTGCCCAAATGACCCTAAAAGTGGCTCTAAAAACTGGAACATCGCCCCCGCCGATACGGACGGCGCGCAGAGCGAAGCCGAGGCATTCGACACGATCGTTGCCGCCCGCAAAGCCTACGTTGATGCGGTAGCTGCTTACAACGCTCGCTTTGAGTTCGTTCGCGCGGAACGGGAGCGTGGCAACTGGCTCAATGTCGATCCCGAATATGCCGCGATGTCGGAAGCTCAATCTGCATTCTATTGCACAGTCCAGGAGCTTGCCGATGCCGCCATCCGCCAGCGCGCCGAGGAGAAGCCATGATCCCCGACCTGACCAACGCCACCCCCGCCACGCGCGAATACTACGCTCTTCCCGAGGAGATCCGCACGGTAGCAAAGGCTATAGCCGGTCCGCCTCGGCCGATGACCCATATCGAAGTCCTGTTGGCGATCGGGACGGCGATCGCAAATGAGCGGGAAGCGGCGAAGAGAGGCGAAAGATGAGAGAACGTCGCCAATCCCTCGTTCCCCCAGGCAGCTGGCCGCCTCGCATGTCCGCTGACATGGCTGCCGGGTATTGCGGGGAAAAGCATGTCGAAGATTTCCTCGAGCGCGTCGGAACGACCTATCCGAACCCGCGCATCGTTGACAGCACGCGACGGAAGTTCTGGTATCGTGAGGATCTGGACCGGGCGATGAACCTCGGCACATCGACGATGTCCTCAGGATTGGGAGCGAAGTTCCGTGAAAAGATCAGGGAAAAGCGGAACGGTGGAACTGCCTAAGCACGTGCACCGCGTCATCAAGCGACGCGCCAACGGTTCGCAAACCGTCTACACCTTCTACACAAGGTTTCGGAACACCAAGGAGGCGTGGCCGTCGATCGCCCTTCCGGAACCGCTCGAGAAGGAGTTCTCCGAACGCCTGTCGATCTGTGAAGCCATGGCCCGCGATGAGAAGGGCTTTCTGCTGGACGGCAAGCGGCTACCGGACCTGAAGAGCAAAGAGTTTTGGCCCGAGGCCACGAAGGCACACGAAGCATTCATCCGCCGTGGCCGCCAGGGCATCAAGGATTTCAAGGCGCTCGTCGAAGCCTTCCAGAGCGAGACCAACCCCTTCTGGACCAAGCTGGCGGCTTCCACCCAGCGCGGCTACCGAACATCTGGCGACATCATTAAGGAGACATGGGGAGACGACCTTCCCGTCGACTTGACGACGGTCGACGCGCAGGACGCGATAGACGCCCTCGGAGAGACGCCGGCGAAGGCAAACCAGTTCCGAGCATTCCTGTCCCGCCTGATGGCGTGGGGCGCCTCCCGCGGCTACTGCAAGACCAACGTCGTGGAGATGACGGAAAAGATACCTGGCGGAGAACCGTGGGTGCCGTGGCCGAACTGGGCTTTTGAGATCCTGCTGGAGCACGCACCGTTCCATATGCAGATGATCGCCATGTCGGCATTCTTCACCGGGCAGCGCCAGGGCGATGTGCTGGCTATGACGAAGCCGAAGGCCGGCGAGAACACGATCGCCGTTCGTGCGCAGAAGACGGGAAACACAGTTTGGATTCCGATCCACTTCGCCTATCGGAAATGGATCGATCGCGTGCCGACGTCCGATAGCGTGATGCTGCACGCCGGCGCTCGCGCCACGTCATACAAGAGCCCCGACGGTTTCCGGACCGAATGGCAGAAGCTCATGGCGAAGGACGCGTTCAAGCCGTTCCGAGAAAACCGGATCGTCTTCCACGGTCTGCGCAAGAACGCTGTGATCAATCTGCTGGAGGTTGGCTGCACCGAGAACCAGGTCGGAGCGATCTGCAACATGTCGGCGCAGATGGTGCAGCACTACGGCCGAGAGGTGGCTTTGAGGAGCCTGGCGAAGGACGCGATGAAGCTCATGGAAGCACGCTGGAGCGAGATCGAGCCGGCGGCTTTCAGGAACAAGAACGGAACGTGAATTGGAAACCGTTTCCAATTTCTTGGAAACCAGCTGTCCGGAAATACCGGACAACTTGGAAATTCTACAATGATTTCAAGAGGTTTTTGGTGGGTGATCACGGGCTCGAACCGTGGACCCGCTGATTAAGAGTCAGCTGCTCTACCAACTGAGCTAATCACCCGACCGGAACCGCTTCGCAGCGGTCTGGTGGGGCGTATAATGGCGTTCGCCGGGCTTGTCCAGCGCCCTTTGCAAGTTTTCTGCAAAAATTTCAGCGCAGTGCATTCGTGCGTCCTTCGTGCCGCCACTTCAGACCGCCAGCTCCCCTTCGGCAACTTTTACGGCATGGCCGCCTATCCGCGCGCCCGCGATCTTGCCCTCCGCTATGTCCAGATGCAGATGAATGAAGGAAGGGCGGCCCATTTCCACGCCCTGCTCGATCAGCATCGGATGATGGCCGTCGACCAGGCCGTCGAAGAAGTTGATGGCGCCGGAAAGAGCGGCCACGGCCGAGCCGGTCGCCGGGTCCTCGGCGAGGCCCATGCCCGGGGCGAACATCCGGGCATGAAAGCGGGCTGTATGGTTGATGCCGCCGCGACAGTAGAGATAGGCTGCCGCGAGCCGGCCTTCGGCAAGGGGTGCCAAGTGCTCCCAGCGCTGCGGATCGAATTCCACCGAAGCCGCCGCGCCGACGTCGCGAAGGGGTATCATGACGAAGGGAACGCCGGCGCTCCAGAACGACGGAACATGATTTTCAAAGCCGACCTGCGTCGTCTTGAGCGCAAGCGCGTCGGCGATCTCCTGCCGGTCCAACTGCGCGTGGAGCCGGATCGGTTTGCGCGGCAGGTCGAATTCGGCGAAGGTCGCCGCTCCCGGCTTCAGCCTGACGGCAGCGCGGACCGGCCCCACGCTTTCCTCCAGCACCTGCATCAGTTCGAGCGCACTGTTGGCCTCCCCGTAGGCCGCTTCCGCAATTGCTACGGCCGCTCCGACCGTCGGGTGCCCGGCGAAGGGCAGTTCGTGTGCCGGCGTGAATATCCGGAGGCGGGCGGAATGGGCGGCGTTGCCGGGCCGCAGGATGAAGACCGTTTCGGAAAGGTTGAACTCCTGGGCGATAGCCTGCATGGCTTCCTCGGCAAGCCCCTCGGCTTCGAACACCACGGCAAGAGGATTGCCCGCCAGCCGCCTTTCGGTAAAGACATCGTAGATCGCGTAACGCCGTGCCATACATGTCCCCTTATTGGTCCGGGTCGCTGTGGGTTAGGTTCGGGTAGCGCGGTGTTACGAAGATCCCCTCTGCCGACGCCGCGACGTCGGGTGCAAAACTCTGCGGTGCCGCACCGCTCGCGACCTTGCAACGCCAGCGCCCCGGCGGCAAGGCAAAATGCCGCGGCAGCGTTCCTTCACGCCGTCTGCTGCCCGCGGACACGCGCAAAAAGCCATTCGAGTATGGGTGGAATGAACTCCGGATAATTATGTGCGGCCGGCTCCGGCCCGCGGATCGCCACCGCCTCGTCGATCTCGGGATGGGGATCGGCAGCGACATGCGCCGCCACCCGCGCAAGGATTTCCTCCGCCGTGGCCGCCAAACGGAAAACGCGGAAAACGGTAAGGGTGCCATCCATGCGGATGGCGTGCCAGCCCGGTTCTGCGATCGCCTCGGAAAGCGAGATGCCGGTTTCCTCCATGACCTCGCGCGCGATGTTGCGGGCGACATCGCAGCGCCCGTCGATGATGTCCTCAGGCTCCAGCGAACCGCCTGGGCTGTAGACCCGCCCCGGATTGGCCGTATGCGCACCCATGCGGATAGCGATCAAGGCACCGTCCGAAGAGACGAGCATCGGCATGCCAAAGATATGGCTCGCGCCCGCCGCCCTCGTTTTCCGCCACCAGAGAAAGGTCGAATAGGGAACGATATGGGCACGCGCGCTGATGCGCCCGTCTGTGATCCGGACCGATCTCTGCAGTACCATCCTGCCGTCGAATAGGTGTGGGTTCGCGGCGATTTCCCGCCCCCAGCTTTCGCGCGCCCGCTCCGCCTCTGCCAGATGGAACGGGTGAGGCTCGGGCGAGACCTCTATATCGATTTCAGCGACCGGAAAGATCGTCCCGTCGAGAGGCCATTGCGCCTGGTCGGTTTCGGGCAAGGTCATCTTCAAATGTCCAGGGTCATCACGACAGGGCAGTGGTCGGAGGCCTTCGGCCGGTCCCAGCCGGTGCGCGGATAACGCTCGACCTCCTGCCCCGCGGGAAAGATCGTGCGATAGGGCTGCCCGGCACGGATGATTTCAGGCAGCCGGGCCGCGTTGCGGCGCGCCAGCTCCGGCGACAGCCAGATATAGTCGAGCTGGCAGAGATGCCGATCTTCCGGCCCCCTGCTGTGGAAGAGCGTCCATCGGTCGAGGACCGGCCGGCGCAGATTGGGATTTTCGACAAAACCGTCGTGGCTGAGGACGTCGAGCGCGCTGGTCGTCTCCTCATGCGGCAAGAATTCATAGCCGTTGCGCCTGTCGCCCAGCACCTTCACCTTCTCCTGATAATCGTTCATGTCGCCACAGATCGCGAAGACTTTGTCGGCCGTATGTCCACGGCCGAAGCGGCGTTCGATGATATGGCGCACAGCCTTCACCTCCGCGATACGCACGGCCATCGTCGCCTGGCGGCCGTCGAGACCCTCGCGCGCCGGCCCCATGGACTTGAGATGCACGACATAGAGGGTCAGCGGCCGCCCGCCGATTCTCACGTCCACTTCGAGGCAATCGCGTTTGAAGATGCGGTCGCGGGGCCGGTTCGTAAGTGCCAGCTCGTCGTTGAAAAGGTCGAGATCCTCATAGGTGAGCGCAGCGTGGCTCTTGACCTCCAGGCACTCGATCTTCTGGCCGTCACGGGTCTCCTCCCGCATCAGCACGGCGACATCTATGCCGCGGGAGTCGTTGCCCTCGACCAGGTATTTCTGGCGATAGCCGTTGCCGGCCATGCGGAACAGATAGCCATACTCGAAGGCCTGCAGTGCCGCCATGTTGTCGGCCTCCTGCAGGCAGAGAATATCGGCGTCGCAATCGGCAATCGCCAGCGCCGACATCTGCCGGGTGTCATCCGTGTGCGCGATCGTGCGCGCCTCTTCCAGACGTTGGTATTCCGCCTCGCTGCGAACGTCGAAGAGCCGCAACACCCGATCCTGCTTGAGCTGATTGCGAAAGCCGGAGAAATCGAAACGGCTCATGAGGTTTTCGATATTGAAGGTGGCAAGGCGAAGCGACATCAGGGGCAATTCCACATTGAATTGCCGCGGAGATTAGAGCGGGACGAGCAAGAGTGTAAAGCTGCAGATTGTGCCGCGCGCGAGCCCTCCGGAGCGTAGCCGTCCGCCAGAGAGTGAAAGTTGCGATGAACCCGTGCGCGGCCTTGGCCGCTATCTTCTTACCGCCACCACCTGGGCCCGGCTGAAATAAGACAATTGCACGCGGCCCGACTGGTTCCCGCCGATAAGACGTGCGGTCGATTTGGACATCTGCGACAGGACGCCGACGTGATAGCTCCGTCCGGCTCTGACGACGACGACGTCGCCGGGGCGTGCGTAGGACAGCTTGACGGGAGCACCGAACCTCAGCCACGAGCGGGCGATGCCATAGCTCTTCGGTGGCTGCCGGCCGGACTTCCGGGCAACCATTCCCATGAAATGGCCGCACCATGGCGTACGGGCCGGATTGATGCCGAGAGCGGCGCGCAGGCGCCTGTTGTTTTTCACCTCGTGCAGCCCGGCATATTGCTGCGCCTGGGTCAGCATTCCCGCTGATGCGGTGTCGGGTGACGTAAGCGCAAGAAATGCTGCAGTCAGAAGCGCGACAACCTTCATGAGTTGGTCTCCCTCACAGCGCTACGGTCCAATCAGACGCAAAAGTCGCCGTAGCACCTGGTTTTGCTGCCTGTTTCCGGATCGACTGCGATCCGGCGACATGCAGCCGGCGCGGACGGCGTCATGCCGGCCTTCGCCTGCCTCTTCGTTTCCCGTCCACCGCAAGAAGTTCGCCCCTTCCGCAGACGCGCATATGCACGCGCCGAGCCGCTCCGCATTCGGGAATGCGTCCCGATCGCGGATGAAGAATGCTCCGGAATCAAAGGGCTAGAGCGTCCTTGAACGAGGCGTGCAGCAAACGGCCGCGCCCGGCGCCCGTTAAAGGCTCCAAGCCCGCATGCCTGAATCGCTGCACGGTCCGCCCGTAAGCAGTACCGTGTCGACAGCCGTCAAGGCTGCACCACGCCTTCGTCACAAAGCACGAAGGACTCTCTAGCGCTTTGAGGCTGCACATGGCCGGCCCCCGAAAATCGAATATGGATTTTCAGCCCGGTGTTGCAGCCGGCCCGCGAATTGCAATGGCCGTGCCCCCAACCTGATGGCGGTCGCTTTGCGAGAGTTCGAAATTCCCCTGCCAGCCGGTGGTTAGCAGGCGAAAACTTGCCGGTTAGGTGAAGCGAAATTGTGGCAAGGACCGCTTCTCTTGCGCAAATGGCGCAAATTTCTTCGCCGATTCGCTACTGTGACCCAGGAATGGCGCGTTTTTGCCGGTCGCTGGGCGGCTGTTTGACGATTATCCTGCGCCCCGCCGGCCTTGCCAATGGAGGGCTGGCATCGCTGCTTTCAGGGTCAGCGCACTAAACGGATGGCGCCCGGATAATTGAAGTGGGTATTTGCAAGCTCCTTGCTGCAATCCATCTTGAAGGTACTGTTGCCGATCAGCGTGATTTCCTGTGCGATCAATCTGATGCACTCACCGCTGGTCGTGCCATTGCCGGCATATTGGAGTTCGCCGGCGTCGGGGAAATAGACGATTCCCGTCAGCGAGGATTTGCTGTTGCCGTTGATGACGGCTGATGCGGTGTTGCCGTGCTCTGCAACGATCGAGAAGCCGGCCCAACTGCCCTCGAGCGAGGGCGAGATATTGAAGGTGGCGCCTCCGTTGATCCTGACCTCCGCATCGTTCATCAGAAAGAAGGTCACGCCCTGGCCGCTGACGACCGTCTGGCTGCCGAGTTCGAGCCGGCCACCATCGATGATGTAATTGCCCGGCTGGAGTGCGACGGCTCCTTTCAGATCCAGGCCGCCATAGGTGCCGGGTTTCAGCGTCACCACATAGCCGTCGGCATTTTTGGGTGTCTTTCCGGTGCCGTTGCAATCGCCGTTGCCGCCGCCTCCGGCGACGAAGGCCTGGCCGCAGCCGGAAAGATCCGTCCAGCCCGAAGGTTTGGGGAGCGCCTTGCTCGCAAACGGATCGGGTATGCGCGGCGACCCTTCCACGGCGGCCTCGCAGGCGAGCTGTACCGCCTGCGGCGAGCTGTAGATGCCGCCCGCTGCGTAAAGACATTCGGCCTTGAGCTTGCCTGAGCCGCCGATATAGACCGACTGATCGTCACCGGAGTTCGAAAGGACCGCGCATCCCGTCAGATCGGCAATCGCGCTGCCGCTGACCTCGAATGCCCGGTCTGCCGTGTGATGAAGAGCAAGAATGCAGGCCTCGGCCCCGGACGCGCGTGCCGCAACCGCCAGGCGCCGGATCTGCAGCGGGAGGCGCTCGAGGAAGAGCGGATTGTGGTCCAGCACGAACTCTGCGGTAGCGGTATCTTCATTCACATTGCGCGTGAACTTTACGGACAATGCCTGCGTGGACGGTTCCGTGGCGACGGCCAGCGCGTCGACGACGCTCTCCTGCGGCAACGCATAATTGCTCCAGAAGAACTTTTGCGCCGCGTCGTAGGCGTCGTCCTCGGTGGCACCCTCGCCATAGGCTCGGACCGAGCCGAGCGCGGCCGCATCGAGGGCGCTCTGGATTTTCTCCGCCTCGAAGTAAGCCCCGGCGAAGTCGATCGCCAGCGCAGCCGCACCGATGATCGGAACGAATGCGATCGCGCCAAGAACGGCGAAGTTGCCGTCCCT
This sequence comes from Sinorhizobium meliloti, assembly GCF_017876815.1. Classification (NCBI taxonomy): domain Bacteria; kingdom Pseudomonadati; phylum Pseudomonadota; class Alphaproteobacteria; order Hyphomicrobiales; family Rhizobiaceae; genus Ensifer; species Ensifer meliloti. Next base: position 2,874,444 of record NZ_JAGIOS010000001.1, on the reverse strand, counting down.
GTCGCGCACCAGCCTTCTCAAATGCAGGCGGAACGTCGCGGCCCTCATAGCCTTCCCTCTCAGCAGCCCCACCGCAACACATAAGCATTAACTAATTTTGAGACCGTTACGAAACACGTTCGGCTTTTATGAAATCTTTACAAAAGGCGGGATTCCCGGAGGCGCCCGGGGTGTAACGCTCTTCAAGCCGCCTCTTGCGCAAGAATCGGTCGTAGTTCGTAACAAATCGCCCTGAAAAGTTACTGGACCAAGGCCACCGATCTCGTCAAAAATAGCGGTGCAATCAGGGAAATGATTTCAGTAGCAATTTAGATCGGAGCTCGCTTCAGGGTGAACTCCGATTGCGAGGATGTACCCGGTCGAGCTCGCGGCGGCCCCCGGGCGGAGAGTGATGGATATGCCCGGTGCGTTTGGCACCCGGGCGTGATATTGCCGCCGGGAATATAGAGAGATTGAAGTTTTCGCCGCAATCTACCAGGACCCGCTCGCTGACGGCGGGCCCTGTTTTTGTATGGCGCTGTATCAGATGAACATTCGCGCGTCATATCGGCGGCGCCGTTGCACCGCCGCAGCAAGCGCGTCAGCCGTAGAGATATTCGGGCAGCCAGAGCGTCATGCCCGGCCAGATATACATCATGATCATGCAGAGAATGACGATCAGCATGTAAGGCATCATGCCCGCGAATATCTGGTTGAGGGTCACCTGCGGCGGCGACACCCCCTTGAGATAGTAGGCCGACATCGCAACCGGCGGCGACAGGAACGCAGCCTGCAAATTGACGAAGACGAGCACGCCCCAGAGGATCGGGTCGATGTCGAAATGATGGAGCATCGGCAGGAAGATCGGCACGAAGATGATGATGATCTCGGTCCACTCGAGCGGCCAGCCGAGAATGAAGATGATCGCCTGCGACAGGATCATGAACTGCACCGGGGTGAGGTTCAGCGCGAGAACCCATTGCTCCACCAGAGCCTGTCCACCGAGGATCGCGAAAACGGCGGAGAAAAGCGCCGACCCGACGAACAGCCAGCAGACCATGGCGGTCGTCTTGGCGGTCAGGAACACCGCTTCCTTGGTGCGCTGCCAGTCAAGCGTCCGCGCCTGGAGCGCCAGCAAGAAGGCACCGGCCGCGCCGACTGCGGCGGATTCCGTCGCAGTGGTGATGCCGAACAGGATCACCCCGAGCACCACCACCGTCAGGATTGCGAGCGGCATGACTGAGGAAACGAGGAGCTTCACCACCTGCAGCCGTTCGGCCGTCATGTTGCGATAGTAGCGCAGGAGCGCGAAGACGGCGACCGCGGCGGCGAGGCCGAACCAGACGTAGAAGCTCGTCGCAGGGCCGTCAGCCGTCGCAGGCCCTGCATCCGCAAGCGGCGCGCCGAGCTCTTCCAGCCCCTCCGGCGCTTCGGTCGCGGCGGCCTGTTGATGAATGACGACATACCACCAGAGAAGACCGAGCGTGGACGCCGTCAGCAGAAGCGGAACGAACGCCGCAGCAAGGTTCTTGACGAGTTTCCAATAGGTGAGCCGTCCCTCCCCCGCCTTGATCCCGAGCGCGCGTGACGGCGAAACGAGAGCGACGAGAAGACCGGCGAGCATGTTGGATGAATAGACCTCTGCGAAATGCTTCATCCATGGCGGCACCGGTACGCGCGTCTGTTCCTCCGGCAGCCGCGGCGCGATCTTCGGATTGAGCATCGCCCAGCCGAGGACATAGGCGAGATAGAGGAGCGCCAGAAAGAAGCCGGGAAACATCGTCGCCGCATAGAGCTTGACCACCGACTGGCCGGCCACCGCCGCATAGACGATGATCATCACCGAAGGAGGAATCAGGATGCCCAGCGTTCCTCCGGCGGTGATGACGCCCGAGGCAAGCTTCACATCGTAACCGGCCCGCAGCATCGGGTTCATGGCGATCACCCCCATCAGCACAACCACGGCGCCGACAAGGCCGCTGGCTATGCCCCAGAAAGTGCAGACGATGAGCGTCGTCACCGCGAGCGATGCCGGAACGCGCCGGAATGACAGCTGGATGCTGTAGAACATCTTGTCGACCAGCGCGCCCCGCTCCATCACGTAGCCCATCAGCACGAAAAGCGGGATGGAGATCAGCACGTCATTGGTCATGGCGCCGTAGGTGCGCTGGACCATGAGATCGAAGACGCGATTGTCGATCCAGGGTTCCACCGGATTGTAGAAGGCGTAGAAACCGAACAGCATTCCGAGACCCATGAGGGTGAAGGCCGTCGGAAATCCCATCATGATCACGACCACGATGAGGCCCAGCATCGTCAAGCCAAGGAATGGTTCACTCACCGCTCTCCCCCTCCGAGGCCGCGCTGCCGGGCCGCCCTGTCGATGTCCTGCGCGCGTTCGATGGCAGCCTCGCGCGTTTCCTCGTCCAGATGCTCGCTATGGGCAAGCTGCTCGGCTACGACGTCGATCTCTTCGACGTCCTTAAGCCGCGCCGGCCACGCCCCGGTTCTGAGACAGACGATGCAGCGCAGGATCTCCGCCAGTCCCTGAAGAATGACGAGCGCGCCTGCGATCGGAATGACCGTCTTGAAGTAGTAGATCGGCGGCCCTTCAGCCGTGACTGTCGAGTGCTCGCCGATCCGCCATGACAATGCGGCGTAGTCGTAGCCTGCATAGATGAGGGCGGCGATGCCGGGCAGGAAGAAGAAGATGTAAAGGATGAGGTCGAGCGCCGCCTGCGTGCGCGGCTTCAACGAGCTGTAGATGAAATCACCGCGCACATGCGCGTTCTGCGCCAGCGCATAGGCGCCCGCCAGCATGAAGAGGCTGCCGTAGAGCATGTTGCTGGCATCGAATATCCATGCGGTCGGCATGTTCAGGATGTAGCGTTTGAAGACTTCACCGCAGACCAGCACCATCAGACCGATGATCAGCCACGCGGCCGCCTTGCCGGTCCAGACGCTGATGGCGTCGATCCTCATGAGCAGATGCTGAACGTTCACGCGCACCCCCGGGATGGCCAGGTCCTGACCGCACATCACCGGCCCCGCGCCGGTGATGTGCGGGATCGGGATGAAGTCAGAGCGACTTGGCGACCCCGTCTCGCCCGAAATAGTGGTCGAAGGCCATCCGCCGGTTGACGACGGTATCCTGCTCCCAGCGTGTCGCGCGTTCGGCAAAGGCGATCTGGGACTGCAGAACCTCCTTGAACACCGGATTTTCCGCAGATTTCTTCTTCACCACCTCGTCATAGACTTCGAGTTGCCGCTTCAGGATCGCTTCGGGCGTCTTGTAGAACTTGACCTGATCGGCCGTCTGCATCTCGCGATAATCCGTGGAGTAGCGGTCGATCGCCTTCCAGGCCATGTCCGCCGACGCCGCGTCCACCGCATTGCTTATGATTGCCTTCATTTGGTCCGGCAGGCCGTCGAACTTTCCTTTGTTGAACAGGATCTCGAATGTCTCGGCATTCTGATGATAGCCCTGCAGCATGCAGACCTTGGAGACGTCGGGAAAGCCGAGCAGGCGATCGGATGAGGCGTTGTTGAATTCCGCCGCATCGAGCAGGCCGCGGTCGAGTGCGGCGACGATCTCGCCGCCCGGAAGAGCGTTGACTGCCGCACCAAGCCCGGTGAACACATCGATCGAGATACCGACGGTGCGGAACTTCAGTCCCTGCAGATCCTCGGCCTTGGCGACCGGTTTCTTGAACCAGCCCAGCGGCTGTGTCGGCATGGGCCCGTAGGGAAACGACACGACATTGGCGCCGATCGACTCGTAGAGCTTGGCGAGCAGGTCCCTGCCGCCGCCATATTTGTGCCAGGCCAGCATCATGTTGGCATCCATGGCGAAGCCGGGCCCCGATCCCCACAGCGCCAGTGCAGTCTGCTTGCCGTAGTGATAGACCATCACGCCGTGGCCGCCATCGAGCGTTCCTTCGGAAACCGCATCGAGCAGTCCGAATGCCGGCACGACGGCACCGGCCGGAAGCACCTCGATCTTGAGGTCGCCACCGGTCATGTCGTTGACCTTCTTTGCGAAGTCGAGCGCGAACTCGTGAAAGATGTCCTTGGACGGCCAGGTGCTTTGCCAGCGCATGCTGACCGGCCCTTGTGCCCTCACGATACTTGGCGCTGCAGCCATGGCCGCCCCGGCCGCTGCAGCGCCGCGCAGGAATCTGCGGCGCGATGTCCCCCCGCTTTCGGCTCTGTGTTTCATGTTTTCCTCCCAAGGCTGCGCGCGAACTCCCTCCCGTCTTGGGAGCGGATTTTTTCGCGGGCATTCACAATCGCTGAAGAGGCACAAGCATCGTCTGGAGACGCGCTGCGCCCCGTTTTTTTCTTGCTGCAGGAGAGAATACTCCCGAATGCGGCCCCTCGCAAAGATTGCAGGGAACGAGCCGAGAACGCTGCCGATCGGATGCGGAAGGGAATAGTATGACACGGCGTTCCGTCTCACTGCGAGAACAGCCGATCTCTTCCGGAGGGCATAGGGATGACTACCGTTCCGCGAAACCTGATCGTCATCACCATGGCCGGTGCGCTTATGGCGGGCTGCGCCGGCGTTTCGGCGCAAAAAGCGGCCCGTACGACGGGCGTTGTCGGCTATGGCCCGAATCCGAACTTGCCGAAGCCCAACCCTACGGTGATCCCGACCGTCAACATCGCCGACGCAAAAGGCTGGCAGGAAGGCGCCACGCCGACGCCGGCAAAAGGGCTGAAGGTGAACGCCTTTGCTGCGGGCCTCGATCACCCGCGCTGGCTGCATGTGCTGCCGAACGGTGACGTGCTCGTGGCCGAAACCAATGCACCGGCCAAGCACGACGAAGGCTTCAGCCTCAAGAAGGCATTCATGAAGCTGGCGATGAAGCGAGCGGGCGCCGCGGCGACAAGCGCCAACCGGATCACGCTCCTGCGCGATACCGACGGCGACGGTATCGCCGATCTTCGCAGGACCTTCGCCGAAGGTCTCAACGCGCCCTTCGGCATGACGCTCTCAGAGGGCAAGCTCTATGTCGCCAATACCGACGCGCTCGTCGCGTTCCCCTATTCCCGCGGCCAGACGCGCCTGGGCACGCCGGAAAAGATCATCGATCTGCCGGCGGGAAATCTCAATCATCACTGGACGAAAGACGTGATCGCGAGCCCGGACGGACGAAAGCTCTATGTCACCGTCGGCTCCAACAGCAATGTCGGGGAAAACGGCATGGCTGCGGAAAAATATCGCGCCGCCGTCCTGGAGGTGGACAAGGCAAGCCGCCGCACCCGGGTCTTCGCTTCGGGCCTGCGCAATCCCAATGGTCTGTCCTGGAACCCGGAAAGCGGCGAGCTCTGGGTCGCCGTCAACGAGCGGGACGAGCTCGGCGACGATCTCGTGCCGGACTACATGACCTCCGTCAGGGACGGCGCCTTCTATGGCTGGCCCTACAGCTACTTCGGTCAGAACGTCGATGCGCGCATCAAGCCGCCGCGCCCGGATCTCGTAGCGAAGGCGGTAAAACCCGACTACGCTCTTGGTTCGCACACCGCTTCGCTGGGGCTGACATTCTCCGAAGGCGCATCGCTCGGGCGCGCCTATGCCAACGGCGCCTTCGTAGGCCAGCACGGCTCCTGGAACCGCAGCGTGCACAGCGGCTACAAGGTGATCTTCGTGCCCTTCGCCAACGGCAAGCCGAACGGCCGGCCGCGAGACGTCCTCGCCGGCTTTGTCGGCCGGGACGGCAAGGCGATGGGCCGGCCGGTCGGCGTTGCGATCGACAGGCGCGGCGCCCTGCTCGTCGCCGACGATGTCGGCAATGTCATCTGGCGCGTCAGCCGAAGATAGCGGTTTTCGCCCCGATAGACTTGCCGCTTCCCCATTGCTACTCTCCCACTCGAGGCGATCGCAATGCGACTTTTCATGGCGTCCGCGGCACTTTGGAGCGGACCGGAAACTACGCACGAATTACCGCTCACACATGTTCAACCGATCGGTTTTTCGCTCACGACATCGCCGGGAGACGGACGGCATGAGGCGGCTGGCAGCGATCATGGACGCGGACGTCGTCGGCTACAGCCGGCTGATGGGACTGGATGAAGCGGGCACGTACCGGGCGGTCAAACGGTGCCGTGATGCCTTCATTCTGCCTTTGGTCGCGGCCCATGGCGGAAGGATAGTCAAGCAGGCGGGAGACGGCACGCTTGCGGAATTCGCAAGCGTTCTCGACGCGGTCGCCTGCGCGGTCGCGATCCAGCGAACGATGCATGACCACGCCGGAGGCGCCGAAGCGGAGCGTCTGGAATTGCGCATCGGCGTCCATCTCGGTGATATCGTCGCTGACGATGGCGATATCCATGGCGAAGGCATTGCCGTTGCCGAGCACCTGCAGGAGATGGCGCCGCCCGGGGGCGTCTGCGTGTCGCAGCAGGTCTATGACCAGATCGGCTTGAAGGTGGATTTCCCCTTGACCGAAATCGGCTGCAGGACATTTGCCGATCTCCCCGGTCCGCTGCGCGCCTGGCGCTGGCAGCCGGGCGGCGCGGCAGGCGAAGAGCCGCCGGCGCCGGCGCAAACCGATCCCCTGCCCGGTAAGAAGCGCCCCTCGATCGCCGTCCTGCCCTTCGTCAATCTTTCGAGCGTCGAAGAACAGGAACATTTCTCCGACGGCTTTACCGAGGAACTGATCGCCACGCTCGCCCGATGCCGGTGGTTGCGCGTCGTCGCCCGCAACTCCTCCTTCACCTTCAAAGGGAAGGCAGCCGACGTAAGGAGGGTGGCGGAAGACCTGGGTGTCAAATACGTGATCGAGGGCAGCATACGTCGCGCGGCGAACCGCATCCGCATCACGGCGCAATTGCTGAGCGGCGAGACCGGCATGCTGCTCTGGGCAGAACGCTACGACCGCATGCTGGACGATGTTTTCGTGCTCCAGGACGAGATCGCGGGGCAGATCACCGGCACCGTGGAGCCGGAACTCGGCTTCATCGAATTCGCTGCGCTACGCGGCCACACCGCGACGGACATGGATGCCTGGAACATTTATCTGAAGGGGCTATGGCACCTTTACAAGTTCGATCTGGAGAATCTGAGGATATCCAAAGCGCTCTTCGAGCGGGCGATCGATCTCGAGCCCGCCTTTGCCCAGGCCCATGCGCGGCTTGCCTATGTCCATATACAGCTCGGCTGGTATGGCCCCCTGGACGAGCGGGCCGAGCGGATCGCCGACGCGACGGCGCTCGCGGAACGCGCAATCGCGCTCGACGACCGTGAGCCGGCTGCCCATCTTGCGCTCGGCCGGGCACGGGCGCTCGGCGGCCAGCCGCAGCGCGGCATAGACCACCTGCGCAATGCGCTGAGGCTCGATGCAAGCTTCGCCCAGGGCCACTTCGCCCTCGGGCAAGCGCTTTGCTATGTCTGCCGCCCGGAGGAAGGCATTGCCGCGATCAACGAAGCCTTCCGGCTGAGCCCCCGCGATCCGCATTTGTGGACGTTCTACAACATGGTGGCCATCGCCCACTATCAGTCGGGTCGCTTCGCGCAAGCCGCCGAAGCGGCCCGCGCCTCCCTGCGCCAGGAGAACGCCACCTTCTGGCCGGCAATGGTCCTGGCAGCCTCCCTCGGTGCCACGGAGCGGTCCGACGAAGCCGGTTCAGCCGTGGCGAACCTTCTTCGCCGGCGGCCGGACATGACCGTGAAAACGGCCCGCGCCGAATTCTACTTCGGCAGCGTGCCGGTCATGCCGGAAGATTTCATCGATCGTTTCGTCCGCGATCTGCACCGCGCCGGCCTGCCTGACTGATATCCAGCTGCTGCCGAAAGACCCGCCCCTCATCCGCCTGCCGGCACCTTCTCCCCGCAAGCGGGGCGAAGGGACTCGCAGCGCTCTGTTGCCTCCGCCAGATTGCTTGGAATGGGATGTGCCCGATCAGGCACGTCCCCCCTCCCCGCTTGCGGGGAGAGGGCTAGTCCTCGGGTTTAACCCGAGGAGAGGGGCAAACTGCAGTAGTGTTGTGTTTCCTGAAAACTCGCACCCGTTTGTCACTTTCGTGACATCTCCCCCGTACGGGGGCATCCGCCGTATCCGCTATCCTACTGCAGCGTACGCGAAGGAACGGCGGCCGCCGTCTGGCCGTTCATGGCCTCCGGCGCCGTCGGCTGGGCGCTGCGGTTGCTGTCGAGGCCGGTCGCGACGACGGACACGCGGAAAGTGCCGTCCAGGCTCCGGTCGAAGATCGCGCCGACGACGATGTCGGCCTCGTCGTAAACTTCCTCGCGGATGCGGGTCGCCGCCTCGTCCACCTCGAAAAGCGTCATGTCCATGCCGCCGGAGATCGACACGAGGACGCCCTTGGCACCGCGCATGGAGACTTCGTCGAGCAGCGGGTTGGCGATCGCCGCTTCCGCCGCCAGCATCGCCCGGTTCTCGCCGGTCGCTTCGCCCGTGCCCATCATCGCCCGGCCCATGCCCTTCATCACCGTCTTGACGTCGGCGAAGTCGAGATTCATCAGCCCCTCCTTGACGATCAGGTCGGTGATGCAGCTGACCCCCGAATAGAGGACCCGGTCGGCAATCATGAATGCGTCGGCGAAGGTCGTCTTGGCATCGGCGATGCGAAAGAGGTTCTGGTTGGGGATGACGATGACCGTGTCTGCGCTCTCCCGCAGCCGCTCGACGCCGAGCTCCGCCGTCTGCATGCGCCGCTGTCCCTCGAAGCTGAAGGGCTTGGTGACGACCGCAACCGTCAGGATGCCGGCCCGCCGCGCCGCTTCCGCGATCACCGGCGCCGCTCCCGTACCGGTACCGCCACCCATGCCTGCCGTGACGAAGCACATATGCGTGCCGCCGAGGTGATCCATGATCTCGTCGATCGATTCCTGGGCGGCCGCATTGCCGATGTCGGGCACCGAACCGGCGCCGAGACCCTCGGTGATGGCAGCGCCCAGTTGGATCCGCCGCTCCGCCTTCGATGTCGCCAGCGCCTGCGCGTCCGTGTTTGCGGCGATGAAATCGACGCCCTGCAGGTTTTCGGCGATCATGTTGTTGATCGCGTTGCCGCCGCCGCCGCCGACGCCGATGACCGTGATCTTCGGGCGCATCTCGGTAATGATCGGCTTCTTGTATTCCGTCATGGTTCTTCTCCTTGGGCAGTTCCCCGGCCGCCCGAAAACTCGGAACACGGAGATCGTATGCGGTGCGGCGCGAATCAGGCGCTTTCATTCTAGGAATTCAAAAAAGCCACAGAGAAGGCAAGAGCGACAAAATCAAGGCAGTCCACAACTACCTTCATCGGCAGAGGAACAAAGAAATATCTGAGCACGTTCAATCTGGGTTTCGCTCAAGGAGGAATGGCTGCCATGGGTATCGAACAAGCCCCGACGGCAAAGGGCAAGCAATCCGCCACCGGCCTGCGCAAAAGCGCCGCCAAGGAAGAGAAAAAGACAGAAGCACAAAAGGGGTCCGACCTTAGGAAAGGCGCCGAGCGGTTCGACGAACGTTCGAAAAGCTCCGACGGCCGCAGCGCCGCCTCGAAGCAGAAGCCGAAAAAGTAAAGAGGTCGTCCTTTCAACGCCCGCGGCAGGCGCCGGCTCAACCCGCTTCGGATGCGGGCGCGGTGTAGCGCCGGCGCACCGCCTCGGCCAGCCTCTGCCGGCTTTCGGCGGGCGAGAGCGAACGATCCTCTTCTATGCCTGCCGCCTCCCCGGCCAATTCCTCGTCGCCGATGCGTTCCTCGAACCACTTCGAGTAGTCGCCGCGACGCAAATGGTGCTCCCAGGTCCTGTCGTCTATGCCTTCGGCGATCTGCAGAAACATCGTCAGATTGTGGGCGCGCAAATTCATCTCGTTCTTCGGACCGCGGAAATAGAAGCTTGCCTCCTCGCCCAACCGGCCCTCCGCATATTTGCGCGTATGCCGCTTGCGGGCTTCCCGGGGTTGTTCGGCCTTGATCCGCCGAACCGGCGTGGGCGGCGTGCGCCGCCAGAAAAGAACCTCGTCTTCCCCGAAAGAAGCGTCCAGCCCGGCCGGCAGCGCCTCGTCGAAGACGGAGCATATCGTCGCGATTACGTCGCGCGCCTTTGGACCGAGCGCTGCGACCGCAGTGATCTCCTTGAGCGCATCCGGTGAGACGGAATCCGGATGGACCGTGATCATGATCATGCCGGAGCGGTCGTCGGAAAGCGCGAGCGAGGCACTGTCGCGCGCTGCCGGCATGAGGTGATGGGCCTCGTCGATAATCAGCCAATGCGGCCTGCCCGTCCTGGCACGCAGCGCCGACAGGTCCGGCATCAGGTTGGCGAAGAACTCGGGCCGGTCGTTGGGTTCGACGCCTGTTGCGCTGACGACGACGTTGTCGTCCGGATTGGCCAGCAGCTCCAGCACCTCCCTGCCCGTAGGCGCGACAGACCCGTTACCCACGGTCACGGCGCCTTCAAGCCCCTCATAGTCGCCCTCGGGATCGAATATGCAGAGCTGGAAGTGCCGCTCCCGTAATCGCTCCGCAAGGGCGGTCGCCAGCCTCGACTTGCCGATGCCGGAACTCCCCGCGATCAGCAGCACGTCCTGCGGTCCGATCTCCACTTGCCCCTCGTCATCCTCACCGATCGGCACCTGGTGACGGGCACTCGCGCACAACGCATAGTCGGACTCCATGATCCGGTTCATCAGTTGCTCGACGCCGGCCCCGCGCACACCCTCGAGGACCACGTCGGCCGTATCCTTGAGCGCCGGCAGGGCGTTGGCGACCGCGGCTCCGCAGCCGCACATCCTTAAAAGCGCGTGATCGTTCTCGGCATCGCCTACCCCCACCACATTGAGAAAGGAAAGCCCCATCTCCTTGAGGGCCGCCTTGAGCCCCGTGGCCTTGTTCACCCCCGTCGGAAGCACCATGACGGCGCCCTTGTTGAAGATGATCTCAAGTTCGAGGCCGAGTTCGTTGATCGCCTCGAGCGCGGCTGTCTGGAACGGCTCCCAGGTGGCGACGATGGAACGGCCGACCGACATCCTGTCGACGCCCTTCTCCTTGAGGCGCTCGATGAAGGCCTCCGGCGGCGAGGGTGCAAGCAGCCGCTCCTCCCCGGTTTCCGGCGTATAGAGCAGCGCGCCGTTCTCGACGACGACCTTGTCGAACACGTCGATTTCGGGAAACACGCTCTTGAGGTCCGGCAGCTCGCGCCCGGTCACGAGCAGAAGCTTGCGCCCGCTCTCCTTCAGCCTCTTCAAGGTCTCCAGAGTTTCAGGACGGACGGCACCGTAGTCTGCAAGTGTGCCGTCGTAATCCGTCGCAAGAGCCATGACATACATCTGCGCGCCGCCTCCTTCTGTCGCCGGCCGCCAGATCCGCTCGATCGTTAGCCGCCGCTATTGTCGTGCTGCACGGTGGAACGTGCAAGGCCAAGGCTGGTTCCGGCCCGCAAGGCCGCCTGTCGCCGCAAGCTTCGTTCAAAGCCGCCAGCCTCCACTCACGACGAAGGAACGCGAGCGCCCTCGCAGAGCGGCACGCTGCTATAGGCTTTGACGCTCTGCCCGTCCGGCAGCGCCAGTGTGAGAGCGAAGCGTTCGCCCGCGAAGACCGAGGAGAGAACCCGCATCGGAATGCCTTCGCTATCCCGATGAACCTGCTCCGGACGGACGAGCACGTCGGAAAGCGGCCCCCCGCCTGCATGCTCCTCACCCGCGGGCATCTCACCAAGCGCGGCGCCGAGGAGCGGCCAATCGAGCGCACGCGCCCCTCCCTCCGGCAAATTCAACCGCACGATCGCGCCGCGACCGATCAAGCCCCCGACGACCCGCCCCTCCGGCCGCGCATAGATTTCCGCCGGCGGCGCCACCTGAAGAAGCTTGCCTTCCGACATCACCGCGACATCGGTCGCAAGCGCCATCGCCTCGGCCTGGTCGTGAGTCACATAGATCATCGTCGCGCCGGAGCGCTCGTGAAAGGCGCGGAAGGTCTCCTCCATCGACTTCCTCAAATGCTGATCGAGATTGGCGAGGGGCTCATCGAGCAGCACCACGTCCGGTTCCGTGACCAGGCAGCGCGCCAGCGCCACACGCTGCCGCTGACCGCCGGAAAGTACAGCCGGCCGCCGATCGGCGAAATCCGTAAGCTTCACCAGCGAAAGCGCGTCGCCTACCCGCTTGCGCCAGGCTTCCCCGGAAATGCCGCGGACCTTCAACGGGTAGCCGACATTCTCCGCCACCGTCATATGCGGCCAGAGCGCATAGGACTGAAACACCATCGCCATGTTGCGCTTTTCCGGCGGCAGCACGCGGGTTGCATCCGAAAGCCTGCGCTCGCCGAGCTCGATCGAGCCGTCCGTCGGCTGCTCGAAGCCGGCGATCATCCGGAGCACCGTCGTCTTGCCGCAGCCGGAAGGCCCGAGCAGTGCGAGAAATCCCTGCTTGCGCAGCGCCAGCGACACGTCCGAAACAGCCGGCCTTACGGTCTGCACCTTTGCCGCCGAAGTCCTTGGTCAGGTGGTTGAGGATCAATTGCGCCATGGCAGCACGCCCTCCGGCAGGTATTTCGCGAGGAATTCGAGCGCCGCCATCAACCCGATGACCATGACGACGACGAGCACGGAGAGCGCCGAGGCAAGATCGGAAGAGCCGCTGTCGTCGAGATTGAAGATCGCGACGCCGAGCGTCTGCGTGCCGGCGGACCACAGGAGCGCCGAGACGGTCAATTCGTTCGCCGCGATTAGGAAGACGAGGATGACCGAGGCGCCGGCGGCCGGGGCCAGAAGCGGCAGCAGAACATCGCGCATACGGCGCAGGAACCCCGCACCCGCAAGCCGCGCCGCCTCTTCGAGCGAGGGATCCATCTGCAGGAAGGCGCTCATCACCGGCTTGAGGCTCACGGCAAGGAAGGAGGAGAAATAGGCGGCAAGAATGATCCAGATCGTACCGTAGAGCGAAACGCCGATCAGCGGCAGCGGTGCCGCGAAGGCAAGGATGAAGGCGACGGCGAGCACGATGCCGGGCAGCGCATAGGGGATCTCGATCAGGATCGCCAGCAGACTGGCAAGCCGCCCGCGTCGCGTCACGAGCAGGTAACCGGCCGGTATGGTGACCGCAAGCAGGCCGACTGCAGCGGCGGAGGCGAGGAAGAGGGAATTCTTGAGCGCCGTCAGCGTCATCGACTGGCGGAAGAGTACTTCCCCATAGGCGTTCAAGGACATGGTGTCGAAACTGAGCGGCACGCCGTAGGCCGGCACCAGGGAACTTGCGACGAGCGCCAGGAGCGGCGCGACCAGCAGCAGCGCCAGGATTGACCAAAGCAGCGCCTCCGCGGCGATCCGCAAGCGCCCGAGCGTGAAGGCGGCCCTCGCGCCGGCAAGGCCGATCAGGCGATAGTCCCTGCCCTTGAGCGCTCGCTGCTGCAGCAGCAGCCCTGCTGCGGAAATCAGGGCGATCAGCGTCGAAAGCACGGCGATCTCGCCGAAGGTGGACGAACCGAAACTCGCAAACCGGCTGAAGATCAAGGTCGGCAGCGTCTCGATCGAGGCGGGAATGCCGAGTATCGCCGGAATACCGAAATTGCCGATACCGGAGACGAAGGCGATCGCCGCTCCGGCGATGAGCCCCGGAGAGGAAAGCGGCAGAACGATGTCGCGGAAGACGCGCCAGGGCGAGGCGCCGGAAAGCCGCGCCGCCTCGACCCCGTCGCGCGGGGCCGCTGCAAGTCCGGCCTTGACCGCCAGGAAGACGAGCGGCGCATGCTGTACGCCGAGAAGCAAGGCGATCCCCGCAAGCGAATAGAGTGGCTGCGGGCTGCCGAGCGGCGGTGCAAGCCCCAGCGTCTTGAGCAGGGGGCTCGATGGACCCGACATCTCCACCCAGGCGAGCGCCGTCACCTGCGGCGGGATCATCATCGGCAGCATGAAGGCGAAGCTCAGGGCAAGCTTGCCGCGGATATCCGTAAGCGCAACGACAAAGGCGAAGAGTGCCCCGACGAAGAGCGAGATCGCCATGCCGCCCGCCGCCGTAATCAGCGTATTGCGGAGCGCCGCGAAGGTCGCCGCCTCGAAGAGCACCCTCACCGCCTCGCCTCCTTCGAGCCCCTTGATACCGGCCCATCCGAGTCGGATCAGCGGCAGCGCCGAAAGCAGAAAGACTGCGCCGAACACCAATGCCAGGAGCCATGCGGGCTCCCCGCCCGCGGACATGCGCTGGCCACGAAGTCGAAAATATGCCGCTCGCCACCCCGTCCCGGCCTTCGAGGAGTTCGTCTTAGGTGATCGATCTTCCGTCACGTAGGGTGACGGCGGCACCTCGAAGCCGCGCAGCGTCCGCGTCAGCGCCTTCGGTAGCGGGGCCCGGGTCGGTTCCCTGCTCCGCTCGGCCCCCTCCTCCGTCGCGCCGCCGAATGCGAACCGAAGCCACCGCCAGGACCGCGCCTTTGCCATTACGCGCAGAGGGCGCCCCAGCATTTTCAAGCCGGAACCTCCCTCGGCATTCGGGTCCGCAGCCGGCGTGCGAGGTACCCGGCGCCGGCTGCGGGCGATCTCGTCAGTGTCCGGCATCGGAAGGTCAGTTGGTACCAAAAATGCCGGAGAAGGTTTTCAGATCCGCCTCGGAGTTCTTGACGGCTTCGGCAGCATCGACGGGAAGCACCTTGATCGTCTCGCGCGCCGGAAAGCCCGCCGGCAAGGCCATGCCGTCGCGCGCCGGGATATAGCCCATTTTCACGGCCACCTGCTGGCCCTCCTCGGAGAGCAGGAAATCGACGAATTTCTTTGCTGTCTCCGGATTCCTTGCGGTCTTCAGAACGGCGACCGGCTCCGTGACGGCGGAAACGCCCTCCGCCGGGAAGACGAATTCCACCGGCGCACCCTTGGCCCTCTCACGGATGGCCATGAAATCGACCACCATGCCATAGGCCTTCTCGCCGGTCGCGACCGCTTTCAATACGCCGCCATTGCCGCCGGCAGCAGTCGCGCCGTTTTCGGCGAGCGCCTTGTAATAGTCCCAGCCGAGCCCGTCGATGCCGGCAAGCGTCTGCGCATGGATCAGCGCCGCACCCGAGGTGAGCGGGCTCGGCATGGTAACGAGACCCTTGGCCTCCGGCTTCGCAAGATCCTGCCAGCCGGTCGGCTTCATCGAAGCGGAAGCGTTGTAGATGATGCCGGTGGTGATCATCTTCGTCGAATAATAGGCGCCTTCCCCATCGAAGAGCGAGGCGTCATAAGCCGCCGCTTCCGGAGATTTGTAGGGCATCAGATGTCCCGCTTCCTTCAGCCGTTGCATCGTCACCGTATCGGCGATCAGAAGCACGTCCGCCACCGGGTTGCCCGCCTCGATCTCGGCCATCAGCTTGGCCATGATCTTCGTCGTCCCCTCCCGCACCCACTCGACCTCGACACCCGGATTCGCCGCCTCGAACGCATCGACCGTCGCCTGCGCGTCCTCGTTCGGCTGGCTGGTGTAGAGCACGAGGCTTTCAGCGAAAGCGGCAGTGGACAGAAGGCCGGCGACGAGCGCGGCGGCGACGGCAGGGAGAAGCGTTTTCATGAGTTTGCCCTCGGTCGGAGAAAGATCGCGCCGAGGGATAGAGCGGGTGTTTTACAGGGATGTGACAGCGAAAAGCCGGAAGAACCTCAGCTCGTCCGCCGGCCGGAGCATTCCCCCGAATGTTTTCGAACGATCCCTCGAGAATATTATTTGCGATTCAAATCAGCGGCTTGATCGTATTTTCCGGACGGGGTGAGGCCCTCGCACAATTAAATTCGGTTCATCCATTGCATATCTCGAAGCAGCGTTTATATATAGCTCATCGAAACTTGCTTGTGACCTTTGTCTACGCGCCGAAGCGCTTCGTCAGATTTCCTCTCAATATCGATCATACCGGACTGATATTCGTCCGGGAACTCTAGCGATTGAAAGGAAATCGTTATGAACTCAGGCACCGTAAAGTGGTTCAACAGCACCAAGGGCTTCGGCTTCATTCAGCCCGACGATGGCGCTACGGACGTATTCGTGCACGCCTCCGCCGTTGAACGCGCTGGAATGCGTTCGCTCGTAGAAGGCCAGAAGGTTACCTACGACATCGTCCGCGACACCAAGTCCGGCAAGAGCTCGGCAGACAATCTGCGGGCCGCATAAATTCGTCATTCGCCTCCGCTGACCACGGATGTACTGGCAGGGAGCGTTTGAATGACGGGGGCGCCCTAGCGCGTCTGAAAAGACGCGCGGCGCTCAAGAGGAGGTCGGGGTAACGCCCGGCCTTTTTTGCTTGTGCCGCCCTCCGGGTGGCATGGACGAAGGAGATGGCCATGGGCCGGAACACCTACAGCGTTGGCGACAGTGTCGTCCTGAGAGCCGATCTCACGCGCACGGCTGCTGCGGACCGGACCTGCCGCATCGTGTCGATCCTGCCCGCGGCCGAACATGGGGAAGCGCAGTATCGGGTGCGGTTCGGAGCGGAGAACTTCGAGCGGCGCATCTTCGAACACGACATCGATCCTTCGGAAACGGCTTCGCCGGTTCAGGAACATGGCCAGGCGGCATCGCTCGACGGTAAGCCCTGGTTCAAACCCTTGAGCATCAGGACGCCGAAATAAAGAACCCAATCAGCAATCCCATAAATACGGAAAGGATCTACTTTGCAGGTACTCGTCAGGGACAACAACATCGACCAGGCTCTTCGCGTTCTCAAGAAGAAGATGCAGCGTGAAGGCGTCTTCCGCGAAATGAAGATGCGCAGCGCCTACGAAAAGCCGTCCGAAAAGCGCGTCCGCGAAAAGGCCGAAGCTGTCCGCCGCACCCGCAAGCTGGCGCGCAAGAAGCTTCAGCGAGAAGGCCTGCTGCCGTCGCCGAAGAAAGTCGCCCGCGCGCGCTGAGGCGCGCCGCTCCGGCTGCACAACAGCTGCGGCGATCTTTGCACGTCTGCCGCTGTAGGCTGGTACCACTTTGCGACGCGCCCTTGCGCGTCGTTTTCATGCGTGAAGTCGCTCTGTCCCCTCTGCGGCGTTTCCTTCGACACTGCGATCCCTTTTCCTGCGCCTTTGCAGCCCCCAGACCCACAACGCGGCCGCGCGCCGTCACCTCGACCAGGCCGATGACGGACTTCCACCGAGGGCGTTGCGGACAAGCGTACTTTTCCCTTCCCGAATCCGCGCTATAGTCACTGGGGGTTTGGCCCAAGGAAATGTCGCATGACGCTCACCCTCTATCTTCATCCGCTCGCATCCTTCTGTCACAAGGTGCTGATCGCGCTTTACGAAGCCGGCACTCCGTTCAAGCCGCAGATCGTGGACCTCGGGAACCCGGCGGAGCATGCGCGCTATCTGGAGGTCTGGCCGGTCGGCAAGATCCCCGTGTTGCACGACAGTGCGCGCGACAGGACGGTGCCGGAAACCTCGGTGATCATCGAATATCTCGACCAGCATTACCCCGGAGCGCAGCCGCTGATCCCGCGCGACGACGCCCTGGCGCTCGAGGCGCGGCTCTGGGACCGCTTCTTCGACCTTTACGTCCAGGTGCCGATGCAGAAGATCGTGACCGACACGCTCCGCGCTTCCGGCGAGAACGACCGGCGCGGCGTCGCCGATGCGCAAGCGTCGCTCGCGACCGCCTATGATCTTGCCGAACGCCACTTCAGGGACCGGCGCTTTGCCGCTGGGGAAAGCTTCTCGATCGCCGACTGCGCCGCCGCGCCCGCCCTCTTCTATGCCGGGATCGTGGCCCCGTTCGACGGCACGCATCCAAGCCTCGGCGCCTATTTCGAGCGCCTGCTGGAGCGCCCCTCCTTCCAGCGCACGCTGGCCGAGGCGCGGCCTTATTTCCCGCTCTTTCCCTATAAGGACGCGATACCCGCGAGATTCCTCTAACATCCCTACTCGACCAAAAACACAAGGAGCGAGACAATGGAATATCGTCGGCTCGGCCGCTCCGGGCTCAAGATCTCGACCATCACCATGGGCACGATGACGATCGGCGGCGGCGGCAAGTTCGCCCAGGTCGGCGATGTCGGCATCGCGGACGCCCGCCGCTATGTCGACCTCTGCCTGGATGCGGGCGTCAATCTGATCGATACGGCGGACATCTATTCGACCGGCGCCTGCGAGGAGATCATCGGCGAGGTTCTCGGCGGAAAGCGCAAGGACGGTGTGCTCATCGCCACCAAGGCACGCTTCTCCATGGGCCCGGGTCCGAATGACGGCGGTCTTTCGCGCCATCACCTGATCAGCGCCTGCGAGGCGAGCCTCAAGCGGCTGAAGACCGATGTGATCGACCTCTACCAGGTGCATGAATGGGACGGCCAGACGCCGCTCGAGGAAACGATGGAAGCGCTCGATACGCTCGTGCGCCAGGGAAAGGTGCGCTATATCGGCTGCTCCAACTATTCCGGCTGGCACATCATGAAGGCACTCGGTATCAGTGCGCTCGAACATCGCCAGCGCTTCGTCAGCCAACAGATTCATTACACGCTCGAAGCACGCGAGGCCGAGTACGAACTGGTCCCGATCTCGATCGACCAGGGTCTCGGCATCCTCGTCTGGAGCCCGCTTGCGGGCGGCCTTCTGTCAGGCAAGCACAGGCGCGGACAGTCGCCGGAAGGCACCCGCCAGCTTGCCGGCTGGAACGAGCCGCCGATCCGCGACGAGGAACGGCTGTGGAAGATCGTCGACATGCTGGTGGCGATCGCCGCCGAGCGCAACGTGTCCCCGGCGCAGATCGCGCTCGCCTGGCTTATCGGCCGCGATGCCGTCACCTCGGTGATCATCGGCGGGCGCACCGAGGACCAGTTCCGCGACAATCTCGCCGCCGCCGGCCTGAAGCTCACCGACGAGGAACGCGAACTCCTCGACGCCGTCAGCCTGCCGCCGGTGCTCTATCCCTATTGGCATCAGCTCTGGACCGCCAAGGACCGCCTCGGCGAAGCCGATCTGTCGCTGCTCGGGCCGCATATCTGAGTGACGGCAGCACTTTCTGGATCCGCGGCCGCCCCTCATCCGCCTGCCGGCACCTTCTCCCCGCAAGCGGGGCGAAGGAGACTCGCGGTAGCCGCTCGAAATTTCTCCGCAACCGTTCATCGGAACTGAGTGAATGCCGCTTGTCCCTTCTCCCCGCTTGCGGGGAGAAGGTGGCGGCAGCCGGATGAGGGGCAATACCCAGAGCCCGCCGCGACTTCCGCCTAGGCCGCCTGCGCGACCTCGCCGCGAACGAGATCGCCCAGCCGGCGGATGCCCTCGTCGATCATCCTGTCGTTGGCGCAGGAGAAGCTGAGCCGCAGGGTGTTTTCGCCGGAGCCGTCGGCGAAGAAGGCGCGGCCGGGGACGAAAGCCACCTTGGCCGTCTGGATCGACTTGGCGAGCAGCTCAGCGCCGTCGCTCCCCTTCGGCAGCGTCACCCAGATGAACATGCCGCCTTCGGGCTTCGTCCAGGTGACGCCGGCGGGCATGTATTTTTCGAGCGCCGACAGCATCGCGTCACGCCGCTGCCGGTAGGCCTTGTGGATCTTGGCCACCTGCTCCTCGAAGCCGCGCTCGGCAACGGTCGCGATCGCCATCTGGTTGATCGTGGAGGAGTGAAGGTCGGCGGCCTGCTTCATCAGCACCAGCTTGCGGATCACCGGTTCGGCGGCGCAGATCCAGCCGACGCGAAGGCCAGGCGCCAGTGTCTTCGAGAAGCTGCCGCAATAGATCGTGCGGGTGCTGTTTATGTCGCCTTTGCGGGCGATCTCAAGTGCAAGGATCGGCGGGATCGCCTCGCCGTCATAACGCAGCGACTGGTAGGCCGCATCCTCGATGATGGCGATGTCGAGCTCCTCGGCAAGTTCGAGGACGCGCTCGCGCCCGGCGCGGCCCACCGTCTCGCCGGTCGGGTTGGCGAAGTCGGCCGAGAGATAGGCGAACTTGACGCGCCCGCCCGCTTCCGCTGCGGCCTGGGCATAGGCTGCCGGCGTCCGGTTACCGGCGGGGTTCAGCTGATCGTAGCTAGGTTCATAGGCGTTGAAGGCCTGCAGCGCACCGAGATAGGTCGGCCAGGTGACGAGCGCCGTGTCTTTCGGCGACAGAAACAGCTTGCCGAGATAGTCGAGCCCCTGCTGCGACCCGGAGGTGATGAAGATGTTGTCGACGCTCGCCGGAATGCCAAGTGCCGCCATCTGCCCGGCGAGCCACTCGCGAAGCGGGCGATAGCCCTCGCTTATCGAATATTGCAGCGCGGCACCGACCGACGGCCCACCGAAAATCTCGGCGTAAGCCTCTCTGAACGCATCATTCGGAAAAAGCTCCGGATCGGGAATTCCGCCCGCAAAGGAAATGATGTCGGGGCGATCGAGCAGCTTCAGCAATTCGCGGATCTCCGAAGCCTTCATCCGGCTCGAGCGCGTGGCGAAAATGCTTTCCCAATCCAGCATGGAGGTCCTCCCGGTTGCACCCGAGGGACATGAACACAGCGCAATATTTAAGTCAATATTCCTGACCTATCTTGCTGAGCTCTCGACCGTGCCTTCGACCGGGCAAACGAGTGCGGAGCCGCGCCGTCTCCTTCGCCCCGCCTGCGGGGAGAAGGTGCTTTCAGGCGGATGAGGGGGCGGCCGCGAATTCATAAGGGCTGCACCGCTCGGATAGGCGGCAGCGACCCGGAACTGATGCCAGTAGCGATGGAGTACCGGTGGCAGCCTGACGGCGTCGAGGAGTTCGCGCTCCGGGTAACAGCGTCAAAAACAGCGGTCGTCGCGGCTTGAAATGCCAACGATCGGCCCGGATGCGCTCCGGTCAGCAGGAGGCGGCAAATGTCTCCTGATATTTAAGCTTCACCCTCGTCGAAATAGCTGCAGACCAAGAGAAACGAAATCCCGGCCAAGATAAGCAAGTCGAAAAGAGCGAAGTGCTGTATGATCGTGGACATAGTGCTCCTCCTACCCACAATGGTATCAGAACACAATTTTCGCGTTTTTGGAAGAAAATTCGCAGAATAACTGCCGAAGGAGAACTCTATTCTTTATTTTTCTTGCATCGCAACATTTATACTGCGCCGCAAAAGAGAATCCGGAAAGAGGTTTTCGCCCGGATACGCCCGTCTCAAGAGCTATGCCGGCTGGACCGACTTCACGCTGCCGCTGCTGTCCACGATGCAGGTAAACTTGCGACCGGCGGCATCGAGGTCGACGCTGTAGCTCGTCGCATCGAGCTGTCGAGAACTCATCGGCAGGACCTTGGCGCCGCCGGCCTGGGCGACCACGGCATTGGCGCACAGGAGCTGGAGGTCGGCGGGGGCTGTCTGGAGGCTCGTGCGGGCCATTTCCTGAGGCTCAGGGTTCGATTGGCATGCGGCAAGAAGCAAGGCCGCAGCCACCACAGACGCTTGAATTGGACGGCTTCCCACGTTACTCGTCGACAAATCCACATCCTCCGGTCTTGGCACATATAGCCCGTATCTTCGCGCTCTCGCCCGTCCGGCCGCGTTTCGGCCGGTCACACGCCCTTATAGAGCGCAGCCCCCTGCATCAGCACGATGACCTTCGCGCCCACCCCGACGCGCGAATGCAGGTCGATAATGTCATCATTGTTCATTCTTATGCACCCGGAGGAAACGTCCAGCCCGATCGTCCAGGGCTCCACCGTACCATGGATGCGGTAGATCGTATCGTTATCACCTTCGTAAAGGTAGAGCGCGCGAGCGCCTAGCGGATTGTCAGGCCCGCCCGGCATGCCGCCTGCCCATTTTGCCGCGTTCGGATCGCGCGCGACCATCTCGGGCGGCGGCGTCCAGGTCGGCCACTCGGCCGTGCGCCCCACCCGAACGATGCCCGCCCAGCCGAAACCTTCGCGGCCTACGCCGATACCGTAGCGAATGGCCTGACCGCCGGGCTGCACGAGATAGAGGAAATGCTGGTTGCCATCGATGATGATCGTGCCCGGGACTTCGGCCGTGCGGAACGGCACCATCTGCCGGCGAAAGGCCTCGGGAACCTGATTGTTTCGCGCAAAATATTGCCGCGCTTTCCTCTTGTCGTAGTTCACCCATTTCTTCGTCTTGGAATCGTAGATCTGCGTTTGGGCAAGCGCTGCAAGCGGAACGAGGCAAAGACCGAGGAGAAGCAGCGCCTTGCCGAATTTACGGCGGCCTGCCTGTCTTTTCGAGAGCGTCTGGATCATCGTCATTTCGCCCATCCGTCGATCCGTTCCGCGTGGCTTTCAACCCATTTCCTGGCGTAGTCCGCAGGGGCCTGTCGCTCGACTTCGAGCGCATAGCTCATCGCCGTCACTTCATCCGGCGAGAAGTCCACCTTCTGAAGGAACTGCGCGACTTCCGGATGCTTCTTTGCGAAGGCCGTCGCATAGCCGATCTGAAACTGCCCGGCGTCCCAGGCCGTGGCGGCGCTCGACTTGCTGACCCATAGCGGGTCGTTCGGCGGCGCGATCTTCCATTTCGCCGGGTCGTGAGGCGGCTCCTCGAGCCGGGAGATCTGGTGCAGTTTGAAAACGTGGTGCGGAGCGTAGCAGTAGAAGACCATCGGCCGCGCGGTCGCGATCGCCGCGTCGACCGCCGCCATCGCTACTTCCTCCTTGGCCTCGACGAGCGTCAGGTTCGCCGCATAGCCGTAGCCCGCCGCCCGCGCCCGTTCGATGCCCGTCGAAAGCCATTCGGCGGCACCGATCCACATTTCGCCGCGCCCGTCGCCGTCGGTATCCAGGATCTTGGTCTTGGCCGGATCGCCGAGATCCGCGACGGACTTGATCGTCGCAGCCGCTTCCGGCGTGGCGCAAATCCCCTGCCATGCCGGTACCGCACGCTCGCTAAGCGTCACGACGCCTTTTTCGGTCACGAATTTGCGGACGAGTTCGTCGAAATTCGGCCGCCAAACCTCCGGCTGGATATCGACCTCCCCCTTTTCGAGGCCGATGAAGGCGGTCAGCGTCCCGAGTTCGCGCACCTCCGCCTCAAGGCTGAATTTCTTGGCGATGCCGAGCTTGAGAATATTCGCGGCTGCCTGTCCGGATGGCCAGGGCGGCATTGCGATCACCAGATCCGCCGCCGCTGCCGGCGCAGCCACGGCCAACGCCAGCGCCGCCGCACAAAGGAACTCCCGGCCTCTCCCCACAGTGCCCCCCGAAAAGGTTTATCTGAACGTCGTCCCGATACGAATGCCTGCTGGGCTTTATCTTCCCTGGCGCGCACAATGCACGGCTTGCCGAGTCCCGTCAACTTCCGGTTACACCGCATCCCTTCCGCCGCTTAACCTATGCGAGCCGGTGCTCACTGCACGGGACGGCGCGTGACCCACCGAATTCCCGCCGCAACCGCAATTCCAAGCAGAGGCCATACCGCCCAGAATCTCCCCTCCCAGGAAAGGAGATTGACCGCAAGGACCGCAAATCCGGCTGCCCCGAGCAGGGCGAGCCCGCGGTCGAGCCGCGTGGACGTCCATAGGCAACGGAGCACCCCGATCAAGGCCAGCGCAAATAGGGGCCATCTGGCCCAGAACGTTCCCTCCCAGGAAAGCAGATTTACGGCAACGACCGCCGCTGCGGCTACGGCGAGGACGCCAAAAAGGCGACGGCCTGCCGCTGTGCGTTCGACGATCGTCGCTCGCCCTGCCCCGGTGTCGGCGGCCGGGGTCCCGCGGTCCGAAAGTGCACCCGGTCGCCCCCAGTCGCTGCCCCCTTTGTGCGACACCGTGCCCTCGGCCGTTCCGATCTGGACCACATAACTCGGAACGCCCCCGTCGATATTCTTGACCGTCAGCGCGCCAAGGAATTCGAAGCCGACGGCCAGCTTGTTGCGAACCTGATCATAGACGGTGCTCGAAATCACGATGCCACCGGCCGGTGCCGAGGCTTGCAGGCGGGCCGCGATATTGACGCCGTCGCCGTAAAGGTCGTCGCCGTCAGCGATCACATCGCCGAGATTGAGGCCGATGCGATAATCCATCCGCGCCTCGCCGTGCCGTTCGGCATTCAGTCCGGCCAACTCGTTCTGAACGTCTATCGCCGCCCTCACCGCCTCGACTACGCTCGGAAACTCCGCGATCACCCCGTCGCCCCAGGTGTTGACCACCCGTCCCTCACGCGCCTCGATCAGGCGCGCCATGGCATCCCGGCTGCGCTTGAGAGCCGCAAGCGTTCCCTCCTCGTCTTTGCCCATCAGGCGCGAATAGTCCTGCACGTCGGCACAGAAGATGGTGGTCAGCTTACGGCGTGTTGGTGGCATCGGATTTCGCCCTCGCTCGAAGGCCTGAGCCTCGCTGGCACCATAGCGACGCCGTCGCGATTCTCAATGCCGTACGCATCTGCCGCGGCATCACTGCGCGCTTGGAGCATTTCCGGGAAAAGTGTGTAGCGGCTTCCCGTGCGGGAGCACCTGCAGCCTGCTGCAAGGAACTGATCGGTCCCTCGGCGGTTTGGAGCCGTGTATCGCATGAAGCGACGAAACTGGAGGTTACAGATGTTGAGGAAAATGTTGGTTGCAGCCGCGATATCCGCCGCTTGCGTGTCCCCAGCCTTTGCCCAGGCCGATATGGTCTGCGACCAGGCAGGCATGACGAGGCTCGAGACTGACGTGGGCCAGATCACCGACACGGGCCGGAAGGAGATGGCGCAGAAGGAGCTCGCCATGGCCAAGGAGGCACTGGCAGCGAACGACCAGGAAAAGTGCAAGTCCCATATGGCGAATGCCATGAAGGGTAAGGATCCGATGTAAGACGCTGAAAATAAGAAAGCCGGAGCGTGGGCTCCGGCTTCCTTTCTGTTCATCGCAGGCGGATCTTAGTTTTTCGCCTTGTCGACCAGCTTGTTCTTGCCGATCCAGGGCATCATTGCACGCAGCTTCGCGCCGACTTCCTCGATCTGGTGAGAGTCGTTGACGCGACGGATGCCCTTGAAGCGAGCGGCACCGGAGCGGTATTCCTGCATCCATTCCGAGGTGAACTTGCCGGTCTGGATGTCCTTGAGGACCCGCTTCATCTCGGCCTTGGTGTCTTCGGTGATGATGCGCGGTCCGGTGACGTATTCGCCCCACTCGGCCGTGTTCGAGATCGAGTAGTTCATGTTGGCGATGCCGCCTTCATAGATCAGGTCGACGATCAGCTTCACTTCGTGCAGGCACTCGAAATAAGCCATTTCCGGCGCATAGCCGGCCTCGACCAGCGTCTCGAAACCGGCGCGGATGAGTTCGACCAGGCCGCCGCAGAGAACGACCTGCTCACCGAAGAGATCGGTTTCGCACTCTTCCTTGAAGTTGGTCTCGATGATGCCCGAGCGGCCGCCGCCGACGCCGCAGGCGTAGGAGAGAGCGAGATCGAGGGCATTGCCGGAAGCGTCCTGATGAACGGCGACAAGGCAGGGGACGCCGCCGCCCTTCTGGTATTCGCCGCGGACGGTATGGCCCGGGCCCTTCGGAGCGATCATTACGACGTCGACCGAGGCCTTCGGCTCGATGAGGCCGAAGTGGACGTTGAGGCCGTGCGCAAAGGCGATTGCCGCGCCGTCGCGGATGTTTCCGGCGATGTCGGCCTTGTAGATGTCGGCCTGCAGCTCGTCGGGCGTCGCCATCATCATCAGGTCGGCCCAGGCGGCAGCTTCGGCAACCGTCATGACCTTGAAGCCGTCCGCTTCGGCCTTCTTTGCCGTGGCGGAACCCGACTTCAGCGCAATGGCGACGTTCTGGGCGCCGGAATCCTTCAGGTTCAGCGCATGGGCGCGGCCCTGGCTGCCGTAGCCGATGATGGCGACCTTCTTCGACTTGATGAGGTTGAGATCGGCATCACGATCGTAATAGACGCGCATCGAATTTTCCTTCCCTTTGCTTGTCCGTTTCGCTTTGGCAGCCGCAGATACGGCCGCCCTACCTTTTCGCGCCGTAGAGCGCGAGAAAGGCGTCGACCGCCCGCTCCGCCCTGCGGCTGAAATCCTTCTTCAGGCTGCCCGGCTCCTCGCCGAGAAGCATGCGCAAATGCCAGTCCGAGACGACGAGGCCGTAAAGTGCGCCATAGGCCTCATCGGCGTTGTCGAAAGCGAGGAGACCGGCCTTGCGGCCCGCTTCGAGCAGCGCTCCCGCCCTGCGTCCGATCTGCCGGCGGCCGCGCTCCTGCAGCATGTGGCCGAGCTTCGAGCCTTCCCGGCTCGCCTGTCCGATCGCCAGCCGGTTGAGCGCCAGCGACACGTCGCCTGCCAGCACGTCGAGAAGGTCCTTGGCGAAAGCGACGAGATGCACCCTCAAGCTGCCCCCGTCCAGCTTTGCGGCGGAGACGTCGAGCGTGCGAACCTTGCTCGCCTGAAAGGCGATCATGGCCGAAAGGAGCCCTTCACGATCGCCGAACCACTTGTAGAGACTCTCCTTGGAGCAGTTCGCCGCGCGCGCCACACCCGCCGTCGTCAGCGCCTTTTCGCCCCCGTCGACAAGCAGGCGCAACGCCTGTTCGAGCACCGCTCCCTGGCGCTCCGTCAGGCCGTTTGCGGCGCCTGCCTCTCTCATCGCTCCGACGTTTTGCACTCGCTGTCGCCTCATCAGTACCGTACGGTACGGTTCGTGAGGTTTCTAATTGTCCGATCGGGGAACGTCAAGCGGTTTTGGATATCCGGCTCGTTTTAAGGGCAGCCCTGCTCTAAAACCGAGCAACCCACTGACGGAGTGCGGTTTCCCTGCCTGCGTCGCACCCGAGCCCGCTTTGCCGGCGCGGCCCTCCCTACATTACGAAAATATAATGATCTCAAAGCTTTTCGCTGAACAGGTTGATCTTTATCTTGAATGAAGATGCCTGAGATAGAGAAAATCGATGAGCAACACAGCGATGACGAGGGAAGACGAAGCGGCGCGTGGTTCGACACCGTCGAATGTCACGGTCATCCCGGCTCCGGTGACGCCGCCGCGCAAGAAGCGCCGCTCGCGCCGCCCCTGGATCTTTGCGCTCCTGGTGCTCGCGGTTGTCGGCACGGGCTACTATGCCTGGAGCCGCCAGGGGGCGCCGCCGGCCACCACCGTGATCACCCAGGCGGTCACGCGCGGCGACATCGAAGAGAGCGTGACCGCCGTCGGCACGCTGGATGCGGTCAAATCGGTCGATGCCGGCGCACAGGTCTCCGGCCAGTTGAAGTCGCTGCATGTCGGGATCGGCGACAAGGTCGAACAGAACCAGCTCATCGCTGAGATCGACCCCGCCTCGATCGAGAACAGGATCGAGATCGATGAGGCGGAACTGGCCAATCTTGAAGCGCAGCTCGTCTCGAAGAAGGCCCAGCTCGTGTTGAAGCAGTCCAATATCGAGCGTCAGCGCAATCTCGTCGCCACCAACAGCGTTTCGCAGTCGACGCTCGACCAGGCCGTCGCCGATCATGCGGCCGCTGGGGCCGATGTGCAGGCGATCGAGGCGCAGATCCGCAAGCAGAAGGCCACCCTTGCCGGGGACCGGGTCGATCTCGGCTATACCAAGATCTATGCTCCGATGGCCGGCACCATCGTCGACGATCCCGCCAAGGAGGGACAGACCCTCAACGCCAACCAGACGACGCCGACGATCGTCACCATCGCCGACCTTTCCACGATGACGGTCAAGGCGCAGGTCTCCGAAGCCGATGTCGGCAAGCTGAAGCTCGGCATGGATGCGTATTTCACCCTGCTTGGACAGCCCGGAAAGCGCTTCACCGGCAAGTTGCGCCAGATCGAGCCGATGCCCGATACCGAGAACAACGTCGTCCTCTACTACGCCCTCTTCGATGTCCCCAATCCCACGGGCGAATTGATGATGTCGATGAGCGCGCAGGTCTTCTTTGTCCAGGCGGCGGCCAAGAATGTGCTGGTCGTGCCGAGCGCGGCACTCCGCACCGTGGAAGCCGCGGCCTCCGACGGGCCCGCAAGAGCGGAAGTGACCGTCGTCGCGCCGTCCGGTGCGACGCAGACGCGCACCGTCGAAGTCGGTGTCCGCAATCGGGTGAGCGCCGAAATCGTCAGCGGGCTGCAGGAAGGTGAGAAAGTGGTCGTCGACGCTGCCTCCGCCACGAACGGCAGCCGCGCTCCCAATGCCACCCGGCGCGGCATGCGCATGCCGCCGATGTTCTGAGCACGCCGATGGCGCCGCTCATTTCACTCCAGGATGTCAGCAAGACCTATTTCAACGGCGACATCGCCGTCGAGGTCCTGCACCATATATCCCTCGATATCGAGGCCGGCGAGTTCGTCGCGATCATCGGACAATCCGGTTCCGGCAAGTCGACGCTGATGAACATTCTCGGCTGCCTCGACCAGCCGACCTCGGGCAGCTACTTCATCGAAGGCGAAAACGTCTCCGGCTTCGACAGCGACGAGCTCGCGGCGCTGCGTCGCCGCACCTTCGGCTTCATCTTCCAGTCCTACAATCTGATCCCGACCGCGAGCGCCCGGGAGAATGTCGAGGTGCCCGCGGTCTATGCCGGCGTTTCCGCCCGCGACCGGCACGATCGTGCCGAGGCGCTCCTGCAGTCGCTCAAGCTCGGTGAACGGATCGATCATCGTCCGAACCAGCTTTCCGGTGGCCAGCAGCAGCGCGTTTCGATCGCCCGCGCCCTGATGAATGGAGGCCGCGTCATCCTTGCCGACGAGCCGACCGGCGCGCTCGACAGCCAAAGCGGCGACGAGGTGATGCGCCTCCTTCGCGATATGAACGAAAACGGCCACACCGTCATCGTCATCACCCATTCGCGCGAGGTGGCCGCACAGGCCGACAGGCTGATCGAGATCAGCGATGGGCACATCGTTGCCGACCGCTCCAAGAAAAGACGCAGCAATCGCGATGCAGCCGTCGGTCTCGCCCAGCGCACGCGTGAGGGCTTCGCGGCAATCGCGGACGTGTCGGAAGCGGTGAAGATGGCACTGCGGGCGCTACGGGCAAACCTCTTCCGTACGATCCTGACGCTTCTCGGCATCGTCATCGGCGTCGGCTCGGTTGTCGCCATGCTCGCCATCGGCACCGGCGCGCAGAATTCGGTACTCGACCGCATCTCGTCGATGGGATCGGATCTTCTCGTCGTCCGCCCCAGCATGGCGAATTTCCGCGGCAGCGCCGGCGGGACGAATGTCACCCTCGTGCCGGCAGATGCGGACGCGATCACCGAGCTTGCGAATGTCGCGTTCGCCGTCCCGGAAATGACGAGCACGGTGACGCTTCGGCGCGGCAACATCGACTATCAGACGACCGCCAACGGAACTGTGCCGCAGTTCACGGAAGCGAAGTCCTGGAAGATCGGCCGCGGCGAGTTCATCAACCGGAACGACATGGAAACATATGCACCGGTCGCGGTGCTCGGCGAGACCGTCGTCAAGACGCTTTTCCCGGAGGGCTCCGACCCGATCGGTCAATACGTGCTCGTGAACAAGATCCCCTTCCAGGTGATCGGGGTGATGAGCGGGATGGGCGCCAGCGCCGGCGGCAACGATCAGGACGACGTGGTCCTCGTGCCGCTCACGACCGGCAGCATGCGCCTCTTCGGTCAGCGCAACATCCGCACGATCACCGTCAAGGTGCAGGATGCCTCGGCAATAGACCTGACCCAGGAGAGAATTCAAGCGTTGCTCAATGAGCGCCACAGGAAGGACGATACCCAGATCACCAACATGTCTTCCGTGCGCGAGGCCTTTACCGAGACTTCGAACACCATGAAATTCTTCCTGGGGTCGGTCGCAGCGATTTCGCTGCTCGTCGGCGGCATCGGCGTGATGAACATCATGCTCGTCAGCGTCAGTGAACGCACACGCGAGATCGGCGTGAGAATGGCGACCGGAGCGCGCGAGCGGGACATACTCGTGCAGTTCATCGTCGAGGCGCTGGTCGTTTCCGCGATCGGCGGGGCGATCGGCGTCGTGGCCGGTCTATCGACAGGTTACGCCGCTAAAGCCTTCGGCATGCCCGTCAGCTTCACGCCTGGCCCCGTCGCGCTTGCCTTCGCCTGTGCATTTCTCACCGGCCTGCTCTTCGGCTATCTGCCGGCCAGAAACGCATCGCGCCTCCAGCCGGCGGTGGCCCTCAGCGCGGATTAGATCACTTCCACGCAGTAACGGTTTTCCCGCGCGGGAAAAGCGCCGTTTCAGTCGAAATCAGATATTTTGGGCGCCTGCGATCAATTCCCAGCGCTTACCGTTCGACTGGGACTGCCGGGCGAAGTAATTATAAGGGGTGCGCGACCAATCTCTGACCGAGTTGGTCCTGTTGTCGAGCACGAGGTCACCTTCGCTCGTGCGGACCGTGAGAACCGTGTGGCCCTCCCCGCGGTAGCGCGCAACCGTAAGTAGCAGAGCCGAGGCCGGCCAACCCCGTTTCAGGAGCTCCCGCTTCTTCAGAATTGCAAAGTCCTCGCAGTCTCCATAGGCGGTCGGCACACGCCAGTCATCTTCCTTGCCGACGTTTGCGCGGTCGCTGCGTTCTCGGATGCTTGCATTGACGGAGCTGTTGATCTGCTTGAGCTCGCTGATTTTTTCCGGAGCGAGAACGACGGCCTTCTTTCCGCCGCCAGTGTTGCAGAGCCGCGGCTCGCGGACGCAGAAGGATGCGAAGGCCGGCGGCGCGAAGGCCTTGCCGGCGGTCCTCATGGTTGTACCGGCATCGGCAGCCCCAGGGGCCGCAATCAGCAACAAAAAGACTGTCTGCGCAATGAAGCGTTTCACGAGGCGTTCTCCAACGGCGGGCATAAGTCCCCCGGTCCGCCGTAGAGACTAGCTAAGATAGATTAAGCCATGGTTGATAACCCGAAATGAGGCAGCGATATGGCCATCTACTAACAATTTGTAAATTGACCACAGTTAATTTTAATTCAATTCTAAAAAGTATTTTTAAAGTTAATGTTTTTAGGAGTATAGAAATGAAAAGAATTAATAGATCGATATTTCGGACATTCTTCATACTATCCACGGCCACGATTGGAGCTGTAATCGTTACGACGGATGCGGATGCAGTACAGCGCCAGCGCATGACTGCCCGTCAGTGCAGTCCCCTTTCGGAAGACAACTTCGCGGCATGTTGCGTTGCAATAAACCGAACGAAGATTCTCACCCCCGCGCAGATTAAGATGTGTCCGCCCCTGACGACGGCATCTATCGGCGCCGGCACCGGACGCCACGATCGCAGCGACTCCACGGCAAGCGGTCCGATGAGAGGTGGCGGCAAAGGCGGCGGCAGCAAGGGCGGCGGCGGTGTTGGCGGCGGCGGTGGCGGCGGCGGCGGCGGCGGTGGCGGTGGCGGCGGTGGCGACAATGGCGGTGGCGGCGGCGGCGACAACGGCGGTGGCGGCGGCGGCGACAACGGCGGTGGCGGCGGCGGCGGCGACAACGGCGGTGGCGGCGGCGGCGGCGACAACGGCGGTGGCGGCGGCGGCGGCGACAACGGCGGCGGTGGTCAGGATCCCGGCAAGGGTGACCAGGATAATGGCAAGGGTAACCAGGACGGCGGCAAAGGCCACCAGGATAACGGAAAGGGTGGCCAGGACGGGGGCAAGGGCCACCAGGACAACGACAAGGGCAACCAGGACGGCGGCAAGGGCCACCAGGACAACGACAAGGGTAACCAGGACGGCGGTAAGGGCCACCAGGACAACAATAAGGGCGATCAAGACGGCCGAGGCAAAGGCGGGAAGGACAAGGGCGGAAAAGCCAAGGGCGACAAGTAAGCAGCCGCGGCAATCGCCGCGGTGACGGAAGTCCCTGGCATCAGCAAGAAGAGTGATCACGACCGTTGACGGCTTACGGTCAGACTGGGAAAGTGACAAGCCGGGGCGCTTGTCCAGCAACGTCAACGGTAACTCTTGAAGGGCGGCTCCCGCAGGTGCCGCCCTTCCCTTCTTGAGCGCTGTAGTCAGGGCGGGATCGGGAAGAGTGCAGAACCTGAAATGATTTGACCCGCGCAGCTACGACAACCTTTCACTAACCCCTGGTCCCGATAATGCCGCCGCAATCGAGGACCGAATCCCATGACCAAGACAAATTCCAAAAGACGAAAGCGCAGTACGGCCCGCAAGAGCAGCCGGAGCGGTATGGGCCGCTGGTATCTGGCGGCCGCAGTCATCGTCGGCGGGATTGTGGCCTACGAGCATCGGGGGGAGTTCGGCCATCTGCCCGGCGCATCGAAGCTGACGGCACTGCTTTCGCACGCCGAGAAACCGGCCGAGAAAAGAGCGCAGGCGAAGAAGCCGGCCGAGAAGAAACCACCAAAGAAGGTGGAACTGGCGACCATTCCGATCCCTTTCCGTCCGAAGGAGCAGACCGGGTCGATAGCGCCGAAGACCGCATTGATCCCGCCTGCACCCGTTGAACTACCGGTTAGGCAGTCTCTCGAACAGGCGAGTCTGCGCCCGGCCGAGAGCGGCACCTTTTATTTTTGCGGCATCCGCCACGATAACTGCGTTCTCGACGGCGATACCTTCCTGTACCAGGGCCAGAGGATTCTCATCGCCGATATAGACGCGCCGGAAACGAAGCTCGCGAAATGCGACGAGGAACGGTCGCGCGGCTCTTATGCCAAGGCACGATTGCGCGAGTTGCTGAATTCCGGAAACTTCGCCCTCGTTGCATCCGAAACCAGCCCCGGCGACGAGCCGGGCAAGCGGCGGCTCGTCGTCAGGAACGGCAGGTCCCTCGGAGACATCCTCATATCGGAGGGGCTCGCCAGAAAGCGAACCGGGCAGCCACAGTCGTGGTGCGGTCAGTCCACCGCGCGCGTTTCCGGTTGAACCGCATCGGCAACAGGACGCGGGATTAAAATTCGCTACCCATAGCGGCGATGATCCGACAGAAGCGCATCGATGACCCGCCGCGATTTTTCGATTTCCAGTCGATCGGTGCCCGGCATCTCGGCGGCAACGATCAGCGCCTTCCACAAGGTCCATCCACGGCCACGCGCCCAGGTCTCTTCGTCGAGCGGAAGGGCGTCCCGGAATGCGGCGCGGCTTGTTTCATCGAACATCGTCCAGGAGATCGACAGGTCGCAAGCCGGATCGCCAACGCCGGACGTGCCGAAATCGATCACGGCGCTCAAGCGGCCGTTTTCGACCAAGAGGTTGCCCGAGGCGACATCGCCATGGAACCAGACGGGATCATCGTTCCATGCGGAGGCAAGCGCCGCCTCCCACACCACACGTGCGGCGGCAACGTCGATCGTGCCCTCGAGCGCTTCGAATGCCCGGCGCGTTTCGTGGTCGTAGACGGCCAAAGGACCGCCTCGGTAGAAATTGTGTTGCCCGGGCGGCGGACCGCTCCACGCGTCGATCCGTTGCAGCGCAGCCAGGAATTCACCGAGCGTCGTCGCAAAACTGGCGAGATCGGCGATGGGCGCATGGGTCGCGGTCTCGCCCCGGAGCCAGCGATAGACGGACCAATGCCACGGATAGCCCCTGCCCGGCCGCCCAATGGCTAAAGGCACAGGAATACGCAACGGCAGGTGCGGTGCAAGTCGAGGCAGCCAGTGCTGCTCCTTTTCCACCTGAAGCGCGTAATGGGCGGCGCTCGGCAACCGCACGCTCATATCGTCGCCGAGGTGAAAGGTCCTGTTGTCCCACCCACCGAACTCGACCGGCCTTATCGGCAGGTCCGCCCATTGCGGAAACTGTTCGGAAATCAATTGTTCGACGAGGGCTGTACTGATTTCGGGCGTTTCGGCGGAAGACATCGAATATCCGCTTCCCTGATCACGGTGATTTTTAGACTGCCGGGAGGAGCCGGATCGCTTCGATGTTCCAACGAGACAGCGGAACGATCCGGGTTGGATCAAATTATGATCATGAAACGTGACGGTTTCCAAGTTTCCGCGCGGAAATTGCGCTCAGGCATCGACCTGCAACAGCCCGAGTACCCGCATTACGGCGGACGGTATCGGGCCGATGACGGGCACATCGAATAGCGGCTGCAGTTGCTCGGCGGCCTTTCCTAGCGGACCGCCGCCGATGATGACTGCCTCTGCCCCATCAAGGTCGACGGAGGCGCGAACTGCGTGCCAAAGCGAGGTCCGCAGACGCTCCTCGTCTCCGGCAACGGCGAGCGGATCGCCGGGCGTACAGCGGATGCCGGAGTAGAGATGCGAAAGCCCCAGATGCCGTGCCCGCTCGGCGATCGCATCCGCGAGGTCGGGCGTCGTGGTTGCAACGCCGAACCGTCGTCCATCCCGGGAAGCCTCCAGCATCGAAGCTTCGCAGATGCCCACGACCGGGATACCGACACGCTCCCGAAGCAGGGCAAGGCCGGGATCGCCAAAAGCACTGACGATGATCCCGAGGCAGCCCGGCTCGTGTCTGGTGCCGATTTCCACCACCTCGTCGGCGGCGGCCGCCAGTTCGTCCGGCTTCAGGATCATCCGGGGACTGCGCCTGGCCGTGGCGCTTGCCACGGCCAGGCGCCCGTTCGCAGCCTTCTGCGCGATGGAGACCATCATCTCGCTCGTCGCCTGCGAGCTGTTCGGGTTGATCAGCAGGAGATGGGAGCTCACGTTCTGAGCTCCACGGCGACTGGCCCCTGCTGCTGCGCGACTTTGGGCTGATCGGCCTCCGCCGGTTGCGAGAGATCCTCCATCGATCGGCCGTAGGTTTCCGGCCCGAGCTGGATGCAGAATGCGAAGACCGCATACATCCCCGCAGCAAGCCCGAAGACGCCGACCATTCCGTAGCTGTCGAACAGCATGCCGGAAATCGTGGGCACGAACGAGCCGGCCGCCGATCCCGTTGCCAGGATGAGGGCCACCCCGAAGGCACGGATTCTCGTTGGGAACAGTTCCGGCGCGTAGATCCAGATCGACGTGTTGAGGAGCAGGACGAAGAACTGGAAGATGGCTCCGAACAGGAGAACGAGGTAAATATTGGTGCCGAGAGTGACGATCGACACCGCCGCAAGGCAGGCGAGCGCCGCACCCACGGTCAGCACCTTCTTGCGCGGCAGATAGTAGCCGAACATCGAAGCGGCGATCGCACCGAGGACGCTGCCGCTCTGGATGATCATGCTGTAGAGCAGGCTGCCGGAGAGCGTATAGCCCATCGACACGAAGATGACGGGCATCAGCGTCAGGACCGACAATTGCGCGCCATAGCTCATGAGAATGGCGATCGCTACCGGTATGGTCCGCCCGATGAAGGGTGCGCGGAAGAGTTCCCGCCAGTCGCTCTTCATCGGGTGCCTCGTCCGTCATATGGTCTGTCGTCAGGTATTCGTGCACCACGAGATTGCGCGGTTTGAGCGAGCCTGAGGCCAGGATGGACAGCACCTTGTTCGCCTCGCCGATCTTGTTCTTCGAGGCGAGGAACCGCGGCGTCTCGGGTACAAAGCGGCGATAGAAGACGACCAGAAGTGCCGGCAGCGCCAGCGATGCGAATAGCCAGCGCCAGCTGTTCTCTCCGGGGAAAAGCGTGAATATCAGCAGACCGAATGCCGGCGCCAGGAAATTGCCGAAGCCACCGGCGCCGACATTCACGAGGCCTGCGGCCGTGCCGCGAAACTTGGGCGAGCAGAATTCGGAGAGCATCGTCACCGCCGTCGAGATTTCGCCGCCGACGCCGAAGCCGACGATCGCGCGGGCAAAACAAAGCATGGTGAAGTTCGGCGCCATCGCGCAGGCCGCCGAGCCGATGGTGAACAGCAGGAGATTGATCGTCAGCATGACCCGCCGGCCGTAGCGGTCGCCGAGAATGCCCGACAGCAGTCGCCCGATGGCGGCGCTGCCGAAGGTGATCGTGTTGAGAAATCCGATATCCGTGCCGGTGAGACCCCAGTGCTCCTTGAGAATGGGGCCGGCGACGCCGATCGTGTTCTGTTCGAAGCTGTCGAACAGGCAACCGATCAGGACAAGGGCGAGGATCTGCTTGTGCGCGCCGGTAACGCCGATTTTGGTGAAAGCCGATTCCAGTTGTCGAATGACCGGCGAACTCCCGCCGGTCGGCACCATATTTTCCGCTGCCATTGTTGTTCCCCTTGTGGTTGAACGAGCGTGAAAACTTAGCTTCTCAATCATACATAAAGAAACTACAGTTTCGTAGCCCCGAATCCACAGGGGCGACGGAGAGGGATTCCTGCCCCTCCCGGCAGTCCCCGGCGCGTCGCCATTGACGGGCTTGGTCGCGCTGCCTTGGTGGCTCGTGGCTGGATCCTCGGGTCAAGCCCGAGGATGACTGGCTGAGGGGTTGACGCATGAAACCGGCGCAGCGAGGCCCGTGCACGGTTCATATCAGCCAGGGGGGGGGACGCTCGTCGCGGCAATTTATCGAAACATCCTTTCATCCTCGGGCTTGACCCGGTCGTCATCCTCGGGCTTGACCCGGTCGTCATCCTCGGGCTTGACCCGAGGATCCACACGCAAGGCGTTCCAGCCAGAGCCCTATCGACGGCGAGATAAGCCGTCGCGGCCTGCATTCAGCGGACTCACAGCTCTTCCAGCGTGTCGTTCAGTGCCTCGATACCACGCAGCCGGTTCCGGCCGGCCACGCCTGCGGTCTCGATGCAGCGCGTGGTCAGGAGATGGCAGAGCGCCATAACCGACACGTGGTTGAAAAGCGGTCCCGGCGCCAGCGTCTGGCAACGGAAGTGCCAAGCCGCACGGCTCAGGGGAGGCACGCCTTCATCGGTGATGTAGAGCAACTTCGCCTGGGTTCTTTCCACCTGCGCCATGAGTTGCTCCATCAGAGCGACGCGGCGCCGCAGGCCGAAGAGAACGACGACGTCGTCGGGACCGATGCTGACCAGATGCTCGCCGAGCGTCTGCCCGCCTCCGGGAATGGCAGCGATGTTTTCGATCACCTGCGTGAGCTGCCATTGCAGATAGGTCGCGAAGGAATGGCTGGCGCGAAAGCCGATGACCCACACCTTGCGTGCCTCCAGGATGGCTGTGGCAGCCGCATCGATCTCAGCCTCGCCGATCGCGAGGAACGTGGCTTCGAGATTGGCGACGCCCTGGGCGACATGCGCTGCGACCGATTGCCGGCCGTCGGCGTCGGTGGCCGTCGCCAGGAAGAGGCGCGACCCGGTCTGCTTGTCCGCGCGCGCGTGCCGCCGCGCTTCCTCGTAGTTTTCATAGCCGAGACGCTGAACGAAGCGCGACACGGTCGCTTTCGACACATGGGCCAAAGCCGCCAGCTCCTGCGCGGAATAGCTCGCTATTTCCCCCGGAAAATCACAGAGGAAATCGCCGAGCCGCCGCTCGGCCGGGTGCAGCTCCGGCAGAATTTCGCGGACACGAGCGAGGAAGGATCGTTCTTTGGCAGCCATCGGCACTCTCATGAAACTGTCGTTTCACGGGACTGTCCGATTTTCGTCCGGCCTTGGCAATAGGTGGAAGATCCGCTCCCGCGGTCACCTCTCCTCCCGAAGCGTATCCTTCTGCGTGATCAGTCGGGCGCTGTGCTGGCCGCTCAGATAGGTCCATAGCCAGCTCCAGGCCACGGCAAAGCGGCTGCGGGTACCGATCAGGAAGTAGATGTGGGCAATGCCCCAGATCCACCAGGCGAGCGATCCCCTGAGCTTGATCCGGCCGAAATCGATGATCGCCGCGCGCTTGCCGATGGTGGCCAGGCTTCCCTGGTGCCGGTAGCGGAACGGCCCCGGCGCCGGCGAGCCCGTGAGCCGGCCACGGATCACCTGGGCGACGTAGGCTCCCTGCTGCTTGGCCGCGGGCGCGATGCCGGGCACCGGCTTGCCGTCTTCCTGGATGACCGATGCCGTATCGCCGATGACGAAGATGTCCGGGTGGTGCGGCGCGGTCAGATCGGGCCCGACCTTAACGCGGCCGGCGCGGTCCGCGTCGGCGCCGACCCATCTGGCTGCAGGCGAGGCCTGGACCCCCGCCGCCCAGACGAGCGTCCGGCTCGGGACGAAGCTCTCGCCTATCGTGACCCCCTCGTCGGTGCAGTCGGTCACCGGCGTGCCCGTCAGGACCTCGACGCCAAGCTTCTCCAGTTCGCGGGAAGCATAGGCGGAAAGCTCCTCGCTGAAGGCGGGAAGGATGCGCGGGCCGGCTTCGACGAGCACCACGCGGGCCAAACGCGTATCGATCCGGCGGAACTCGCCGGGCAGCGTTCTATGGGCCATTTCGGCGATGATGCCCGCAAGCTCGACCCCCGTCGGTCCTGCGCCGATGATCGTGAAGGTCAGCAGCGCATCGCGCCTGGCGGTGTCCTCCTCCACCTCCGCCTGCTCGAAGGCGATGAGCACGCGGCGGCGAATGGTCGTCGCATCCTCCAGTGTCTTGAGCCCGGGCGCGACCGCCGCCCATTCATCGTGGCCGAAATAGGCGTGCGTTGCGCCGGTCGCCAACACCAACGTGTCGTAGGGGATCGATTGCCCATGCGCGAGCGTCACTTCCTTCGCAATCATATCGACGCCCGCCACCTCGCCGAGCAGCGTCGTCACCTCCTGTCGGTCGCGGTAGAGCCGGCGGATCGGCCATGCGATCTCCGAAGTCGCAAGCACCGTGGTCGCCACCTGGTAAAGCAGCGGCTGGAAGAGGTGATGATTGCGCCGGTCGATCAGCGTGACCTTGACCGGCGCACCCTTGAGGTCGTTGACGAGTTGCAGCCCGCCGAAACCTCCGCCGACCACGACGACATGATGTCTTTCCTGCATGGTCTTTCGTCCTGTTCCTCATCCCGCTCTGGCTGGCAAGACTGTTCAACTCCACAAGCCGGAGCGCAAGCCTTCGCCCGGCATGGCTGCATTGCATCCGCGGATGGTCTTCGCGTGATGTTTCGGCGGCCCTACTCCGCATAGCCGACGGGCACTGCGGTACCACTTTTCAGGACTTCCATCGAAATCGACGCGGAAACGTCGAAAAGCTCCACCTTCCGCACGATCTGCTTGTAGACGACGTCGTAATGTTCGACCCTCGGCAGAACCACCTTGACGATGTAATCGTAATTGCCGGTCAGCCGGTGCGCCTCTACGATCTCCGGAATGTCGCTGATGGCCCTGCGGAACTTTTCGATCCAGTCGTCGGAGTGATGCGCCGTCTTGATCAGCGCAAAAACCGTGGTCGGCACGCCCATCCTTTCCCGGTCGAGTACGACGATGCGCCGGGTAACATAGCCCGCCTCCTCCAGCCGCTGAATGCGCCGCGAGCAGGCGGAAAGCGAAAGACTCACCCTCTCGGCAAGGTCGCCCATGGCGACGCTCGCATCCTGCTGCAGAAGCATGAGCAGCTTCCGGTCTCTCTCGTCAAGCACGCTCCGACTCCTTGCTCTTGCCATAGAGTGCGCCGAAATTTTTCGGAACATTCGGATTTGGCGCAAACGGCTTGCTAAAATTTGGCCAAGCGCCGATCAAAGCAAACACATGCGACCGGGCCCGCACGATAATCTAGCAATGGAACGGGGAACGTGGCGAAGCGTTCCCGACCGGCCACAGGACAGCAGCAGGGAACGCGACGATGGAAATGCGGAAAATCGGCCTCATCGGCGGCATGAGCTTCGAAAGCTCGGCAGTCTACTATCGCCTGGTCAACGAGGCCGTGCGCAGGCGACGTGGCAAATTACATTCGGCGGAAGTGCTTCTGCATTCCGTCGACTTCCAGCGGATCGTGGACCTGCAGAGAGCCGGCCATTGGGACGACGCCGCCCTGCTTCTCTCCGATGTTGCCCGCGGGCTCGTCGCCGGCGGCGCGGACTGCATCCTGATCTGCAGCAACACAATGCACCTCATTGCCGACGCGGTGCATGCCTCGGTCGACGTCCCGTTGATCAACATCATCGACGAAACGGCACTGCGCCTGAAAGCCGCCGGCAGCCGCAAGCCCCTGTTGCTCGCCACACGCTACACGATGGAACAAGGCTTCTATGCCGAGCGCATGAAGACACATGATATCGACCTGATGGTACCGGATGCCGATGGGCGGACACTGACCCACAACGTGATCTTCGACGAGCTCTGCGCCGGCCAAGTGCTGAACGCCTCGCGCTCGGCAGTGATCGGGCTCATCGAGAAAGCAAAAGCGGAAGGTGCGGACGCCGTCATTCTCGGCTGCACCGAAATCTGCCTCCTTCTCGATCCGGCCGATTTGCCGCTCCCGGGCTTCGATTCCACCGCCATCCACGCCGAGGCGGCGGTCGAATTCTCGCTTCGCGACCGGCAGTAAGCTGCCTGCCTAACGGCGCTGATATAGGAGGCCCAGCGCAGCACCGAGAGCGATGCCGATCGTGATGCCCAGCGCGACATTGTCGAGCGCGGACCCCACGGCTGCCCCAACACCTACGCCGATTGCAATGCCGATTGCCATGAGCGTGGCGATACCACAGGCCTGTGGCGACAATCCGCCTATTGCGCGTCGTCGTACTCCGCCCGTGCCTGTCGGATAGCCTGGTGGTTCTCTAGCGACCAGTCGACGAAGACCCTTAGGACGGCAAGGAATGAGCGGCCGAGATCCGTGAGGCTGTATTCCACGCTCGGGGGCTGCGTCGGGTAAACGGTACGGCGCAGATAGCCATCACGCTGCAGGTCACGCAGCGTCTGGGTCAGCATCCGCTGTGAAATGTCCGGGATGAGCCGCCTGAGCTGCGAGAACCGCAAGGGACCGTCGGCGAGCGACAGAATCATCAGCGAGTTCCACTTACCGCCGATATTGTCCATCACGTCCCGCACCGGACAATTGTCGATGTCCACAGGCATGCCGCAGACGACTGCCACCCGCTCGCCCTTCAACGTGCCCGACGCCCTGGTCATGGCGGTACCCTTTCCGTAACCACGGCAGAAAAAACTGCCTCCTTTACAGCTCTTAGCAGATCACGGGATAAGAGCAACTCTCAAAAAGAGACCAGCTTTCGGCATGAGCTCATGTCGACAGGACATGCTGAACAACGCGCTAAAGTGGAAAAGAAAGGAAAATCATGTCTGGAAGACTGCTCGTAACCGGCGCCGCCGGCCAGTTCGGCAAACTCGTGCTCGATGCCCTCCTGGCATCCGGCAAGACGAAGCCGGCCGATATTATCGCCACCAGCCGGGACATTGCCAAACTGGCGGACTACGCAGCGAAGGGCGTGGAGACCCGTGCCGCCGATTTCGACGATCCGGCTTCGCTCGAGCGGGCCTTCGCCGGCGCCGACCGAATACTCATCATTTCGACGGATGTTCTCAACGAACCGGGCAAGCGTCTGAAGCAGCACCTTGCCGCCGTCGAGGCGGCCAGGAAGGCGGCGGTGAAGCACATCCTCTATACGTCGATGCCGCAGCCGGAAGCGTCGGTGATCCCTTTCGCGTCCGACCATCTCGGCACCGAAGAAGCCATCAAGGCGACGGGGATTCCCTACACGATTCTGCGTAACGCCTGGTACATGGAAAACCTCCTCCTGTCGCTCCCGCACGCACTCGCGGCAGGACAATGGTTCTCCTCCGCCGGCGATGGCCGTATTTCCCACATCGGGCGCCGTGACCTTGCCGCGGCCGCCGCTTCCGCTCTCCAGTCGGACTCGGCGGAAAGCCGCACTTACACCCTGACCGGAACGCAGGCTCTCACAACCGGCGAGATCGCCGCCCTTGTTGCCAAAGCCACGGGCAAGAAGCTCGAGGTCGTCCATGTCTCTGACGAAGCACTGGCCGGCGGTCTCAAGAATGCGGGTCTGCCGGACTTCTTCGTTCCGATCCTCGTCTCCTTCGACGCCAATACCCGCAAAGGACATTTCGACATCGTAACCGACGACACCGCCGGCCTTACCGGCAGGCACCCCATCGACCTTGCCTCCTTCCTGGAGGCGAATAGGGCGGCGCTCGCCCACTGATCATAGGTCGCAGGAGGCCCGGCAAAACGACCGGGCCTTTTCTGGGCTGATTCGAGGGTAGTGACCGAGGTCGGCGTTCAGCGCAGGGCGGTCTCGCTCGAACTCTCCGGCGCCGCGGCTGCGGCCCGGCGAGCCACCCTGCCCTCCTCGGCCTTGTAGAAATACTGGCTCGCCACCAACCACCCCTTTAACGGCCTCAACGGCGGAATGCAGGTCAGGAGCATGAACGGCCCGGTGACCAGGAGATGGACCCAAAGGGGTGCGTTGTATTGCACCTCCAGCCACACGCCGAGAAAAACGCTCGGCACGCAGGCAAAGCAGATGACGAAGAAAGCAGGCCCGTCCGCGGGATCGGCGAAGGAATAGTCCAGCCCGCAGACTTCGCATCCTCGCCTGAGCTTCAGGAAGCCATCGAACATATGCCCCTGGCCGCAACGGGGGCAGCGACCGCGCAATCCCGTATGCAGCGGCGATAGAGGCGGCCACTCTTGATCCGGCATCGTTCTTCCTTTCAGTCTTCTGCGTGCCCCGCAAACCCGCAACCTTGCGAGACGTTCCCGTCGGCCGGGCACCACCCGCTTGGGCGACCCAAAAAATATGACATACAAACCATACAAGAACAATAAATTGTATGCATTCAGGGGCGCGGCAATTCCACGCAGCATCTTCGCACAGGAGTATCACCTTTAAACGATGAGGTTATGGGCCGCTGGAAACTGAGCGAGCAGACCGGCGATGACGTCCAGGCTATGCCGCAGTTCATCGCGTGTCCGCGCAGCGCCGAGACCGAGCCGGACGGCTTCCGGTGGGTCGGAGATCGCGAAGGCATCGCTGGCGACGACGCCGATCCCGGCCATTCGCAGTTGCGCCGTGAACTCGCCGCGGCTCCACCGGGAAGGCAGCTTCAGCCAAAGATGAAAACCCTCGCGATCGGCGAGAAGATCGGCACCATCGAGGCCCTTGATCGCGATCCGCTGGCGCGCGCCGGCTTCCGTGCGGATCGCTGCCAGAACCGCCTGCGCCGTTCCCTCCTCCAGCCAGCGCGTGGCGATGGCCGCCGAAAGCGGAGACGTCATGCCGACTGTCGCTCGAATCGCCCCTTCGAGGCGGACGGCCGCCGATCGGTCAGGCGCGACCAGGTAGGCGATGCGGAGCGCCGGCGAGAGGCACTTGGCAAGGCCTGCTATGTGAAAGACGAGGTCCGGCGCGAGCGCGGCCAGTGGGGGAACGGGGTTCGCGGGCAATGCGCCGTAGGCGTCGTCCTCGATTACGACCACGCCATGGCGGCGTGCGATCGCCACGATCGCCTCGCGGCGTTCGAGCGGAAGCGTCGCGGTCGTCGGATTGTGAAGGGTCGGATTGCAGTAAAGAGCCTTCGGCTTGTACCGGGCGCACGCCTCCTCGAAGGCGTCAGGCAATATCCCGTTGCGGTCGATCCCGACGCTCACGAGTTCGATACCCATATGCGCCGCCAGTGAGCGGAGGCCGGGATAGGTAAGCGCCTCGGCGCAGATCCTGTCGCCCTTCGTCGCCAGCATCCCGACGCTCGCAAGCAGAGCCCCTTGCGCTCCTGTACAGACGACCAACCGATCGGCTTGAAG
This sequence comes from Sinorhizobium meliloti, assembly GCF_017876815.1. Lineage (NCBI taxonomy): Bacteria > Pseudomonadati > Pseudomonadota > Alphaproteobacteria > Hyphomicrobiales > Rhizobiaceae > Ensifer > Ensifer meliloti. The sequence continues at coordinate 2,831,244 of NZ_JAGIOS010000001.1, read as the reverse complement.
ATCGCCGAGCCGCGGCTTGAGCCAGGCCGCACCCGCAGCCCTGTCCCGCTCCGCGCCGCCGACAGGCTGATAGCGCATCAGCAGTTCGGGACCACGCTGATCGAGAGCCGCAACATCCGCCCACATCTTCTCCGACAGGGCCGGGTCGTCGAAGAGCGGCGGCAGGTTCATGCTCATGTCGACGAGACTGCCCAACAGGCCGCCCGCCAGACCGCCCGAGGAGGGACGTACCGCGCTCCTCCGCCGAGCCGTGACATAGGTACCCTGCCCCACGCGACCTTCGACCAGGCCGCGCCGGCGCGCTTCGTTGTAGGCTCGGCTGACGGTTGTAAAGTCGATGCCGAGCGCGGCCGCCAGAGCGCGCTGCGGCGGCAGGCGCACTCCATCCTCCAGCCGGCCCGCCGCGATGTCCGCGGCGATCTCGTCGGCAATTGCGAGATACAGCGGGCCTCCCGCCCTGCCGAGGGCCGGCACCCAGGAAACGTCCACGCGATCCACGGCCATCGGAGCCTTTCGAGTTCTTGCAATGTATGGATATTGCATGGACGCGGGATAGCGCGCAAGATCGTCCTGATAGAGAGAACTGCCGGCACTCGGTGCGCAGCTTCATTTCAAAATGGGCGCTCGCGGAAGTCCCTCGTCAAAGCGGCGCGCAACGCAGGAGGCGCGCCGAGCTATGAATCCGTCGCGTTAAGCCGTCTCGCCGCAGGCACGGCGGAAGCGTCGTACGGTCTCGGCCATTCCGTATTCGAGCGCATCGGCCGTCAGCCCGTGTCCGATCGAGACTTCGGCGAGTTCGGGAATGTGTTCGACGAGCAACGGCAGGTTGGCGACGGTCAGGTCGTGGCCGGCATTGACGGCCAGGCCAAGGCCGATCGCGATCTCCGCAGTGCGGCCCAGTTCGATCGCGATCCGCTCCGCTTTCTCCGGATCGTCGTAACAGCCGCCATAGGGTCCGGTATAGAGTTCTATGCGGTCGGCCCCGGTCTCCTTCGCAAGCTTCAGCGCCTCCGGGTCGGGAATGCCGTCGGCAAACAGCGAGACGCGGAAACCTCTCTTCTTCAGCCGCCCGACGACGTTGCCGAGCAGGTTATGGCTCTTGCGAAAATCCCAGCCATGGTCGGAGGTCGCCTGCGCCGGATCGTCCGGCACCAGTGTCACCTGTTCCGGTTCGTGCCGCTCGACCAGTTCGAGAAACGCCTCGTTCGGAAAGCCCTCCATGTTGAATTCCGCAGCCGGAAACTCGTCGTCGATCAGGTCGCGGATCGGCTGGAGATCGGAAAAGCGGATATGCCGCTGGTCCGGGCGCGGGTGAACGGTCAGTCCGCTCGCTCCCGCCTGCAAGGCGGTGCGCCCGAGGCCGGTCACGGATGGCCAGGGGAGATCACGCCGGTTGCGCAGCATGGCGATGGCATTGAGATTTACGGAGAGCTTTGCAGGCATATCGGAACTTTCAGACGAGACGCCCCAATTGCACGAGGGGCCGAATGATGGCTACGCCGCTGTTCTACCGCAGTTTTCAGGAAACAGGAATCGCTCATTCGCGGTTCTGCGCAGCGCGCCTCTTTGACAGCGGTCAGATACGTTGATATCAACTTAATCGCCGAGTGCACCATATCGAACCGGAGGAGTGAGACATGACCATGCAGACGACGCCGATCGCCGCTAAGGAGCTGGCAGCGCGAAACCGCGCCCGCTTTCCCAACGAAAGTGCCGACTACCGCCGGGCGCGTAATGCGCTTCTCGCCGAGGAGATCGAATTGAGGCGCCACATCGAGCGGGTTTCGGAGCTGCGCAGGCGACTGCCGCCGGGCGGCGAAGTGACCAAGACCTATCGTTTCGAGAGTGAGAACGGACCCGTTACACTTGCCGATCTCTTCGGCGACAAGAATACCCTCATCATCTACAGCTATATGTTCGGACCGCAGCGCGAAAGGCCCTGCCCCATGTGCACCTCCCTGATGGCCGGCTGGGAAGGCAAGGTGCCCGATATCGAACAGCGCGTGGCACTCGCCATGGTCGCCCGTTCGCCGGTGGAGAGACTGCTCGCTGCAAAGAAGGCCCGCGGCTGGACGCAATTGAAGGTCTATTCCGATAGCGACGGCGCCTTCACCCGAGACTATGTCAGTGCCGAGGATGAGGACGTTCCGGGCTACACGGTCTTCACGCGGAGAGACGGAACGATCCGGCATTTCTGGAGTGCGGAGATCAGCGGCGAGATGGCCGATCCGGGCCAGGACCCGCGCGGCGCACCCGATCCCGACCCGTTATGGACCCTGCTCGACACCACGCCCGAAGGCCGGGGTGCCGACTGGTACCCGAAACTCGAATATAGCAGCGGCGGATGATCCGGCCGTCTTAGGGACCGTCGCTGCCCGTCCATAGAGGACCGCGCAGGTGACGGTCGCGCGCGCCCGCGAATCGATGCATTTCTGCTGCTCAGCTGGAAAAACGCGCACTTTCCGACGCGCGGCCTGACAACCACCATCTTTGGGCCTAAGTTTCGAATCAGGTTAAGGTTGCTTATGTTCTAAAACATTTTTCCGGCATTGAGCCGCATCTTCTCTTGGAGCCATCGATGACGCCAGCCGAAAGGCCATGCAACGAGACGATCCGGCGAGCGCTCGCCCGGATTCTCGACAGCAATGGCTTTCAGCGCTCCGAGCGGCTGCGCGCGTTTCTCGCCTATGTGGTGGAAAAGGAGATGCTCGGTGAAGGCGCCCAGTTGAAGGGCTACTCGATCGCCATCGATGTTTTCGGACGCAGTCAGACCTTCGATGCGGACAGCGATCCGCTTGTCCGCGTCCATGCCGGCAAGCTGCGCAAGCTGCTCAAGGCCTTTTACGAAACGGACGGCGCCGACGAAGAATGGCAGATCGTCATGCCAAAGGGGACCTATGTGCCGGAGTATCGCCGGCAGTCGTCCAGTGTGCCTGTGGCTTCAGGTCACGATACCGCGGGCGCCCGCAGCCGGCAGTCCGGGCGCAGGCCGCCCTGGCAGCCCGCCCCCTTCTCCTCTCCCTGGGCCGTGCTCACGGTGCTGCCGCTTCTCCTTTTTGCTCCTCTGCCGGAATCGGAAATGTCGCTCGACATCGACGCCGAGGCCAAGCTCGTCAATGGTCCGATGGCCGCGGTCCGGGGGCTTCCCTCCGTCAGCATCAGCGTTACCGGCCCGCAGCACAAGAGCACCGGGCGATTTGCCGCCCAGTTGCGCGAGGCGGCGCTTCGACATGGAACGCTTGCGAAGGCAAGCGCGTCCGACGGCGGCCGTGAGCCGGCTTCCGGCAATCAGGCGCTAGCATTCTCCATCGCGCTCGCCTGGCATGACGCGCCTGCGCCGGGAATCCGGGTCACGCTTTCCCACGACGGCGAAGGCATTCCCCTGCGCCAGGACTTCATCACCGCGGACAGGCTCGATAGCGAGGGCGACATCCTCTACGAAAGCACCTCGCTTGCGGCGCAGCTTTTCGCTCTGGACGGCGAAATCTATGCTCATGCCGCACTGGAGGGCCTGCAAAGCACGCTGATGCAATGCATGTCGGCGACCGCGCGGTACCGCAAGCTGCTGACGCGCGACAGCTTCCAGGAGGCGTGGAACTGCCAGCAGAAGCTGAAGCCGCTCAAGGGCGACGAGCCCTTCTTCATCCTCTCGGTCAGCAGTCCGCACAAGATCAACGGTCACTGAGCTCTACACAGATGGTTCTTCACCCGGCGAGCCGCCCCCAAACGGAAATATGACCAGCTCACAATCACGGCCGACATCATATGTTGCCATTGGTGATCGGTGATCAACTGGCCCGAGAGTTGTTTTCACTCATAGGCAGCGGTAGTATTTACCGACAGTCCGCACGTCTTTTCAGATGGACCGCGTGTTTTGCCGAGAGGCAGCTTCCAATGGAACAGAAGAACCCTCTTCTTACGAGGGAGATATTCGGAAGTCCTTTTCCATTCGACGCCACTTAATGGCGCCTCCTACGATCTGTATTTCATACGGGCGGAATGCTTGGAGGAAGAAATGAAGAATTGCACGATCACTCTCGCTCTCGCAGCCTGCCTCGCCTTATCCGGCTGCCAAACCGCCTCGATGACCGGGGGGCGGACCGGTGAGTTCGGCTGTATCGCGGGCACCGTCGGTGGCGCGGTCGTCGGTGGACTGGCCGGCGCGACCATCGGCTCGGGAACCGGGCAGCTCTGGGCCGTGGGCGGCGGTGCCGTACTCGGCAGCGCAGCGGGCAGCGCCCTGACCTGCACCTGACCCAAAGGAGCAGGGTGATGAAAAGACCAGTCCTCGTGGCGGCGTTCGCGCTTTCCCAGGTGATTGCAGCGGCGGCGCAGGATCAGCCGATGGCCATGAACCAGGGCCAGATGAATCGGCTGGACCGTGACGGGAACGGGGCCGTCGACCGGCCGGAATACCAAGCCTTCATGACCTCGGCCTTTGGGAACCTGGACAGGAACAAGGACGGAAGTCTGCGCTCGGAAGAAGTGGCGCAGGTTCTGAACGCGCAGCAGTTTGCCGCGACAGACGCCAATCGCGACGGGAAGCTTAGCCAAACCGAGTTCCTGAACAGGGTCATGGCCGACTTCAAATCGGCCGACAGAAGCGGCGACGGCAGCCTGCAATAGGCACCGGCGCCGCTCGACGGTTCAGTCGCGATGCCGTTGCGGAGCAAGCGCCATGACCTGCGCATAGGCCATGGGCGACCGGCTGCCGGGCATGTTCTCGTCGAGCACCAGGGTCTTCACGTCGTCGGAGCGGACGTCCAGCGCAATGACGCGCTCGAGTTTGTCGATCTGCCATACGGCATAGCCGAGTTCGGGAACATATCCGCAGTCGCATCCGCAATCCCCGCCGAGGATCTCGCGCGGCTCTTCCGGCAGATACATGATCTGCGGCTTCGGCAACTTGTAACAATGTCCCTCATAGGCATAGCCGTATATCACGCCGATGCTCTTGATATATCGCTCGCCGCCCTTCTCGAAATTCTTCGCCGGTATGTTGACGCTGACCGGAAGCTGACTGAACTTCAGCTCATCATCGAATATGGCGAGGACGATCTGCTGCTTTAAGATACCGGCGAGAACGTCGTTGTCGACCGTTCCGATCGCCGCCTCCTTCACTATTCTCACGAGCGTATTCAGGTCTTCGTCCCGAAGCGAAGTTTCGCGTAGCGACGACTTGATTCTTTGCCGGATCTGCTCGTCCGTGATCTTGAATATCTCTTCTCGCGTTGCCGGTCGCCCGTAGAGGCGTACTTCGCTCGGATTGTACGTATCGTAGACTGGTCCGGACAGGCCGCCCGGCTCTCTGCCCACACCGGGATGGCTGCTGCAATTGCTCATCTTCCTCTCCTTTTCTGTCCCTATCTCGAGCTGATGATTTCACGCCATGCGAAATTCGCCTCCAGAACTCCGGCGGCCGTTCCATCGGCAGCCGCAACGATAGCGGCCGCGGCCTGATCCAGCCGCAAGGTGTCCGGATTGACCGACCGCAGCGAAGCTGCAAGCGCCTGCCCCACCGCGTCGCGGGCCGACCGTAGCGCAAGTCCGAAGATCATCGGCTTGATCCGGAAAGCCTCTGCCGTTGTCTCACGGAACCGGTCGAAATCATCCTGCTCCAGATGCCGGAGGTCGATATCGAGCAGCCGGATGTCGGCGCAGCCGCGTGCCACGAGCTCGCGGTGATAGAGTTCCACGATCGAATCGAAGATCGCCCCCACGAATGGCAGTGCGCGGTCATGCACTTCGCGCGTAACCTCGGACATGCGGCGGAAATTCGTGGCGAGACGGATCTGGGTTTCCGGACTCGTCTCGGCGAAGCGGTTGAGCTCGTTGTAGAGCAGGAGGTTCCCTTTCGTCCGCCGGAGCAGCCTGTCGATCGCGGAATCGAAGTGCAGGAACGAGATCAGCGACACAAGATCTGAAAAGGCCTCGGAAAAGGAGAAGAAGTCGTCTCCGCGCGACACAGCCGTCGGGATACCGGTTTCCGAAAGAAAGATGAGATGTCCGGTTTCGTGAGCGATGGTGTCGAAATTGAGCGCGTAGGGCCGCCTTATTCCGTCAATGTCGGAACAGCCAAGTTCCAGGAAGCCGTAGCCTGCCTGGGCATTGTCCCAGTTCACGAAGGCAACGATCTCGAGCCGCGGAAAGGTCTGGTCGAAGAACCAGCGGACCGGTCTGCCGAGATAACTCTGCCAGATGTTGAGAACGAAATGCACGCACGCATAGGCATGAACCGGAAGGAACGCCCGGGAGTCGGGAGACAGGTTGTCGAAATGCAGATCCGGACCCGGTCCCACCGGTGCACGGGCGGCGCCGTGAAACGGCGGCAGCCGGTCGAAGCCGTAGGGTTCCTTGTCATCGAGCGGATCGACGACATACATCGTCGCGTCGCTCGGCCCCTCACCGATCTCGTCCCTCGGTATCGGCAGCCAGACGCGGTCCGGTTTTTCATAGCCCGGAATGAATGGTGGCTGAGGGAAAATCCAGAACCGCGTGCCCAGACGAGAATCGCCGGACTCGAGGGCTTCGTCTCGAAGCAGACGCATCGCACACTGCCCCCCGGAATAAAAATGCCTAAATTATGGTTTCAATTTATAGGTGTTCACCAAATTCGAGTCAATGCCGCCAGCCTCCAGGTCGCGGAGGAAGGTGTTCGTCGCGATCCAGCCGCCATCTTGCTGCGTGCCGCTATGCTGCGCCAGAAGGGTTGGCGCTTGCTGTAGTGCCAGGATCGCGTCGTGCCTCTTCTGCCCGATCATCTGCTGCCGCAGTTCTCTGCTTCTCTCTTGAGCCCAGCCCGCGGCCTGCAAGACCGCAGAAAGCGAGCGCTCCCGAAAATTCATGTCTCGCGCGAGAGTTGTAAGGCGGTCGCGTTCCGAAGGGCTGACAGCACCGAGGCGCGACCACGCGGAAAAGGTTCGCTGCAGGTCGACAAGGGCATCCGTCAAAGGCAGAAAGCCGAGTTCCGGCGGTCCCGAATGTACGGCGACCGCATCGTCGGGCGCAGGGCTGGAAAGAGGACCACGTCCGAAGCGTCGATACCACCTGTAGATGAGACCAACGCCGATCATGCCGAAAGCGTCAAGCTCCGCGGCCCTGAGTGCGCCCATGCTGCCGGCGCCGATGAAGACGATCCCTTGCGCCATCGCCCAGAGAATTTCCTTGTGCCGGACAGCCGGTCTGTCCTCGAACTGCCCGTCGATCAGAATCATGGCCCGAGGGCGAAAGGCATGTGCCGCAAGCAGGACATCCCCCTGCGCGGCCGGCTGCAGATAAATCGCGTCGAGGACTTTCTCCGCCTCGGAAAGACGAACAGTCGGACCGAGAAACACCAGGATCGGATTGTCGCCTCGGCCGGCCATCACATACTCATCGCAGGACGAAAAAGGGAGAGGCTCCGGGAAGAACGGTTCGCACGCAATGGACGCCCGCCTCCTCGTCGACGCCCACGGGAATGGCCAGCACAGGTCCAAGACCGGCTTCGACCACCCGGTCTAGCAATGTACCGGGGTCCGGAATCGTCGCGTACGTCGCCTCTCCGGGCTTCGACGCCGCATCGGCGAGGACGAGCTCGCGGGCCTTAGCCACCGCGGCATCGGTGCTCCTGCGGTAATGTTCCCTCGTTTGGTCATCACGGGCGCCGGAGATCGCCCCTGCCCTGGCCGAGAGCGCCTCCAGCATTGCGCTTGCCGCCGCCATTTCGATGCTTGGCCCGGCGGCGTAGCCTTCCGTCGGCAGCGCAAGGATTGGCTCCCCGTGCCCGGCCTCGACCGTCTGACACCAGACGACGGGAACAGCCGCCGGCGACGGAGCGAGCCACAGTGCAAACGATATTCCGCGAGCGCCCGCGAGCGATCGGATATGATCCACCCCGTCACCGAGGCCGCAGGGCGCAATGCGCCACCGGTCGAAGAAGCCGTGCGTTCCGAATGCGCGTGCGATCGCGTCCCGTTCAAGGCATTCCCATAATCCGTGCAGGAAAGCGCCATGGCGGCTCGTATGGCAGGCAAGCCCGGTGGTCGTCCGCAGAAAGGCGCCGTCATGGGCCGGCTGCGGTTCGCTGTAGCGCGTATGCACAAGTTCCAGCGGCACCGGGTACGCTGAGCCGCCGACGACATCGATACCTTCGATCCAGGCAATTGTCCTTTGCCGCCATTTCCCGCGCCATTCGGGAACCACGAGGTTTTCGAAAAGGCCATCGGTGACTTCGAGTTGGTCGGCCGTCGCCAGAAAGGTCCGCTCCGCCGGAATGGCCTCGGCGAAATAACGCTCGAGCGATTCCATCAGCGCGCCGACTGCCGCCTCGGCCCTCGACAGACCGCGTCCGAGAGATGTGACCTCTGAAAGCGCGGCGGGTCGCACGGCCTGCATCACCGGCAGGCCGAGCCGATCGAGGCCCGTCAGGTCGCCCAGCCGCGTAATGCGGGCGCGGCGGCAGAGTGGCGCCAGGGCGGCGAGACAGCGCTCCAGACTCCCCTCGATCGGGCGATCCGAAAAGGGCGCCTTCCGCGCGGAAACGATCGAGGCATGGAGATCAGCGAGGGCCGCGCGTGCGCCGTCGTTCGATTTCGCACCGTTTCGTTCAGCGCCCGATAACAATGCCGAGCTCCCGCATCGAATGCCTCGCTCTCCTGGTGAGCGCCGTCGCCCCCTGGCTTTCCGCGATTTCAACGGCGCAGCGCAGATCTGCAGCGACGGCATCCTTACGCTCGCCTGCCCGCGCCCGCAGAATTGCGCGGCACCGGTGCAACTCCGCCAGCCAATAGGCGTGGCCGGTTTCCTCCCCCCTGCCGATCGCTTCGTTGACGACCTCGATCGCCGGTTCGATCTTGCCGGCCAGACCCAGCAAGGTAGCGTGCATGCAGAGATAGATCGGCAGATCCGCCACCGCCCCAAGTTCGCGCAGAAGCGACAGACCGTTCTGAAATCTCGCATGGCCACTCGCAAGGCCCGTGCGGTGCGCCTCGGCCCACCCGCTGAAGAGAAGCGACTGACCGGACAGGGACTGCATCTTGTGCCTCTTGGCGAAATCCGCCATTCGCGCCGAAACCTCGGTGAGCCTTTCGAAATCGTCCCGGTAAAAGGCAGACACCGCCTCGGTATCCAGGGAGTGTGCCTTGCTGTGCGCATGCGCGATCCGGTCCGTGAAAGCGATCATTCTCGATAGCGCCGCGTCCGAGGCCTTCGTGCGCCCCGTGAGCCATAGGGAGAGCGCGAGTTGGCCGAGGCCACAGACCTTCGCATCATGCCCGCCGAACTCCGTTCGGCTCTCTTTGGCGCGCTTCTCGTCATAGAGCGCCAGGCCGGCCTTGATCGCATCCTGCGTTTCCCGGTGACGGCCGAGATTGAAATCGATCGCCCAGATGCAATGATTGACCTGAAGCTGAATTTCCGGCTCGTTGGCCTTCGACAGCATCGACCGCACCTCCAGGGCACGGTCGTGCATGACACGGAAGTCCTGTCCTGTGAGCCACCAACCCCAATATATCGGAAACCATTGGGACTGCTCGGACATCGGTCGTCGCCGGGCGATCTCCACCGCGTCCTCATAAAGCCTTCGCGCGGGTTCGGAACTCAGGCCGACCGTTCCTATCAAAATCGGACCGAGGGCCGTCAACGCCAAAAGCTTCAGAGCTTCGGCGGTGTCGCTCTCGCTCATTTGGCCGCAGAGATCCAGGGCATGCTCCAGAAATTGCCTCGCCTCTATCATTGCGGACCGGCTCGAACTCTCCTTTCCCGCGGCGATGAACAAGGGGACAGCCTCTTCGACAAGCCCCGCCCTTTCCGCATGCTCGGCAAGCGCGCCGGTATCGATCCAGGCCGCCATGCCACGATTTTGGTTGACTGCTGTGAAGAGCCGCCGATGCAGCACCTGCCGCTGCTTGCGCAGCACGGCGTTGTAGATCGTCTCCTGGATCAGCGTATGCCGGAAGCCATAGGCGGTCCGCCCCGGCACCCTTATCCGCGTCAGGAATCCCGTCTCGCAGAGAGTATCGGCTGCGTTCGCAAGCGCGCTCTTGCCGAAATCCGGCAAAAGAGCCCGGAGCAGCGGCAGCGTCACCTGCGTGCCCGCGACTGCCGCCGCGCGCGCGACCTCCCTGGCCGTACCCAACTGCTGCAGGCGGGATTCCAATATCGACTCGAACGCCGACACATGCGACGGGTTGGCGCTCTCCGACAGGCGCATCGTGTCGGGCTCGACATTTTGCGACACCCATTGACAGATCTCCTCGATGAAGAGCGGAACGCCGCCGGATATCCGTTCGGTCGCGTCGAAGAGATCGGGAAGCAACGCCAGGCGGTGCTCCGGCCATTTTGCCTTTATCGCCAGCCTGGTTTCATCCGAATCGAGCGGCCGCAACGCAAGCCGCGTCGGATTGGCGGCGTCGAGCCATTCCGAAGCATAGGAAGGGCGCGACGTGGTAACGAGCAAGACGGGAAATTTTGCAATGATCCTCGCAGCTTCGCCAAGCAGGTCACGGGATGTCGGATCGATCCAGTGGACGTCCTCGACAGCCACCACCGCCGGCCCGCGTCGGCACACGGCTTCCAATGCACGGAGCAGGGCGCGATGAGCCTTCTCGCGGATCGCCTTCGGATCTTCGTTCGACTGCAGACGGCTACCCTGCGCCCCAAGCAGGTAGGAGAAGACATCGACGACCGCCGGGTCCCTGATGCCGTTGCGTTCGAACAGCGCCGCCACGGCGGCGGCCGTCGGACCCATCTGCCCTGCGCTCCCCGACACCGCCTCCGGGAGATTGTTCAAGAGAGGATGAAGGGTCGAGCGGAAACCGCCGGGCAGGCATTGGAAGAAGAGAAGCTTGGAACGCTTCGCGCGCGTCCGTCTGCGAATTTCCCTGAGAAGACGCGATTTGCCGATGCCGGCGTCCCCTTGGATCAGGACCACGGAGCCTTGTCCCGCAAGGACGCCATCCCAGAGTTGCCCGATGGTATTCAGTTCGTTCTCACGGTTGATCAGCGGCCCGCCCATCCGTCCGAAGGCATAGAAGCGGTCCACCCCCACTTTATGGCCGAGCGCCCGCCACACTTTCTCAGGCGCTGCAAAGCCCTTGAGCTCCTTGCTGCCCTGAAACACGAAGGCATAGGATCTGCCTGCAAGATGGCGTGTCTCCTCGGAGACCAGAACGCTGTTCGGCGCCGTGATGGCCTGCAGCCGGGCAGCCATGGCAAGGGCCGCGCCTGTGACCGGTTCGCGAGTCCAGCCTTCGCGGGATCCTTCGAGAACGAGGGCAACGGACGTCGCGATGCCCACGCGGACCTGCAGATCGTCCTGCCCTGCCTCGCGGCCGACGCGCTTGCACGCCTCGACGATCCCGAGCCCCGCGCGGATTGCGAGCGAGGCGGCGTCCTTCGCCTCGAGTTCGATCGGGAAGAGCGCAACACCGCCGTCGCCGGCCTCGTGCTGCATCACACCGGAATGCGATGCGATGGCTTGCTTCGAGGCAAGCTGAAAGGCGGACATCAGCTCCTGGTAATCCTCGATATCCATCACGTGCATCAGATCGGTCGACCCGACCAGATCATAGCAAAGCGCCGTGACGATACGCCGCTCGCCGCCACGCACGGAAGAACCACCCGGGCGCTTCCCGCGCTCGGCCGCTCGCCGTGGTGTGTTTGTCCGGCTCTCGCGCAGCATGCACCACTCCCGCATTCGCCAGCCAGGTCCGCTCAGACGCGCGGCGCTGCTTCAGGGCGACCTGTCTGTCTCGCATTTTCCGACGTGATCCCGACCTGACGTGCGAAATATCACCCCTGACTGCACGCGGTGTCGGGACCGACTCGGGGAAGGCTGATGGCCCGTTAGATCAATGTCAATCGGCGGGCAGTTGCAAAACGCGCAACCGGGCAACCTTTCCCCTTCGACGAGCGTTAGGACGCGCCTTCTTGTGTTGCAAAGACAATGCCGTAATCGCAGGCGGCACTGGATTGCCGCACGGTTTGAGCGCAACCTTGAAAAGAAAGACGGCGCAGGCACCCGGCGCCTGGAGGATGATTTTTCGTCAGATCTGCATCAGGAGACGATCGATGGCACGCACTCCCGCGAAATACTGCGATCTCGTCATGAAGGGCGGCATCACCAGCGGTATCGTCTACCCGAACGCCGCTCTGGCGCTTGCGCGGGACTACCGGTTCAAGAATATCGGCGGCACGTCGGCCGGAGCGATCGCAGCTGCGGCTTGTGCGGCGGCTGCAGTCGGAGACCGGCGGAAGCAGATGAAGGCGGCGATCGCTCAACCGGAGGAGCGCGTCGGTTTCGAAGGCCTTGCAAAGGCATCGGCGAATCTCGCCTCGCCCGGGTTCATCAAGGACCTCCTCCAGCCTGCGGCCGGCGCAGGCCAGGCATTCCGCTTGCTCGTCACACTCGCCGGCAACACCGGCGTTCTTCGCAAAGGCGTTGCGCTTCTTGGAAGCGTCGTTCGCATCGCCCCCGTCGAAACGCTGCTGCTGCTCGCGGCACTCGCGGGTCTTGCTTATGCTGTCGGGGGGCAAACAGGCATGATAGCCGCAGCTTTACCGGCTGCGATCTGCGCCTATCTGGGAGGGGTGGTGTTCGCGGTACTGCGCATCGCTCGTGTCCTGCGCCGCAATCTGATGGGCCTCTGTACCGGCACGGCACCGGATCAGCCCGCCCGCCGGCCAAGGATGGTCTTGACCGATTGGCTTCACGAAACCCTGCAGGCACTGTCCGGCAAGGCTTCGGGCCAGCCCCTCACCTTCGGCGATCTTTGGACGGCGGAGCGCTACCCCGGCGAACCGGGCTCCGACCGCGCCGTTACCCTGAAGATGATCACGACTGGCATATCGCACCAGGAGCCGCGCAGCCTGCCGTTCGAAAGCGCGCTTTTCTGGTTCCGGCGCAAGGAATTCGAAGCGCTTTTTCCGAAGGTCGTCGTCGACTGGATGGTAGAGAAGGCCGGGGAGCCGGTCACCGTGGCGGGTGAGGATTACTATCTGCTCCCGCATGGCGCCGACATGCCGGTCCTCGTCGCAACACGGATGAGCCTCAGCTTCCCCCTCCTGATCAGCGCGGTGCCGCTGCATGAGCCGGCCCGCCGCGAAAGCCTGCCGGGATCCGACGGAGAAAACGAAGCCGAAGATACGACTTCGGACGAGGACGAACAGAAGACCGTATTGGACAGCACGGAAGCGTTGACCACCGGCGGCAAGAAGCGCAGGGCGAGGCCCGCCGCGTTCCGGATCTGCTGGTTCTCCGACGGCGGCATCAGCAGCAACTTCCCGATCCACCTCTTTGACCGAGCGCTGCCGCGATGGCCCACCTTCGCCATCAATCTCGTTTATCCGGAGACCTCCGATACCGGCTCGCGGCCGGAGGTCTTTCTGCCGGAGAACAACCGGCAGGGATGGCAGCGGCACTATCAGCCGATTGCGCGCAAGTCGGCAGTCCACGAACTCTGCGCCTTCGTCTTCGCGATTGTCGCGACCATGCAGAATTGGCGCGATCTCCTCCAGTCACGCGCGCCCGGGCATCGCGAACGCATCGTCCACGTCTCGTTGAGTCCGCAGGAAGGCGGCCTGAACCTCGCCATGTCGAAGGAGGTCCTCGCGGCCGTCTCGAAAAAAGGCACGGCCGCCGGCGAGGCATTCGCCCGGTTCTCCTTCGAGAACCATTACTGGATCCGGTGGCGCAATCTCGCCTCGGCGCTCCAGCGCTACACCATCGACATTGCCGCGAGCGACGCCTACCGGCCGAAAATCCCCGATTACGAGCCCGCCTATGCGCTCGCCCACGACGCCACGTCGAAGCCGCCCTCTTACCGCTTCGCAAGCAAGGCGGAGCGCGAAGAGGCGGCGCGGCTTCTCGAAAAGCTGATCGGTGAGGGAGAGAAATGGAGCGGTGAAGGCCCCGACCTGACGAAGACCGCCCCGCGGCCGCTGCCGCAATTGCAGATAGCACCGACTTATTGAAAGAGTGAACGACCGCGCGACAGCCCCTCATCCGCCTGCCGGCACCTTCTCCCCGCAAGCGGGGCGAAGGAGACTGGCGGTGCACGCTCGAGTTCATCGGGACTGAGTGCATGCCGCTTGTCCCTTCTCCCCGCTTTGCGGGGAGAAGGTGCCGGCAGGCGGATGAGGGGCCAAATCCCCAATTTGGGTGAGGGGCAACGGCTGGAGGCATGACGGAAGGCCGAAGCTTCACCGCACGATCGTCAACCGCTCCGCGGCGCGTGTGATCGCCGTGTAGAGCCAGCGTTCGCGCGTATCGCGGAAAGCCCAGCTCTCGTCGAAAAGCACGACGTTGTTCCATTGCGAGCCCTGGGCTTTGTGCACGGTCAGCGCGTAGCCGTAATCGAACTCGTCGTAACGCTTGCGCGTGGACCAGGGGATTTCGCCCTCGACGTCCTCGAAAGCCGCCTTCAGGAGCTTGATCTTGGCGGCGCCGCGATCCATGTCGTCGTCTTCCGGGCGGATCATCAGGTTGATCCCTGGCTTGACCGTCTCCTTGGACGAGCTCATCACCTGCCAGAGCGAGCCGTTGAGCAGGCCTTTGGCCGGATCGTTGCGAAGGCATACGAGCTTGTCGCCGGACTGCGGATACTCGCTGGTAAAGCCTTTCAGTTCGCGAAGCCGCTGGTTGTAGCGCCGCCGCGTCCTGTTGGTCCCGACCAGCACCTGGTCGGCTTCCAGCACCAGAGGCTGTGTCACCTGCCCCTTGGAGATGACCTGGGCGGTGCCGTAGTCGCCGTGCATGATCTCCTTGCCCTCGCGCACCTGCATGGCGAGCTGGATGATAGGGTTGTCCCTCGCCTGGCGATGGATATCCGTCAGGAGAAAATCCGGTTCGTGATTGGTGAAGTAGCCGCCGCCGGAAACCGGCGGCAATTGTCCGGGATCGCCGAGAACGAGGATCGGCGTGCCGAAGCTCATCAGATCCTTGCCGAGCGCCTCGTCCACCATCGAGCATTCGTCGACGATGATCAGCGCCGCTTTCGCGACCGGGCTCTGGCGGTTGATCGCGAACATCGGCGCGATCGACGTCTTGCCGGTCTCCTCGTCCTCCACTTCCTCCTCGCCGCGCGGGCGGTAGATCAGCGAGTGGATGGTCTTGGCGTTCGTGGCTCCTTTGGAGCGCAGCACCTGCGCGGCCTTGCCGGTGAAGGCGGCGAACACCACCTCGCCATCCACATTTTCTGCGAAATGGCGGGCGAGCGTGGTCTTGCCGGTGCCGGCATAGCCGAACAGCCGGAAGAGCTGAGAACGGCCTCCCTTCAACCATTGCGAAACGGCCTTCAGGGCCTCATCCTGTTGCGGAGCGAACTGCATGACCTTGAGTGTCAGGATTCGGCCGCCCGGCGCAAGTGCGGATTTGGCCGGCCAGCCGACGAAGCTCGTGAGGCGCGCTGCTAGGCGGCGGCCACACGTGCGCAATCACCGACTTTGCGCCCAACTTCCGGCAAAACGGGCTGTGGCACAGTTTTTTGCACTGCACCTTGAATTGGGGCGGCCGATCCTGCTACCAACGGTGCGCTGCATACAGTGTGCAGGAAGCCGCGCCGCCCGCCGGAGAATGACCTTGAAGCCGGAACAGCCCTCAACCCCGATGCTGCCCAAGAACGGCGGACTGGGACGTCTGTCCGCCGTTTGGCAGTGGTGCCTGCTGGCCTTGCTTTCCGCCGTCTTCGCCGGCGTCCTCGAAATGATCGGAATTCCTGCGGGCCTGCTGATGGGGCCGATGATCGCCGGTGCGCTCGTCGGCATGAATGGCGGAACGATCCGGCTGCCGCGACAGCTCTTCTTTTGCGTTCAGGTCGTGCTGGCGATGATGATCGCCGCTTCGATGACCCCCGATCTTCTCGTGACCTTTTCCGGCAATTGGCTCCTCTTTCTTGCCATCATTCTGTCGGTGATCGGCGTCAGCACGCTCTGCGGCTGGACGATCACCCGGATGGGCATCCTGCCGGGCACGACCGCGATCTGGGGCTCGTCGGCAGGCGCTGCCTCGACGATGCTGCTGATGGCCGATGCCTATGGCGCGGACGCCCGGCTCGTCGCCTTCATGCAATATCTGCGCGTCGTCTTCGTTGCCAGCACTGCGACCATCGTGTCCCATCTCTGGGTGAGCGGCGTCGAAGCCGAAACGGCAACTCACTGGTTTGCCCCGATTGCCGGTCTGCCATTCTTCATGACGCTCGCCGTCGGAATCGCGAGCGGCATCCTTGGCAAGATATTGCGTGTACCGGCCGGCGCCTTCCTCGTGCCCTTTGCAATCGGTTCGGCCCTCAACATTACCGGAACGCTTACGATCGAACTGCCGCAATGGCTGCTGGCGCTCTCTTTCGCGATGCTCGGCTGGAATATCGGCCTCGGCTTCACGCGGGCAATTCTGGCGCACGCTCGCCGCGCCCTGATGCCGACGATCGTCTCCATCGTCGTGCTGATATCCTTTTCCGGTCTTCTTGCGCTGTTGCTCATCAAGGTCGCGGGCATCGATCCGCTGACCGCCTATCTCGCGACCAGCCCCGGCGGACTCGATTCGATCGCGGTCATCGCCGCCTCCAGCAATGTCGATCTTCCTTTCGTGATGGCCTTGCAGACGGCCCGTCTGCTCATAATCACGCTGATCGGCCCCGCCCTCGCCCGCTTCGTCGCCGACCGGGCGTGAATGAATTCAAGCGGCGGCTCTTACGTCGAACTCGAAATGGATATTTTCGTAGGGAAATTCGACCCCCTTGTCGGAACGCTCGATAACGCCGGAATTGATGAGAGTGGTTACGTCGCGATGAACGGCCTGCACATCGCGGCCGACACGACGCGCGAGTTCCCTGATCGACAATGCGCCCTGTCCGGCCAATGTCTTGACGAGAGCGAGACGGGACGGGGCGAGGATGCGGTGCATATCCTCATAACTGGCGAAATTGAGAGTGGAATTGGCCTCGGGGTCTTTTCCCTCCGAGGCGAGCTTGGCGGCAACTGCGATCCTGTTGCGGATATCGTCCATGCCGCCCAACCGAACAATGAGTGTATTCATAGGGCCATCCTTTCAATGTCCTGCTGGAAAGCGATCAGGAGGTCATCCAGCGATGAAAAGGTAATTGGCTCCTCGTGCTCTCCGACGTGGCGATGGTCGCCTTTGCCTCGCTCATTGTCGTAACGGAGAACACATTCGCCTTTCACCACGAGGGCGAGCCGATACTTGTACAGGTGAGCGCTGCCCGGAACCGGCGCGGGAACCTGCCAAATGACGATTTCAAAGAACGCCTCTTCGCTTAGGACCGATCGTTCCTTGGATAGCAGGACCGCGCTCATGTTATCATGACTAACAACGGAATTTTGTGTTGTCAATGGAAACAACACTCCTTTGTCGAAGGGACCAGCCGCGCGGAAAACCCGGCCAGCGCCATCGATCTACCTGCGTCACCGCGTCCGCGTGGTCCGAAGGCGGCAAGCTCCTGCTTGTCCGTATCGTCACTCGCGCCGGGAATAAATCCATAGCCCTCCGTGTCTTATCCTCGAACCCGCCCGTGCGCGGTTCTGCGTTGAAGACATCTTGAGGAGGAAACCCATGAGAACGCTTGCGTTGACCATCGCCATTTCCCTTGGCACGGCCGCCGCCGCCTTCGCCGCTCCGCCGGTGAAAACGGTCGAATCAGAGAAAGGCCCTGTGCTCGCCGCCGAGAACGGAATGACGCTCTACACCTACAAGGACGACCAGAAAGGCGTCTCCGCCTGCTATGATGCCTGCGCCAAGAATTGGCCGCCCTTCATGGTGGAAGGCGATGCAGCGGCCGAGGGTGCCTATTCGATCGTTGAGCGAAAGGACGGCACCAAGCAATGGGCGAAGGACGGAATGCCGCTTTATTTCTGGGTAAAGGACGAGAAGATGGGTGACGTTACCGGCGACGGCGTGAAGGGCGAATGGGATGTCGCACGGCCCTGACGGTCCGGAAACAGGGGCGCGGGCCGATCCCGCCGCCCCTGATGCTTTCGAGGAAGAGGTCCTGGAATTGATGCCGGCGCTCAGGCGCTATTCGCGCAGCCTCGCCCACTCCGATCCCGACGGCGAAGATCTGTTGCAGGACTGCGTCGAGAAAGTGCTCGCAAGACGTGAACAATGGCGGGGCGTGAACCTGCGCGCCTGGGCCTTCACCATCATGACCAATCTTTTTCGCAACGGCCACCGCCGCCGTGCCCAGCATCCCGAAGTGGAGTTCGACGAGGCGCTCGGCCTTCGTGCGGAGGAGGACAATGCGGATCCCCTGGAGCGGCAACGCCTGATGCGCGGGCTCGAGCGGCTCTCGGCCGACAACCGAGCCGTCTTGATGCTCGTCGTCATAGAGGGTTATCGCTACCAGGACGTGGCCGACATGATGGAAATCCCGATCGGGACGGTGATGTCCCGCCTCTCCCGGGCCCGCCGCCAGCTTGCCGAAGCGATGAAGGACGATAACGTGATCGCCCTGCGGAGACCGAAATGACCGACGAATTCGAAACCGTCTCCGAAGACGAACTGCACGCCTATGTGGATGGCCAATTGAGCCCACCGGAGCGCGAACGCATCGCATCCTGGTTGGAAAGGCACCCGGCAAGGGCCGAAGAGGTGCGCCAGTGGCAGGCCCAGGCGGCGGCACTGAAACAGAATTTCGCCTCCTATGCCCGCAGCGGCGAGAACGATCGCGCTCTGGTAAGGGCCCGCCGTTCGGCAGGAAGCACCGGTCTCGCATCACCCGCGCCCACGCTGCGGCGCCTCGCCGCCGGATTTCTGATCTTCGCCGCAGGCGCGCTCGCCGGCGCCTACGCACGCGATCTCATCGTCCCGCAATCGCAATTGGCCGCCGCGGCCTCCGAGGCTCTCCCCCGGCAGGCGCAGTCGGCTTTCCTGATCTATGCCAGCGAAGTGCGCCACCCCGTGGAGGTCGGCGCCGGCGAGCGGGATCATCTCGCCACATGGCTCGGCAAGCGTCTCGACTACGCGCTGAAAATCCCCGATCTTTCGTCGCTCGGCTTCTCGCTCGTCGGAGGACGGCTCATCCCGGTCAATGGCAAGGCAGGCGCGATGCTGATGTATGAAGACGGGACCGGGGGGCGGCTGACGGTGCTTCTCGGCCGCAACACCGAGAACCGCGAAACGAGCTTCCGGATCGCCAGCCAGGGAAATGTCGAGACGTTCTACTGGATCGACGGTGAAATCGGCTATGCCGTCACCGGCGAAGTACCGCGCGAGCTGCTGCAGAAGGTTGCCGACGAATGTTATCGCCAGTTCGAGGGATCAGAGAGCTCTTGATGGAACGGCGGGTGATGCTTCAACGCAGAGGATCGTTCGCGAGCGCAATCGGCGTTCCGTGCGGCGTCGCTTCCGCTGCGCGCTGCCAGCTGCCGACCAGCGCTTCCAGTTCGGGACCGGAAGCGATGGAGAGTTCCGTCACCAGGCGGCTCAGCGCCGCAACCCAGCAATCGTAATAGTCGGTCCCGTCCGCCCTGCGGCCGGGCTTGTAGAGCTCGGCCGAAAGCGCTTCCGCCCATTCGCTCCATGAAAATACGCCCTGCTCATGAAGCCGCACGGTCATGGCGAAGGCTACCGCCTGCCAGGGCTCGGCAAAGACGGGGTCGCCCTCGCGCGATTTCGGCAGTTCCGCCGAAGCCAGAAGCGGGGAACGGGGAAGAGCAGGCGTCGATCTAAGCGTGTTCAAGATAGCTCTCCCAGGCATCGATGGAGACGGTAAGCGTCGGGTCCGCGCCCTCACCCCAGATCTCGCCGGCATCGAAGACCACCATGTAGAGCCATTGCGGGTTCTCGCCCTTGCCGTGGGCGTTGTCGTCCGGGAAGACGAAGCTGCCCTGCACGGCCTCCACCATGCTTGTCCGGGCGCGGGCGTAGCGCGGCAGGCGCGTGTGGCTCTCCGGATTGAAGTTCTTCGTACGCACACTGTCGCCGGCGGCAAAGCGCGGCGGCGCTTCGACCGGCCGGTCGCATGGCCCGCCCTTGGCGAGCACGCCGGCCACCATGTCCGCTGTGAGCACCCGTTTCGGCTCCCGCCCCTTGTCGAGCATATGGCCGGCATCGAGCTCGGCCTGCGTCACGAAGCCATGGCGCTTGAGAAGCGTTTCCAGGGCTCGAGTCCAGATTTCATAATAGCTCGCGGAGAGATAGGTCGCCGGGGCCAGGCTTTCGCGCGCGTGCCGGCTTTCGTCCAGCGTCCAGGCACCGAAAGCGCCACAGGAAAGCGTGATGCCGAGCGCCCGCTTCTCCCACTCTGCATGGAAAATGGGCTCATTGCGTTCCGGAGCGATCGGGCCCATGCCATGCTGGCCGCCGAGATCATGCGGACCGTTCATCGCACATCCTCCGGCGAAAGGGCGAGCCCGGTGCCGATCATGGAATCGCGCGTCACGAGCTCCGCCAGCGCGTCCTCGCCGAAGCCGTCGGTCCCTTCCGGCCGCTCGGGCACGACGAGGTAGCGGAGCTCGGCCGTCGAATCCCAGACGCGGACCTTCTTTTCAGCCGACAGCTCGAGCCCGAATTCGGCAAGCACGCCGCGGGGATCGATGACGGCGCGCGAACGATAGGGCGGCGCCTTGTACCAGACCGGCGGCAGCCCCAGCACTGCCCAGGGATAGCAGGAGCACAGCGTACAGACGATGAGGTTGTGCGTCTCGGACGTGTTGAACACCGCACGCATGTGCTCGCCCTGGCGCCCGGTAAAGCCGAGGCTGGCGATCGCCGCGGTCGCGTCGCGTTTCAGCCAATCGGCAAAACCCGGATCGCTCCAGGCCTTGGCGACGACGCGTGCGCCGTTTCGCGGTCCCACCTTCGTCTCGTACGCGTCGACGATCGCGTCGATCGCCGCAGGATCGATCAAACCCTTTTCCGTCAGCACCGTCTCCAACGCCTTTACCCGGGCTTCCATGTCGGTCAGGTGGTTGTCGTGGTGATGGCCGTGATCGTCGCCATGCCCATGATGATGTTCGGACATTCCTGGCTCCTCTACAGAAGGCTGCTGATCTTAATGCATTGACCCTAAAACGTCCCCTGTCGGCCGACTACCTGAGCATCGGCCAAAGGCTGACGACGAGCAAGACGGCCATGGTGATGTTGAACCATTTGAGTCGCGCAGGTTCCGAGAGCCATTGCCTGAGGGCCGAGCCGAAACCCGCCCAGGTCGAGACGCTCGGCACGTTGACGAGCGCGAAGACGAGGCCGACGACGAGCACGCTCATGAGATAGCTGTCGCTGCTCGTATAGGTGGCCATGGCCGAAACCGCCATTACCCAGGCCTTCGGATTGACCCATTGGAAAGCAGCCGCCTGCAGGAAGGTCATCGGCACCGCATTCGCCCTCCCTTCGCCGAGCGAGCGAGACGTGCCGATCTTCCAGGCGATCCAGACGAGATATGCGCCGCCGGCGAACTTCAGGGCCGTATAGAGGAGCGGCACGGAATGAAGCAGTGCGCCGAGACCGAGCCCCACGGCAATGAGAAGAACGAAGAAGCCGATGCCGATCCCCAGCATATGCGGAATCGTGCGCACGAAACCGAAGTTCACGCCCGAGGCGAACAGCATCATGTTGTTCGGTCCGGGCGTGATCGATGTCGTGAAGGCAAACAGGAACAGCGCCAGAAGCGTATCCAGTTGCATGAGTTCCTCCAAAGCCGCGGGTCTGCCGAGGACGCCGCTGCAAACCTGGGATTCGCATCGAGCAATCTCCCCGGGCGGCGCCCCTACAGCGCCGCGCGTCTGTAGCACTTTGATCTGCTGCATGTTTCCTTTGATTGGTTACGATCAAAGGAAACATGCAGCAGTGGGTCAAGCTAGCTGACCCAAATGCAACCGCCACCCAAATCTTGTCACGGTGACAAACCGAAAGCTGGGGATGCTGCGCAGGCTTGACCCCTAACGTTTTCCATGGGATAGCCACGCCATGTGTGAACATGACACCCACATTGTCGCCCGGTTCGCCGGCATCCCAACAGGCGGGATGCAGGGGCTTCGCACACGCTGACAACAGCGCCGCGCGTTCTATTGCATGCGCAAGCACGCGTAACCCCGCAGCCTCGCCCAAGCGGACGGGGCTTTCTTCTACTGCATGTTTCCTTTGATCGCATTCGATTAAAGGACAAAAACATGCGGCAGATCAAAGTGCTACAGCGACCTTTGCACGTCTGATAAGACGCGCGGCGCTGTAGTTCAGGCGCCCGTCCATCGGCATCATGGAGATGGAAAATGGCACAGAACGTTTACGACAGACCCGAATTCTTCACCGGCTACAGTCAACTCGGGCGATCCCTGCATGGACTCGCCGGCGCTGCCGAATGGCCCGCAATCCGCGCAATGCTGCCCGATCTCAGGGACTTGCGCGTCCTGGATCTCGGCTGCGGCTTCGGCTGGTTCGCCCGCTGGGCGCGGGAGAACGGCGCGGCTCAAGTCCTTGGCCTCGACCTCTCCGAGAAAATGATCGCACGCGCGCGGCAAGAGACGGAGGATCCTTCGGTCGAGTATCGAATCGCCGACCTCGAGCATCTGGTTCTGCCCGAAGCGAGCTTCGGCTTCGCCTACAGCTCGCTCGCCTTCCATTACATCGAAGACTTCGACCGGTTGGTGCGAACGATCCATAGGAGTCTCCTGCCCGGATCGCATTTCGTCTTCACCATCGAACACCCGGTCTACATGGCCCCGACGAACCCTGGCTGGTCCACGGACGCCGAGGGCCGCCGCATCTGGCCGCTCGACCGCTACTCGGTCGAAGGAAAGCGAGTCACCGACTGGCTCGCCAAGGGCGTCGTCAAGTATCACCGTACGCTCGGCACGACATTGAACACCCTGATTGCAGCCGGTTTCGCGATCCGCCGCGTTCAGGAGTGGAGCCCGACCGCCGATGAGATCGCCCGCAATCCGGACCTTGCGGAAGAGGTCGACCGGCCGATGATGCTGCTCGTTGCCGCACAAAGGTAGGAGTCGGCCGCGCGGGATGCGCGAGTAGTGTTTGCGATCGCTTCGCGCCGCCCTATTGGATAGGGCAAGCGCCGAATTCAAGAAACATGCCGTAAGGTCCGGCTACTTTCGCTTCTGCGCCTTGCCCTTCTTGGCGGGAGCGGCAACTGGATTTGCCGCCTCCTCGGCCTCTTTCTCCAGCCGCATCTGTTTGAGGCGAGCCGTCTTCTTCACACGCGCTGCAGCCTCCTGCTCGATAATGGCGCGTGACGCAATTGTGGCCTGATCCGCGCGATCCGCAGGGTTCTTCTTCTCGGCCTTGAAAATGCGGTTGCCGACGTCCTTCATGCGAGATCCTCCATCAAATTTCAGCCAATAAAAAAGGCCGGGACAGGCCCGACCTTCCTCATCATCTCAACCCGCCGCGCCAGTACATCCGTGGTCACGGGCGGGGAGACAATAATGTCATGAAGTGCCGTGTTAGGGCACAAACGCGCGATCCGTTCAGAGAGCGCGAAGGTTGTCCGCCGAGGTCTTGCCCGAGCGCCGATCCTGCGTCAGCTCGAAGCTTACCTTCTGCCCGTCTTTCAGCGTGGACAGGCCGGCGCGTTCAACCGCCGAAATATGGACGAACACGTCAGCGGCGCCGTCATCTGGCTGGATGAAACCGAAGCCCTTGGTGCTGTTGAACCACTTTACCGTTCCAGAAGCCACGTCGATGTCCTTTCAATAGCCATGGAAAACCGCCACCGCATAAAAACGGTGTATCAAAACCGATGTTGTCAGGATTTTCGTGACGATGCGCCTTGGCGCAGAAACAAATATCGTCGATCAATATCGATACCGAGCTATGTAGGTCATCATTGTGTTTCTTACAAGGCACAATTTTATTTTCTTTCGGGAGAAGACTATCGGCGCGACCGCAGGCGGCCCGGCCAAGGCAGCAATGCTGCAATTAGCTTGTGGACTTTCCCCCAACGGGCCTTAAATCTCCGCACTGGACCAACTCTCAGGACAATCCCCCATGCACGATCCGATCCCGACCATCGCTTTTCCGGACGGCCGCAAGGTTCCCGCGCTCGGCCAGGGGACATGGCGGATGGGTGAAAACCGCGCGAAGACCGCCGACGAAGTCCGCAGCCTGCAAACCGGGCTCGATCTCGGCATGACGCTGATCGACACTGCAGAGATGTACGGCGACGGCGCTGCCGAACGTATCGTGGGAGAAGCGATCAAGGGTCGGCGCGACGAGGCATTCGTCGTCAGCAAGGTGCTGCCCTCCAACGCCAGCCGGGCGGGTACGGTTGCCGCCTGCGAACGCAGCCTGCGCAATCTCGGCATCGACTGCGTCGATCTTTACCTTCTGCACTGGCGGGGCGGCTATCCGCTCGCCGAGACCGTCGCCGCTTTCGAAGAGCTGAAGAAGGCCGGCAAGATCCGTGCCTGGGGCGTCTCCAATTTCGACGTCGACGACATGGAGGAACTGTCGGCCGTTCCTGACGGCGGCAACGTCGCGGCCAATCAGGTGCTCTATAATCTCGCCCGCCGCGGCATCGAATTCGACCTGCTGCCCCGGTGCCGCGCTCAAGGCGTGCCGGTCATGGCCTATTCACCGCTCGACGAGGGCCGCCTTCTGCATGACGCCGATCTGATTCACATCGCCAAGGCGCATCAGGCGACGCCCGCCCAGGTGGCACTCGCCTTTTTGAAGACGTGTTCCGGCGTCATCTCGATCCCGAAGACCGGTTCGCCCGAACGCGCCCGCGAAAACCGCGACGCGATGGATATCCACCTGACGACGGAAAATCTCGCCGAACTCGACCGCCACTTCCCGCCGCCGAGGAGGAAGACGCGGCTGGAGGTGATTTGAGGAGCGATCATGGCGAGCGTTGCCCCGATTGCCCCTCATCCGCCTGCCGGCACCTTCTCCCCGCAAGCGGGGCGAAGGGACAAGCCTCGAACTCTCGCTCCAAAGTCCCCTCTCCCCGCGCGCGGGGAGAGGGCTAGTCCTCGGGTTAAACCCGAGGAGAGGGGCAGTCACAGGTACAGAACGTCTCTATTGCGGTTGAGGGAGCTTCTTTACATCCCCTGGGGCCCGCGGTTCATCGCGGCGATGCCGGTGCGGCAGACTTCGATCAGCCCGAGCGGCTTCATGATGGCGATGAACTGCTCGATCTTGGAAGGCTTGCCGGTGATCTCGAAGACGAAGTGATCGATATTGGCGTCGATGACCGAGGCGCGGAAGGCGTCGGCGAGCCTGAGCGCCTCCACCCGATGTTCGCCCGAGCCGTGTACCTTGACGAGCGCCAGTTCACGCTCGATCGGCCGCTCATGGCCGAGGCCGGCGGCGCGGACCGTGAGATCCACGACCCGGTGCACCGGAACAAGGCGTTCGAGCTGGTTCTTGATCTGCTCGAGCACGTGCGGCGTGCCGCGGGTCACGATGGTGATGCGCGACAGATGAGCCTCGTGCTCCGTCTCGGAGACCGTCAGGCTCTCGATATTGTAGCCGCGACCGGAAAAAAGGCCGATGACGCGGGCGAGCACGCCCGGCTCGTTGTCGACCAGAACGGAAAGCGTGTGCGTTTCCGCAAGCTCCGTTTCCTTGGCGATGAAGTAGGCGGAGCCCGTCGGCTGAAGATGTGCATTCATTTTCCTGTTCCTACCCTTGTCCTCAAACGAGCTGGCGGCCCTTGGCATCGATGGCGTTGGCGACCACCTCGTCCGTGGCCTCGTCGGGGAGCAGCATTTCGTTATGCGCCTTGCCCGAAGGGATCATCGGGAAGCAGTTGGCGAGATTGGCGACGCGGCAGTCGAAGATGACCGGAGCCGGAGTGTCGATCATCTGCCGGATCGCATCGTCGAGCTCTCCCGGCTTTTCGCAACGGATGCCGACGCCGCCATAGGCCTCGGCGAGCTTGACGAAGTCAGGCATCGCCTCGGTGTAGGAATGCGACAGGCGGTTGCCGTGCAGGAGTTGCTGCCACTGCCGGACCATGCCCATATATTGGTTGTTCAGGATGAAGATCTTGACCGGCAGGCCGTACTGAACCGCACACGACATCTCCTGGATGCACATCTGGATCGAGGCGTCGCCGGCGATGTCGATGACGAGGCTCTCCGGATGCGCGACCTGGACGCCGACCGCGGCCGGGAATCCGTAGCCCATGGTCCCGAGGCCGCCCGAGGTCATCCAGCGGTTCGGCTCTTCGAAGCCGAAGAACTGCGCGGCCCACATCTGGTGCTGGCCGACCTCGGTGGTGATGTAGGTGTCGCGGTCCTTGGTGAGCTCGTATAGCCGCTGGATCGCATATTGCGGCATGATGACGTCGGCACTCGGCGTATAGGCCAGAGAGTTGCGCGCCCGCCACTTGGAGATCGACTTCCACCAGTCGCCAAGCCGCGTCTGGTCGACCGTCTTGGCCGCAGCCCGCCACAGGCGAATCATGTCCTCGAGAACAGCGGCGACATCGCCGATGATCGGAACGTCGACGCGGACGTTCTTATTGATCGAGGACGGGTCGATGTCGATGTGGATCTTCTTGGAGTTGGGCGAGAAGGCATTGAGCCGGCCGGTGATCCGGTCGTCGAAGCGCGCGCCGATGCAGATCATGACGTCGCAATCATGCATCGCCAGGTTGGCTTCGTAGGTCCCGTGCATCCCGAGCATGCCGAGCCAGTTTTTGCCGGAGGCAGGATAGGCGCCGAGGCCCATCAGGGTCGACGTGATCGGGAAGCCGGTGAGCTCGACCAGCTCGCGCAGGAAATGCGCGGCTTGCGGCCCGGAATTGATGACGCCGCCGCCCGAATAGATGACCGGCTGGCGCGCCGTTTTCATGAGCGCGACCGCCTCCTCGATCTTCTTCAGGTCCCCTTGGGTCTTCGGCTGGTAGCTCTTCTGCGTCGGAACGGCCGAAGGCGGCGTATAGGTGCCGGTTGCGAACTGGACGTCCTTCGGAATGTCGACGACGACCGGACCCGGACGGCCGGACTGAGCGACGCGGAAAGCCTCATGGATGACGCGGGCGAGCTCGTTGACGTCCCTGACCAGCCAGTTGTGCTTGGTACAGGGCCGCGTGATGCCGATCGTGTCGCATTCCTGGAAGGCGTCCGAACCGATCAGCGACGTCGGTACCTGCCCCGAGATGCAGACGAGCGGGATCGAGTCCATCAGCGCGTCCTGCAGCGGCGTGACCGCATTGGTCGCTCCCGGGCCGGAAGTCACCAGCATGACGCCGACCTTGCCGGTGGAGCGGGCATAACCTTCGGCCATGTGGCCGGCGCCCTGCTCGTGGCGGACGAGGATGTGCTGGATATCCTCCTGCTGGAAAATCTCGTCGTAGATCGGGAGCACGGCACCGCCGGGATAGCCGAAGATGTGTTCGACGCCATTGTCTTTCAAAGCCTGGAGAACGATCTCCGCGCCCGTCATCTGGTTCTCAGTTCCGCTCATTGGCCTGCTTCCGTCCCTCGTTCAGGTTTGGGTGAATAACGTGTTTGAAGGCATAAAAAAAGGCCCCGTCAGGAGCCTCGTTCAGCGCATGGGTGGCTACCGCCGGATGGTTACACCACCCTGCCCATGCGCCGTCCCACCACAAGAATAACCGCGAAATTTTTCATGGGGCGATTTGTTAAACGGAAATTCCCCATCCGTCAACGGCTTTGGCGTGACCTGATCGGCAAGGCTTGTGAGCAACCAGTTATTAAACCGCAGCCGCTATCCTGGGACCAGCAAGGAAACAGGCGCCGGATTTCGGTGCGCATCCTGCTGTGATTGGCGTTTTCGCCCGAGGTGCTGCGTTGCTCGAAAGTGGAAATCAATCGGCGCCTCGCGCCGCCGAGACGGATCGCCGCGATACGTTGAAGCCCGGCAATCGATTTCTCGGGCGGGTCGTCGCCTGCAACGGCTCGCGCGCCACGATCGCGGCGGTCGCCGAAAATGGCGAGACTTCGCTCACCGAGCTCTGGTCGGTCGGCAAACTGGTTTCGATTTCCGTCGGCACCAACCGTGTCGTCGCCCTCGTCTATTCGATGCAGACCATTTCCGAGGGTTGGGGCGAAGAGGTCAACAACACTTTCCGCATCGAAGTGGAATTGATGGGCGAGGTTCATGTCGGTCCGGATGGGCGGGAAGAGTTTTCCGCCGGCATCAGCCGCTATCCCTATCTCGGAGCGATTGCCCACCGCATCCGCGTGAGCGATCTCGCCCGCATCTACGACTCCGGTCAATCGGACAGTTGCGTCATCGGCAAGCTGACGCAGGACGAAAGCCTCGACGCCACCATCCATGTACCTTCCATGCTTTCCAAGCACTTTGCGATCGTCGGCACCACCGGCGTCGGCAAGTCGACCGCCGTGACACTGCTCCTGAACAAGGCGATCGCCGCCGACCCGAAGCTGCGTGTGCTGATCCTCGATCCGCACAACGAGTTCGCCGCCGCCTTTCCGGACCAGGCGGTGGTCATCGACACGGATACGCTCGACCTCCCCTTCTGGTTCTTCCGGCTCGAGGAGTTGGCCGAGGTCATCTTTCGTGGGCGCCCGCCGGTGCCGGACGAGCTCGATATCCTGCGCGACGTCATCGCGGACGCAAAAAAGGCGTTCAAGGGCGGCGAATCCGGCCTGATGCGGCGGCAGACGGAAAAGAGCTCGATCACCGCAGATACGCCCGTCCCGTACCGCATCGCCGACCTCCTGGCGCTGATCGATGAGCGCATCGGCCGGCTGGAGGGGCGCAACGACAAGCCGTACCTGCGCTCCCTCAAGGTCAGGATCGTCTCCGCAGTCAACGATCCGCGCTACCATTTCATGTTCTCGCAGAACACGATCACGGACACGATCGAGGACACGATTGCAAAGATCTTCCGCATTCCGGGCGACGGCAAGCCGATCGCCACCTTCGAGCTTGCCGGGATCCCTTCGGAAGTCGTCAATTCCCTCGCCTCCGTGCTCTGCCGCATGGCCTTCGAGATAGGCCTCTGGGGCAATGGCGCCATCCATATGCTGGTCGTTTGCGAAGAGGCGCACCGCTATGTGCCGGCCGATCCGTCGCTCGGCTTTGTGCCGACACGTCAGGCTATTGCACGGATCGCCAAGGAGGGTCGCAAATACGGAGTCTCGCTCGGCATCATCACCCAGCGGCCGGGCGAGCTCGATCCGACGATCCTGTCGCAATGCTCGACCGTCTTCGCCATGCGGCTCGCCAATGATCGCGACCAGGAAATCATCCGCTCGGCGATCGCCAATTCGTCGATCTCCACCACCAGCTTCATTTCGTCGATCGGCAACGGCGAGGCAATCGCCTTCGGCGAGGCGGTCGCAGTACCGATGCGCATGCGCTTTGCCCGCGTCGACGATGCGCGGTTGCCCCGCGCCCACGGCATCACCGACAAGGTTGACGACGACGCGCCGCCCCTCGCCGACCTCCGTTCGATCGTCAGCCGAATGCGTGCCGTGAACGGTCCCGACATATCGAGTTTCCAACAGAGCTATCTGGCGTCACAGACGAAGCAGGCGCCGGTGCTCGAGGACGACAACTGGAGCGGGAAAGACACCGGAACCGAGGTCGCGGACTCCCTTTCGCGACGATACCCCCCATTCGAGCCCTATAGCCCCGACATGCTTCCCCGCTCGTCCGAGCCGGGAAACCCGGAGATCGAACGCTTCAGCCGGATCCGCGAGCAGGTCCTGTCCGGAGAGGCGGAGAGGATATCGGGCCGACCCGCCAAGGCGCCCGGCCAATCGGATGCGGGCTTCGGCAAGCCGGCACCGCGTCACGAGGGGTCGCTTCGCGAAAGCCTGCTCAGACGACCACTCGGCAGCCTTATCCGCAAATGACGCAGAAGCGGACGGTACGGCGTGTCCTGGCAGCTGAACCTGCGCTGATTGCAATTTTGGATCCGGGGGCTCTTCTCAAGCGTTGAGGTGACGTCAAGGCGAGGAGACGACCATGGACGACAATGACGCATGGAGAAACGAGCGGCGGCTCTGGCTCGAGGGTTCCGATCCATATCGCGAATTGCTGGACGAAGACTGCATCATGGCATTCCCTGCGCCGGTCGGTCTGCTGCGCGGAAGATCGGTCATAATCCGAAGTCTCCAGGGAATTCCGCGGTGGGAGCATCTCACGATCAGCGAGAAGGTCATGAGCCGGATCGGCGAGAACTTTATCGTACTCGGCTATCTTGCGGAGGCGCGACGCGCGGAAGGCGGGCCTTATGCGGCCTGTTGCACCTCGACCTACCACGGCGTCGGAGCAGACTGGAAGCTCATTCAACACCAGCACACGCCGGTCGATTGACCTGCAGCACCGCAAGCCTCCGCCTCCGTTGCGCGGAGCGAATTGGGATGAAAATCATGGAAGAGATTTTGAGGCGCTTCTTCGAGCGCTACGAGAGCATGGCCAATCAGGTCCTTGCGGGGACGCTTCCGGTCGGAGATACGACCTCCGCCTTCGCCTCGGACTTTATCGCCGCCTCGCCGGCCGGAGTAATGACGGGGAAAAACGACGAAACCCTGACGGTTTCCATGGAAAAGGGCTACGCCCGCTATCGCGCGATCGGCACCAGGGAATTGAAGATCCGCAAAACCACTGTCACCCCGATCGATGCGCTGCATTTTCTCGTACAGGTCGATTGGCGCTCCGTCTTCGACGCGGAGGAGCAGCCGAATGTCACCATCGATTTCGAGGTCCATTACCTCGTTCAGCTGCGTGACGGGGAGCCGAAGATTTTCGGCTGGATCAGCGGCGACGAAGAGGCGGTATTGAAGGAACACGGCATCGACTGATGCCGCTTCAGACCGCAGCATAGGGACTACAATCTCTCTCCCCCGTCATCTCTGTGCTTGTGACAGGGATGAGGAGGTCAAACAGGTCGACCCGACCTAAATCGTGATCTAGCCCAAGGCATCCGGGTCCTCGATACGCTGCCAGGTCTCGTCAAGCTGGTTGCGAAACCAGGTCATCTGGCGCTTGGCATATTGCCGCGTCGCAGCCGCGCCGGCCTCGATCACCTGCTTTTCGCTCATCTCGCCTTTCAGCATCGCTGCGATCTGTGGGACGCCGATCGCCTTCATCACCGGCATCTCCGGAGGAAGGCGGAGCGCGAGAAGCGCGCGGACCTCCTCGACGGCGCCTCTCGCAAGCATCGTCTCGAAGCGCCGATCGATACGGCCATGAAGAACCGGCCGCTCCGGCAATACGACGATCTTCTGCGCTCGCGCCGGGTCGATGATCACCGGCCCACGGCTCTGCTGGTAAGATCCGATCGGCCTTCCCGTCGCCTCGATTATCTCCAGCGCGCGCACGATACGCTGCCCATCGCTGGGCCGCACGCGCCCCGCCGTCTCCGGATCGCGTGCGGAAAGTTCACCGTGGAGCGCCTCGGCCCCCTCCTCTGTCAGTCGGGTGCGCAAGCGCTTGCGGGTTTCGAGCGGAATCTCGGGCATATCCGAAAGCCCTCCCGTCAGCGCTTTGAAATAGAGGCCCGTGCCGCCGACGAAGACCGGCAGCCGCCCTTCTTTCCCCAGCCGCGCCACGAGCGCTTCCGCTTCGCGGAGCCACACGCCGGTGGAATAGGCCCGGCCTGGCGGGATATGACCGTAAAGGAAATGCTCGACGCCACCCATCTCGCTTTGATCCGGCCGCGCTGTCAGGACTTTCAGCGTCCCGTAAACCTGCATGCTATCCGCATTGATCACGACGCCGCCGTGCCTTTGCGCGAGCTTCACCGCGAGCGCGGACTTGCCGCTGGCGGTCGGCCCGGTTATCAGGATCGCGTCGATGTCTCTCGCAAGGTTTTGCATCATGGCTCTCGTTGCCACGCTTATCGCTAATCCGTCAAATCCCGTTCTGACGCCGGCACGCGCGGAAGCGGCGGCGGAAAGGCTCGATGCATCCGGGCTCTATTGGCTCGCGGACGGTATTGCCTGCGACATCGTATTGAGGGATGGCGCCGAGGCCGGCGAAGCGGAGGCTCGGCTGCGCCAGGCGGTCGCCGGCGCCGCGATCGACGTCGCCGTGCAGGATGCCGAAAGCCGCCGCAAGCGATTTCTGATCGCCGACATGGACTCCACCATGATCGGACAGGAATGCATCGACGAGCTGGCCGCGGAAGTCGGCTTGAAGGAAAAGGTCGCGGCAATCACCGCGCGCGCCATGAACGGCGAGATCGCTTTCGAGCCGGCACTCGTCGAAAGAGTGGCGCTTCTCCAGGGCTTGCCCGTTACCGTCGTCGCGGAGGTCATAGCCACGCGTATCACATTGACGCCGGGTGGCCGCGAACTGATCGCCACCATGAAGGCGAAGGGACATTACAGCGCCCTCGTCTCCGGCGGCTTCACCGTGTTCACCGGCCCCATCGCAGAGAAGCTCGGATTCGACGAAAACCGTGCCAACATTCTCGTTGAGGAGAACGGCAAGCTGACCGGCGACGTTGCCCGGCCGATCCTCGGCAAGCAGGCCAAGGTCGACGCACTCATCGACATTTCGGAACGGCTCGGCATCACGCCGGCGGACGTCATCGCCGTCGGCGACGGTGCCAACGATCTCGGAATGCTGCAGCTTGCCGGCACTGGGGTAGCGCTCCACGCCAAGCCCGTCGTTGCCGACCAGGCGAAGATCCGTATCGACCATGGCGACCTCACCGCCCTGCTCTATCTCCAGGGATACCGCAAGACGGATTTCGTGACGTGATCATCCTCGAGACCGGGCGGCTCAGGCTCCGCGCCTGGATCGAGACCGATCGCGAACTCTTTGCCGAGATCAACAGCGATCCCGCGGTCATGGAGTTCTTCCCGTTCCGCCGCACCCGCGCGGAGGCCGACGCGCTTTTCGACCGCAACAACCGCAACATCCGCGAAACCGGCTTCGGCTTCTTCGCGCTCGCGTTCCGTGAGAACGACGCGCCGATCGGCTTCTGCGGACTTGCACGCACCGACCTCGAACCGCACCTGCCCGACGGCACCGTCGAGATCGGCTGGCGCCTGGCTCTCCGCCATTGGGGAAAGGGCTACGTGACGGAGGCAGCGCGGGCGCTTCTCGATTATGGATTCAGCGAGAGGAAGCTCGGGGAGATCGTTGCCATCGCCGTTCCGGCCAACACTCGCTCCACCGCCGTGATGACGCGGATCGGCATGCGTCCTGATTCCAAGCGCGACTTCGATCATTCCGGCGTCCCGGACACGCATCCCCATCTCAGACGCCACGTGCTTTACGCAACAACCGCGGAAGAATGGCGGCGGGATGGCTCGGCCGCGAAGCGGTAGCACCCCGTCGCCACGGTCGGGAGCGCGAGCTCTATTCCATCCGCACCGTCACGAAGCGCAGTTCGCCGCTCTTGTTCGCGATCATCAGCAAGGCGTTGCGGCGCCCGTCGGCCTTCAGTTCGGTGACGCGTGAGGTGACATCCTCCGGCGTTTCCATTGCTTCCTGACCGAGTTCGACGATCACCTCGCCCGGCTCTACCCGACGCTCGGCCGCGGGCGAATTGGGCTGTACCTCGGTGATCACGACGCCTTTGACGCTTTCGGCGATGCCGAAACTCTGGCGACTGTCGGCGTCGAGCTCGGCAAGCTTCATTCCGAGCACCGTGTCACTCGCAGGCAGTTGCGCGGCCGGCGGCTCGCCGGGCTTCGCCTCACCGCCATTCGGCAGCACTTCCCCCGGTTTCGCATTGGCGAGCTGCTCGCCGTCCTCCAGCCGACCGAGCGTCACGCGAACGGTCTGTTCCTTGCCGTCGCGGATGATGACCACATCGACCGCCTTGCCGACCGGGCTCTCGCCGACAGTGCGCATGAGGTCGCGGATTTCCGCGATATCCGTTCCGTCGAAGCGGATGATGATGTCGCCCGGCTTGATCTCGCCCTTGGTGATCGGACCGCCTTCGATGATGCCCGAAACGAGCGCGCCGCGTGGCAGCTCCATCTTCAGGCTCTCGGCGATATCGTCCGTGACGGGCTGGATCCGTACACCGAGCCAGCCACGGCGGGTTTCGCCGAATTCCTTGAGTTGATTGACGACGTTCACCGCAAGCTCCGCCGGCACGGCAAAGCCGATACCGACCGACATGCCGGTCTGCGAAAGGATCGCCGTATTGATGCCGACGACCTCACCCTGCATGTTGAAGAGCGGACCGCCCGAATTGCCGCGGTTGATCGCCGCGTCGGTCTGGATGAAACTGTCGTAGGGTCCGGCATTGATATTGCGACCGCGTGCGGAGACGACACCCACGGACACGGATACGCCAAGGCCGAACGGATTGCCGACGACCATCACCCAATCGCCGATCCTGATCTTTCGCGAGTCGCCGAAGGAGACGGCCTTGAGCGGCTTCTTCGGTTCGACCTTCAGGAGGGCGAGGTCGGTTTTCGTATCCATGCCGACAAGCTTCGCCTTCAGTTTCGATCCATCGGAGAAGTTGATCTCGATATCGTCGGCATCCTGAATGACGTGGTTGTTGGTGACTATGTAGCCGGCCGGATCGATGATGAAGCCCGAACCGAGCGAGTTGACCGTGCGCGGCCGGCCGCCCTCGCCGCCCTGTCCCCTGAAAAACTCGTCGAAGAACTCCTGATGCGGCGATCCTTCCGGCACCTGCGGCATCGGCGCATTGTCGTCGTCGCTCTTGACGTTCTGCGAAATCGATATGTTGACGACGGCGTCGAGCAGTCCCTCGGCGAGATCGGCGACGGACGGCGGGCCGGCCGGAGGCCGGGACGTGGCCGTCTGGGCCAGCGTCGCATTGGTGAATATGAGTGCCGTCGCGGCCGCCAGCACCAGGCCGCGGAAGAATTCGGGTCGTTTCGACAAGTCGCTAGGCTCCTATCATTTCCCTTACGTAACGCCGGTCCCCGGCCGTCCGGCAAGGATGATGCATGAACATCGTTCGGCTGCAACGAACTACAGCGCAGCGCGACCTGATCGAGACGCGCAACACGCGAACCTTCTCTTGAAGATACGGCGGAATTCCGAAGCGTCCAAACACGATTTCCTGATCCGGGCAGCGAACCGGCGGCGCCTCAGATGGTTATTTCGTGTCCGTGCTCCTTCAGAGCCTCCACGGCCTGCTCGAGATTGGACCCCGCGACGAAGACGTAGTCGGTGCTGAAGGTCGAATTGGCGAAGACGCCGACACCTGCCTCCGAAAGCGGCCGCAGCACCGACGACAAAACGCCGGGCACGTCGAAACTGAAGTGCTGCTCGATGCGGAAGCAGCGCCAGCCGAGCGAACTCTGCACGCTCGATGGAACACGGGCGGCGCGACAGACGAGCGTCATTTCCTCGCGGGAACTGGAAACCGTCCAGAACCCCGGACCCGGCAGCCACTCGGGAATCGCGGATCCGACGTTCAGACGGGTAATGGCATATTCGGCATCGACCAGCCGGATGAGCAATTTATGTGGCATTCGCATTATCCTCGAAGCAACCATACAAGCCCGACGCCGACGGCCACCGAAGTCAATCCGGCCAATCGGAGCTGATGTTCAGGGACATACGGCAATCGCTTCGCCAGTTCCACCAAAACCAAAGGGGCCAGTGCGTACACCAGCCCCTCGATGATCAGGAAAAAAGCCAGACCGGTCAGAAAGTCGGACATCGTCCGCTCAATCTGCGGTGGTCGGCGCCGCCAGGCCCGGGCTCGGTGGCGTTTGATCCGCACCGTCCGCACTGTTGAAATAACGGAAGAATTCCGAATGCGGCGACAGCACGATGGTTGTGTCCGGGCTGCCGATCGACTGCGCATAGGCAGCCATCGACCGGTAGAACTCGAAGAAGCCCGGATCGCGCTGGAATGCGTCGGCAAATATCTGGGTCCGCTCCGCTTCGCCCTCACCGCGCAGGATTTCCGAATCACGCTGCGCTTCGGCAACGATCTCGACCACTTGACGATCGGCGATCGCGCGGCGTCGCTGGCCTTCCTCGTTGCCTCGGGCACGGATCAGTTCGGCTTCGGCCAGACGTTCCGCCTTCATCCGGTCGTAGGTCTGCTGCGAAACTTCCTGCGTCAGGTCCGTACGGCGGATGCGCACGTCCTCGATATTGAGGCCAAGCGACTCGGCATCCGCGCTGAGGTCCGTCCGGACCTCACGCATCATCGATGCGCGCTCGTCGGAAAGCGCCGCCTCGAACCCCCTCAGACCGTAGACCCTGCGCAGCGACGCATCGAGGCGCGTCCTAAGCCGCGACTCCGCAGATTCCCGGTCTCCGGAAACCGTCTGGCGGAAGCGGCGGGGGTCGGCGATCTTGTAGACGACGAATGCATCCACTTCGTAGAATTTGCCGCCGGAGACCTGCACCCGGATATTGTCGAGATCGAAACGGAGTGCCTGGTCTTCGACATACTGGACGCGGTCGGCGTCCATGAAGCCGAATGGAAGCTTGAAGTAGAGACCCGGCTCGCTCTTCACCTCCCGGATCTGACCGAAGCGAACGACGATCGCCTGCTGGCGCTCGTTCACGACGAAGACCGAGGAATAGACGACGAACAGGACGGCGGCGAGGACGATCAGGATTATTGAACTGCGATTGTTGATCATTGGTTTCCTCCCGACTGAACGGGCCTGCCGATTTCGTTGAGCGGCAGATAGGGCAGCACGCCCTGGCCGTTCTTCTCGTCCAGAATGACCTTCTTGGACTTGCCGAGAACGCCTTGCAGCGTTTCGATGTAAAGCCGCTTGCGCGTGACCTCCGGGGCCTTGGAATATTCGTCGTAGACCGAGATGAAGCGCTGAGCCTCACCCTGAGCTTCCTTGACGACGCGGTCCTTGTAGGCGGCCGCCTCTTCGCGGATCTGGGCGCCCTGGCCGCGGGCCCTGCCGAGCACCTGGTTGGCGTACTGGTTCGCCTCCTCGACGAAGCGGTCTTCGTCCTGTTCGGCGCGCTGCACTTCGTCGAAGGCATCGGCCACTTCACGCGGCGGTGCGGCATCCTCGATCGCAACGGTATTCACCGATATGCCGGCGCCGTAAGAATCCATCGTCGCCTGGATCGTGTTCTTCACGTCCGCGGCGATGGCCTGGCGGTTGTCGCGGAAGATGTCCTGGGCCGGACGGCGGCCGACGACCTCGCGCATCGCGCTTTCGGCAACCTGCTGCAGCGTGTCGGCCGGGTTCTCGACATTGAAGAGATAGGCCTTCGGATCGGTAACCGAGAACAGCACCGAGAACTGCACGTTGACGATGTTCTGATCGCCGCTGAGCATCAGGCCGGCATTCGACTGGCCCGTGCGGCCGCCGATATTCTGCTGCTGCTCCGTCACCTTGACGATCTCGACGGTTTCGAGCGGCCAGAAGTGATAGTGCAGGCCCGGCATGGAGATTTCTTCCTTCGGCTTGCCGAAGCGCATCTCGACGCCGCGTTCATCCGGCTGAACGGTATAGATGGAATTCAGCAGGACGAAGCCGAGGATCAACAGGCCGACGATCACGAAGATCCCGCCGTTGAAGCCTCCCGGAACCACGTTCTTCAACTGGTCCTGGCCGCGCCGGATGATCTCTTCCAGATCCGGCGGACCACCTCTCCCGCCGCGCGGCCGGTTGGGCCCCTGGCCCCATGGCCCCTGATTGCCGCCGCCGCCGCCCCACGGGCCGCCGCCGCCGCCATTCTGATTGCTCCAGGGCATCAAATCCTCACTTCCAAGAAACTCTGTCGCTGAACGCCCCGCAGGCATTGCGGCCGGTCACGATGTGAACCCGTTATAGGTATCATGTGCATTGCTTTCAACGCGATACGGCCGAGTTCACCGTAAATGCGTTAAAATTGTTCACCGCTGCGCCGCAGCGATAGGCAAGAGCATGGATAAGCGCCGAAGACCGCTCAGGCTCCCGCACCTTCCGGCGGCGGCGTGCGGCGGCGCCAGGTCACGAAATGCATTGCGTGACTGTCTTTCTCGCTGCGCGGAAGATCTTCCTCCATCACCTTCTCGAAAGTCGCCGGGTCGATAGAAGGGAAGCGCGTATCGCCATCCACCTCCGCCTGCACTTCGGTCACGTGCAGCACATCGGCCATGCCGATCGACTGACGGTAGATCTCGCCGCCGCCAATGATGCAAATCTCGTCGGCCCCGACCGCGGCCGCCCGCTCCCGCGCGATCGTGAGCGCCGTTTCAAGCGACGGCGCCACCTCCGCGCCGGGAGCCTCGAAATCGGGGTTGCGGCTGATGACGATGTTCGGCCTGCCGGGCAAGGGCCGCCCGAGCGAGGCCCAGGTCTTCCGTCCCATGACGACCGGCTTGCCGATCGTCAGCGCCTTGAAGCGCTTGAGATCGGTCGAAAGCCGCCAGGGCAGATCGCCCTCGCGGCCGATTATTCCATTCGCCGCGACAGCGACGACGAAAACGATCTTCGGTCGGGTCGTCATCTTCTGCTCCGCCTCAGTCATGAAAACCACTCGGCTTGTTGTCGATTTCGCGCGCGCGAACCAGCGCCGCCCGGTCCGTGACGACGCGAATATAGCGATCTATCACGTCGCTTTCCGGCAGGATCTTGCGCATCCACTGCAATGCGCTTGCAAGCAACAGATCGGCGGCGCTCATCGATTCACCAAGGAGATAGGTGTGCCGCGTAAGCGCGTCGATCACATGCGCACACATTTCGGTGTAAAGCCTCGCGAGCCCCGGATTGTTCACCGTCACTCCGGATATATGAGCGAGAGCGGTCGGCTCGATGACACCGGCATAGTAGGCGAGCCACGACAGATAGGCGCCGCGCTCGGGATGGCCCGGCGGCCGGCTCAGGCTGCAATCGGGATAGAGATCCGTCAGATATTGCACGACCGCGACCGACTCCCAGATCAATGTCCCGTCGTGGAGGAGTGCCGGCACCTGCTTGTGCGGATGCGGATTGTTCTCGTCCGGGCCGCCCGATCCGTCCCAACGGCGGATATCGACATAGCGGATCTCGTATTCGGCACCGAGCTCTTCGAGCAGCCAGATGATGCGCGATGAGCGCGACAAAGGCGCGTGGATCAGCGTCAGCATGGAAACCTCCCATTGGAGCACCACCGGGAACGCGAGAACCGGCTTTCACCGAGTGCTTTAGCTAGACCGCGACCGGCGCCTTGATATGTGAATCGGCTTCGTAGCCGACGAGCTCAAAGTCTTCGAATCTAAACGAAAATATATCCTTCACCGCCGGATTTATTTCCATTTTGGGCAGCGGCTTCGGCGTTCTCGTCAGCTGCAGCTGCGCCTGCTCGAAGTGGTTGCGGTAGATATGCGCGTCACCAAGCGTATGAACGAAATCGCCGGCTTCGAGCCCCGTCACCTGCGCCACCATCATCGTCAGCAGAGCGTAGGAAGCGATATTGAAGGGTACGCCGAGAAAGATATCGGCCGAGCGCTGGTAGAGCTGGCAGGAGAGCTTCCCGTCCGCCACGTAGAACTGGAACAGACAGTGGCATGGCGGCAGCGCCATTTCGTCCACAAGCGCCGGGTTCCAGGCCGAAACGATGTGGCGGCGGGAATTCGGATTGGTCTTCAGGCCTTCGACCAGCGCCGCGATCTGGTCGATATGTCGGCCATCGGGCGTCGGCCAGGAGCGCCATTGGTAGCCGTAGACCGGTCCGAGCTCGCCGTTTTCGTCCGCCCATTCGTCCCAGATGCTCACCCCGTTGTCCTTGAGATAGGCGACGTTCGTGTCGCCCCTGAGGAACCACAGAAGCTCGTGAATGATCGAACGCAGATGCAGCTTCTTGGTGGTCAGCACCGGGAAACCCTGCGACAGGTCGAAGCGCATCTGGTAGCCGAAAACCGAGCGCGTGCCCGTACCCGTACGGTCGCCCCGGTCGGTACCCGTTGTGATCACATGTTCGAGGAGATCGAGATATTGTCGCATGCTTTTCCGCCGACGATTCGTTCGTAGCTGCGAAAATAGAACGAACCGCCGCGCGAACCAATGGTGGAAAGGTGTTTTCCCGCGCTTCGAATCGCCATGCCGTCCTTGGGTCGGGCCAACCCGCCCAAGATCTCCGGTAACGCGCCCGCCGGTTCATTTCGACGGGCGTCGGTTTGCGGCGTGGTCCTGATACTGCTCGTTCCTTACCGCCCTCTCGTCGAGGCCGCGCGAGTCGGAATGCTGCGCCTTGTCCCTGTTCGACAGAACGTCGTTTTCGCCGAGGACGCCTTCCTTCAGCTCGGTTTGCGCACCGCTACCGTCGCCCTTGCCCTTGTCGGGCTTTCCCATGTTCTTCTTGCTGGCGTGAGCCATCGCAGTCTCCTTTCATCGATTTTCGGAAATGCCGGCCGCCGGCCGAGCTTCGTCAGTCGCCGGCGCCCTTGTGATGCCTGCTCTCCTGATTCTTCCCGCGCAGAATGCTGCGATCGTCCGCCTCGCGGGCATCGCCATGCTCGGTGCTCAAGTCCTGCCCTTTCCGTTGCGCCTTTCTCAAGGCGTCGGAACGGTGCAGATCCGCTTCGGCATTGAAGTCCTTGTCCGCGTTCGACGTGTTCTCGCGGCCCTGCAGCACGCGCTTCTGCTGCTCTTGCGTCTTTCTGCCGACCATTGCCTTGCTCCTATTTGTTGGTGCGACCGCGCTGGTCCGGGTTCGCGCCGCCTTGCGCGGTCGTGTCGTTCGCGACATCTCCTTCGATGGTGTTGCCGCGTTTCAGGGCTTCGTAGTCCGACGGTCCGCGAATGCCCTTCGTGCGTCCGATCCCAGGATCCTGCTTCAGGTCCTTGTCGCTCGGGCGGCGTGTCTTCGGATGTTTGGACGATGTCATCGGCCTTCCTCCTGCTCTGCGACTTGTTCCGGGGCGCCCCTGGTTCACTCCCTCGTTTAACCGCACTGAACCGCGAATGTTCCGCCATCGCGACGCTGTTCGGCAGCACGAGGCGGAGCAGTATTTGTCGGCAGCGGCGAAACAATCGCGGCGGATGGCTGTTAGGCCAATCGACAGCGCCGCGTTCTTCGCGGGACGCGAAATTCTGCATGTTCGTGCC
Source organism: Sinorhizobium meliloti (assembly GCF_017876815.1). Lineage (NCBI taxonomy): Bacteria > Pseudomonadati > Pseudomonadota > Alphaproteobacteria > Hyphomicrobiales > Rhizobiaceae > Ensifer > Ensifer meliloti. Next base: position 2,790,399 of record NZ_JAGIOS010000001.1, on the reverse strand, counting down.
TGGACAGGCTCCACCAGAGAGACATGCGGTCGCGCTTCAGCCAACAAGCAAGGGAGGTGACGATGAGCGCCACAGGTCTCGACGTCTTCGAGAAAACACTGCAGACGACCCATATTTGGCTCGGCGAAATCATGGAACAACACGGACCCGACCGGAAAGTCGCCTGGCACATCCTGACCGTTGTGCTGCGGGTCCTGCGGGACCGGCTTCCTCCGGAAATCGCGGCCCATCTCGGCGCGGAGCTTCCGCTGATCGTGCGAGGCGCCTATTACGATCAATACCGGCCGAACCACCCGCCGGACAAGGGCACCCGTTCGCTCGACGAATTTCTCGCCCGGATCGCCGAAGGAATGAAGGATACGCGTCCGGTCGATCCCGCCGACGCGGCGAGGAGCGTATTTCGGGTCCTGGCACGGCATGTCGACCTTGGCCAGACTGCAAAGGTACGCGACACCTTGCCCAAGGAAATCCAGTCGCTGTGGCCCGACAGCGTCGGCGCGCGCGAATAGCCGAAAACAGGGGGCGAATAAAAGACGATCGGCGCCGGGTCGCGGCGCCGCCGAGGCAGCTCTGCGCCCGCCGGCTCGTCGCCGACCGGAAAGCGCATTGCCAACCAGCCTCGTTCAGAGCGTCTGGAGCTTGCCCAGATTCTTGGCGACCAGATAATAGAAGGTCACACGCGATTTGCTGCGATCATCCGCCATCGCTTTGGCCGTCGCGGCAATAGCGGCATCTGCATCTGACCCGCCGACGCCGAGTTTCTTCTCGCACCATTTTTCCCTGACGCGCTCCAGTTCCTTTGGATCCGAGGCCGAAACGAGGGCGGAATCCTTATTGCGAAGGGCGATACCGAGATGGCGCACGATCTTGTTGACAACTGCTTCGTCGGCGCTGCTGTCATACTTCTGCACGTCCGCAAGATAATCAGTCATGAAGCCTCCACTTTGCACTTGCTCTCAAAAGCTGCCGCCCTTCTCGCGAACCGCGTGCAGCAGGCGGAGTTTTTCACGCCGCTCGTGTAAGTCAAGCATTTCGTGCGGAGTTGGCGAGACCGACATAAATCCGGCATTTCCCTCGAGAAGCCCTTTTCTTGGGCGTCGGAAAGACCTATATGACGAGTGCCGTCTTCGGGCGGCTATGGCAATAAACGGGCGATGCAATAAACCCATTGGACCCGGGGGCGGTACCCGGCGCCTCCACCAAAAACCGGCCTGTGCAGACCGGCTTTTGATGGGGGCGAAATAGGATCGACAAGGGCGTAAAGATCGACTTTTTGCTCGGCATTGTACCACCGTTATCGGGCTAAACTTATAGTTGCAAACGACAACTATGCTGAAGCACGTCTCGCTGCCTAACGGCGGTGCGACACTTCAAATCAAGTCCTTCCGGGTAGCACCGTAAGGCGGGGTCCGAAGGCACCTGGCAACAGAAGCCTTCACCTTCTCCCCCGTCGTGAAATGGTCTATAGATGCCTCAATAATTGACTCGTCATAAACAGACGGGCAATGAAGGAGCAGGCCACGGCGCCGACATAGTCAAGGCGCAGGTTTGGCCGTAGCACCTTGAATCGCTGCATGATTTCCTGAATGGAGTTCCGGTCGTAGGAATCATGCATCAAGTGACTTGAAGAGAACGGGGACCAAATGGGCCAGGACCATATTCGCTACGACATTCTGGCGCAGGACGCGCTTCGCGGCGTCATTCGCAAGGTGTTGGCCGAAGTTTCCGCCACGGGCCATCTGCCCGGCGATCACCACTTCTTCATTACGTTCCTGACCGGTGCGCCCGGTGTCCGGATCTCGCAACATCTCAAGGCCAAGTATCCGGAACAGATGACGATCGTCGTCCAGCACCAGTTCTGGGATCTGAAGGTTACCGAGACCGGCTTCGAAATCGGCCTTTCGTTCTCGGACACACCGGAAAAGCTTGTGATCCCGTACAATGCGATTCGCGGCTTCTATGATCCCTCGGTCAACTTCGAACTGGAGTTCGACGTGGCGGCCGGCGAGGAGGAAGCAGCCGATTCGGCGGAAATAACCGCTTATCCCCTCGACGAAGCCACCGAAACCGCAACTGACGACAACACGGAAAAGCCTGACGGCCCGAAGGGCGGCGGCGCTTCCGTCGTCTCGCTCGATTCCTTCCGCAAGAAAAACTGACGACACCAGGAGGCGCGGACCATGGCCGGCGACGTGATCAATCTGCGTCAGTTCCGCAAACGCCAGGCTCGGACTGAACACGAAAAGCAGGCCGAGCAGAATCGCGTCACCTTCGGCCGCAGCAAGGCCGAGAAAACCCTGACCAAGGCCTTGAACGAAAAGGCAGCAAAGAAGCTTGATCAGGGCAGGTTCGATCAAGCGGGCGGCGAGACTTCAGTCGACCGGGAGAAGCCGTGACGACCGCCGCCGCAAAAGCGATTCCCACTCAAGGACTTGCGGCAGTTTCCCGAATCGAATTGGCAGCCGCTTGAATCCGCTTATGAGCAAGGGGAAGGTCGTCAAGCATTCGGCCACGTTGCACGGACACCGCACCAGCTTCACTCTCGAAGAACCCTTCTGGCTGGAATTGAAATCGATCGCCAGGGACCGCGACATGCCGCTCGCGCGGCTCATCGCCGAGATCGACGACGGTCGCGGCCAGGATGGAAATCTGTCGTCGGCCTTACGGGTCTATGTGCTCGCCTGGGTCAATGCACGCGCCGATGCGAAAGGCGGCGCATAGCTCTCTGCAGGCCGTTGGATCGTCGGCGACTTCTGCATGTGTCCTTTAATCGTATCCGATTAAAGGACAAAAACATGCAGCAGATCAAAGTGCTACAGCGACCTTTGCGCGTCTGATAAGACGCGCGGCGCTGTAGAGAGGGCGGCATATCCCTTCTCCCCGCCTGCGGCTACGGCATGCACATATCTCTTGTTGTCCAGCCCTTCGCGGACTTACTCCGGAGTGGCGGCATCTGTATTTCCAGCAGTGGCGAGGCTTGCGGATGGGTCCTTGGGATCAAACCCATATGCGCTAACATTGGCATTGGACTAGCGGTCACCCGCCCCTCATCCGCCTGCCGGCACCTTCTCCCCGCAGGCGGGGAGAAGGGACAAGCGGCGCCAACTGAACCCCGCATTCACCGTCCGCCCGAGGGAGCGAGCGGGCGCGGCATATCCCTTCTCCCCGCCTGCGGGGAGAAGGTGGCGGCAGCCGGTTGAGGGGCAACCCCGACCGAGCGCGGTTGAGCCGGTTGGGTTCCCGAGGGATCCCTTTCATGAGCAGTATCCGCCGCACCGGCGCGCAAGAGATATGTGCATGCCGTAGCCGCCTGCGGGGAGAAGGTCGCGGCAGCGGGATGAGGGGCGGGTGCCGCACACTGCTCTGCTACTGCACAGTAATGTCGGGAAGCATATCGAAATTCAGGCCATGACCTGCCGGCGGGCCCGCATTCTGCCCCTGTCGGGTGCCGCCATCCTCCGGCGGAGTGACGGGCGCCTGCTGGCGACCGATGCTGCGCGGCGGCAGCTGCCGCATTCTCAGCCGCTCCTCCTCCTCCGCGCGGCGTTCGGCGGCGGCTCGTGCTTCCGCCTCCGCCCGCATCCGCGCCGCTTCCGCCGCCGCTGCCTGACGGCGACGCTCTTCGGCGATCGTCCGCAATCGCTGCTGCTCACGCTCCGCCGCGCGCGCGCGGTAAAGCGAGACCTCGCGGCGCAAACGTTGCTTTTCGAGCACATTCGCCTGTAGTGTCTCGACACGCCTGCGCTCACGCTCGAAGGCTCTGAGCGACAGGAAGTTCGAAAGCTCCGTGACGTCGACCGTCACACCGGGCGATGCAAGCAGCCCGGCATAGCCGAACCGGACGCGCGGCTCTGCTCCCGCAAGCGCCTCCTCGCCGGGACGGAAGGTCAGATCGATCGACCCGTTCATTCGCCCTGCCGGCAAGTCGAAAGCGGCCTCCCCGCTGAAAGCGGCGTTGCCATCGCCCGCGGTGACGTTCTGCGCCCTGACGGTTCCGCCTGCTATGCCGAAGGGCACCTTCACAGCGCCGACGACCGACTGGCCGGTGAAGAGCAGGTTCTCTGCAGCCTTGCGGATCGCATCGGGCGAGATATCAGTCTTCATGGCGTCCGCCGCCGCCATCAGTTGCGGCAGCGCCGCCGTATTGATGCCGTTGAGGGTAAGCCCGTTGAAGCTCGCCGTTCCCGATCCGCTGAGCGAATGCACCATTGCCTGCGGCGTTGCGCCCGCAGCCTCCATCGCCACCGCAAGATCGAAGCGGCCGGTCGCCACCGGGCCAGTCGCCCGCACCCAACCCGTTTCGGCAATGTCGGCACCCGTGAGATCGAACTTCGAGCGCAGGTAGCCGGAGCCATTGGCATTGCCGAATTGCAGCCGCCCCGCGAGCTTGCCCCCCAGCCAGTCTCCCGTCGCGTCGCTGAGTGCGAGTTCATCGCCCTTCCATTGCAGCTTCCCGGCAAAACCGGTCACCGGGCCGTAGACGCCTGGCCAGAACCGCTTCGCGCTTACGTTGAGCGCCACATCGAGTCCGGTCCATGCCGGTTTTACGACCGGTGCCAGCGCCAGTCCCCCGGTGCTTGTGTCGTGAACCTGCCCCAGAATGCCTTCGCCGAGCCAAGCGAGATCGAGGGCGTCGATCGCAAGCTCCCCTTCGGCCTTGCCGGGGACCTTGCGGTCGATCGAAAGCGCGCCGGCGAAGCCATTCTGGTCGGCTTTGCCCTCTATTGCGGTGATCGAGATTTTTTCGGGGTCGGTTGCAAACTCAGCCGAGGCCGTCACCGGCAAACCGCTGCCCATTTGGGGCAGCCCGATGCCCTGCAACAGCAGATAGGGCTCCAGGTCCTCGGATTTCAGCGTGAGCTTCCCCTGCCCTTCGAGATAGTGCGCGCGCGCAAGATCGAAGACACCGTTCGCCGCAAGCGACGTCCGCTCGGTGGTGAAGGTCAGCGAGCCATTGGCCTTCGAGCCGTCCGTGCTCTGCAGCTTTATGGCAAGAATGCCGTTTGCGTCCGCTTCGAAGGGCAGCGGGTCCAATCCGGCCTGCCCCAGGAGAACGGATGTCTGCGGATTCTCGAGCGTCGCCTCCAGCAGCATGCCCTGGCCGGCGAGCGCCTGGGCGAGATCGGGCGCCTGATAGCTGGCGGCTATCTTGCCTCCGTTGGCGGTCCCGATCACGCCGAAGGTGAAGGGCGCGTTACCCTCCTTGTTGCCGGCCGTCAGCGTTACATCGAAAGCAGCGTCGGAGTAATAGGGTCCGGCCTCTATCAGCCGTGCGAGCGCCGGATGGGCCGCGCTATGCCGTCCGATCATGTCGAGGAAGGGCGTAAGCTCCTGCGCGGCGAGTTTCATCTTCGCCGACACGACCGGTTTTTCGAGCCCGCCGCTCATGCGGCCGGAGAAGGCAAGCTGTGCGCCGGAAAGAGCGCCGATCGCCACGCGCTCCGCCTGCAGTTGGCCGTTCTTGAAGGTGAGCACCGCCTGGACGTCATGCGCTTCCTCACCGAAAGCGGAGAATGTCTCGGCGGAAAGATCGGCAGCGATGGCGTGCTGCAGCAACGTCCCGGTGGAGGCGTCGCCCGCGACAAGGCCGGCAAGGGCCTGAAGCGCCTCCAGATCTATGCGGTTGCCTTTCAACTGCAACGACAGCGCGGGCGGCTGCTCGGCGAAGGACTGGCGCTCGATCCTGCCGCGCAACGTGGCCGGACCTGCCGCCACTTCAAGGTTTTCAAACTGCTGCAGAGTGTCGGTCAGATTGACCGTCGCCGAAAACCCGGCCGTTTTCAGCGTGCGTATCGCCGGATCGACCGATCCCGCCAGCCAATTGGCAAATCCCGATGGCTGGTTCGAGGCGATGACGAGGTCCCCGCGAAAGGAGCGCTGCTCCTTGAGGTTCAGCCGGCCCTTGGCTTCCAATTGCGTGCGGCCGGGCAGGAGTGCGACCGCGTTGTCGACGATCCAGCCGGCGCCGTCGGGCCGGACGTCAAGGCGGACGTCGCGCACCGTCGTGTCGCCGATCACGATCGCCGGAAGTTTCAGACTGGCCCGTCCCGGCACCTGCGGAATAGGGATATCGGCGGCGATCGCCAGCATTGCGTCGATACGCTGGCGCAGCGAAATGGCCGGGTCGCGCCCGGTCTTGCCGCTGCTGCCGGAATTGCCGATGCGGCTGACATCGATCTGCTGGCCGTCGGCGATCAGCAGGAATCTCTGGTCCTTGCCGGTGTCGAGCGTTGCCTCGCCGGTGACGATATAGGGATCGTCGGGCGGCCCGATCTCGAAGTGGTATTCCGGTACGCGGATGCTTTCGTTGGTGAGTTGGAACTCGCCGTTGATGCGAAGGGCGCCGTCCGCCTTGACCTCGCTGGCGGGCCGGTTCTCCGTGAGCGTGAAGCGCCCGGCATAAACCGGTCTGAAATCGACGATCTTCAGATCGCCGTCGAGCTCCACGCCGAAGGGCCGTTCGTCCGGCACCAGCCGCGCCCGCAGGCTCAAGGCGCCCGTTTCGTCGACGGTGTTGCTCGACAATGAGAAGCTTCCCGCCTCCCCGTCGAGCGTCGCACGGCCCTCGACCCTCCAAGGTCCGGCGAGCGTGCGGGCCGAGAGGTCGGCGGAGAGGTCACTGACCCGGCGCGTGCGCCCCGTCTGCTCATCCACAAACTCGATCTCGCCGTCGGCGATCTCCACCTTCTCCAGGATGACCGTATGGGCGGGGATCGCGGCGCGCGACCCGCGTGCCCAATCCAGCGTGCCATCGGGCTGGAGCCGGAGCCGCGCCTTCGGCCGGTCGAGCCGCATGTCGAATATCAGCGCCTCGCCGCTCAGGAAGGGAGCAAGCTCCGCGCTCATCGAAAACTGCGCGACCTGAATCAGCGGTGCGCCGCCGTCGCTCGCTCCGACGCGGACGTCGTTGAGCGTGACCGTAGGAAAGGGAATGAGACGCGCATCGACGCTGCCGTGGACCACCACGGGCTTGCCCATGATGCGGCTTGCCTCCCGCTCGAAATCGTTACGAAAGCTGGTCCAGTCGATAAACAGGGGTGCGATCAGCGCGGCAAAGAGCGCGACAACCAACAGTCCTCCGAGGGTAACCAGAATTCGCGCCAGCACCGTGTCACATTCCCGTCAGTTCGTTCGCCCCCTGCATTGCGGCTTTGAGCCGGTTTTGCAAGTCTCAGGCAAAGATCTTGCCCGGATTGAAGATGTTGTCGGGATCGAGAGAGCGTTTGATCTGCCGCATCAGATCCAGCGCATCACCGAGTTCGGCCGCAAGAAACGGCATCTTGCCCTGCCCGATCCCATGTTCGCCCGTACAGGTGCCGTCCATGGACAGCGCCCGCGCATTCAGCCGCTCGACGAAAGCCTCCGCCTGCGCCACATCAGCCGCATCCTTGTCGTCGAAGAGCAACCCCACATGAAAATTTCCATCGCCGGCGTGCCCGACGATCGGCGCGACCAAGCCATGCGCAGCAATGTCTTCATGCGTCGCCGCGACGCAGTCGGCAAGGCGCGAGATCGGCACGCAGACGTCGGTGGAGAGAATGGCGCGCCCGGGCATGAGGCTCTTCTGCGCCCAGTAGGCGTTGTGCCGTGCCTTCCAGAGCCGTGCCCGCTCTTCCGGATTGGTCGTCCAGATGAAACCCGTAGAACCGAATTCCGACGCTATTTCGGCGAATTGGCGGGACTGCAGCTCGACGCTCTCCCCGTTGCCGTGGAATTCGACGAAAAGGGTGGGCGTTTCCTGGTAGGTCAGGCCCGAATAGGCATTGCACGCCTTCATCTGCAACGCGTCCAGGAGTTCTATGCGCGCCACCGGGATGCCGGACTGGATCGTCAGGATCACGGCATTGCAGGCGTCGGCAATCGTCGGAAACGGGCAGACGCCGCCGGAGATCACCTCCGGTATGCCCTGCAGGCGCAGCGTGATCGAGGTGACGATGCCGAGGGTGCCTTCCGCGCCGACGAAGAGGCGCGTCAGGTCGTAGCCGGCCGACGACTTGCGCGCCCGATGGGCCGTCCTGATTTCGCGCCCGCCTGCGACGACGGCCGTGACGGCGAGCACGTTTTCCTTCATCGTGCCGTAGCGCACCGCATTGGTGCCCGATGCACGCGTCGACGCCATGCCGCCGATCGAGGCGTTCGCGCCCGGATCGATCGGGAAGAAGAGACCGGTGTCGCGCAGGTAGCTGTTGAGTTCCTCCCGCGTCACGCCCGGCTCCACCGTGCAGTCCAGGTCTTCGGCGTTGACCGCGAGCACGCGGTTCATCCGCATCATGTCGACGGAGATGCCGCCATGGGGCGCGTTGACGTGACCTTCGAGCGAGGAGCCCGTTCCGAAGGGGATGAGCGGCACGCGGTGTTCACATGCGATCTCCACGATCTCGCGCACCTCGGCGGCACTTTCGGGGAAAACCACGGCATCGGGGAGCTGCGCGGGAATGTAGGTCGTCGTGTTGGCGTGCTGGGCCCGGATCGCTTCACCGGTCTGGAATCGATCGCCGAAGCGTGTGGCGAGGTATGTTTTGGCCGCCGCGATACCGTTCTCGTTTCTCGCCCCTGCCCGGATTGCGTTCAACGCCACGAAAATTCTCCTTCTCATCTCCCGATGCGCCTTCGCGGCACCCGGAAGAGCGCTCTTTCGTCTTGAGCGCCCGCATAATCTATCCCTAATCCGCACTCGAATTAAGGGCACCGGTCCGGCGCGACAAGGAAAATACGCGAGAGCTCACTCTCCCGCCTCCGCTTTCGCAAATCCGTCTCGGGCGCTTTGGACGGCTTCGAAGATCGATCCGGACGCGTCCCAGCCAGCCGGCCGGCCGGAAGCGCTTACATTTCAACGGGCTACTGTGCAAATCGGAATCACTTTGTCCAGAAGTTCACCGGTTTGGAGTGCCCTCGCGTCAAAAAATTACCGCCGGTGATACCGGCTTGTCACAAGTCCGGCCAACTGCACCGGCGCCGCAGCGAATGCGTCTTTTGTTTGCAGGCCTATAGGGTATTATGTCCGGAAAGGGAGAACGTCGCATGTTCGGGCTGCTTGCTTTGATCACCGCGTCGATTTTCTTCGGCGCCGCCATTTACATCAATGTGGCTGAACAGCCTGCCAGGCTTGCCCTGGACGGAGGCGCAGCGCTCCGGGAATGGGTGCCCGCCTATCGGCGCGGCTTCGAGATGCAGGCTCCTCTCGCGATCGTTTCCTGCCTTCTCGGCGCTGTGGCATGGTGGCAGTCGGGCGATGCGCTCTGGGGCTTGGGAGCGGCCGTCATCATACTCAACTGGCCCTATACGCTGTTCGTCATCATGCCCGTCAATCAGCGCCTGGAGACGACCCGTCCGGATCAGGCGAATGCGGAGACCCGCGAACTCATCGAGCGCTGGGGCAAGCTCCATGCCGGCCGCAGCGCCCTCGGTGCGCTCGCCACCGTCATCTATCTCGCTGCCGCAGCAGGCGGCTTCTGACGATCTCGCGGCGATCGCACCGCGCCACCTGCCGCTGCGCGCCAGATCTCGCCCATCTCAGATCTTGAGCACCTCGGCCGCGTTCATCTCCTCCTGCAGCTTCCGCTCCTCGTCGGCATGCGGCTTGGTAAAGCGGGCAATGACCAGATAGGCGACCGGCGTCAGGTAGAGCGTCACGACCACCGCCAGGCCCAACCCGCCGACGAGGACCCAGCCGAGCGCGATGCGCGCTTCGGCGCCGGCACCGCTTGCCAGCACCAGCGGTACCGCGCCCACGACGGTCGCGATCATCGTCATCATCACCGGTCTAAGACGGATATTGGCGGCATTCTCGATGGCACTGCGGACGTCCTGCCCCCGGTCGCGGAGCTGGTTGGCGAACTCTACGATCAGGATGCCGTTCTTGGCCATGATGCCGACAAGCATGACGAGCCCGATCTGACTGTAGATGTTCAGCGTGTTGCCGGTCACGATCATTGCGAAGACGGCGCAGGCGAGACCGAGCGGCACGGTCGACATGATGATGAGGCCGCTCACGAAGCTTTCGAATTGCGCCGCAAGCACCAGGAAGATGATGACGAGCGCGAAGCCGAAGGTAACGAACAGGCCGTTGGCGTTCTCGTCCAGTGTCGCGGCCTCGGCAAGCGGCATGACCCGCGATCCCGGCGGCAGAAGGGGTTCGGCCATCTCTTCGACCATCGACAGCGCCTCGCCGAGTGCGAGATCGGATTTCAGCCCCGCCGAGAGCGAAACGGCGCGCAGTTGCGATTCGCGGGAAAGCTGCGGCGCCACTGCCTTCTCCTCGACCGTTGCGATCGACGACATCGGCACGATGCGGCCGTCGCCGGCCTTGACGAAGATGTTCTGCAGGTCCGTCGGGTCGTTGAGCGGCTCGGTGGAAGAGAGCAGCTTGACCGGATAGGCTTCTCCTTCCACGAAGATGTCGACGACGCTGCTGCCGTCGAGCATCGCCTGCAGCGCCCAGGAGAGGCCACCTATGTCCACGCCGAGGTCGGAGGCGCGCTCGCGGTCGATCGTCACCGACAATTGCGCCTGATTGGCCTCGTAGTTGAGCCTCACATTCTCGAAACGGCCGGTATCCTCCATTGCCCTGACGAGCTTCGCCGCCGCGTCGCCCAGCTTCGTGTAATCGTTGCCGACAAGCGCGACCTGAAGGCCGCTGCCGGCACCCCGGATACCGAGGCTGTTCGCCTGGATGGTGAAGGCGCGAACCGACGGGATCTTCGAGGTCGCCCTGTTGATGTCGGCGACGATCTGGCCCTGCGTACGCTCGCGCTCTTCCCACGGGGCAAGCGTCAGGACCATGAAGCCGCTATTGGCCGAGCCGCCCTGGCCGGAAATCGAGAACACATTGCTGATCTCGCCGGATTTGAGCAGCGGCTGCAGGCCCTCTTCGATGCGGCGTAGCTGTGCCTGCGTGTATTCCAGCGAGACGCCCTGCGGCGCGTTGATCCGCAGCATGACCTGCGAACGGTCCTCGTTCGGCGTCAGCTCCGACTTGAGCGTCAGGAAGCCCAGAGCGCCGGCGGCGGTAAAGAAAGCGGCCACCGCGAAGACGATGAGCGGCGCATTGAGGCAGGCGCGAAGCGTCACGCGGTAGAAGGCGGAAGCGCGCCGTCCGAAGCGCTGCATCACCCCGTCATGCTCATGCGGCTCTTTCGTCAGCATGCGCGAGGCGAGCATCGGACAGAGCGTCAGCGAGACGAAGGACGACAGGAGGATCGAGAAGGCGAGCACGAAGCCGAATTCACGGAAGAGGCCCCCGGTCTGCCCCGGCAGGAAGGAGAGAGGAACGAACACGGCCGCCAGCGTGGCCGTGGTTGCGAGCACGGCGAAGAAGACCTCGAGCGTACCGTGCACGGCGGCGGCGCGCGGACCGAGGCCCTCCGCCCGGCGCCGCACGATATTTTCGAGCACCACGATCGCGTCATCGACGACGAGCCCGGTCGCAAGCACGATCGCCAGAAGCGTCAGGATGTTGATCGAGAAGCCCGCAAGATAGATCGCGGCCACCGTTCCGATCAGCGCGATCGGCATGGTGATGGTCGGGATGAGCGTCGCGCGCCAGTCGAGCAGGAACAGATAGATGACGAGGGTGACGATGAAAACGGCGACGAAGAGTGCGATCTCCACCTCGTGGATGGCGCCGTTGATGAACACCGCGTCGTCGCTGGTGATCTTGAGCTCGGTTCCCGTCGGGAGGATATCCGAGGAGATCGCGTCCACAACGCTGCGCACGCCTTCGGAAATATCGACCGTGTTCGACTGGGCCTGACGGATGATGCCGAGGCCGATACCCTCGCGGCCGTTGGAGCGCAGCGCCGAGGTGCCCGTATCCGGGCCGAGGGTCACGGTCGCCACGTCGCGAAGCCGGACATTGTTGCCGAGCATGAGGTTTTCGAATTGCTCGGGCGTCTGAAGATCGGCCGTCGCCCGAACGGAAATGTCCTGACTTGCGCTCGTCAGCGAGCCTGCAGGCACATCGTAGGAGGCGTCGGAAAGCGCCTCGCGAAGATTGGCCACGGTGACGCCGCGTCCGGCGAGCTTCGCCTGGTTGAGGTCGATACGGAAAATCTTCTCCTGGTCGCCGTAGACGGTGACGTCGGCAACGCCTTCGACCGCCGCCAGTCGGTCGCTGATCTCGTTCTCGACGAGCAGCGTCATGTCGTCCATGCTCATCGTGTCGGAGGTCAATGCCAGGCGCATGATCGGCTGGCTGTCGGAATCCGCCTTCACGATGCGCGGCTCGTCGGCATCATCAGGCAATTGGCCGGTGATCCGGCCGAGCGCATCGCGAACGTCGTTGGCTGCCTGGCCGATATCGGTCGTGTCGGAGAATTCGAGCGTGACCCGGCTGCGCCCGAACGAAGAGGACGACGAAATGCCCTTGATGCCCTGCACGCGCGAGACGGCACCTTCGATGACCGAGGTCACTTCACGGTCGATCGTCTCCGGCGAGGCGCCGTCGAACTCGGTCGTGACCGAGACCACCGGCTGGTCGACCTGCGGCAGTTCGCGGATCTCGACGCCATTCCAGGCGGCAAGACCAGCCACGACGATCAATGTGTTGACGACCAGGGCGAAGATCGGCCGGCGGATGAAAAGCGCGGTGAAACCCGTCTTTCCGCCCTGCCCTCCACCCGGTTGATGGCCTCCCATACCGATATTCATTGCGCGTCTCCCGCGACCTTCTGCTCGGCCTCGGCCGCAGGCTCGCCGGCGATGCGCACCACGCCGCCGTCGCGAAGCCGCTGCACGCCCTCGGTCACGACGCGGTCGCCCTCGGCGAGTTCCGCATCGACAAGCACCTTGTCGGGATTGCGCTGGATGATCTTGATCGGCACGCGCTCGCTTTTGTCGCCTTTGACCCGCCAGATAAAGGAGCCTTCGGAGCTCCACTGGATGGCCAGCGGGTCGACGGTGGGATATCGGTCGCCGTCGAATGCCACGGTGACGGAGAAGGACATGCCGGCGCGCAGCATGTCATCCGGATTCTCGAGTCGCGCCCGGACCCGGAGCGTCCGGCTCTCCGGGTCGAGGCGGTTGTCTATCGCGTGAACGACGCCCTGAAGCGCGCGTCCCGGCTGTGCGATCGCGCTCGCGGTCACCGGCTGATCGACGGAGATCTTGCCGGCGAAGCGCTCGGGCACCCAGAAATCGACGAGGATCTGCGACCGGTCGTCCACGACGGCAATCGGCGTCGAGGTCGTGACGTAATCTCCTATATTGACGGTGATGATCCCGACCACCCCCTTGGAGGGCGCCACGATATCGCGACGCTTCAGGTCGAGCTCGGCCGTTTTCAGCGCCAGTTCGGCCGCCTGCAGCGCGATCTCGGAGTCACGCACCTCAACGGCCGTCACTGCGCGCGCGGTGCTGAGATTGCGGTAGCGCTCGACCTTCTCCCGGGCACTGTCGCGCGTAAGCCGCGCCTGCTCGGCAGCGATCATCTGGTCGTCGCTGTCGAGGCGCGCGATGACCTGGCCTTCCGTGATCCTGTCGCCCGACTTCACCAGTATTTCTGTGAGATTTCCCGTTGCGGTCGGCGTCACGGTAACCGAGCGGATCGCTTCGCCGTTGCCGATCGCGTTCAGCCTGTCGTTGACGACGGCGCGCTCGGCCGGCTTGACGACGACCAGGGGTGCTTCCGCGAAGCCGCTGCGTCGACCCTGCCCGCGCTCGCTATCGCCCGAACCGCCCCTTGCCCCTTCGCCGCCCTGCGGTCCCGACAAGGCATCGATCAACGGTTGCGAAACCCCGATCGCGGCCAAGGTCTCACCCGCTCCGGGCGCAAGACGCACCCACGCGGCGCCCCCGACGGCGAGGACGACGACGCTGATCGCGAGCTGATTCCAAAAGCGCATTCATGTCTCCAAAAGAAAAGCTCTCCAAAAGAAAAGCGCGCTCCAACGAGGCGCGCACCCGATGGAACGTTCCGATTTGCGCTGATTATCGTTGTTTGCAGACGTCCGGGCAATCTCGGAATGGCATCATTACGCAATTGTAACAAAAGCGATTTTGGTGGCGGCATGATGGCGCTTGCGCCCGTCCTGAAACGCACACGCCGGCGGTGAGGCGGCGGCATGTTTACAGCTTGCGTGGCTCGGTTATTCTGTTCGTCGCCGGCGGCTGTTTCGGGCCGGCTCTCGACACGAAGGGAGACGGCAATGTGCGATGCATGCGTCATCGAATCGGTCAAGCAGCGGATGGTGTCGCGGCGCGGTTTGCTCCGTGCGGCCGCGGTCGGTACGGCAGGCATTGCCGCCGCCGGCATGGGAATCGTACCTCCGGCGCTTGCCGCCGGCCACGGCAGCGTCACCGATCTCACCCATGAACTTCATGAGGAGTTTCCGACCTTCTTCGGCCAGCAGCAATTCTTCCGGGAGCAGAAGTTCAAATATGCCGAACACAAGTTCAACCTGTTCGAACTTCGGGTGAACGAGCACACCGGTACTCATGTCGACGCGCCGCTGCACTTCTCCGCCGACGGCCTTTCGGTGGCGGAGCTGCCCCTCGACAAGCTGATCGTGCCGCTCTGCGTCGTCGACATCCGCGAGAAGGCGGCCGCCGATCCGGATGCGCAGCTGACGCCGGACGACATCAAAGCGTGGATCGCCGCCAACGGGGACATTCCCGAGAACGCCTGCGTCGCCATGCTGTCGGGCTGGTCGGATCATCTCGGCAGCGACAAGTTCCGCAATGCCGACACGGCTGGAAAGATGCATTTCCCCGGCTTTCACGTCGAAGCAGCCAAGTTCCTGATCGAGGACACGAGGGCAGCCGGCATTGCCGTCGATACGCTCTCGCTCGACCACGGCATCTCACCCGATTTCGCCGCCCACTACGCCTGGCTGCCGGAAGGCCGCTGGGGGCTCGAGGCGGCCGCCAATCTCGACAAGCTGCCGGCGAAGGGCGCGACGCTGGTCCTCGGCGCGCCCAAGCACCGCGGCGGCACCGGCGGCCCGGCCCGCGTCTTCGCTCTCGTTTGAAACGCATGGAGCAAGCATGAGCACTGTTGCGCCGCCATCCGGTCCCGAATCCGACCCACGCGTCAAGGCCGTCTTCGACGACATCCGCGCGACCCGGAAATCGGACTTCATCAACAATATGTGGCTCTGGCTCGCCTTCGACCCCGATCTGCTGGAGCGGACCTGGGCGGAGGTCAAGGCGGTGATGGCGACGCCTTCGCCGCTCGACCCACTGGTGAAGGAGATGCTCTATATCGCCGTTTCCGTGACCAATGGCTGCGGCTACTGCATTCATTCCCATACCGCCGCCGCCAGGGCCAAGGGAATGACGGACGCCGAGCACGCGGATCTCCTGCGCGTCATTTCGCTTGCCGCCAAGACCAACCAGCTCGCGACGGCCCTGCAGGTGCCGGTCGATCCGGTGTTCGACGCGTCCGGCAGAACATAAAATGTCGGCATGCCGGCCTGAAAACATCAGTCTTTCCACAGGCCTGCCCGGGTGGGTGAAGGTTTCGGAATAAAAGAAGAACATCCTTTCTGGCCTTTCGGTCCCGAATCACTACATTGGGCCGCATGACCAAAGGTTTTGACGATATTCCCTTTTTCGACGAGGAGCCCGCGCCGCGGAAACCCGCGGCCGCCGACGGCGGCATCGCCGCGCGCGCCATGGCCGCCCGCGACAAGGCCCAGCGACCGGACTATGTCTCCGGGCTCAATCCGGAGCAACGGGAGGCAGTCGAGGCGCTGGAAGGTCCGGTACTCGTGCTCGCCGGCGCCGGCACCGGCAAGACGCGCGTTCTGACGACGCGGATCGCCCATATCCTTTCGACCGGCCGCGCCTATCCCTCGCAGATCCTCGCCGTCACCTTCACCAACAAGGCGGCGCGGGAAATGAAGGAGCGCATCGGCGTGCTCGTCGGCCACGCCGTCGAAGGCATGCCCTGGCTCGGCACCTTCCACTCGATCGGGGTCAAGCTCCTCCGCCGCCATGCCGAGCTGGTGGGCCTGCGGTCCGACTTCACCATCCTCGACACCGACGACGTCGTTCGCCTCATCAAGCAGCTCATCCAGGCGGAGGGTCTCGACGACAAGCGCTGGCCGGCCAAGCAGTTCGCCGGCATGATCGACACCTGGAAGAACAAGGGCCTGGACCCGTCGCAAATCCCGGAAGGCGATGCCCGCGCTTTTGCCAACGGCAAGGGCCGCGAGCTCTATGCCGCCTACCAGAACCGGCTGCTGACCCTGAATGCCTGCGATTTCGGCGACCTGCTGCTGCATCCGATCCGCATGTTCCGCGCCAATCCGGACGTGCTGAAGGAGTATCACGCCAAGTTCCGTTACATCCTCGTCGACGAGTACCAGGACACCAACACGGCGCAATATATGTGGCTGAGGCTGCTGGCCCAGCAGACGCAAGCGTCGCGAAATCGCCCCTCATCCGGCCTGCCGGCCACCTTCTCCCCGTCCGACGGGGAGAAGGGACAAGCGGCGCGTTCGCAATCCCCCCTCTCCCCGTCAGAACGGGGAGAGGGCCGGGGTGAGGGGCAACCCACCGTCAACATCTGCTGCGTCGGCGACGACGACCAGTCGATCTACGGCTGGCGCGGCGCCGAGGTGGACAACATTCTCCGCTTCGAGAAGGATTTCCCCGGCGCCAAGGTCATCAAGCTGGAGCGCAACTACCGCTCGACCGAGCATATCCTCGGCGCGGCGGCGCATCTGATTGCCCATAACGAGGGCCGGCTCGGCAAGACGCTCTTTACCGAGCGCACGAATCCCGACGACGAGAAGGTGCATGTTCATGCCGCCTGGGACTCCGAGGAGGAGGCTCGCGCGATCGGCGAAGAGATCGAGCAGCTCCAGCGCAAGAAGCACAATCTGAACGACATATCGATCCTCGTGCGCGCCTCTTTCCAGATGCGCGAATTCGAAGACCGCTTCGTCACGCTCGGCCTCAACTATCGCGTCATCGGCGGCCCTCGCTTCTATGAGCGGCTCGAAATCCGCGATGCCATGGCCTATTTCCGCCTCGTCTGCCAGCCCGCCGACGACCTCGCCTTCGAGCGGATCGTCAACACGCCGAAGCGCGGCCTCGGCGAGACGACCGTCCGCACCCTGCACGACTATGCCCGGGCCCGCGACATCCCGATGCTGGCCGCGGCAAGCGACATCGTCGAGACGGACGAATTGAAGCCGAAGGCTCGCAAGGGCCTCTTCGACGTCGTCGCCGATTTCCGCCGCTGGCAGACATTGCTCGAAACGACGCCGCACACCGAACTTGCAGAGCGGATCCTCGACGAGAGCGGCTATACCGCCATGTGGCAGGCCGACAAATCGGCGGAAGCGCCCGGGCGCCTCGAAAACCTGAAGGAGCTCATTCGTTCGATGGAAGCCTTCGAGTCCATGCGCGGCTTTCTCGAGCACGTCGCGCTGGTGATGGACGCCGAGCAGAACGAGAATATGGATGCCGTCTCCATCATGACGCTGCATTCGGCCAAGGGGCTGGAATTCGACACCGTCTTCCTGCCGGGGTGGGAGGAAGGGCTCTTCCCGCATCAGCGCGCCCTGGATGAAGGCGGCCGCGCAGGTCTGGAGGAGGAGCGCCGCCTCGCCTATGTCGGCATCACCCGTGCCAAGCGCCGCTGTCATATCTGGTTCGTTTCGAACCGCCGCATCCACGGCCTCTGGCAATCGACGCTTCCCTCGCGCTTCCTCGACGAGTTGCCGATCGCTCATGTGGAAGTGGCCGAACAGGAGGTCTCCTATGGCGGTTACGGTCGCGGCGGTTACGGCCAGTCGCGCTTCGACAAGGCCGATCCCTTCGAGAACAATTACCAGACGCCCGGCTGGAAACGCGCCCAGCAGCACCGGTCGGAGGCCACCCGAGACAACTGGGGCACCCGCTCCGGCCACGCCATCGAACGCATCGGTTACGGCGAATCGGGCCCCCGCACCCGCACCATCGAAGGCGAGCTCGTCGCCAAGTCGACGAGCGCCGAGCCCTCCCGCTTCAATGTCGGCGACCGGGTCTTCCACATCAAGTTCGGCAACGGCAACATCGCGGCGATCGAGGGCAACAAGCTGACGATCGATTTCGACCGCGCCGGGCAGAAGCGCGTGCTGGATGGGTTCGTAGAACGGGTGTGAGCACTTCCGGGAAAACCGTGCAGCGGTTTTCCGCTCTACCTTGTCGGCCTCAAAACATCTTTCGATACATAACGAAGCCCGACTTCTCGGCCACCTTGTCGTAGAGCTGCATCGCCGTGTAGTTGGTCTCGTGGGTCAGCCAATAGACACGCGGCGACCCCACGCGTTTCGCCGCTTCGTAGACTCCGTTGATGAGCGCCCGGCCGACTCCCTTGCCGCGGGCGGCCTCATCGGTGAAAAGGTCCTGCAGATAGCAATTCGGCTGGATCGACGTCGTGCTGCGGTGAAAAATGTAGTGCGTCAGTCCGATGAGCCGCCCCTCGCTTTCGGCGACCAGCGCATGCATCGGCTCATAGGCATCGAAGAAGCGGGACCAGGTCATCCGGGTGATGTCGGGATGGAGCGCGGTTTCGCCGGCTCGGCCGTAAAAGGCGTTGTAGCCGTCCCAAAGCGGCAGCCACTGCTCATAGTCGAGGCGCGTTACCGGGCGTATGGCAAGATAGTCGGACATTCTCAATCCTCGTTCGCAAGTTCAGGCGCATTACAACTATCTTTGCCCGAAGCCTGTGTCACCGCCCCTCGCCTGCCTCAACAGCGCGATCACCTCGGCATCCGTGGTCTGCTCGAAATCGTCGTAATAGATGCTGACGGCATGGAAAGGGGTGGGGCTGGCGAGACAGACGAGCCGGTCCACGTCGTCCCCCAGGCTTGCGATCGCGCTCTTCGGGGCGACCGGCACGGCGAGCATTAGTGCCGCGGCACCTGCCTGCCGCAGGGCTTTCGCCGCAGCTTTGGCCGTTCCGCCCGTGGCAATGCCGTCGTCGACAATGATGACATTGCGACCGCTTGGAGAAATTCGCGCCTGGTCGCCCAGATAGAGGACGCGGCGTCGCGCGAGTTCGAGCCTTTGCCGCTCGGTCTCCGCCTGAACGTACTTCTCGGAAGGGTTCGCGATACGCATTGCCTCGGCATTGAGCACGACCTGCGGTTCGTCGCTGTCGACCAGCGCTCCGAGACCGAATTCGGGATGACCCGGTGCGCCGATCTTGCGAACGATGAGGAGCTCGAGGGACGCGCCGAGAGTTCTTGCCACCTCGAAGGCGACCGGTACGCCGCCGCGCGGCAAGGCCATCACGAGCGGGTCGGCGAAGTCCGCTTTCTCGGTGAGATGCGCTTCGATGACGCGAGCAAGCCTTCGACCCGCATCGGCCCTGTCTGCAAAGGGTATGTCTGCAAAGGATATGCCTTCCTGGGCCATGACACCGCTCCCTGAAAAGCTCTGCGACCGATCGCCACAACTATGGAGAGAGTGATCGCTCAAATTGCAGCGAATTTCGCCAGCTTTCGTTAATGCGCCATCGTTACCAATGGCCTCGCATAATGGCTGAAACGCAAGCCGCACTTTATTTTAGCACGACAGGCCGTTTCGAAATGAGCTTTCTCTCCGCCATACCGGTCATCGCACTTCTTGCCATGCTACCCGTTCTCCTTTCTCTGCGGCCGGTTGCCGGTGTTCGGGAGTTCTCCGCCAGTTGCGCACTCTCGGCAGCGTCGGCAGGCGCCTTGACGGTTGCGGCGGCGTTGCAGGCGCCGGTCGCCGCAATGTTCGGCTATGCGGGTCTCGCCGTTTCCCTGTTTTTCGTCCTCCAGGGCCTCCGCCGGTTCCTCGCATTGTCGATTCCGGCCTCGCTTTGTCTGGTGCTCGCGTTCTCGAGCGGCGTGCTCGGCTTCATCATCGCTCTCGGCGGCCACGACAGCCCGGCCGCCGGCATGATCGTCGTTGCGGGCGTTGTCGCAGCTCTACTTCTCGTCCTTGGTCTGGCCGCAGCCGACCGCTGGCCGGGCGAAAAGCCGGCGATCCAGGTCGTTGTCGTCGGCTCCGCCGCCGTGGTTTTCACCGCCCTTGCCCATGCCCTCGGCCCATCGGCGCACGTCTTGCCGGGACCGGCGGGCTCGCCCGCTTCGAGCCTGTTCGATTTCCTGCTCGTCACCATGCGGGTGCTGTGCCTTCCCCTCCTCTTCCTGGCCATGATCCTCACGATGCAGGCCCGGGTCATCGCCGGATTGAGGGCCATGATCGCACGCGACGGCTTGACCGGTGCGCTGTCACGCGGGACGCTCATGGAAGAGGGCGAGCGGATCTTCGCCGAGTGCGTGGCACGCCAGGAGCCGGCTGCCTTCCTGCTGCTCGACCTCGATTTCTTCAAACAAATCAACGATCAGTATGGGCACGCCTGCGGCGACATGGCGCTCGCGCATTTTGCCGATACCGTCTCGGCTTTCCTCGCCGGACGGGGCGTCCTCGGA